>NZ_CP034998.1:2400000-3000000 GCF_002531755.2 Rhizobium acidisoli | reverse complement strand
CGGCCTCACGCCGACGCCCTTCACGCGCAACCTATCCCCCTACAATGTTTGGCTCACCCATGTGATGATGGGGCTGCCGAATGTGCATTATCGAAGGGGGCGGATTGTCGATACCGAGCGCATGTCGGGTGGTCAGACGCGCGTGATATTTGGCGACGGCACCTCGGACGTCTTCGACCGCGTTGTGACCCGTTACGGACCCGGACGGCGAGAGCCGAGTAAGCAGTTGTCGATGGGGAACCTGCGCGATCCCTATCCAGGGGACTTTCTGCTGGATTATCCAACATACTCTGTGCCCACGGACAGACCGCAGATCTGGCAGAACATTCGAGTGGGGACTCATCGCGTCAAGGCGCGGGTGCCTGTCGTCCAGCGACGACGCGGAACCGATCCCAGCAATCCCATTTTCAAGCCACTCTATATTGCCGAAATGTTGCGCGCCGATCCCAATCCATGGAACGAGGATCCGCGCTACAAAGACCCCCAGACTTGGCTGAGTCAGACTATAAGAACGGGGCACTATCCTGCATATCGGGATCGCTTATAGATTCAGAAATATGCAAGTTATCGCTAGTCTATGGTCGCCTGTCGCATCTCCCGATAGAACATCGACTTATCCCAAATGCACGCCAATGCCGCCATTTCAGCGTCAGCGCATCGCGATGCCTTGAAACCATTGAATGGCTGCCCTGACTTCTCCGCTTTATCTGAAGGGAGGTAGTCGTGTCGGGTACAAAATTCTTTGGGACCAGATCCTTATCGTCTTCCTGATCGTGCTGCTGACCACTTGGGCAGCGACGCACTGGACCGCTTACAGGCTCGGCTTCCAACCCCAGCTTGGCCCGGCCTGGTTCGAGCTCGGCGGCTGGCCGAACTCGCCGAAGGTTTTCGTGGAGGGCGCCTATATCGCGGCGTCCGGCGGCTTCATCACGATCGCCGTCGCGATCGGTATGTCCGTCTGGCGCGCCCGAGAGGCGAAGAATGTGGAGACCTATGGCTCGGCGCGCTGGGCGCGGCCGGACGAGATAGGGCCGAACAACTCGGTCCTCGACAACTGCCATGTCCGGGTGAGCTTCGCCACCAACGACGAGCGGACCGCTAAGCGCGTATCCGACGCGCTCGGCACCGCCACCGAAATGAAGGCGATGAAGAACTATGCTGGCCATCGCCTCTCGCCCTGGCTCGGCCATCTGATGGTATCGCGGTCGGAGACGGCGCGACCGCTCCTCACCCCCGGCGAGATCATGCAGCTCCCGCCAGCCGACGAGATCGTCATGGTCGCCGGTACGCCGCCGATACGGGCGAAGAAGACGCGATACTTCGAGGATCGCCGCTTTCAGGAACGCATCCTGCCGCCGCCCGCGCTCAGCACATCCGACCAAGGATCGGCGGACGACTGGAGCAAGCTCTCCTTGCCGGCGTCGCAGCAGCTTCCGGCAGCAGCAACACCGACCAGCTCCGATGACGAAGACACGACCGAATCCGAGCGCCGCCGCCAGCCAGAATTGAACCGAATCCAGTCGATCGAGAAGACGGCGCCGATCGAGAACGAATTCGAGCTCGATCCTGTCGACGACGGGGACGACGACGTCGCCCGCAACAGCCAACTGCGGGACACCATGCGCCAAGCCGCGCTCGATCCGCGCGATGGCATCGAGCTCTAGGCCGGCTTGGGCGACGGCATTTTCAGGATGAAGCTTTCCGACGCGCTTTCTGCGCCGTTGACGAGGATGGCGATGCGGTGCTGCCCGGGATAATAGCGCCGTGTCGTGATCGGCCGCATGGCGTGGCGGCGCTCGATCGCCTGGCTCTGCCCGGGCGCAAGCAGGATCGTCTTGCACTTGAAAACCTTTGGCGATAACGAGCCGTCAGCCTTCATATGATGGATGGCGTAGTCGATCATCACCGATTGCGCGGCCTTGCCGGCATTTGTCACCCGGATTGCGAAATCCAGCCCATCGCCGAACATTACCTCGCCGGTGATGAGGCGCAGTTCGCACTGGAGCGATGCGGCCGCGCCAAAACCGAAATTGGCGAGCGCCTGCGCGTGGCCTTTTTTCAGAAGCGTCCGCGAGGCATGTTTCAGCAGCCGGCGCCGTTCTTCAGAAGCGTTTTCGATCTGGCCGGCGATGAAGGTGGCGACCAGATCCGGATGATCCTTGGCGATGTCGTTCAGACTGTTGGCGACGGAGCGGCGCACATAATCCTCCGGATCGTCGATCAATGCAGTGAGGATTGGCAGGATCGGCGCCGGATCCTTCACCAACTGCGGCAGGCGCATCGCCCAGGGCAGGCGCGGCCGCGTTCCCTCGCTCGCCAGCCGGCGCACATGCCGGTCGGGGTCACCGACCCAGCCGGAAATGATGGTGAGCGCCCGCTGCTGCTCGCGGTGAATGAAGGGGCGGATGCCGTATTCGGCGGTGAAATGCGGCGTCAGCGCCTTCAGCAGATCGAGACCGAGCTCGAAATGAGCGGGGCCGCGGACGGCGATGAACTGGTTGACCGGCAGCAGCATCCAGCCGGTCAACCCCGGTCTGCCTGATGCAGGCAGGCTCGCCGTCAGGATGGCTGTGGCTTGCGGGAAATCTTCGGGAAGCGTGGCAAACAGCGCGTCGCGGATTAGGGCCGAGCGTTCCATCAGCTCCAGTGCGTCAAGACCGCGCGTTGCCAACGCTATGAAACGATCCCTGTCGAAGGCGGGCGCATGGGCGGCGATGCGATCGGCCATGTCGCCGACCAGCGCCTGATGCAGCAGGTTCTTGAGCGGTTCCGGCATGCTGATCCCCCACCTACCTGGCAGCCGCGAACGTTAAGTTCGGATAGAGCCGTTTAATGACGGCGCACCGCATGGCGATCGCGAGATCGTCGTGAAAGATTTCCAGCGCTTTGCCCGCTTCTTTTGGTGCGAGCCAACCATCGGAAAGGCGCCAGCGGCGGAAGAACAGCCAGTCAAGGTCGTGCCGCCGCAGCAACTCCAAACCCCTTCTTGCCTGGGAGTGGGTGTCGGGTGGATGTATGTTGGCGTTCGGTCCATATTTAGCGCGCGCCTCCGCTACAGCTGCCGCGCGTCGCTGCATGGCAGCCGTGACATCCGTGTCAGTGATGGTGACCAGTTTGTCCATTTCGGTGCGGATATCAGCCGGTATCCTGACAAGAGCTTGCTCCAACGCATCAGAGAAACGGGGATCGGAGATGAAACTCATTTCCCATTCCTCTGGCCAGTCCCGCCAGAACACGGTTTCAGCAATCTCCGTCCAACGGCCTTCGGCCAGCAGCCCCAATACCCGAATGACAGACAAGACCTCGGGTGTTGCGAACGCGGGACCAAGACCGTTTGCAGCCGCGATATTCGGCGGAGGCGGAGGTGGTGCGCTTATCCGGTAAATGAGAAAGCCGCCCGTCGATAGAGGCATACTGCCATCAGGCCGGCGATAAGATAGCAGCCTCTGTTGTGCCGCCAGTCGAAGCACAGAGACGCAAAGGTCGTCCCAGCGTGGCAGTTCGAGAGGTAGTTGAGCATTCTTACGTGGGAGTGCGCCCCAGCGGGTTTCATCCGCTTGACCAAGTGCCACCAGAGCTTCGCAACCGATCTGATAGGCCGTAAGGAACATATGGTCCCAGCCCTCTTCCCCGTCGCCGCGCGGGATGTTTCGGGACAGGAAATCGACTACGTCTGCCGCCCAATCGGCAGCCGGGATATTTACGGCCATTCCGTCTCGCCCCTCCATACGTTGAATGTCCGGCCGAATGCTTGCAAATGCGTTCGATGGCGACGAACGCAATGCGCGAACTCTAGCTGTCTTCTGCGATAATCGACAGAGGGATGGGCGGATTGCTCACCTGGATTTAGCGCGAAATTGTTACCACGCCATCGTGCGACAACAGCATTTGCGCCGTTAGGGGAAGATGCCGAAGTTCGCCGTTGGGGTGGGCCGGCGCCGCCGGGAGGTCAAGCGGCGCCGGGTGCGGTTCTATTCCGGGCAGACCTGGACACGGTAGGGCTGGCCCCAACGGTCGTAGCGCCATTCGAGGTGGCAATAGGACGGCCGGTAATAGGTTCTGTAGACGGGGTAGGGGCGGTAATAGGGATAGGCGGGATAGGCGGGGCGGGCGGCCTCGGACAGCAGGGCACCGCCGACGACGCCGGCGGCAAGGCCGCCCCAGAAGGCATCGCGTGGACGGGCATCGGCGGTGGTGGCGGTGGCGAGTGAGGCGCCGGCAAGGGTCAGCGCGATCAGGCCCGTCGCCATGGTCTTATGAAGAACGGACATGCTATTTTCCTTGATCTAGACTGGCTTCCATAAAGCCGTGTTCAGACTCCGCCCGGATCGCGGCGGCGCGATGGCCGTGCAAGCGTCTCGCGCATTAAATTTTCGTCATGATTTCAACGAAAATCGGCGCGGCAAGGGAATGAGCGGGTGGTGAAGATAGGAAGTCCGGGTGCCGATGTGCGGCGGCTTAGCTTGATGAGCCGACTTGTAAAAATACGCTGCTGAAATTTATGGTTAAAACCTTGTTAAAAGCCTTGGCGTTATAATCTTTGTAGTTGATATTTCATTCATTGCGGGAGCGATAATTTCTTGAAATCAGCCGGGGACATACTGGAATTGGCTTGCCGCCGGATCGCCGATCTGGACACCCCGGCCTATGTCAAGAACAGCGAACTGCGCTATGTCGCCGTCAACGAGGCCTATGCCGATTTCCTCGGCCGCGAGATTTCCGATTTCATCGGCAGGCGCAGCCGCGAGCTTTTCGACCGTCCCGAGGAAGAGGAGCGCGAGGATAGGGAACGCCGCGCGCTGGTGTTCGGCACCGAGGAAAGCGCCATCTGTTTCGATGCTGCCGGCCTCGGCCACGAGCGCATCCAGATCGAAAGTTTTTCACCGTCGCCGGAGCGGGCCTATGTGCTCGGCATTTTCGAAGTACGCGATAGCCGCGCCGTTGGCAGGAAGACCGGCGGCAGCCCTCGGACTGTAAACGATTCCGATCTTGCCCAGGTGCGCGAGGCACTGGAAAAGCTCGACCATCCGATCGGCATCTTTGCTGAGGACGGGCGCCCGCTGGTCGTCAACGCCGCCTACCGCACCGGAGCAAAGCCGGTTGCTCGCAGCGATACGCGCTGGCACGAGAGCGTCAACGAAGGCGATCTGTTGCGCACCATCATGGAGGACCTGCCGGTCGCGGTTTTCGTGCGCGACGACAAACATCGCCTCGTCTATGCCAACCAATATTACGAGACCTTCGGTGGCTACGACCGCTCTCAGGTGCTGGGGATGACCGAGCACGAAATGTTCGGGCCGGAGGAGGGAGAGGCGATCTACCAAGAAAACCGCTTGGCGCTGGAAGACGGACTGTCGAAGGAAATCGAAAGCCAGATGCCGGGTAGGGATGGCCGCATTCATCCGCTGATCTCGCGGGTCAACCGCGTCGTGACGGCGGATGGGCGCACCTATGTCGTCGGCTCCTTTTCCGATATCGCGCCGCTCAAGGAGCGGGAGAAGGCGCTGATCGAGGCGAAGAGGCAGGAAGAAGCGCTGCATCGGGATATCGAGAACATCCTGCGCTCGCTGCCGATCGGCGTGCTGATCCTCGATAACGACCACCGGATTCTCTCCGCCAACGACGAATTCTACAGCATCTGGGAGCTGCCGCTCGACGATCCTTTCGACGGCCGTCATTTCGTCGACGTCATCCGCCGCAACAACGAGCTCGGCCGCTACGACGGCACGCAGACGCCGGAAGAGATCTACGCCTTCCGCAAGCACCTGTTCGAGACCGACGAGCCGGAGCCGATCGAGCTCGGTTGGGCGGGCGGAAAATCCGTCATCTTCGACAGCCGCCGCATCTCCAACGACCGCATTCTGCTCACCTATGCCGACATTTCGGCGGTGCGCGAGCGGGAAAAGGAAATCCATGAGACCCGCGCCGCGCTGGAGCGGGTCGGCGAAATGATGCGCGATGCGACGCATGCGATGTCGCAAGGTCTTGCCATCGTCCAGGACGGCATCATCAAGATGTCCAACGAGGCGATGGCCGCTATCCTGCAGATTCCGCCCGCCTATATCGAGGCCGGGCAGGGCTGGCTCGGCATGTTCGAATTCTGTGCGGCGCGCGGCGATTTCCACGGTGCGGCCGACGAGATCCTGGAGGGCTGGCGCGCCAATATCGCCGCCAGGCAGCCGATTTCCACCGTCTTCCATGTCGGCGGCGAGCGCTGGGTGAACATGGATGCGATGGTCAGCGAGGGACAGCATTGGGTGGCGCTGTTCACCGACGTCACCGAGCTGAAGAGCCGTGAGGAGGAACTGCGCCATCTCTTGTCGCGCGCCGAAGCCGCCGACCGTGCCAAATCCGAATTCCTCGCCAATATGAGCCACGAAATCCGCACGCCGATGAACGGCGTGCTTGGGATGGCGGAGCTGCTTGCCAAGACCAATCTCGATACGCGCCAGAAGACCTTCGTCGACATCATCGTCAAATCGGGCAATGCGCTGCTAACGATTATCAACGACATCCTCGATTTCTCGAAGATCGATGCCGGGCAGATGAAACTGCGCAGAGCCGCCTTCGACATCACCGAAGCGGTGGAGGATGTGGCGACACTGCTGTCCTCGCATGCGGCCGAGAAGAATATCGAACTGCTGGTGCGCGCCGCACCCGATCTGCCGGCCGCCGTGATCGGCGATGCCGGGCGCTTCCGCCAGATCGTCACCAATCTCGTCGGCAATGCAGTCAAGTTTACCGAGCGCGGCCATGTCTTCGTCGATGTCGGCTTCGAAGCGGCCGCGGGCGGCGAGATCATGGCGAGCATCCGCATCGAGGATACCGGTATCGGCATCCCGGCCGAAAAGCTCGAATCGGTCTTCGACAAGTTCTCGCAGGTCGATGCTTCCTCGACCCGGCGGCATGAGGGAACGGGTCTCGGCCTTGCGATCACCGCCGGCCTTGTCGATCTCTTCGGCGGCTATCTCAATGTCGAGAGCGAATGGGGCAAGGGCTCGGTCTTCACCGTCAACCTGCCGTTCGCGGTGGCGGCCGCCCGGCTCGAGCCGAAGCCGCTGCCAATCAATGTCCAGGGTGCGCGCATCCTTGTCGTCGACGACAATGACGTGAACCGGCGCATCCTGACCGAGCAGCTGTCGCTCTGGGGCTTCGACGGCGTGGCCGCCGAGGGCGGCGGCACCGGTCTGGCGATCCTCGAGGCGGCGGCCGATCTCGGCATCACCGTCGATGCCGTCGTGCTCGACTATCACATGCCGGACATGAACGGCGCCGATGTCGCGCGCCGGCTGCGCGCCGATCGCCGCTTCGTCGAGCTGCCGATCATCTTCCTCACGTCGATGGATATTTCGGGCACCGAAAAGGAATTCGCGGCGCTGAACGGCCACGCGCATCTGATGAAGCCGGCGCGCGCCAACGTGCTGCGCAATACGGTCGTCGAAGTGGTGCGCGCCAGCCGCGTCAAGCAGGTTTCAGAGGCCGAGATCGCCCGGCTGCAGGCGGAAGCGGTAGCACCTGTGCCGGCGCCTGCACCCCTACCGCAGCAGCGGGCGGCCGAATTCGTCGACGTGCTCGTCGCCGAGGACAACGAGGTCAACCAGATCGTCTTCACGCAGATCCTGCAGGGAACCGGCCTTTCCTTCCTCGTCGTCGACAATGGCGAAGAGGCGGTCGCCGCCTGGGAGCGGCATGCGCCGCGCATCATCATGATGGACGTGTCGATGCCCGTCATGAACGGCCATCAGGCGACCCAAACGATCCGCGAACGGGAAAAGGGGCAGGGCCACCGCGTGCCGATCATCGGCGTCACCGCCCATGCGCTCGAAAGCGATCGCGAGCTCTGCCTCGATGCCGGCATGGACGACTATATGTCGAAGCCGATCAGCCCGGAACTGCTGGAGGAGAAGATCCGGCAGTGGCTCCGCAAGGACGATCGGCAACCTGGGCGCACCAGCTACTGATCTCAGTGCGTTTCGGGCGTCTTGATGCCGCAGAGCATTTCGCGTTTGCCGGCAAAGCCCTGGCGGCGTTCGACGGAAAAACCTGCCGCGATGAGATTGCGGCGGACGAAGCCGGCCGCCGCATAGGTGGCGAAGGTGCCGCCGGGCGTGGTCTTTTCGTGGACGCGCCGCATCAACTCTTCAGACCACATGTCGCCGTTGCGCGACGGGGCGAAGCCATCGAGATACCAGGCGTCGAAGCCGGGCTTTGCGGCTGCGACGCCGTCGAGTGCTGCGCCGCAGACGACGCTGAGCCTTGTCTGGGCGTCGAGATCGAGCGAGACGGTATCGGCAGGGGGGTGCGGCCAGGACGCCGTCAGCGCCTGGCGTTCGGCATCGATCTCCGGCCAGTGCGAGAGCGCCCGGCCGATCTCCTCGCTGCGCATCGGGTGGAGTTCGAAGGAGATGAAATGCAGCTGCTGGCCTGCCGCGCGCTGCAGCTTCCATTGCCGCCAGGTCTCGGCGAAGTTCAGACCGGTGCCGAAGCCGAGTTCGCCGATCAAAAATTCCTGCCGCCCGTCCCAGCGCTCCGGAAGGCCGTTGCCGGCGAGGAAGACATGGCCGCATTCCAGCCGGCCATCGGTCTGGCAATAAAAATGATCGCCAAAGGCAGTGGAATAAGGCATATCGCCGTCGCGCCATTCGAGCGGCTGCGGCGCGCCCGCGCCAATCTGATCGGGGTTCACGTCTGTCATGGAAAAAGCCGATAATCCTCGGCCGGTCTCAGGTCAATCGTCCTGCCAATTGTTGATCGTCGGCGGCGGCATCATGGGGCTCTGGGCGGCCGTCCATGCCGAGCGTCGCGGCATCGGCACGGTCATCGCCGACGCCGGCAGGTTGGGCGCAGGCGCAAGCGGCGGCCTGCTCGGCGCGCTGATGCCGCATATGCCGGATCGGTGGTCCGAGAAGAAGCAATTCCAGTTCGATGCGCTGGTGTCGCTCGAAGCCGAGATCGCCACGCTCGAAGCGGCGACCGGGCTTTCGGCCGGCTATCGGCGTTCGGGACGGCTGATCCCGCTGCCGAAGCCGCATCTCGAAAAGATCGCCCGCCGCCATTGTGAGGACGCCGAACGCCATTGGCAGGCTGGCGAGCGCCGCTTCCACTGGCATGTGCTCGACGGCCCGCCGGTCGGCGGCTGGATCGAGGCCTCTGCCGGCGAGAGCGGTTTCGTGCATGACACGCTCGCCGCCCGCGTTGCGCCCCGCTCGCTGATTGCGGCCCTCGTCGCCTTGCTGCGGCGGGCAAAACATGTGCGCATTCTCGAGCATGCAACGGTTGCCGGCCTTGATCCGGATCGCGGCACGGCCGCCATAGGCGGCGAGAATATTGCTTTCAATCGCTGCATCCTGGCTGCCGGCCATCAGTCCTTTCCGGTGCTGCAGGGACTGACGCCGGGACTGAAACAGCCGCTTGGCCAGCCGGTCAAGGGACAGGCGGCGCTGTTGAAAGCCGAGATCGACCCGGGGCTGCCGACGATCTTCCTCGACGGGCTCTATATCGTCGCGCATGAGGGCGGCCATGCGGCGATCGGCAGCACCAGCGAAAACCGTTTCGACGATCCCGCTTCGACCGATGCCCAGCTCGACGCATTGATCGAAACGGCGCGGGAGATCGCGCCGATCCTTGGCGATGCGCCTGTTGTCGAACGCTGGGCCGGGCTTCGCCCCAAGGCGATCGACCGCGATCCGATGATCGGCCGCCATCCCGATCACCCGCGCCTGATCGCGCTGACCGGCGGCTTCAAGGTCAGTTTCGGCCTCGCGCACCGGCTGGCGGAGGCGGCGATATGTATTGCAGGCGATACAGACTGCGGATTTTTGCTGCCGGAAAGCTTCGGGATATCAGGCCATATCGCAGCCGCTTCACGTTAAACGTGAATTCGGCGCCGCTTCGTTTCGTTATTCTGTCATGCAAATCACCTATCTGCTTGCGCATCGACAGCGCCTGAAATCACCGGCGCTCCTTTTCCCGATGGAGGAAATCGCATGCGCTATGCCATTTGCTTCACGCCTCCGGCGAGCGACCCGCTATCGCTCATGGCCGCCCATTGGCTTGGCCGAAACGTGTTTTCAGGTGAGATGCTGGAGCCTCCGGCCGTTCGCGGCCTCGGCATCCATGAGATTGCCTTCCACACGGCGGTGCCGCGGCGCTATGGTTTTCACGGCCTTTTGAAGGCGCCGTTCCACCTGTGTCCGGAGCTGCCCGAATCGCAACTCCTGCGCGACCTCATGCGTTTTTCCGGGACTGTCCTACCCTTCCAGATTCCGCGTCTCGAAGTCGCCCGGCTCGGCAATTTCTACAGTCTGCTGCCGAGTGTTCCCTGCGAGCAGATCCAATATCTCGCTTCGGCGATCGTGCAGGAATTCGACCGTTTCCGCGCGCCGCTGAGCGAAGCCGACATCGAACGCAGCGATCCGGACGGGCTGTCGGCGGCGCAGTTCGCCAACCTGCATCGCTGGGGCAATCCCTACGTGATGGAAGAGTTCCGCTTCCATATGCCGGTGACGGGCCCGGTCAATGCGATCGACATGCCGCGCATCGAGCCGGCGCTGCGGACGATTTTCGAGCCCGTGCTCTGCGACCCGGTCGTGGTTTCGAATGTGGCGCTGATGATCGAAGAGGGCACCGGCGGTCCTTTCCGGGTTCATTCTCTGCACCCGATGGGCAAGGTCAGCGCGCGCAAGATCGCCTGACATGAGATAAGCTAACATATTGCGTAGAAAGGATAAAAATCCGCTGCGCAGTTTCCGTCTCGACATTCCGGCTGCGGATGCTACCGTTCTTCGTCTTTTCAGAAGGTGATTTGATGGTATCCGAGACTTATCCGCGCAATCTCGTCGGCTACGGGCGTCAAACGCCTGATCCGAAATGGCCTGAAGAGGCACGCGTCGCCGTTCAGTTCGTCATCAATTACGAGGAGGGCGGCGAAAGCTCGATCCTCGACGGCGATCCGGCGTCCGAAAACCTGCTGTCGGAGATCGTCGGCGCGGCCGCCTGGCCGGGGCAGCGCAATCTCAATATGGAATCGATCTATGAATATGGTTCGCGCGCGGGTTTCTGGCGCCTTTGGCGGATGTTCACCGATCTCAAGGTGCAGGCGACCGTCTACGGCGTGACGCTGGCGATGGCGCGCAACCCAGAGGCCGTCGCGGCGATGAAGGAAGCCGGCTGGGAGATCGCCAGCCACGGTTACCGCTGGCTGGAATATAAGGATTTTCCGGAAGATCTGGAGCGCAAGCATATTCTCGAAGCCGTGCGCCTGCACACTGAACTGACCGGCGAGCGACCCTACGGCATGTATCAGGGCAAACCCTCGGACAATACGCTGCGGCTGGTGCAGGAGGAGGGGGGCTTTCTCTATTCCTCCGATTCTTATGCCGACGACCTGCCTTTCTGGGTCAAGGGCATCGACGGGAAACCTTTCCTCATCATTCCCTATACGCTCGAAACCAACGACATGCGTTTTGCGACGCCGCAGGGTTTCAATACCGGCGATCAGTTCTTCACCTACCTCAAGGATGCCTTCGATACGCTCTATGAGGAAGGCAAGGCGGGCAGCCCGAAGATGATGTCGGTCGGCCTGCATTGCCGTCTCGTCGGGCGCCCCGGCCGGGCGGCGGCACTGAAGCGCTTCATCGAATATGTTCTGAAGCACGACAAAGTCTGGATTCCGCGCCGCATCGAGATTGCCGAGCACTGGCACAAGCATCATCAGCCGGACGCGATCTGATGCTGTCGCGCGAGGATTTCGTTTCCCGCTTCGGCGGCGTCTTCGAACATTCGCCTTTCATCGCCGAGCGTGCCTATGATGCCGGCAGCGTGACCGAACCGCTGACGGCATCAGGTGTGCATGTTGCGCTTGCGGCGGCCTTCCGCGCGGCAAGCCGGGAGGAACGTCTCGGCGTGCTCCGAGCCCACCCCGACCTTGCCGGGCGTCTTGCCATATCCGGCGAACTCACCGAGGACAGCCGCAAGGAGCAGTCCGGCGCCGGTCTCGACCGGCTGAGCCCTGCCGAGCACGCCCGCTTCACCGAACTCAATTCGGCCTATGTCGAAAAATATGGCTTTCCCTTCATCATCGCCGTCAAAGGACTCGGCAAGGAGGATATTCTGGAAGCTTTTGAAACACGGATCGGCAACGGCCGGGACGAAGAATTTGCGACCGCGACTGCGCAGGTCGAAAAGATCGCGCTGCTGCGTCTGACCTCGATGCTGCCGGAGGCGCAATGAAGGAGGGGCGTGCCATCGACTATCTCAATGACATGCAAAAGGCAGCATCCGAAGCGCTGTCCTTCATCGGCGGAATGGATGAGGCGGCTTTCGCCGAGGACCAGCTCACGTTCAAGGCCGTGGCCTTCTGCCACTTCACCATCGGTGCCGCGGCATCCCGTCTGCTGGTGACGCATCCGGAATTTGCCACCGAGCATCCCGGCCTGCCGTGGACGAAGATCTGCGGCACGGGCAATCGCATCCTCGACGATGTCTTCGATCTCGATCCCTCCGACATCTGGGAGGCGACCTATCGGACGCTGCCGGAGCTTCTTCGTGAGATCGATGCCGTCCGTAACTGGCATGCCCAAGGTGAGTGAGGCGATGCCCGAATTTCTCGACATTCGCCCGCTCACCGGCGCCGCCTTCGCTGCTTTCGGCGAGGTCATCGAAGCCGATCCGGCCTCGATGCGGCTCATCAATGGCGGCACGACCGAACGGTTTCATGCGCTCGCCGCAGCGGAGGCGGCGGGCGAGGGCGCGCGCGTCATCATCAATCTCTTTCGCGGCCAGCCGCGCAGCTTCCCCTATGATGTCGATATGATGGAGCGCCACCCTTTCGGCAGCCAGAGTTTCTCGCCGGTTTCCGGGCGTGCTTTTCTCGTCGTCGTCTCCGAGGATGAGAGCGGACGCCCGGGCAGGCCGCAGGTGTTTCTGGCACGTGGGGACCAGGGCGTGAACTACCGCCGCAACGTCTGGCATCATCCGCTGATGGCGCTTGGTGAGGTCTCCGATTTCCTGGTCGTCGACCGCGACGGGCCAGGCAACAATCTGGAGGAATTCTTCTTCGAAACCCCCTACATCATCAAAGAGCCAGCCCCATGACCGGTCTGACCACACATGTTCTCGATACCGCCCTTGGCAAGCCGGCCGAACGGCTAAGGGTCGATCTTTTCCAGCTCGACGGCGAGATGCGCAGACATCTGAAGACGGTCGAGACCAATGCTGACGGCCGGGTCGACGGTGGCCCCATCCTTGCCGGCGAAAATTTCCGGGCCGGCACCTATGAGCTGGTCTTCCACGCCGGCGATTACCTAAGGGCCTGCGGCACGCCTCTGCCGCACCCGGCCTTCCTCGATCTCGTGCCGATCCGCTTCGGCATTGCCGATATCACGGCGCATTACCATGTGCCGCTGCTGATCTCGCCCTATGGTTATTCCACCTATCGAGGCAGTTAGGGATGCGTTTTGCCGCAATCGCCGACATCCACGGCAACCATCTGGCGCTCGAGGCGGTGCTTGCGGATATTCGCGCTGAAGGCATCGAGGAAATCGTCAATCTCGGCGATTTCTTCAGCGGCCCGCTGGAGGCCGGCCGGACCGCGGATCTGCTGATGCCGCTCGGCCTGACCTCGGTCCGCGGCAATCACGACCGCTATCTGATCGAACAGGACCCGGCCACGATGCATCGCTCGGATGCTGCGGCCTATCGGCAATTGACGCCATCCCACCTCGACTGGCTGCGCAGCCTGCCGTTCGATACCGTCTATCGCGGCGAGGCCTATCTCTGCCATGCGACGCCGAAGGACGACAATCTCTATTGGCTGGAATCGGTCTCGCCTGATGGATTCGTCTTTCTGAAGCCGATCGAAGCGATCGAGGCGCTGGCCGACGGCATCGACCTGCCGCTGATCCTCTGCGGCCACAGCCACATTCCCCGCGCCATCCGCCTTTCCGACGGCCGGCTGATCGTCAATCCCGGCAGCGTCGGCTGCCCCGCCTATGACGACGTGCTGCCCTACTGCCACAAGGTCGAAGCCGGCCATCCGCTGGCGAGTTACGCTATTCTGGAAAAGACGGCGGCCGGATGGATATGGCAGTTTCGATCCGTCGCCTACGACCATATGGCGATGTCGGCACTGGCCGCCGAAAGGGGCCGTGCCGACTGGGCGAGTGCATTGGCGGCGGGTTGGGTGAGATAGCCCAGACCCGCCAGCCCTTCGATCAATCCTTCGTCGGCGCCGACGGGGCGATCGGCTTTGCCGTGGCTGCGGCCGGTGCCGGCGTTGCCGGAGGTGCTGCGGGTATTGCCGGCTTTACCGGAGCCGCAACCGCCTTTGCCGGTTTTGCGCCATCGAGATTTCCAAGGAGAGACGAGATGGCATTGTCGCCTTCGAAGCCGGCCTCCTTCAGCAATCTGTCGAGGATCGGCTTGTTGGCCTGATAGGAGAGGAGCTGGCCGGCCAGGCCCTCGCCAAGGCCGATGCCGCTGTCGCCATTCCCGCCATTTCCGCGGCCGAGCATGCCGCCAGTATCGAAGATCCTGATATCGGAGATCTTCTCGATCGGCTTGACCGCCTCGGCAAGCGCCTCGGGAATGATGCGGATACGCTCACGGGTGATCTCGAATTCGATGATGGTCTGGCTGAGCTTGTTGCGGGCTTCGTTGAGCAAAGCCTCGCTTTCCGCCGCTGCCTTGCCGGTTTCGAGAACACCCTTGGCCTTGATGATCGCCGCATCCGCTTCGGCGTTCGCCAGCGTCTTGATCGCTTCGGCCTGGTCGATCGCCGCCTGCTTCTCGGCCTCGGCGCCGACAGTGACGGCGGTCGCTTCGGTTTCGGCTTTCTTGCGCGCGTCGATCACGGCAATCTGTTTTTCGCGCTCGGCAATCTCGATCGCCTTGGCCGTGCCGACCTTTTCCTCTGCCGCGATTGCCAGCGCTCGGGCGGCTTCGGCGGTGGCCTTCGCCTCGGATTCCTCGCGGCTCTTATTGGCGACGGCGATCGCGCTTTCCTGGGCGACGATCTGAAGGTCGCGCTTGGCTTCGGTTTCGCGTTGCTGGACGGCGCGGGCCGCGTCGATGTTGGCGCTTTCGCGGGCCTGCTTGGCGGCTGCTTCGCGTTCGGCGATCGCCTGTTCGGAGGCAATGCGGGCTTCTTCCTCGGCGCGTTTTGCCGCCTGCTCCTGCTGGGCGGTTTCGGCGCGCGTCGCCGCGGATTTGTTGGCGATGTCGCGTTCCTGGCTGAGTTCGGCCTCGCGCTTCGTCCGCTCGATGGTCAGCGACTGCTGGCGGGCCTCCAGATCTTTCTGGGCGATGGCGACTTCGGTATCGCGAACGATCTCGTTTCGCTCCTTCTTGCGACCCTCGGTGATGCGGGTCAATGCTGCAAGACCTTGCGCATCGAAGAAGTTGTTGGCGTTGAAGTGCTTGATGTCGGTCTGGTCAAGGCGCGTCAGCGACACGGATTCGAGCTCGAGACCGTTTGACTGAAGATCGGCGCCGACGGCTTCCTGCACGGCCTTGACGAAGTCCATGCGCTGTTCCTGCAGCGCGTCGAGATTCATCGTCGCGGCCACCGAGCGGAGGCCGTCGACGAATTTTGCTTCGATCAGGATACGAAGCGCCTCGGCATCATTGGTGCGGTTGCCGAGTGTCTGGGCGGCAAGCGCAATCGAGGAGGCATCGGGTTTGACGCGGACGTAGAACTCGGCGCCGATATCGACGCGCATGCGGTCCTTGGTGATCAGCGCGTCGCCTTCGCCGCGGCGGACTTCCAGCCGCAGCGTCTTCAGGTTCACCCTGGCCGTGGAATGGAAGATCGGCAGGACGACCGAACCGCCGTCGAGCACGACTTTCTGGCCGCCGAGGCCGGTGCGCACATAGGCTTCGTCACGGCTGGAGCGTGTGTACAGGGAGGCGAGGACAAAACCGATGCCGAAGATCAGAACGATTGCAATGCCGGCCGGTAGAAGAATGTCATACATCATGACTGCTCCGTGAAAGATTGATTGTCCGATCCGGTGGGATCCACCAGGGCGGGAATGGCGATAAACACATCTGCATTGCGATCGACGAGGAGAACCTGCGTGCCGATCCCGAGAGGCTGCTGATCCTTGGCGGCCCTGGCTCTCAGCACATGCCAGTTTCCATGCTGGTCCTTGACGCGAACGCGTCCCGGCAGTCCCTGATCGAGCGGGCCGAGGGACACTTCGGCGGTCCGGCCGACGAGGGCGTCGAGATCGACTGCATAGGTCTCGTCGTGCGGCACGATCCGCGCCACGGTTCTGCTCGATGCCCTGACCATGGGGAAGGTGATCAAGAGAGCTGGAATGACGGCGATGACAGAGGGCAGCGGCGCCCAGAAGGCGTTGGCGACGGCCTGGACGGCAAAGCCTGAAATGGCGAAGAAGCCGAGTGTCAGCATCAGCAGAATGAGCAGGGGAACGCCGCCGAGATTGAGCCAGGAGAGATAGCCGGCAATGCCGTCATGGCCATGGAAATCCGGTTTTCCGAGAAGTTCGGTGATCGAAAAACCCATGACGGTCGCGAGCATCTCGATCGCCGTCAGGCCCGCAAGCACGGCGGCGGCGATGGCAAAGGGAGCACATTCGGGGGCGAAGAACAGTGCCATCGGCGTTACCGGTTATCGGTCTTGAAGCGTGCGAGACGTGCCTCGATCGCCCGCTCGCGGTGCAACCGGTCAAGCTCGTCCAATTCGGAACTATGGGTGTGCTCGCCCGCGGGAACGCCGGTCAGCCGCGAGACTGCCGCGGCGGCGCGGGCGGCACCTGCGCCTGGCGTCGGTCTGTTATGGCCGGCTGCGGCTTCTTCGGGATGCTTGGCGATGCTGCGCTTGAAATCGGCAAGGCGGGCGTCGGCCTCGCGGCGGGTGGCGAGCACGGCCTGCAGGGCTTTCTGGCCTTCGTCCAACTGCTCCCGGGCATCGGCCAGCGCCTTGTCGAGCGCTGCGATCTGGGATTCGAGATCGATCTGACGGGCGACGCCGGCTTTTGCAAGATCATCCCGTCCAGAGGAGACGGCAAGGCGGATCTTCGCGTCGAGCGCGTCCATGTCTTCGACGATTTCGTCCTTGCGGCTCTGGATGCGGTATTCCTCAGCCCGCGCCTTGCCGAGGTCGGTGCGGGCTTCCTCGGCGGCCGCATCGATCTCGCGGATAGCCTGTTCGATGACGGCGATCTTGTTGACGCCTTCCGCTTTGTCGATCGCTGCATTCGCGATGCCCGCGATCAGGCGACCCATGCGTGAAAGAATGCCTTCATTCGTCATGTTTTCCTCCATCCGAGTGGAATGCGGCGTGACGCCGATGTTAATCTCGTAGCGATCGTGGTCCGCTACAAGGTATGCGGGAAAAATACTCTCCCATCCCTTGGAATAGCCCGCGACATCGAAAGGCACGGCAACACGTCCGTGCACCGTGGCGATCGTGAGATCCGAGGGGCCCTTGATGGCGAAGAGCTTATCGTCGAGCGGCAGTTGCAGCGGATCGGGGATGACGCCCCGATTGGCGGCGAAATCACGAAGGCCGAGTGTGACCAGCCGCGCCGGCAGGCCCGTCTGCTCGCGGACGGTTTCGTAAGCAAGATCATGCAGGACCACGAGATTGGCGCCGGCCTTTTCGTCGATGAGTTCGCTCAGGATGTCGGTCATCCTGCGATAGGCGGCAATGGTGTCATCAAGCGCCTGTCGGGCCTGATCGTCAGGCGCAAGCATGTAGCGCAATAGTGACGGATGCGATGTCTTGCTCGTGGGTGCCATGGATAAAACATAAAGCACCGCTTTTGTGCTTTCAAGATGAGGCGCAAAAAATACAACCTTTGTTTAACGTATCGTTAGACGGAGGGAGGCGTAGAGCGATGCGCTTAGTCAGCAACTTGCAAGAAGCAGCGTTTGAGACATTCCGGTGCTGATGGAAGATCCGGCAGCAGATCGGCTCCGCTCCCTATCGGGCGGCCGTCTGCGCCTCGCGGATACCGGCGCTGATACGGTTGATGATGGTCCATATGAGAAGGAGAGCCACCACCGCCCAAAGCCACCAAGTCCATGCCGCAAACGTACCACCCATCGCGAAAAAGATGCCGAGCGCGCCAAAAAGCACTGCTCGGTCGCTCTTACCCAGTGGCCCGTCGTAACGTCGGCTCGCGCCGACCGTTTGACCTAAAACACCGGCAAATTCCGTCAGCACCGAAAGGAAGATGACGGCCATCGCCGGCCCCAAGCCGTTCGGATCGATGAGCGCAAACGGCAAATACAGGGCGACATCCGACACGACATCACCGATCTCGTTCAGGTAGGCGCCTAAAATGCTCTTCTGCCCATGTTCGCGCGCCAACATGCCGTCAATGGCGTTGAGGCCCATGCGCAGGAGAAACCACACAGGCACCAGCAGGAACCAATGCGGAAGCGGAGCAACGCTCAGAAAGAAGCCGAGTGCAACCGAGACGGCGGCGGCAACTGAAGTCACCTGATTGGCGCTGACGCCTCGCGCCGCAAGGGAGCGCACCAGAGGGCGAAGAATATTCTGAAACCGGGACTTCAATTGATAAACAGACATGCGACCTCATGGAATTTCGTGGCATCGGATAAATCTATTCCGGCTCCGGCGGTGCAGATCGTCGTACTTGTGGGGAAGTCCATACTTCATAGCGGTTCTCGCATAGGACTTACATTTGCGACTAGACTTTTGCAATGAATGCAAATCACTGTTCCGCTAATGGTTGCAACTTATCCATCGATCAGAACTGGAGAAGACCGTGCTGCAAGCTGCCGATAGTGGGCATTCGTCATCGACGGCCAGACCAATGCATGAATCCGAATTTGTCTCGCATGATGGCACACGGCTCTTTTATCGGATGTGGCCTGCGACGGGTGCTGCACCTAAGGGCGCAATCGTCCTTCTCCATCGCGGCCACGAGCATAGCGGCCGCGTCGCCCATCTCGCCACCGAGCTCGGCCTCGATGATTTTGCCTTCTACGCCTGGGACGCGCGCGGCCACGGGCGTTCACCGGGGGAGCGCGGCTATTCGCCATCCTTTGCCGCCTCGGCGCATGATCTCGATTGCTTCGTCCGCCATGTCAGCGAGACAAGCGGTACTGCCGTCGACGACGTCGCTGTCATTGCGCAGAGCGTCGGCGCGGTTCTCGCCACCACCTGGGTGCACGACTACGCGCCGCCGATCCGTGCGCTCGTGCTGGCCTCGCCGGCCTTCAGCGTCAAGCTCTACGTGCCTTTTGCCAAAGAGGGCATTGCGCTCTGGGAAAGGCTCAAGGGGACATTCTTCGTCAATTCCTATGTCAAGGCGAGGTTTCTGACACATGACCCCGAGCGCATCGCCTCCTACGAATCCGACCCGTTGATCACCCGGCCGATTGCCTCCAACATCCTGTTGCAGCTCTATGAGGTGGCAGCCCGCGTCGTCGGCGACGCCCGCGCCATCACCGTTCCGACCCAGCTGCTGATCTCCGGCAGCGACTGGGTGGTGCGACACGCGCCGCAGCACCGGTTTTACGAAAACCTCGGCAGCCGGATCAAGGAACGGCATGTGCTTGCCGGCTTCTACCATGACACACTTGGCGAAAAGGACCGTGCGATTGCCTTGGCCGAGATCCGCCGTTTTATCGATGCGCGTTTCGCCGAGCCCCGGGCGCCTGCCGACCTTCGCACCGCCCATATCCAGGGCTATACAAAGGATGAGGCGGACAGGCTCGCGAGCCCACTGGACGCCGCATCCCCACGCGGTATTTACTGGGCGCTCAGCCGCCTCAACATCAGGCTCGGGGCACTGGTGTCCGAAGGCATACGGACCGGGGTCGAGACCGGTTTTGATTCCGGCTCAACGCTCGATTATGTCTACGAGGACAAGCCGCGGGGGCTCGGTCCCGGCGGACGGTTGATCGACAAGGTGTTCCTTGAGGCGATCGGCTGGCGCGGCATCAGGCAGCGCAAGCTGCACTTGCAGGAGCTGATCGACCGCGCGCTGCAGCGCCTGAAAGCAGCCGGGCGCAGTACCCACATGCTCGATATAGCCGCCGGGCACGGCCGTTATGTCCTTGATGCGATCGAGGCGGCCGCCGTGCGTCCCGACAGTGCGCGGCTGCAGGATTATTCCCCCATCAACGTCGACGCCGGCCGCAACAGCATCGCTGCGCGGGGACTGGGTGATTTCGTAAGCTTCCGCCAGCAGGATGCCTTTGACGGCGAGGGGTTGGCTTCAATCACGCCGGCTCCGGATCTCGCAATCGTCTCCGGCCTGTATGAATTGTTTTCCGACAATGCGATGATCGCCGCTTCGCTCGATGGGATTGCCCGCGCGATGCAGCCCGGCGGGCTGCTCATCTACACCAACCAGCCATGGCATCCGCAACTGGAGATGATCGCCCGTGCTCTGACCTCCCATCGCGGCGGCCAGGCGTGGGTGATGCGGCGGCGGACGCAAGAAGAAATGGACCAGCTGATCGCCGCCGCCGGCTTCCGCAAGATCGAACAACGGATCGACCAGTGGGGCATTTTCACCGTCTCGCTGGCGGAGAGAGTGTGAGGGCAAAGCCGTTGGGGCAGGCACGTTCAACGCTTTCTGAGGCAGCGCCGGTCCTGAGGCGGGCAGCGCTCTGGCTCGTCTTCCTGGCGCCGTTCTTCTATCTGACTTATGGCGGCGCCAATTGGGTGGCGTCGCAACGCGCTGATGTGCCGAACATTGCCTTCGCATGGGAAAGCGCCATTCCGTTCTTCGCGTGGACGATCATTCCCTATTGGTCGATCAATCTGTTCTACGCACTCTGCCTGTTCATCAACACGACGCCGCGCGATGTGGATAGGCTCGCGAGGCGTTATCTGACGATCCAGCTAGTAGCCGTCGCCTGCTTTGTCGCGTTTCCGCTCGAAGCAACCTTCGTGCGGCCGGCCACGAGCGGCCTGCCCGGTTTCATGTTCGCCGTCCTCGGTGGCTTCGATAAGCCGTTCAACCAGGCGCCGTCGCTGCATATCGCGCTCCTGGTGGTGATCTGGGACCATCTGCGCGGCCGGCTGTCGCGGAAGGGGCGGCTTCTCTGGCACTTCTGGTGCTTCCTGATTGGCGCCTCGGTGATGACGACGTGGCAGCATCAGGTCATGGACATACCGACCGGCATGCTGCTCGGTCTGTTCGCCGCCTGGCTTTTCCCGCGCGATGCCGGTTCGCCTCTTGCGAATTTTGCTTTGAGCGGCGATCCGAAGTCGCGCCGTCTTGGCGTCTACTATCTGTGCGGCGCCCTCGCATGTCTCGGCCTTGCAGTGCTCTGCACGCCTCTATCGGCCGCAGCGCTTCTGTTGCTGTGGCCGGCCGTTGCGCTGGCGATCGTCGCAGTCGGATATTTCGGCGCCGGTCCGCAGATATTCCTGAAACGCAGCGATGGCCGGGCCGCGTTTGCCAGCCGCTGGCTACTGGCGCCCTACCGGCTCGGCGCTGTCATCAACGTTTGGCTCTGGACCCGAAAAATGCCGGCATCCGTGGCGATCGCCGATGGTGTCCATCTTGGTCGTTTTCCGCGTCGCCACGAGGCCAACCGTTTTGCCACGGTGATCGACATTACCGGCGAACTTCAGCGGCCGAGCGGGACGCTTGCGGGCTGGTCCAGCTTTCCAACCCTTGATCTGACCGGTCTCGACAAGATCCAGACCCGAGCTGCGGCGAACCTTATCGAGGTTGCGCGCCAGCAGGGACCGGTCCTCGTCTGCTGTGCGTTGGGTTTCCAGCGGAGCGCCGGCGTCATCGTGCGCTGGCTGCTCATTAGCCGACGTTGCGACAATCCAGCCGAAGCGCTGCGGCTGATCGAACGGGCGGGGTGGCGTGTTTATCTGCCCGTGGAAAGTCTCCATGCCGTGGCGGAGGGCTTGCAATGACGCAGTGGAATAGCACGGCCTCGGCGGCCGCGCGAAATCTCGGCCGCAATGCGATCTTCTGCGGGCTGACGGCGTTGTTGCCACTGATTGTCGGCCCGATCACCGCGGGATATCGAGGTTTCGCTCCAACGCTCGGCTGGCTCTTGATGCTCGTTTTCTGCGGGATTGTCCTTGCGCTGGCGATCCACCTGCTCTTCGATGCGCTGTTATTTCGCCTCGCGTCGAGCCACGAGACAGAGGCCACCGGCCTTGCCGCCATTGACGACCTCTTGTCCCGGATGCAGCTGCGCAAGCCTGACGGGACGCCGCGTGGCCTCGAGAAGCGGATTGCCGGATCGCGCCGCATCGTCTGGCAGCAGCGTTTCGCCCTCGCCGTCTATCTCGTGATTTTCGCGATCCTTCTGCTCGACGCGACCGATGGGCAGCTGCTCTGCTGAGCGGCTTCTCAAGCAGGGTCACTGCCGCCCAGCGATGATCGACGAATTCACATGCTTGATGTCGCGCTTGCCGCAGAGCGCCATGGTAATATCCATCTCCTTGCGGATGATGCCGAGCGCCAGCGTCACACCCTCCTTGCCCATGGCGCCGAGGCCGTAGAGGAAGGGGCGGCCGATATAGGTGCCTTTGGCGCCGAGCGCCACGGCCTTCAAGACGTCCTGTCCGGAGCGGATGCCGCCGTCAAGATGGACTTCGATGCGGTCGCCGACGGCGTCGACGATTGCAGGCAGCATGCTGATCGAGGAAGGGGCGCCGTCAAGCTGGCGGCCGCCGTGATTGGAGACGACGATCGCATCGGCGCCGGTGTCGGCGGCTGCCTTCGCGTCCTCCGGATCGAGCACGCCCTTGATGATCAGCGGGCCGCCCCATTGCTCCTTGATCCAGGCGACATCGGCCCAGGAGAGCCGGGGGTCGAACTGCTCGTGCGTCCATGCGGCGAGCGAGGTGATATTGGTGACATTTTTCGCGTGGCCGATGATGTTGCCGAAGGTGCGGCGCTTGGTCTTAAGCATATCCAGGCACCAGAAGGGCCGGCTTGCCATCTGCCAGATGTGCTTCGGGGTGAACCTCGGCGGCGCCGACAGGCCGTTGCGCAGGTCCTTGTGGCGCTGGCCGAGGATCTGCAGATCGGCCGTCAGCACCAGTGCCGAGCATTTGGCGGCCTTGGCGCGGTTGATCAGCCCAAGGACGAAATCCTTGTCCCGCATCACGTAGAGCTGGAACCAGAAGGGACGCGTCGTCACCGAAGCGACATCCTCGATCGAGCAGATGCTCATCGTCGACAGCGTGAAGGGAACGCCGAACTCCTCGGCGGCGCGCGCCGCCAACATCTCACCATCGGCGTGCTGCATGCCGGTCAGGCCGGTCGGCGCCAGGGCCACCGGCATCGACACATTCTGGCCGATCATCGTCGTTTCCAGCGTGCGGTTGGTCATGTCGACCATCACCCGCTGGCGCAGCTTGATCCCACTGAAATCACTCTCGTTTGCCGCATAGGTCGACTCCGTCCAGGCGCCCGAATCCGCATAGTCGAAAAACATCTTCGGTACACGGCGCTGCGCGAGCTTCTTCAGATCGGCGATGGTGAGCGGAGTGGCCATGAATTGAACCTTCACATCTGAATGCGGCTATCCGGCGTAACATGGAATTCGCGGGAGAGTGAGGGGAATTCGAAGGTCTTCAACGGCGGCGATGCGGAAAAGCGATTATTCCTCCCAGCCAATATCGGGAAGGTCGCTGGCTTCATCGATGACGCGCACGATATCTGCCGCTCTACCGCCAGGCCCAAATCATGAGCCGACAGGGCATCGATCTCGACCGTTCCACGCTTGCCGATTGGGTCGGCCGGGCAGCGTTCGAACTGCGTCCGGTCTTTGATGCTCTGATCGCCGACCTGAAGCGCTCGACGAAGCTGTTCATGGACAAGACTCGTGCGCCGGTCCTCGATCCCGGCTCCCGCAAAACCAAGACCGGATATTTCTGGGCCCTGGCCCGCGATGACCGACCTTGGGGGAGGTGCGCCGCCAGGCGTCGCCTTCACCTATGCCCCCGGTCGAAGCGGGCAGCATGCCGATCAGATATTGCAAGGGTTCACGGGCGTCCTTCAGGTCGACGGCCACGCGGGATATAATTGGCTGGTCGCACCGGGCCGCGTCGGTGCTGACATTCGGCTTGCCTATTGTTGGGCGCATGCACGGCGCAAGCTGGTCGAGATTACCCGCACTAGCTCCGCGCCGATTGCAGAGGAAGGCGAGAAGCGGATCGGTGGACTATATCGCAACGAAGCCGAGCTCCGCGGCCTTGACCCTGAAGCTCAGTTGGACAGAAGGCAAGCACGGTCAGCGCCGTTGATCGCAGACATGCGGACCTGGCTCACGCATCATCGTGCCCCTGTCGCTGGCAAGTCGCCGCTCGGCGAAGCTCTCACCTATATCGCCAAATACTGGGATGGGCTCTGCGTCTTCCTGACTGACGGGCGCATCGAGATCGACAACAACACCGTCGAGAGAGCCATCAGACCGATAGCCCTGAACCGTAAGAATGCTCTCTTCGCCGGGCACGACGCCGCAGCGGAGAACTGGGCGGCCATCGCGTCCTTCATAGAGACCTGCAAGCTCAATACTGTCGATCCGTTCGGCTACCTGGCTAGGACGCTCACCGCCATCGTTAATGGTCACAAGCAGAGCCACATTGAAGATCTCTTGCCGTGGAACCACCCCTCAATCTCCCCTTTGCAGACATCTGCTGTCGAGATACGCTTATCCGCGTGACTCTAGAGAGATAGAAAGGCGAGCCCCATGACGTCGCCGATTTTCAGAATTTTGCGGCTCTTCGATGACGCCGGTATCCGCTATATGCTTAATAGATATCGCGAGGATACGATTGATGTGCATGCCACCCTTGTAGGTGAGCGCATCGAGCTTTCGATATTTGCAGACGGCCATGTCGAAATGTCTCGTTTCGTTGGAAACGAGGATGTCTTGGAAGGCGATCTTATCTACGAAGTCGTGGCGGCCTACGTTCAGGAAAATGCGGAATGGGAAAAGCGCGTGGGGGAACCAAATCAGGAGGCGTGACCGCTGCCGCCGCCCCGGTATCGTTAGACGAACTCCCGCGTACATAAAGCATCTTGGTCAAGGTGCGACCGGGACACCGCTTACTGTCCACCTTCATTTTCCTGACTGGGATCTTTAACGCAGCTAGTTCCGTCCGTATCGTCGATTCATGCTCGGCGGATACCTGAGTAATTGAAATGCAGCGCAATCATTTGCACTTCATTCTAGCTTTGCATCAGAGTCATCTGATTACATGATGAGGCCGTCTAGATAGGGGCGATCGATGAAGTGCATCTCTGAACTTTTGATGGGATTGGCGGGAGCGACCTTGGTCGTCATTAGCGCAGTTCAACCGGCGAAAGCTAACAGTGACAATGGCGAAGACCCATCCTGTGAAATCGTCAACTTCGCATACGCGGCAACCATGAACGCTACCCGGTCGAGCGTGACTGCTTATGCCGAGCAGGATGATGGATCTTTAGTGTTTACTGCCGATTTGCGAACCCAGTCAGGTACTAATTATCTGAAAGATTCAACGCGAAAGCAATGGATCCGTTACCCACAGACAAAGTGGGTTCCAGCGGACCGATTTGGCTCAAAAATAACTGACTGTGTATTTAAGGGTGATGAAAGTCACCTGGATCTCGCAGCAAAGCACTATTCAGCTATCCGTCATGAGGGGCCGCAGGCCTCTAAAGTGGATTTTTGGATTACGCATGACGATGGACGAATTGTAAAAATGCGAATTGGGCCGTGGGGAGTCAAGCTTAAGTCCGGACTAGGAGTAATTGAAATCCGGAAGTTCGATGATGAGGCACTAACCCCTCCGCCTTGATCCGCAGCCGCGACAGACTTGCGCTCCCATTCGAACGGTATGTCCGATGCTTTTGTCGAAACCCTGAAGCGGAATCACATGAGCATATCAGTTCCACAGGACGCTGAAACAGCGCTCCAATCGCGCCGACGTCCAGTTCCCGTAAAAATCTTAAACCGCTGCGCTGGCACGTCTGCACTGGTGCTATGCGTAAATCCTGTAATCGTCATATGTCGAAACCCCGTTCGGCAACAACACCAACATCACACGCTGATCCGGAAGATGGGTCCATAACACCGCTTACGTCTATGATGGTATCGGCTATTGGTGGGCCGCTCTTTTCGGCAATCCATAGCCACAGATCCAGCATATCCGCGCGGGCGCGGCTCGAATAGAAAACCGTGGCCATCGATCAGGTTTTTGATCCTGAAAATCGCCGTCGCCCTTCGGCTTTTGCGGCATCAATGTCCAAAGGGGCGAAATCGCCACTTTTCATTCCCTCCTGCCATGCATTGCGCAGGCGTTCGGTCTCGCGGGCTTTGGTGCTGTCGCGCTCTTCCAGCAGCCGAAGGGCTTCGCTCACGACATCGCTCGAAGAGCTGTAACCGCCGGAATCGAGCTTTCTCTTGATGTAGCTCGCCAGCTCATCGGGCAGTGAAACGGTCAGGTCCATAGGCGATCTTCTCGGAGAACTATGGGAAGATCGGCGGATTTTTGCAAGTTCGCTAAAGGTTCTTTTTCAAGTCTACACCCGCCACATAGGTTTCGGCGATTGCCCTGTCATCGCCCATCGTCTGCAGCAGGAAGAGTTCTTCGGGCAGCGTCTTCACCGCTTCCATCTTCAGCGCCATGGCCGGGGTTGCCGCCGCGTCGAGGACGACGAGATCGGCCTCGGTGCCGGGTTCCAGTGTGCCGATCCGGTCGGCCAGCGACAGCGCCTCGGCATTGCCGCGCGTCATCAGGTAATAGCTTTCCAGCGGGTTCAATCGTTCGCCGAGCAGCTGCTGGATCTTGTAGGCCTCGTCCATCGTCCTCAGCATCGAATAGCTGGAACCGCCGCCGATATCGGTGGCGACACCGATGCGGACCGGCTTTTCGCGCCGCGCCAATGCCTTCAACGGAAACAGGCCGGAGCCGAGGAAGAGGTTCGAGGTCGGGCAATGGACGGCGACGGCGCCCGTCTCGCTCATCACATCGGCTTCGCGCTCCGACAGGTGGATGGCGTGGCCGAAGAGGCTTTTCGGTCCGAGCAGGCCATAGCGGGCGTAGATGTCGGTATAGTCGATCGCATCAGGATAGAGTTCGCAGGTGAATTTGATCTCGTCGTGGTTTTCCGAAAGATGCGTCTGGATGTGCAGGTCGGGAAATTCGCGGGCAAGGGCTGAGGTTGCTTCCATCTGCGCCGGCGTCGAGGTGATGGCGAAACGCGGGGTGATGGCGACATGGTTGCGGCCCTTGCCGTGCCAGTCCGATATTACCTGGCGGGTCTCGTCATAGCCGATCTCCGGCGTGTCGAGCAGGCCCTGCGGGGCGTTGCGGTCCATCATCACCTTGCCGCCGACCATGCGCATGTTGCGCTTCATCGCCTCGGCGAAGAAGGCGTCGGCCGAAGTCTTGTGCACGGAGCAATAGGCGACTGCCGTCGTCGTGCCGTGGCGGATCAGTTCGTCGTAGAAATGGGTGGCGATCCTTTCAGCATGCGCGCTTTCGACGAAACGGCATTCCTCGGGAAAGGTATAGGTGTTCAGCCATTCGAGCAGATTGGCGGCATAGGAGGCGATCACCTGCATCTGCGGAAAATGCAAATGCATGTCGATGAAGCCGGGCAGGATCAGATGCGGGCGATGGTCGATCTCGACCACATCAGCGGCTGCCTTTGCCTTGACGTCGGCATAGGCGCCGGCCGCCGCGATCAGCCCGTCTTCGATCAGCAGGCCGCCATCTTCCTCGTAGAGATAGCTCTGGCTGTCGGTCAGGCTCAGCGGCGCGCGACGAAAAGAAAGCAGGCGGCCGCGCAGGAGTGTCGTCGTCATTGTTTTTGGCCTTCGACTGCGCTTTCAAACCAGGCGACGAGCAGCTTGCGTTCGTCCGGCGTGATATCGGTGATGTTGCCGGGCGGCATCGCATGGCTGCGGCCCGCCTGTATATAAATTTCGCGGGCATGGGCGGCGATTTCCGCGTCGTTTTCGAGCATCACTCCCTTCGGCGGCCGCACGATGCCCTCATAGGCGGGCTCAGCCGCATGGCACATGGAACAGCGGGTCGAGATCAGCTGTTTGACGGCGGGGAAATGCTGATCGCCGGCAAATTGCTGGAAGGCGGGCGCGACGGCTGCCGCATCCGTCTCGCCGGTCAGCAGTTTCGGCACCGTCGAAAGCCACATGATCAGGATGAAGAGGACGAGGGTGACGATCCAGGTCCAGGTCGGCCGGCCTTTCCTGGCATGCGTGGTGTTGAACCAGTGACGGATGGTGACGCCCATCAGGAAGACGAGCGCTGCGATCACCCAGTTGAACGCCGTGCCGAAGGCCAGTGGATAATGGTTCGACAGCATGAAGAAGATGACCGGCAGCGTCAGGTAGTTGTTGTGCAGCGAACGCTGCTTGGCGATCTGGCCGTATTTCGGATCGGGCGTGCGGCCGGCGATGAGATCGGCAACGACGATCTTCTGGTTCGGGATGATGATCATGAAGACGTTGGCCGACATGATCGTTGCGGTAAAGGCGCCGAGATGCAGGAAGGCGGCGCGGCCGGTGAAAAGCTGCGTATAACCCCAGGCCATGAAGACGAGCACGACATAGAGCACGGCCATCAACCCCCAGGTGTTCCGGCCGAGCGGGGATTTGCACAGCAGATCGTAGACGAGCCAGCCGAAGGCCAATGACGCCAAGGAGATGAGGATCGCCACCGTCGGGGTGATATCGAGCACGTGCGGATCGATCAGGAAGAGGTCGGCGCCGCCGTAATAGACGATGCAGAGCATCAGGAAGCCGGAAATCCAGGTGAAATAGCTCTCATATTTGAACCAGGTCAGGTGCTCCGGCATTTGCGCGGGCGCGACCAGATATTTCTGGATATGGTAGAAGCCGCCGCCATGGACCTGCCATTCCTCGCCATAGGCGCCGGGCGGCAGATGCGGGCGTTTCACCAGTCCGAGATCGAGCGCGATGAAATAGAAGGACGATCCGATCCAGGCGATCGCGGTGACGACATGGAACCAGCGCGCCGCGAAGGCGAGCCATTCCCATGCTATGGCATATTCATACATCGAGTTCCCCTATCTTCCTCCGACTCGTGACATTGCGGAAATTTTGGCGGGGAGGGAAGAGGAGATTGAAAGACTGCACATGCGCACCGGTTTCCGCAACGGTGGCGAGGCCGAAGGAGCAATGGAATGATCACCGCGCTCTACAGCGATCAGCTCATCGCCGAGAACGCGCCGATGGACCGGCGGCTTGCCGCGCTCATTCTGTCGCGCGGCAACCGCATCGGCTATGTCGCCTCGGCTCCGGAGCCGCAGCGGGCGTTCTTCGACGAAAAACGGCAATATTATGCGCAATATGGGCTATCTCTCGATCTGTTCGTCGATCTCGACGCGCTTGCCGGCGACGAGGAGATCGGCCGGCTGTTTGCCTGCAACGCCATCCATCTTACAGGCGGCCACACCGGCGATTTTCTGAGACGGCTGCGCCAAAGCGGCATGCTGGAAAAACTGCGCGCATGGGCGCTTGATGACGGCATAGTCGTCGGCACCAGCGCCGGGGCGATTTTGATGACGCCGACGATCGCCGCCGACGCGCTGTTTGAGGGCGGTTCTCCGGATGCGGTACGGGATGGCGCGGCTCTCGATCTCACGCCCTTCGAGTTCTTTCCGCATCTGAACGACGATCCCGGCTATCTCCCCGCGCTGCTGCGCTACAGCAAGACCACGGCAAATCCCATTCTCGCATGCCGGGACGGTGAGGGTCTCATCCTCGGCAATGGGCTCGTCGAAATCTTCGGCGCTCCGCTGATGATTGCCGGCGGTTTTGTCGAAGCAGCGGATCGCGGCCGCATCGCCGATCTGCTGTCCCGTGCCTAAAAGCTGCCGAGAATGCTGTGCATTATCTCCGTCTTATACTCGATCTGCTAATATAGCGGATCTTGAACGATGACGACTCGATTGCAGTTATGTTTAAGGCCGCCGGAATAAATAAGAAAAGTTAGATCATCGGCGGCGCATTCATCAACGGAGAAGATGCCCATGCGCAGCATTCTGACGTGTGTGATGATTGCGTATGCGTCGCTGGCGACGGCTCACGACGCACCGTCGGGGTGGAGTTATGACCCCTATTGTTGCAACGGCGACAGTCATAATGGCGACTGCCAGATGATCCCTTCGAAGAGCGTGGCGGTGACGCCGGGCGGATATCGTGTCACGCTGCTGCCGGGCGACCACCGGCTGGTCACGCATGCCCACGTCTTCCTGCTGCCGATGACGAAGGCGATGCAATCCGGCGACAACGACTATCATCTCTGTCTATTCCCGAACGAGGACACGCCGCGCTGCTTCTACGCGCCGGAGATGGGATACTGAGGCCGCGGCGATGCCTGGCTCCAAAGCGCGTCGCAGCAAGCTTGATTCATGCGACGCGCTTTAGCTTTTTGTTTTGATGCATGTCGTTGCGGCAAAAGCGCTTCGCGCTTTGCCTGGGAAACCGCTGCACACTTCCGGGCGACATGCGTTAATTGCCGGCTGCCTTCATCTCGTCGAGGATCCAGTTGCGGAAAGCTTTGATCTTCGGCACGTTGCGACGGTTTTCCGGATAGACGAGCCAATAGGCCTTGCCGTCGCTGCGGGTCAGTTCGAAAGGTTGATACAGCCGGCCGAGGGCGATCTCGGCCGCGTAGAAGGCCGGATGGAGGATGGCAACGCCATGGCCGGCGATTGCCGCGTCGGCTTCCACCGCCTGGGAGCCGAGCTGGTTGCGCGGGCGGCGATCGAGATCCGTGTCGGTGACGCCGGCTGCCTCGAACCATTGTTTCCACCAGATGTCGCCGGCGTCGAAGAGATCCAACTTCAGGAGATCGCGCGGTTCCTTGATCCCGCCGGCTGATTCCGCCAGCTTCGGGCTGAGCATCGGGGTGAACTCCAGCCCCATCAACCGGTGCAGGGTCAGACCCGGCCAGTTGCCGTCGCCCCAGCGGATCCCGACATCGATCTGTTCACGGGTAAAATCGATGATGTCGGAACTCGCCTGAAAGCGCACCGCAATCGCCGGATGTTTCAAATGGAAAGAGCCGAGGCGCGGCGCCAGCCATTTCGAGGCGAACGTATGGGTCGAGCTGATGGCGAGTGTGCCTTCGACGCTGTCGCGCGCCGTCGCCATCGCGTCGTGCAGCATGGCGAAAGCTTCAGTCACCTTCGGCGCCAGCCGCTCGCCGGTCTCGGTCAAGGCGATCTGACGGGGACGGCGCAGGAAGAGCGGCTCGCCGACATTCTCCTCCAGCAGCTTGATCTGGTAGCTGACGGCCGTCTGCGTCATCCCGAGTTCGTCGCCCGCCTTGGTGAAACTTCCGAGCCGTGCCGCGGCTTCGAAGACGCGCAGCGCATTCAGCGGAAATTGTTTCGAGAGTTTCATGGATAAGTTCTCTTGATGCAGGCAGACGGTCGTTCGATTGGAATTGCAGCATTTTCGGCGGCAAACTGCAACTCATACCATCAATCTATCGAGGTGATGTCATGGATTGCTCCACGATCGAAGAGAACCGCCCACAGCAGAGCATCGGTGCTTTCCGGCGTCTTGCCGGCTGGCTGGTGGGCAGCGCCAACCGTTTCTGCCGTCTGCCTCGGCTCGACTTTTCCGCAATGCCGGACCGCGTCAAGCGCGATCTCGGTTTCCTCGACGGGCGGGACCCTTACTACGAAGACGAGCGCATGCGGTAGGCCGAAAGCGCCGTCAGGATTTCGGCGGCACTCATCGCGGCGATCACTTCGGGGCGCTTGTCCCTGACCGCCGAGCCGCCGATCGGCAGCGTCAGCCGCTCCATCCAGCCGCGCTCTCCCCCGCCTTCGCGGGAAAGCCAGCTTGCGAAGGTGGCGCGTTTGGTCGCCGAGCCGATCATGCCGGTGTAGGCAAGGTCGTTTCTCTCAAGCGCCTCGCGGGCGATGAGAAAGTCCAGCGCATGGTCATGGGTCAGAATGACGACTGCGCCGCCGGCCGGAATATCCTTCACCAGTGCTTCCGGCATCGGCACGAGGCGGGTCTTCGTCTCCGCCGGCAGATTGGTCAGTTCCTCCTGCCTGGTTTCGACGACCGTCACCGACAGTGGCAGGGGCGCCAGCGCCGCCGCCAACGCCCGCCCGACATGGCCGGCGCCGAAGAGAAGCACCTCGGGCAGACGCTCGATCTCGCCGGCAAGCGTGGCTTCGACTTCGTCTCTCACCGCCCCAGTCAGCCGGCGAAACCGCAGCTGCGTGCGCCCACCGCAGCACTGGCCGATCTCGGGGCCGAGCGGAATATCCATGGTTGGTGCGCCGCCGGTTCCCGCGAGCATCTCCCGGGCATTCCGGATGGCCATGAACTCGAACTGCCCGCCGCCGATCGTGCCCCAGAGCGCGTTTTGCGAGACCAGCATAAAGGCGCCGGCTTCACGCGGGGTGGAGCCTTGGGTGCCGGTGATGTCGATGAGGACGCTGTCGGGATGGGTGGTGAGGAAGGTGGGGAGGTCGGTCATGGCAGCCGGACCTCGCGGTCGTTGGAGTATGCCGCGAAGACCCCCTCATCCGACCCTTCGGGCCACCTTCTCCGCGCTGGGGAGAAGAGGGAGAATGCCGCCCTCTCGTTGATCCCATTTGCGTTTTTACATGTGGTTCCCACAGGTTCAGCGATTTGCTTGAGCAATGCGTAAAAGTCTTGCTCCCTCTTCTCCCCAGCGGGGAGAAGAGGGCCCGAAGGGTCGGATGAGGGGGCTTGGTTCAAGCGCATTACGTTTTCAAATTCTCCGGACGAACGATCGCAGGATAGAAGCGAAGAATATCATCTCGCTGGAATATCCGCCTTTCAAGTGCGGCAATGATCGTTTCAAGAACTGCTCTTCGTTCTCTGGTTATTTCATGGTTCCAGAAACGCAAGACAGCGTATTCAGCACCATTCAACCATTGGGTCCGCGCTTCGTCAGACCTATTGTCGGCGTGATGAAATCCGTCGATCTCGACAACCAACCGTTCTTCATAGAAAGTCGGCGATGTAGGCCCCAAGCGGGGCTTGTCGCGTAAGCTTATAGCCATTTAGCTGCCGATTTCGCAGGTCGCCCCAAAGCCGATATTCCTCTTCAGTTTCGGTTTGGCGCAATTTGCGAGCCTGCAGAGTTTTGCCGGGACGTCTTTTCCTGATGTCTTCGGGATCGGGCATTTTTCGCCGCCATCCTACACCCGCTTCATCCGCTCCACCGCCATCAGCACCCGTTCCGGCGTGGCCGGGGCGTCGAGCCTGGGGCAGACTTTGTAATCCGCCACGCTGGCCACCGCCATCGACAGCGCTTCCAGCACCGAGATCGCCAGCATGAAGGGTGGTTCGCCGACGGCCTTGGAGCGGCCGATGGTGGCTTCCGTGTTTTCCGACCATTCGGCCAGGCGCACGTTGAAGATCTTCGGGCGGTCGGAGGCGAGCGGGATCTTGTAGGTGGATGGCGCATGGGTGCGCAGCCGCCCCTTATCATCCCACCAGAGCTCTTCCGTCGTCAGCCAGCCCATGCCTTGGACGAAAGCGCCCTCGACCTGGCCGAGGTCGATCGCCGGGTTCAGCGAGCGGCCGACATCGTGGAGAATATCGGTGCGGTCGATCAGATATTCGCCGGTCAGCGTATCGATCGAGACCTCGGTGCAGGCGGCGCCATAGGCGAAATAATAGAAGGGTGTGCCGCGGCCGGCCTTGCGGTCCCAGTGGATCTTCGGCGTCTTGTAAAAGCCGGCGGCGGACAGCTGAACGCGGGCGAAATAGGCCTGCTTGATGAAATCGGGGAAGGGGATCTCGATCTCGCCGACGCGCACACGGTTCGGCAGGAAGACGACGTCGGAGGGCGCCACATCCCATTTTTCGGCGGCAAAGGCTATTAGCCGTTCCTTGATCTGGCGGGCGGCGTCATAGGCTGCCATGCCGTTCAGATCCGAGCCGGAGGAGGCGGCGGTGGCCGAAGTGTTCGGCACCTTGGCAGTCGTCGTCGCGGTGATCTTCACCCTAGAGATATCGACCTGAAAACTGTCGGCCAGTACCTGCGCCACCTTGGTATAAAGGCCCTGGCCCATTTCGGTGCCGCCGTGGTTCAGATGGATCGAGCCGTCCTGATAGATGTGGACGAGGGCTCCCGCCTGGTTGAAAGCGGTCATGGTGAAAGAGATGCCGAATTTCACCGGGGTCAGGGCGATGCCTTTTCTGATATAGCGGCTGTCGCGGTTGAAGCCGATGATGGCGTTGCGCCGCGCCCGGTATTCGGCCGTTTCCTCCAACTCCTCGACGATACGGGCGATGATATTGTCCTCGACCTCCTGGTGGTAGGGCGTCAGCGTGCGCCCGGAGCCCGGCTGGCCGTAGAAATTCAGTTTTCGGATATCGAGCGGGTCCTTGCCGAGGGCATAGGCGATCTCCTCGATGACACGCTCGGCGCCGAGCATGCCCTGCGGTCCGCCGAAGCCGCGGAAGGCGGTGTTGGAGACGGTATGCGTCTTCAGCGGTTTCGACTGCAGATGCACATGCGGATAGAAATAGCTGGAATCGGCGTGGAAAAGCGCACGGTCGGTCACCGGTCCGGAGAGATCCGAGGAGAAGCCGCAGCGCGCCGCGTACGTCGCATCGAGCGCGTGGATGCGGCCCTCGGCATCGAAGCCCACTTCGTAGTCGACGAGGAAATCATGGCGCTTGCCGGTGGCGCTCATATCCTCGTCGCGGTCCGGGCGGAATTTGATGGCGCGGCCGAGCTTCTTGGCGGCGATCGCCGCGAGCGCTGCGAACTGGTTGCCTTGCGTTTCCTTGCCGCCGAAGCCGCCGCCCAAGCGGCGCACGTTGACGGTGACGGCGTTGGACGGGATATCGAGCACGTGGCCGACGATGTGCTGGATCTCGCTCGGATGCTGCGTCGAAGACCAGACGGTGACCTCGTCGTCCTCGCCGGGGATCGCCATGGCGATATGGCCTTCGAGATAGAAATGCTCCTGCCCGCCGATGCGCATCTGGCCCTTCAGACGCATGGCGGCATTCGGCATTTCCGTTTCCGGCTCGCCGCGCTGCAGCGTCATCGGGGTGATGACCAGCGGGCCGCCATTGGCGAGCGCGCCGTCGATATCGTGCCAGTGCGGCAGGTCGCGATAGTCGATTTTTGCCAGCCGTGCAGCCCGGCGGGCAGCGTCCCGTGTTTCGGCGATGACGGCAAAGATCGGCTGGCCGTGGAACTGAACCAAGGTTTCGGCGAGCAGCGGCTCGTCATGGCTGCCGTTGGAGCTGGTGTCGTTGACGCCGGGCACATCCTTGCCGGTGAAGACCCAGACGACGCCGGGATAGGCGGCGACGGCGGACAGATCGATGTTGATGATTTCGGCATGCGCCCGATCGGAGAGGCCGAGCGCGCCGTGCAGCAGGCCGGCAGGTTCGGGAATATCATCGATATAATCGGCGCTTCCGGTGACATGCTTATGCGCTGAATCATGACGGAGCGAACCGTGCATGGGGCCGGAGATGACGACCTTGGGGTTTTCGAAGGTGGACTTGTCCATTAACATCTCCCTGCCGAAAGATTGCCCGTCGCAGATGCTCCAGGCGCTCGCGGCTTAGTGCCGCTCGCCCCCCTCATCCGCCCTATCGGGCACCTTCTCCCCGCTGGGGAGAAGAGGGAGTCGAGACGTTGCCCCCTGTCTCTTCTCCCCAGCGGGGAGAAGGCGCCGGCAGGCGGATGAGGGGGGCGGTTGGCGCCGATGGTCGAGATGTCCATCACGCCACCTCCTCAAACCGCTTCAGCTCCGCCGGCGCGCCCACCGTTTCCAGGTAGAAGCGCGTCAGCAGGTTCTTCGCCGTCAGCTGGCGGTAGTCCGCCGTGGCGCGCCAGTCGGTCAGCGGCTGGTAGTCAGCGTCGAAGGCGGGGCGGGCGGCTTCGATCGTCGCTTCCGTCCATGGTTTGCCCATCAGTTCGGCCTCGACGGTCCGGGCGCGTTTCGGCGTTGCGGCCATGCCGCCGAAGGCGATGCGGATGTCGGTGACCACTTCGGCTTCATCGAGCGTCAGCAGGAAGGCGCCGAGTACGGCGGTGATGTCCTCGTCGCGGCGCTTGGTGATTTTGTAGGTGGCAAAGCGGCTGGTTGGCTTGGGGTAGGGCACGAAGACGCTTTCGACGAATTCGCCGGGCCTGCGATCCTGTTTGCCATAGGCGATGAAGAAATCCTCGAGCGGCATTTTGCGCTGACCTTCCAGGGAGCGCAGCGTCAGCGTCGCGCCCAGCGCAATCAGCGGCGGGGGGCTGTCGCCGATCGGCGAACCGTTAGCGATATTGCCGCCGATCGTGCCCATGTTGCGCACCTGCTCGCCGCCGATGCGGTCGATCAACCGTCCGAGTGCCGGGATTTTTCTGGCGATCGCTTCGAAGGCCCTGCTGTAGCTGACGCCGGCGCCGATGGTGACGCCGTCCTCGGCTTCCGCGACTGACTGCAGTTCGCTCAAATGATTGATGAAAACGACCGGGCTCAGCCGGCGCATCTGCTTCGTCACCCAGAGACCGACATCGGTGGAGCCGGCGATGACGGTCGCGTCGGGCTCCTCAGCGAGGACTTCCGCCAGTGCCTGAAGCGAAGCCGGCACGATCAGCCGGTCTTCACCGTTGGCAATCCGGATGGTGCCGCTTGCCTGCATGGCCCAGAGCCGTGCGATGATTTCCGAGCGCGTTCGCTCCAGCGGGTCGAAGAGCGCGCTCGGCCGTGTCAGGCTCACCTGCTCGGCCGCCTTGACGATCGGCTCGTAGCCGGTGCAGCGACAGAGATTGCCTTGCAGCGCTTTTTCGATCTCGCGGCGGCCGGGTTTTTCCTTCGTCAGCCAGAGGCCATAGAGCGACATGACGAAGCCCGGGGTGCAGAAGCCGCATTGCGAGCCATGGCAATCGACCAGCGCCTGCTGCACCGGATGCAGCGCGCCGTCCCGGCCGGCAAGATGTTCGACCGTCACCACATGGGTGGCGTGCAGCGAGCCCATGAAGCGAATGCAGGCATTGACCGATTCATAAGCGAGCTTGCCGTCGGCGAGCCGCCCGACGAGGACGGTGCAGGCGCCGCAATCGCCTTCCGCGCATCCTTCCTTGGTTCCCGTCAGCCGCCGCCTCAGCCGCAGAAAATCGAGAAGCGTCTCGGTCGGCCCGACATCGGTGAGCGCGATATTCTCGCCGTTCAGGATGAAGCGGATGCTGTCGTTCATGATATTCCCGGTTGTTTTTTCCAAATGGTTAAGCCGCCGTCCAGCCACCGTCAATCGAGATGTGCGTTCCGGTCACCTGGCGGGCGGCGTCGCTGGCGAGGTAAAGCGACAGTGCGCCGATCTCTTCGGCCTTGACGAATTCACGGGTTGGCTGCGCCTTGAGGATGACTTCGCTCTTTACCTGTTCCTCGGTCATGCCGCGGGCCCTGGCGGTATCGGGTATCTGCTTCTCGACGAGCGGCGTCAGCACATAGCCGGGGCAGATGGCGTTCACCGTCACGCCGAATTCGGCAAGCTCCAGCGCCGCCGTCTTCGTGAGGCCTAATATACCATGTTTTGCTGCGACATAGGCGGATTTGAAGGGGGAGGCGACGAGCCCATGCGCCGAGGCGATGTTGATGATGCGGCCACGCTTCTTCGCTTTCATCAGCGGGATGGCGGCGCGCATGGTGTGAAAGGAGCTCGACAGGTTGATGGCGATGATCTGGTCCCATTTTTCGATCGGGAAATCCTCGATCTTCTCGACATGCTGGATGCCGGCATTGTTGACCAGCACATCGACGGTGCCGAAGCTCTTTGCCGCCGTTTCGATCAGGTCGGCGATATCGGCGGGCTTCGTCATGTCGGCCGGATGATAGATCGCCCGGCCTTTCGACACTGATTCAAGCCGCTCGACGATCGCCTTGATTTCATCGGCATTTCCGAAGCCGTTGATGACGACGTTGTCGCCGGTTTCGGCAAAGGCCGTGGCGATCGCAAGGCCGATGCCGCTGGTGGAACCGGTGACGACGACTGATCTGCTCATGCTGTTTCTCCTGACATCGCGATGCTGCGTTGCAACGTTATGGCGAGGTTATGCCCAAAGCCGGCAGGCTGGCAATTCCGCTTTATTCGCTTTTCTCGCCCGCATCCGTGTCCTATTGATTTGTCACGATAATCGACATGCCGAGCATTTCCGTTTTTCTGCGAATCACGGAAATGTTCTATCTCTTTTTCCACGCAATTCCGGAGGCAAAACCGCTTCGCACTTTTGCTGGAATTGCTTTAGCGGGAGGATTTCATGGGTGGATATGTTCTGGCGATCGATCAGGGGACGACGTCGACGCGGGCGATCGTCTTCGATGGCGACATGCATGTCGCCGGCAAGGGCCAGAAGGAATTCACCCAGATCTATCCTCGCTCCGGCTGGGTCGAGCATGATCCCGAGGAAATCTGGGATTCGGTCGTCGCCACTGTCCAGATGGCGCTGAGCGATGCCGGCGTTACGGCCAGGGATATTGCTGCACTTGGGATCACCAACCAGCGCGAGACGGTCGTCGTCTGGGAGCGCGAGACGGGCCGGCCGATCCAGAATGCCATCGTCTGGCAGGACCGGCGCACCGCAAGCTATTGCGACAATCTGAAACGGCAGGATCTCGAGCGGCTGTTCACCAAGAAGACCGGCCTGCTCCTCGATCCCTATTTCTCCGGGACGAAGCTTTCCTGGATGCTCGCCAACGTGAAGGGTGCCCGGGCACGCGCCGCCAGAGGCGATCTCTGCTTCGGCACGATCGACACCTTCCTGATCTGGCGGCTGACGGGCGGCAAGAGCTTCGTCACCGACGCCACCAATGCCTCGCGCACGCTGATGTACAATATCGCCGAAAACAGCTGGGACGAGGACCTGCTCGATATTCTGCGCGTGCCTGCCGCCATGCTGCCTGAAGTGAAGGATTGCGCCGCCGAATTCGGCACGGTCGATTCCGAGATTTTCGGTGCTGCGATCCCGATCCTGGGCGTCGCCGGCGACCAGCAGGCGGCGACCATCGGCCAGGCGTGTTTCCAGCCGGGCATGCTGAAATCGACCTACGGCACCGGCTGTTTCGCGCTGCTCAATACCGGCGCCGACATGGTGCGTTCGAAAAACCGGCTGCTCACCACCATCGCCTATCGCCTGAACGGCGAGACGACCTATGCGCTCGAGGGGTCGATCTTCATCGCCGGTGCCGCCGTGCAATGGCTGCGGGATGGGCTCGGCATCATCGGCAGCGCCGCCGAAACCAACGCGCTGGCCGAGAGGGCCGATCCGACGCAGGAGGTCTATCTCGTGCCCGCCTTCACCGGCCTCGGTGCACCGCATTGGGATGCCAAGGCACGCGGTGCGATCTTCGGGCTGACGCGCAATAGCGGCCCGGCGGAACTGTCCCGGGCGGCGCTCGAAGCCGTCTGCTACCAGACCCGTGATCTGCTCGACGCCATGCAGAAGGACTGGAAGAATGGCGGCGACGACACGGTGCTGCGCGTCGACGGCGGCATGGTCGCCTCCGACTGGACGATGCAGCGCCTGGCCGATCTGCTCGATGCCCCGGTCGACCGGCCGGTGATCCTGGAGACGACGGCACTGGGTGCTGCCTGGCTCGCCGGCAGCCGGGCAGGCGTATGGCCCGACAGGGACGGTTTTTCGGCGGCATGGAAGCGGGACCGGCGGTTCGAGCCCGACATGGACGAGAAGGTGCGGGCGGCCAAGCTCAAGGGCTGGAGAAGCGCTGTCAGGCGGACGCTGAGCGAGGGGTGAGGAAAGCGCTATAGTCTCTGGGCGTCTTCACGCAGCATCCAGTTATTTCTTCCGCGGAGCGTTGCCGTGCTCCGCAAGATCACGAATTCCATCCAGAATTTTTTGATGCGGCCTGTCGGCTAAGCGGCTACTCCTTCGTCATTCGGAAAGAGGAGTGAGCAATGCTTTATGCAATCCTTTGTTACGCCCATGAGGAAACCGTCTTCGCCTGGACCAAGGAGGAAGAGGCCGCCGTCATGGAGAAGCTTTACGCCGTGCAGGAGCCGCTTGCCCAATCCGGCAAGCTCGGCCCCGTCGGCCGGCTGATGCCGACGACGGCTGCGACCACCGTGCGCAAGGGCAAGGACGAGCCCTTGGTCATCGACGGGCCTTTTGCGGAAACCAAAGAGGCGCTTCTCGGCTTCTACGTGGTCGATTTCGAAACGCTCGACGAGGCGGTCGCCTTTTCGAAACAGCTTTCATCGGTCAATCCGGGTTCCACCTCTTACGAAATTCGGCCGTTCTACGTGTTCAGGCCGGGAGATGCTTCATCATGACAGACATTGCCTGGATCGACCTTGCTCTTGCCTCGGCCCGGCCGAAGGCGCTCGGCGCGCTGCTGCGCTATTTCCGCAATCTCGATACCGCGGAAGAGGCGTTTCAGGAGGCATGCCTGAGGGCGATCCGCACTTGGCCGGAAAAAGGGCCGCCACGCGATCCGACGGCGTGGCTCATCTTCGTCGGCCGAAACAGCGGGATCGACGCGGTGCGCAAGCGGGCGAAGCTCCAGGCCCTGCCGGACGAGGATACGATCTCCGATACCGAGGACGCCGAAAGCGATATCGCCGGGCGGCTGGACGATTCCCACTATCGCGACGATATCCTGCGGCTTCTTTTCATCTGCTGCCATCCCGATCTGCCGGCGACCCAGCAGATCGCGCTGGCGCTGCGCATCGTTTCCGGCCTTTCGGTGACGCAGATCGCCCGCGCCTTCCTGGTGTCGGAAAGCGCCATGGAGCAACGCATCACCCGCGCCAAGGCGCGCGTCGCCAAGGCAGGCGTGCCGTTCGAGACGCCGAGCCCTGAGGAAAGGGCCGAGCGTCTTACGATCGTCAGCACGATGATCTATCTCGTCTTCAACGAAGGCTACAGCCAGGCCGACCCGAAGCATGAGGCGGCCGCCTTCAGCGACGAGGCGATCCGGCTGGCACGGCTGATGCTGCACCTCTTTGCGTCCGAACCGGAGTTGATGGGTCTGCTGGCGCTGATGCTTCTGCAGATCTCGCGCCGGCCGGCGCGCTTCAGCGCCGAAGATGAGATCGTGCTGCTCGAAGATCAGGACCGCTCGCTGTGGAACCAGCCTTTCATCAACGAGGCCCTGGCGCTGCTCGACAAGGCGCTGCGACACCGCCGGCCCGGCCCGTATCAGCTTCAGGCGGCGATTGCCGCCATCCATTCCCGGGCAAAGCGCGCGGAAGACACCGACTGGGTGGAAATCGATCTGCTCTATCGCGCGCTGGAGCGGGTTCAGCCTTCGCCCGTCGTGACGCTTAATCGCGCGGTCGTGGTTTCCAAGCTGCACGGGCCGCAGGAGGCGCTCGATCTGATCGATCCGCTCGGTGAGAAGCTCGGCGGCTATTTCTACTATCACGGCCTGCGGGGCGGGCTGCTGAAGCAGCTTGGCTTGACCCGCCAGGCGCGCGAAGCCTTCGACCGCGCGATCGCGCTTGCCCATTCGGCGGCGGAAGCTGCCCATATCCGCCGACAGATCGACAAGATGCAGGCAGAGGCAGCCCAACCGGTCGCAAAATAATCAAGAGAAAATCGCCGCTTTGTCGGAACGGCGAACTTCGGCACGTCCTTGTAACAACCTGACGGAAACAGGTTTATTCAAATGGAGAGATGTTGAAATGACCGCCAGCACCCAACATGAACTCACCCTCGTTCGCGAATTCGACGCGCCGCGCGAGAAGATCTACAAGGCATGGACCGATCCAGACCTGCTGAAGCAATGGTTCGTGCCGCGCCCCTGGAGTGTGGCGGAAGCAACGCTCGATGTCCGTCCCGGCGGGGCCAGCGTCATCGTCATGCAGGATCCCGAGGGCAATCGCTATCCGAACCGCGGCGTCTACCTCGAGATCGTCGAGAACGAGAAGATCGTCTTCACCGACGCCTATACCAGCGCCTGGGTGCCTGCCGAAAAACCTTTCTTTACCGGGGTCATCCTGCTCGAAGACCTCGGCAATGGCCGCACGAAATATACCGCCAAGGCGCTGCACTGGCGCGCCGAGGACAAGGAAACGCACGAGAAGATGGGCTTCCATGAAGGATGGGGCAAGGCCGCAGATCAGCTGGCGGGATTGCTGGCGAAGGCGCCGTCCTGACGCTTCAAGTACGGTTTGAGGCGGCTTGGAAGATGATTCCGCCGGCGCCTCGAAGTCATTGAATTCAGATTCGAATTGGGGGCTTGAGTGTGGCCCTGTCTCTGTCGACGTCGGATGTATCCTGTGCCAATCTGCGGAGATGAAAGGATACGTCTACATCCTCGCATCTGGACGCAACGGCACGCTCTATACCGGCGTGACGCGGGACCTGGCCGTGCGGCTATACGAGCATCAGAATGAGCTGACGCCGGGCTTCACATCGAAATATGGAGTCAAGACGCTGGTGTGGTTTGAGGAGCATGATCTGCTGACGACAGCGATCACGCGGGAGAAGACGATCAAGAAATGGCCACGGCAGTGGAAGCTCAATCTGATTGAACAGGAGAATCCGGAATGGGAGGATATTTCGTTTCATCTGCTCAGTCTGTGACGAGTCTCTCGTCGCGCGGACGCGCGACTGCTGGATTCCTGTGACGAGCACAGGAATGAGGGAGTTCCTGGTGTTGGCAGTGCTCAAGAGCATCCTCTTGGTATAGGCATATAGTGCCAAGACTGACGGGAAATATGAGTGCGGTTCATCCCCCTTGCTCCCTCATTCCTGTGCTTGTCACAGGAATCCAGCAGCGCCGTGTCTACGGCGCAGGGACTCTTTATGACGCAACCAATAGGGCACCCCACCGCTATCGAAATTCTCGAACATTCTGTTCCAGAGTTTGTATTTGTGTTCCCTGCCGCCGATCCTTATCTCCGGGCGGAATTCAACAGGATGCCGACGATGGAACTGGGTCTTTATACGTTTGCGGATGTCAATCCCAATCCCTCCCGCAGCAAGGGAGTGGAAGGGGCCGAACGGCTGAAGCATCTGATTGAGGAGATCGAGCTTGCCGATCAGGTGGGACTCGATGTCTTCGGGCTCGGCGAACATCATCGGCGGGATTATGCGGCGTCGGCGCCTGCCGTCGCGCTGGCGGCGGCGGCCGTCAAGACGAAAAACATCCGGCTGACCAGCGCGGTTACCGTACTTTCCTCCGATGATCCGGTGCGCGTCTTCCAGCAGTTTTCAACGCTCGACCTGATTTCGAACGGCCGGGCCGAGATCATGGCAGGGCGCGGCTCCTTCATCGAGTCCTTCCCGCTGTTCGGCTACAATCTCGAGGATTACGACCAGCTATTCGAGGAAAAGCTCGATCTGCTTTTGGCGCTGCGTGACGGTGAGACGGTCGACTGGAGCGGCGAGCTTCGCGCGCCGATCCGCGGGCGCGGCGTCTATCCCAGACCGCTGCAGGATCCGTTGCCGCTGTGGATCGCCGTCGGCGGCACGCCGCAATCGGTAGCGCGCGCCGGTGCGCTCGGCCTGCCGGTGGCGCTGGCGATCATCGGCGGCTAGCCGCGCCGTTTCGCGCCACTCTTCGATCTCTACCGGGAGGCGGCGCGCCGCGCAGGGCAGGATCAGGCCAAGCTGAAGACCAGCATCAACGTCCACGGCTTCATCGCCGATACGACGGAGGCCGCCGCCGAACAGTTTTACGGGCCGCAGGCCGAAGTGATGAACCGCATTGGCCGCGAGCGCGGCTGGGGGCCGACGAGCCGGACGCAGTTCGACATGTCGCGCGGACCGAACGGGGCGCTCTTTGTTGGGGATCCCGAGGTAGTTGCCGAAAAGATCATCGCCCATCACGCGCTCTTCAAGAACGACCGCTTCCTGCTGCAGATGGCGATAGGCCTGATGCCGCATGATCAGATCATGCGCGGCATCGAGCTCTACGGGACGAAAGTCGCGCCGATCGTCAGAAAGGCATTGACTGAAAGCGGCGAAGGGGCGAAAGCCACGGCCTAACCAAGGCGACTAAGCTCGCCCCTGCGCAAAGCCGGAACAGACGAATGGTTATCGCAAACGACGACGAACTGACAAAGCTCAAGGAGATCGGCCGGATCTGCGCCAACGCCATCCAGGTGATGGCGGCGGCAATGGAGCCCGGCATGACGACGCTGGAGCTCGACCGGATCGGCCGTAAGGTGCTCGAGGATTCGGGCGCGCGCTCGGCGCCGGAGTTCTGCTACCAGTTTCCGGGGGCGACCTGCATCAGCGTCAATGAGGAAATCGCCCACGGCATTCCCGGGCCGCGCGTCATCCGCGCCGGCGACCTCGTCAACATCGACGTCTCGGCGGAGAAGGACGGCTTCTTTGCCGATACCGGCGCTTCCTTCGCGATGCCGCCGGTCAAGCCGAAGATCGACAAGCTCTGCCGCGACGGCAAGCGGGCGCTCTGGGTCGGGCTTAACCAGGTGAAATCGGGCGAGCCATTGGCAAAGATCGGCACCGCTGTCGGCGCCTTCGCGCAGAAGAACCGCTATACGCTGGTCGCCAATCTGGCGAGCCACGGCGTCGGCCGCTCGCTGCACGAGGAGCCGGCCGAACTCTCGACCTGGCCGGACCCTTCGGAAAAACGCGTCATGACGGATGGGCTCGTCTTTACCGTCGAGCCTTTCCTGTCGCTCGGCGCGACCTGGGCGGAAGGCGGCGACGATGCGTGGACGCTCTATGCCGATCCGAAGGCGCCGACCGTGCAGTATGAACATACGGTTGTGGCAACGCGCAACGGGCCGGTGATTCTGACTTTGCCGGACGGGCGGGCGTAGGGAAGCGCCGCGCCCTTCGAGGATACCCGATGGTTACCGTGATCTGCCGGCGTCTCGACGGCGCATCGTCGGGGACGCTCACTTCTCCTCCCTCATTCCTGTGCTCGTCACAGGAATCCAGCCACCGCGCGTCGGCGCGGTGAATGACTCTATAAGCAGTTGAAGACAGTCTCACGCGCCCAGGGACCTGGGCGCACTGGATTCCTGTGACGAGCACAGGAATGAGGACGGAGAGGTTTAGTGCACTTGCAACCCACCGAAATCGGCGCCAACCTTCTTCCTCACCCCCGCGTTTCCGGCCTGCCGCCCTGCAGGATTTCCGTCGCCGCACGTTCCAATATCCCGGCGATGCGGGCGGCCTCGGGCTTTGACCAGGGATAACGCATGCGAAGGGCTGAGCGCAGCAGCATGCGAGCGGCGCGAATATCGCCGCCGTCCTGCATGAAATCGCCGTCATCACCCTCGTCGGCGCCGTGGCGGTCGGTTTCGAAGACGCGCTTCACATAGGCCATCTTCTCGCCGATGCGTTCCAGCTTGGCGAGTGTGTGCAGGATCATGTCGCGGTTTTCCTCGACGCGGCGGCGGCCGGCCTCGGTGATGCTGTAGAGTTTCTTGGTGCCCTCGTTCTCAACCTCGGCAAGACCGGTTTCTTCGAGATAGGTGAGTGCCGGGTAGATAACGCCGGGGCTCGGCACGTAGAAGCCGCCGGAGCGTTCCTCCAGCAACTTTATCAATTCATAGCCGTGGCGGGGTTGCTCAGCGAGCAGCGCCAGAATGACGAGCTGCAGATCGCCGGCCGCGAATTTGCGGCCCATGCGGAAAGCGTCGCCGAACATGCCGCCTTTAAAACCTCTCATGATTTTTCCTGTCATCGTTGGATATATCGTTGGCTATGTCTTAAAACATATATCGTAAGATAATCGCTTTCAAGGGAGGCGAGGAATTTTTCATGTTTCCGGAAATTGATCGACCGATCAGAATTACTTGATTGTCGCGCAGGTGCTGCGGCGCGATAAGCGCTGCATGCTTGAGCGCATCCGTCATTCTCCGCCGAATCTCGTATCCACTGCCGCCGCCGGCGCCGTTGCGATGGCGGCGGCCATGGGGTTCGGGCGTTTCTCCTACACGCCGATCCTGCCCGGCATGATGAGCGGGGTGCCGCTTTCTGCGGCGGATGCAGGTTTTATCGCTTCGGCGAATTTCGTCGGTTATCTCGTCGGCGCCGTGCTTGCCGCCTATGGCTGGGCGGCGGGGCGCGAACGGCTGGTGGCGCTGCTGGCACTGCTTGCCACCGCAATCCTGCTCGCCGCCATGGCCGCCACAAATTCCGTCGCAGTCTTTGCCGTCATCCGCTTCCTGGCCGGCCTCGCCAGCGCTTTTGCGATGGTTTTCACCTCATCGATCGTGCTCAGCCACGGGGCTGCCGCCGGCAACGACCATGTGCAGGCAGCGCATTTCGGCGGGCCGGGGGCGGGGATCGCGCTGTCCTCGATCATGGTGTTTCTCATCGGCCTCGGCTTTCACGGCGGCCAGGACAGCTGGCGCGCCGACTGGATCGGCGGCGCGCTCTACTGCGCGGCAAGCCTCGTCGTGGTCTTCCTGCTCTTGCCGTCGGCGCCGGCGCAATCGGCGCGTACGGGCAAGGAGCCGGCCCTCGTCTGGAGCCGGCCGATGGTGCTGATCACGCTGTCCTACGGCCTGTTCGGCTTCGGCTATGTGATCACCGCGACCTTTCTCGTCACCATCGCCCGCCTGTCCTCCACGGGTGCCTTCGTCGAATTTCTCTGCTGGTTCATTGCGGGCCTGACGTCGGCGGTGGCGCTATTTGCCTGGAAGCCGCTGGTCAGGCCGCTCGGGCTCGGCGGCGTCTATGTCGCAGCACTTCTGGTCGAAGCCGCCGGCGTGCTTGCAACGGTGATGCTGCCGCACTCTGCCGCACCGCTGATCGGCGGGGCGCTGTTCGGGGCGACCTTCCTGGCGATCACCGCTTACGGCCTGCAGATCGGCCGCAAACTTTCCCCGGAGAGCCCGCGGCGGATCCTGGCGATGATGACCGCAGCCTTCGGTGTCGGCCAGATCGTCGGGCCTGTCGTTGCCGGCTGGATCGCCGAACGCTCGGGCAGTTTCACCGTTCCGACGGTGATTGCCGCCGCCGCACTTCTTGTCTGCGCGGCGCTTGTGATGCCGGTGATCAAGAAAATCGCTTAACCCGTTACATCTGCGTAACAATCGGCTGAACCCATTGCTGCTTCCTTCGAACTGCCTTAGTTTCCGGCAAAATCAGTGTTCCACGACACTCCCGAGACTCACAGTTCAGGAAAGCAAAGCTCCCCGTGTTTCATTCCTTTTTTCCCCAGCCGAAGGCGTTCTTTACCTCGCTCGTGGTTTGGACGCTGATTTCGATCGCCGGCTGGTATCTCTTCGCCGGTCATCTCGGTGTATCGCTCGGCTATGGGCCTGTTCCGGAAGAACAGCAACCCATCGACCTGTCGTTCTTCCTGCTGCCCGAAAATCTTTGGTTCTACGGCTATTTCTTCCTTACGGCGGTGATTTTCTGTGGCGCATGGCATCTGAAGGCGCTGCATCATCCCTGGAAGTTGTGGTCGATCTGGGGGTCGGCGCTGATCATCTTCGTCACCTATTTCGGCGTCCAGATCAGCGTCGTGATCAACAACTGGCGCCGACCATTCGGCGACCTGCTGCAGAACGCATTGTCGAAGCAGCAGGGCATTTCCGTCGACAATTTTTATAGCTTGATGTGGGTCTTCTGTCAGATCGCGTTCCTCAGCATGTTCGTGTCGATCATGACCGACTTTTTCACCAGCCACTACATCTTCCGCTGGCGCACGGCGATGAACAATTTCTACATGTCGAAGTGGGAAAAGCTGCGCCATATCGAAGGCGCCTCGCAGCGCGTTCAGGAAGACACGATGCGCTTTTCGAGCACGCTCGAAGGTCTTGGCATCAGCCTCATCAACTCGGTGATGACGCTCGTGGTATTCCTTCCGATCCTGCTGGCGCTGTCGCATTATGTGACGGAACTACCGTTCATTGGGCCGGTGGCGAATTCGCTCTTCTGGCTGGCGCTCTTCTGGTCGGCGTTCGGCACGGTTTTGCTGGCGGTCGCGGGCGTCAAGCTGCCGGGCCTGAACTTCCGTAACCAGCGCGTCGAAGCGGCCTATCGCAAGGAGTTGGTCTATGGCGAAGACCATGCGGAACGGGCTCAGCCGCTGACGGTCACCGAACTCTTCGGCAACGTTCGCCGCAACTATTACCGCATGTATTTCCACTACATGTATTTCAATGTCGCCCGCTATTTCTATATCCAGGCCGACGCACTCTTCGTGGTCTTCATGCTGGTGCCGACGATCGTGGCGGGCACTATCACCTACGGTATCTTCCAGCAGATCTCGACAGCCTTCGGGCAGGTCAGCAACTCGTTCCAGTATCTGGTCAATTCCTGGACAACGATCATCGAGCTGCTCTCTATCCACAAGCGCCTCAAGGCCTTCGAGGCAGCAATTGACGATGAGCCGCTGCCGGATATCGACCAGCGTTATCTGGAGCGTGATGCGGGTGTCGTGCACGCCGACGGTTGATGAGTGGGGCTGCCTGGATGGGGAAGGGTATGCGGGCATTCCATGACGGCATGCCGTGTGGCCCCTCATCCGCCCTACGGGCACCTTCTCTCCGCTGGGGAGAAGAGGGAGTTGAGACGCCGCTGCTTGTCTCTTCTCCCCAGCGGGGAGAGGTGGCGGTAGCCGGATGAGGGGGCCGCTCGGTTCGACGTTTCGCTTTAAAAACTATCCCGTCATAGCCCCGACGTCTGCTGCAATCTTCCGCGCGCCTCGATCATCGGGATCGCTTCCGAATAGCTGACGCAGGCGACGTCGGCTCGATGGCAGACGTCGCTGACCAGACGGTCGAGGGCGCGCCAGTAGGCGCCGCCGTTCATCTCGACGAAGTGGAAGCCGAGCTGGAGGGGGATTCGGCTTCCGGCATATTGCTTGTCAAAAGCCTCTTTGAAGGCTGAATAGGCGCGCTGCTCGAAGGCTGAACTGTCTGCGGTGTCTTCCTCGCCTTTCGAATGGCGCACGAAGAGATTGTAGTCCATGCCGATGATCGGCTTTTCGCTTGGGCCTTCGGGGATCAGCGGCAGGCCGAAGCGGATGATGCCGTCTTCCTCGACAGGCATGGCCGGGCCTTTGGTGACGAGGCTCGCGTCATAGCTGAAGCCCGCCTTCTTTTCGGCGGCAATCATGTCGGCTCCCGCGGTCGCGGAGAGGTAGGGGGCGCGGAAACCCTTGATGCCGTGATCGACGAGATCCTGCCAGCCGGCCGGCTCGTCCAGACCGACGCCTTTCCAAGCATTCTTCAGGGTGGTGTGGAAGGTGGCGTATTCGGCCGACCAATCGGCCTCGCTCCACTCGCGGCCATCGAAATGGCCGCAGGCGTGGCTCGATATGTCGTGACCTTCGAGATGGGCGTGCCAAATATTGCCGAGGCGTTCGCGGATCTCGTCGTCGCTCTGGGCGAAGCCGACATTGGATTTTCCGCGTCTCTGGTGCGGCGCCTGGTAGGCCTTCTTCGCCGCCTCGTTCATCAGGAAGGTGCAGGAGAGGAAATAGGTGAAATGGGCGCCGTTCTTTGCGGCCATCTCGCGGCTTTTCAGCCAGAGCGCATTGTCGTGGGCGCCGTCGAAGGAGATGATGACCAGCTGTTTCGGCCGGTCGACCGCCTCTGCCGTGACAGGCAGAAGGAAGGAGACAGCCAGACAGGCGGAGAGGAGGGGACGAGACATGGGCACCGCGACAATTTGTTCGCGGTTTCCCTCCGATAGAATTGCGGCGAAGCTGCGGTCTCAACTGGTATTTTTTCCCGCCAGCCGCTAAGCCATGACAAACGGTACGGAAGGGATCCGCCATGGCATTGCTTATCGTCGGCATCATACTTTTCCTCGGGGTGCATCTGGTGCGGGTGGTCGCCCCCGGCTTCCGCGCCTCGATGATCGCAAGCCTCGGCGAGAAGGGCTGGCGGGCCGGCTATTCGATCGCGAGCCTGGCGACGCTGATCCTGTTGATCTACGGATTTGGCCAAGCCCGCCAGGTGACCGGCATACTCTACAATCCGCCGGTCTGGATGGCGCATATCACCATTACGCTCATGCTGATCGCGATGATCTGTCTGGTCGCCTCGCTGCTGCCGGCGGGGCATATTGCGACCAAGACCAAACATCCGATGGTGCTGTCGGTGAAGATCTGGGCGCTGGCGCATCTGCTCGCCAATGGCGAGACCTCGTCGGTGCTGCTGTTTGCGGCCTTTCTCGCCTGGGGCGTCATCCTGCGCATTTCGCTGAAACGGCGGCAGCGGGCGGGCGAGATCGTGCTCCGGCCGTTCGTGTCGGCCAAATACGATCTCTATGCGATCGTCATCGGGATCGTCGTCTGGGCGCTGATCATCTGGAAGCTGCACGAATGGTCGATCGGCGTTTCGCCGCTTGTGATGTAACGAATCTTTCATATCCCCCTTACAACTGCGGCAAAATGGGGTAGAAGGCCCGGCAATATGCATCTTGCATAGTGTTGGGTATTTCCGCGGCCGGAGACGAGAATGGCATTCAACGACGACAGCTTCATCCGTGAAGTCAATGAGGAATTGCGGTCCGACCAGATGAAGGGTGTCTGGCGCCGCTTTGGCCGCTATATCATCGTCGTCGCCATCCTGATCGTCGTCGGCACCGCCGGCAAGGTGCTCTATGAATATTGGGACGATACCCGCTCCTCCGGCGCCGGCGACCAGTTCCTGGCGGCAATGAAGCTTGCCGACGAAAACAAGAACGACGAAGCGCTGGCCGCGCTCGATAAGCTGGAGAAGGAAGGCCATGGCGCCTATCCGGTGCTGGCGCGCATGCGGGCGGCGACCGTTCAGGCGCAGAAGGGCGACGCTGCCGCGGCGATTGCTGCCTTCAACGAGATCGGCAAGGATAATGGCGTTCCGGCCGCCGTGCGCGATGCCGCAAAAATGCGGGCCGGCTGGCTGCTGATCGAAAACGGCTCCTATGAACAGGTTTCGGCCGCGATCGAGGAAATGGCCGTGCCGGGCAACGCCTTCCGCCATTCGGCACGCGAAGCGCTCGGCCTTGCTTCCTACAAGGCCGGCAACATGGCGCAGGCGCGGCAATGGTTCCAGTCAATCGTCGACGATACCGACAGCCCGCGCAATGTTACCAATCGCGCTCATATGATGCTTGATCTCATTACCGCATCCGGCAAGGCGCCCGCCGCGCAGGGCTGAGTTTTAAGGAAAAAGAATGAGTTTCACGGTCGCGATCGTCGGTCGTCCGAATGTCGGCAAGTCGACGCTTTTCAACCGCCTGGTGGGAAAGAAGCTGGCGCTTGTCGACGACACGCCAGGCGTGACCCGCGACCGCCGGCCGGGCGATGCGCGGCTGATGGGCCTGACCTTTACCATTATCGACACGGCCGGTCTGGAGGAGGCCGACGAGGAAAGCCTGCAGGGCCGGATGCGCGCCCAGACGGAAGCAGCAATCGACGAGGCCGATCTTTCGCTTTTTGTCGTCGATGCCAAGAACGGGCTGACGCCCGTCGACACGGCTCTTGCCGAAATGCTGCGCCGGCGCGGCAAGCCGGTGGTGCTGGTCGCCAATAAATCCGAAGCACGCGGCTCCGACAGCGGCTTCTACGACGCCTATACGCTCGGGCTTGGCGAGCCGACGCCGATCTCGGCCGAACACGGCGAGGGCATGCTCGATCTGCGCGACGCGATCGTCGAGGCGATCGGCAAGGACCGGGCCTATGCCAAGGAGGATGTCGCCGTCACCAACGTCGATATTTCCGAGGCCGCGGGTGAAGGCGAAGACGAGGACGAAGAGCCCCTCTATGACGATACCAAGCCGCTCAGGGTGGCGATCGTCGGCCGGCCGAATGCCGGAAAGTCGACGCTGATCAACCGTTTCCTCGGCGAGGACCGGCTTTTGACCGGGCCGGAGGCAGGCATTACCCGCGATTCCATTTCGGTCGAATGGGATTGGCGCGGCCGCACCATCAAAATGTTCGATACCGCAGGCATGCGCCGCAAGGCGCGGGTGACCGAGAAGCTGGAGAAGCTTTCCGTCGCCGACGCGCTGCGCGCCATCCGTTTTGCCGAAACCGTCGTCATCGTCTTCGACGCGACGATCCCTTTCGAGAAGCAGGATCTGCAGATCGTCGATCTCGTGCTGCGCGAAGGCCGCGCGGCCGTGCTCGCCTTCAACAAGTGGGACATGATCGAAGACCGGCAGGCGGTGCTTGCCGACCTGCGCGAAAAGACCGACCGGCTGCTGCCGCAGGCGCGCGGCATCCGCGCCGTGCCGATCTCCGGCCAGACCGGCTGGGGCCTCGACAAGCTGATGCAGTCGATCATCGACACGGACAGGGTCTGGAACAAGCGCATTTCGACGGCAAAGCTTAATCGCTGGCTGGAAACGCAGCAGATCCAGCACCCGCCACCGGCCGTTTCCGGCCGCCGGATCAAGCTGAAATATATGACGCAGGTGAAGGCCCGTCCGCCGGCCTTCATGATCTCCTGCACCCGTTCGGATGCCCTGCCGGAATCCTATACGCGCTATCTGATCAACGGCTTGCGCGCCGATTTCGACATGCCGAGTGTGCCGATCCGTATTCATTTCCGTTCAGCTGAGAATCCGTTCGAAGGCAAGAAGAGGCGGACGTAGAGGCTAAACATTTAGGACGCTGGGTCTGCGCCTAGTGCAATATCCATTCGCGTCGTGCCTGAGGCACCCCCTCTGCCCTGCCGGGCATCTCCCCCACAAGGAGGGAGATCGACTCGCGGATGGTATCTCCCCAAACAATCGATGTTGGAGCGAGCGGGTCCGCCCAGCCGATCTCCCCACCTGTGGGGGAGATGCCCGGCAGGGCAGAGGGGGCGCCTCAGGTGCGTGCTATCTCGGTCGTCTTGAACCTAAGCCGCGCTCTTATTCAGCGCTTCGCGCAGCGCCACGATCTCAGCCTGTAGCCGGGTGAGATCCACCGCTTCGCGGCCGCTCGCTTCGACGATGCAGCCCGGGATGCCGATCGCATTTTCCTTCAGGCGAATACCCGCCTCGCTGAGCCGAATGACGACGACGCGTTCGTCCTCGCTGCTGCGTTCGCGCCTGATATAGCCGGCGCTTTCCAGGCGTTTCAGTAATGGTGTCAACGTGCTCGATTCCAGGAAGAGCCTTTCGCCGAGGCTGCCGACGCTCTGGCCGTCCCGCTCCCATAACGCGACCATGGCCAGATATTGCGGATAGGTGAGGCCGAGTTTATCGAGAAGCGGCTTGTAGACGCGGTTCAGCGCGTGGCTTGCCGTATAGACGGCAAAGCAGATGAAATTGTCGAGCTTCAGCTGATCCTGCATGTTCATCTCCAGAACCGGGCAACTCTATATCGCGCGATAAATAATCGCAAGCGAATTTTCTGCATGGCAGGCATGCGGAAATTTGAGTTGTCCGATAAATAATCGTGCGCGATATAAATGCTGTGTTCACGACGAACACCAAACCGAGAGGACAAGACAATGTCGACCATCAAGACCGCCGTTTCCGCCGCAGCACTCCTTGCAGCCTCCGCCGCCGGTGCGCTTGCCGACCCGGTACTCGAGCCGACAACGCAGACATTCATCGACGGCCTTGCCGGGGGAAAGCCGATCTACACGCTGTCGCCGGCCGATGCCCGCAATGTTCTAGCCGGCGCACAGAAGGGCGAGGTTAAGAAGCTTGCTGCCCAGGTGGAGGATAAGGTCATCAAGGCTGGCCCGACGGACAGCATCAAACTGCGCATCGTCCGCCCGGAACATGCCAAGGGCACGCTGCCGGTCATTCTCTACTTTCATGGCGGCGGCTGGGTACTGGGCGATGCGGATACGCATGACCGGCTGGTGCGCGAGATCGCCAACGGCGCCAACGCTGCCGTCGTCTTCGTCGATTACGAACGCTCGCCAGAAGCCCGTTATCCCGTCGCCATCGAGCAGGCCTATGCGGCGACCAAATATGTCGCAGAGCATGCCAAGGAGTTCAACGTCGACGCCGGCAGGCTGGCGGTCGCGGGCGACAGCGTCGGCGGCAATATGGCGGCGGTGGTGACGCTGCTCGCCAAGGAGCGCGGAGGTCCCGCCATCGACCAGCAGGTGCTGTTCTACCCGGTCACCGACGCCAATTTCGACAATGGTTCCTATAATGAGTTCGCCAATGGTCCGTGGCTGACCAAGGAAGCGATGAAGTGGTTCTGGAACGCCTACCTGCCCGACGAAGCCAAGCGCAAGGAGCCGACGGCTTCACCGCTGCAGGCCTCGCTGGAGCAACTGAACGGCCTGCCGCCGGCACTGGTCATCGTCGATGAGAACGACGTGCTGCGCGACGAAGGCGAGGCCTATGCCCGCAAGCTCAGCCAGGCCGGCGTTCGCGTCACGTCGATGCGCTACAACGGCACGATCCACGACTTTGTGCTCTTGAACGCCATTGCCGAAACGCCTGCGGCGCGTAGCGCGATCGCCGTCGCGAACGACACGCTTCGCAACGCTTTGCATAAGTAGGGGCGATTGAAGCTCTTTGTTTTCACGCAATACCCGGCAAAAGCGCTTTGCCTGGCAAAGCCGCTTCACACTTTTGCTGGAATTGCTTTAATCTGCGGAGGGGAGAGGCCCGGCGGTTTCGCCGGGCTTTCTGCTTCTTGGCAGCGATTTGGCAAACTGCCAGGCCTTTTTCCATTTCGGCGTAATGACGCCGTTGGCGGCGCGAATATTGTTGATGAACTGCAGCGTCGCCGCTTCCCAGGAATATTGCATGGCAAGCTCACGCGCTTTGGTGCGCGAGGCGGAAAGGGCGGCAAGGCAGGCGGACTGAAGGTTCTGGTCGAGCGCGCCGACCTCGCTGTCTTCGCCGATGATATCGAGCGGGCCGGTGACCGGATAGGCGGCGACCGGGACACCCGATGCCAGCGCTTCCAGGATGGTGTTGCCGAACGTGTCGGTGAGCGAGGGAAAGACGAAGACGTCGGCCTGGGCATAGGCTTTGGCCAGCTCCTCGCCGAACTTCACACCGGTAAAGTGCACATCGGGATAGCGCTGCTCCAGCTCGGTGCGCGCCGGCCCGTCGCCCACGACGACCTTCGAACCGGGCAGGTCGAGATCGAGAAAGGCCGGCAGGTTCTTTTCGAGCGCCACGCGGCCGACCGTCATGAAGATCGGGCGGGAAAGGCCGAATGGCTTTTCCTCAAGCGGCATGGGATGGAATTGCGCGGCGTCGATGCCCCGGGTCCAGGGCATCAGGTTTTTGATGCCGCGTGCCGAAAGCTCACGAGCAAGACTCGGGGTGGCGACCATGCAGCCGGCGCCGCCATTATGGAACCAACGTACGAAGGCATAAAGCCAGCTTTGCGGAATCGGCAGGCGGGCGGAAACATATTCGGGGAAGCGCGTGTGATAGCTGGTGGAGAAGGGCATGCCCTTGCGCAGGCACCAGCGGCGGGCGGTCAACCCCAGCGGCCCTTCCGTGGCGATATGCACATAGGAGGGATTGTGTTTTTCGATCTCACGGGCGATGCGGCGGTAGTTGGCGATCGACAGGCGGATCTCGGGATAGGTCGGGCAGGGGATGCTGTTGAAGCGCTCCGGCGTCACCATCGAAACAGCCACGCCCATCTTGGCCAGCTCGCGATTGGTGTTCTCGATCGAGCGCACAACGCCGTTGACCTGCGGATGCCAGGCGTCGGTGATGATCACCAACCGTTCGGGCAGGTTGCCGGCGGCTGCGGCATTGGCCCAGCTCTCGCTGTGATGAGTGTTTGCCGGACGTTGCAGCATGTCACGATTTCCATCCGCGTTGCATCGATATGCCAACGCTCAACCCCAAAGCGGGGTTCCGGAACGGCGATTCCCGCTTGCCTATTTTGAGGCATGACCATGATGGAAATATTACAGCCGCATGCCAGCGTTTGCAGGCCTTTCAACGGCCCGATCCCCGCGAATATGTCAGCGGCCGATCGCGGTTTGCATGCGGAAAGAAGGACGGCGCCGGTCGTGGACCGGCGCCGTTTGGGAGGTTAAGCGGCAGCGGAAGCCGAGCTTGCAGTCGGAACTTCCGAAATCGTCTTCAGAACCTGCGAAGCGATCTGGTAAGGGCAGCCCTGCGAGTTGGGGCGGCGATCTTCCAGATAGCCCTTGTAGTCGTTCTTGACGAAGGAGTGCGGGACGCGAATCGATGCGCCACGGTCGGCAACGCCGTAGGAGAACTTGTTCCACGGTGCCGTTTCGTGCTTGCCGGTCAGGCGCTTATCGTTGTCAGGACCGTAGACGTCGATGTGGTCCATCAGGTTCTTTTCGAACTGCGCCATCAGCGCTTCGAAATAGGTTTTGCCGCCGACTTCGCGCATGTACTTGGTCGAGAAGTTGCAATGCATGCCCGAGCCGTTCCAGTCGGTGTCGCCGAGCGGCTTGCAGTGATACTCGATGTCGATGCCGTATTTTTCGGTCAGGCGCTGCAGCAGATAGCGTGCCATCCAGATCTGGTCGGCGGCCTTCTTGGAGCCCTTGCCGAAAATCTGGAATTCCCACTGGCCCTTGGCCACTTCGGCATTAATACCTTCGTGGTTGATGCCGGCAGCGAGGCAGAGGTCGAGATGCTCTTCGACGATTTCGCGGGCGACATCGCCGACGTTCGAATAACCGACGCCGGTGTAGTAGGGACCCTGCGGAGCCGGATAACCCTGCTCAGGGAAGCCGAGCGGACGACCGTTCTGATAGAAGAAATATTCCTGCTCGAAGCCGAACCAGGCGTCTTCGTCGTCGAGGATGGTCGCGCGGGCGTTGCTCGGGTGCGGCGTGACGCCATCGGGCATCATGACTTCGCACATGACGAGCGCGCCATTGGTGCGGGCCGGGTCGGGATAGATTGCGACCGGCTTCAGCACGCAATCGGAGCTGCGGCCTTCGGCCTGCATGGTCGACGAACCGTCAAAGCCCCAGAGCGGAAGCTGTTCCAGCGTCGGGAATACGTCGAATTCCTTGATCTGCGTCTTGCCACGCAGGTTCGGTACCGGAGTGTACCCATCGAGCCAAATATACTCGAGCTTATATTTTGTCATCGTGACTCTCTCAATGCTACGAAGGTGAGCAAATCCGGAGACGATCTGGGCGCGCAAGCGCACCCAACCGCCAGGGGATGCACCTTTAAAAGCACGTAGCGTGCCAGTTCGGCCGCCGAGACAAGAAAAATCGCAAATCAGCCCGTCGAGATGGATTTTTCTTTTGTCAAAACCACCCCGTTTTGACGGCGGAAGGCCGTATCATCAGCACGAAACCGGTTTTCCCCTTCGGAACCGGATGAAAATTTCAGCGTTAGCCCGGAGTGATGAAGTGTTGAACAAATAGGCGGGCGCTCTCGGCATAGACAGCATATCGATCAATCATAATGTGGATATGCATATAATATGTGCAATTTGCATAAACTATGTGCATCGTGTTATGGTCGCGGCTTAGAATGTCGATGCGCCGAACTGAATGGAGGCGATTTCATGCCCACCGGTTTCCATCGTGAATCCGCGACGGTCTATCAGTTTCCCGTCAAGCCGCCGCGGGCCGCCAGCCGGTTCGAACGCGCCCGGCTGATGGAACGCGAGGCCGCCGATATTTGCGACGCGGCACTCGACAGCTGCTGGTACCATGACGAGGCGGTTCGCGAGACCGATCGGCCGACGAAGTCCTGATGCCTCACCCCATTTAACGGTTTAGAATGCCGACAAGGCAGGGAGCGCTCGTACATGGCACGCGTACCGAATTGTCATGCGCGGGCTTAGCCGCCGTCCAATCCGAGTTTTTCCTTTGCCACCAATGCGCCGTGTTCGCTGACGACACGGGCTGCGACGCCTGCGGCGAAGCGGGCGGCGGCGGTTGCATCCGCTGTTTCCAGATAGTGCGCAAGGAAGGCGCCGTTGAAACTGTCCCCGGCGCTGGTGGTATCGACCACTTGCTCGACCTTCTCGGCCGGAACGAAGCTCTCTTCGCCGGCGAAATTCAGCCTCACCCCGGCCGCGCCATTCTTCACGACGATATGGACAGCGCCCAGCGCGCGATAGCGGTGGACCGTCGCTTCAATGGAATCGTCGCCGAAATGGGCGGCTTCGTCGTCGAAGCTCGGCATGACGAGGACGGAGGAGCGTGCGCCCTCGCTGATCGTCGCGTGCATGATGTCATAGCTCGACCACAGGCGAGGGCGGATGTTCGGGTCGAACACGACGAGCTTGCCGGCGGCCTTGGCGCGGCGGATTTCGGCGAGCAGCGTTGCGGCGTCCTCCTGCGGCAGGATGGCAAGGGTGATGCCGGAGAAATAGACGAGGTCAGCGCTCTCCACCGCCTCGCGCAGGCTGTCGGGATCGGCGGCCAGGCTGCGGGCAGCCGAGCTGTCGCGCCAGTAGCTGAAGGAGCGCTCGCCGTTCTTCAGATTGATCATGTAAAGGCCGGGCGTTTTGCCCCTGATGCGGCGGATGAGGCTCGTGCCGATGCCCGCCTTGTCGATGAAGGCCACCATCTCATCCGACATGGCGTCATCGCCAAGCGCCGTGAAATAGTCGACCGACCAGTCGGGGCCAAGGCAGGCGCGGGCATACCAGGCGGTGTTGAACGTATCGCCGGCGAAACCTTTGCGCAGCAGGCCGTCGCCTGCCTGCGAGAGTTCCACCATGCATTCACCGATCGATAGAAACCGTCTGCTCACCTTGTCCTCCCGGCACTGCTCTTCATCGCTGATACGCGGAGCCAGACGGAGTGACAAGCGTTGATATCGTGGATGCCGATATCGCAGGAGGTAAAAAGCCCGCCTTCGCGGACGAGGCGAGGGCGGGCATCGGCGAAGGCTGCTTATTCGTGGATGGTGTAGCTGCCCATCTGGCAAAGATCCTGCGTATCTTCGGTGGTCGCGAGGTTTGAGCCTTCCTCGAACTCGAAGCGCATATCGTATTTGCAGACGGTGCGGCCATCGGCGATGGTGATGTCGATGCTTTCGCCCGGATCGAGAACGTCTTCGCCGAAGACGTCTTCTTCCCAGTTGGCGACACCCGTGGGCGAGCTGTAGAAGCGCGTCAGGACGGAGTCGGTGCCGTTGGTGAGCTTGAACTTCAGATCTTCGGCCTGTGCCGAAATGGCGGAGGCAGCGATGATCGCAGATGCAACTGCGATCAATCCCGATAGTCTCGATTTCATATATGCGTTCCCCTAACCCGTGATTGGGCGGGAAAGCGTTAGCATGCGCTCAGATAAATCTTTCTTATCGGGGACTTTAGAACCCAAAATAAGTCCGCTTTTCCACGCGCTTCATCCTGATATTGCGTCGTCGCTCATGGCCTGTCCATATGATAGCACGCTGCCTTCTGGCCGGGACGGACCTCCTCGGTCGGCGGCATTTCGGTGCGACAGATATCGGTCGCCTTCCAGCAGCGCGGCGAGAAGACACAGCCTTTCGGCGGATTGAGCGGCGAGGGCGGATCGCCCTGCAGGCGGATGCGGGTGCGCAGGCGCGCGAGCTTCGGATCCGGGATCGGTGCTGCGGAAAAGAGCGCCTGCGTATAGGGATGGGCCGGATGGTCGAAGACGGTGGCGCAGTCGCCCGCCTCTACCACTCTGCCGAGATAAAGCACCAGCACATCGTCGGAGATCAGGCGGACGACGGAAAGGTCGTGGCTGATGAAGATCAGCGTCAGGCCGAATTCCTTGCGCAGTTTACGCAGAAGCGTAATCACCTGACCCTGGATCGAGACGTCGAGTGCCGAAACCGGCTCGTCGCAGATGATCAGCTTCGGTTTGGTGACGACGGCGCGGGCAATGCCGATACGCTGGGCCTGGCCGCCGGAAAATTCGTGGGGGTAGCGGTTGATCATCTCCGGCACCAGCCCGACGGCGGTCATGATTTCGCGGACACGTTCGGTGCGCTCGGCCTTCGAAAGCTTCGGCTCGAAAACGGTGAGCGGTTCGGCGATGATGTCTCCAACGGTCATGCGCGGGTCAAGCGAGGCGATCGGATCCTGGAAGATGATCTGCATGTCGCGGCGGGCGGCGCGCATTTCCTCTTCCGAGAGGTCGAGAAGATTGCGGCCCTGCCAGAGGATGCGGCCCTTCTGCGATTTCAAGAGCCGCAGGATGGAGCGGCCGAGCGTCGACTTGCCGCAGCCGGATTCGCCGACGACGCCGAGGGTCCGACCCTCGGCGAGATCGAAGCTGACATTGTTGACGGCGGTGAGGAAAATCGGCGGCTTGAACAAGCCCTTTGCCGGCAATTCGAACTGGGTCGTCAGGTTCTCGACCCTTAGAAGCGATCGGTCAGCCATGATTCAGCAACTCCTCACGACGTGGGAACGGATGATAGCAGGCGGCGCAGTGGTGCGGCGCGAGTGTTTCGAGCGGCGGCGGACGGTCGATGCAATCGTCCTGGACCTGCGAACAGCGCGGCGAGAAATTGCAGCCCTTCGGCAGGTGCTGCAGGTTCGGCGGGCGCCCGGGGATGACGACGAGCTCGTCGACATCCTGATCCGGGCGCGGGATCGAGGCATGCAGCGCCGCTGTATAGGGATGGGCCGGATTGTCGAAAAGCTCGTCGACGGGCGCCTCCTCGACGATGCGGCCGGCATACATGACGGCGACGCGGTCGGCGAGGCCGGCGACGACGCCGAGATCGTGGGTGATCATGATCAGCGCCGTGTTCATCTCCGCCGTCAGGTCGTTGAAGAGATCGAGGATCTGCGCCTGGATGGTGACGTCCAGCGCCGTCGTCGGCTCGTCGGCGATGAGCAGCTTCGGTTTGGTGAGCAGCGCCATGGCGATGACGATGCGCTGGCGCATGCCGCCTGAGAGTTCATGCGGATAGAGGTGGAAGCGCCGCGTCGGGTCGGGGATGCCGACGCGTTTCAGCATGTCGAGGGCAGCGTCCGATGCTGCGCGTGCCGTCAGGCCGCGATGAACCTCGAGCTGTTCGGTCAACTGCCGTGAAATCTTCAGCGAGGGATTCAAGGCGGTCATCGGGTCCTGGAATACCATCGCCATGTCCTTGCCGCGGATCTGGTCGAGCTCGCGCGGTTTTAGCGATAGCACATCCCTGCCTTCAAGCAGCGCCTGTCCGGTCGTTCTGCCGTTCTTGGCGAGCAGGCCCATGATGCCGAGGAAGGTCTGGCTCTTACCCGAACCGGATTCGCCGACAATGGCAACGCGCTCGCCGCGCCGGACGGTGAGGTTCATGTTCGAGACCGCCTTCACTTCGCCATCCGGCGTTTTGAAGGTGATCGAATAGTCCTTGAGTTCGAGGAGGACGTCTTTTTGTGTTTCGTAGGGCATTCTTAGCGATCCTTCGGGTCGAACGCGTCGCGCAGGCCGTCGCCGATGAAGAGCAGACTGAGCAGCAGGGCCACGAGGAAGCTCGCCGGGAAAATCAGCAGCCAGGGCATGCTTTCCATGGCATCGGTCCCTTCGGCGATCAGCGTGCCGAGCGAGGTCAGCGGTTCCTGGACGCCGAAACCGAGATAGGACAGGAAGCTTTCGGTGGCGATGATTTCGGGCACGGTCAGTGCTGCGAAGATGACCACCGGACCGACGAGATTCGGAATGATGTGTTTGACGATGATCTTGAACGGCCGCTGCCCGGAGGCTCGGGCGGCCTCGATGAATTCGCGATGCTTGATCGACAGCGTCTGGCCACGCACGATACGGGCCATGGTCAGCCACTCCAGCGCGCCGATGGCGGCAAAGAGCAGATAGACGTTGCGGCCGAAGATCACCATCAGCAGGATGACGAAGAGGATGTAGGGAAGCGCATACATGATATCGACGAAGCGCATCATGATTGCGTCGAGCCTGCCGCCGATATAGCCGGATATCGCACCGTAGAGCACGCCGATGACGACCGAGACGACGGTCGCCGTCAGTGCTACGGCAAGCGAGATGCGGGTGCCGTAAAGCACGCGGGCGAGAAGGTCGCGGCCGTTCGGGTCGGTGCCGAAATAATGGCCGGTCTCGATCGAGGGCGGGATGCGGAAGGCGGCCCAGTCCGGATCCTCGTAATTGAAGGGAATGAACCAGGGGCCGAGGAAAGCAGCCAGGATCAGCAGTGCCAGGACGACGATCGACAGCACGGCCGCCTTGTTGCGCCCGAGCCGGCGCAGCGCATCCCTGGTGAGCGAGCGGCCTTCAGGTGCAAGGCCTTCCGCCTCCAGAAGCTCCTGGGCGAGAAGTTCGCGTTTTGCGGGGTTGAGGATCATCGGTTTCTCACTTTCGGATCCAGCCAGGCATAGGCGATATCGACCAGAAGGTTCAGGAACACGATCAACACCATGTAGAAAATGACCGTACCGAGAACCATGCCGTAGTCGCGGTTCAGCGCTGCGTTGACGAAGTAGCGGCCGATGCCGGGCAATCCGAAGATGCTTTCGACGACCAGCGAGCCGGTGAGAAGGTAGCTTGCCGCTGGACCCAAATAGGAGACAACCGGCATCAGCGCCGGCTTCAGCGCATGGCGCATCACCGACAGTCGCGGGCCGATGCCCTTGGCCTTCGCCGTGCGGATGAAGTTCTGGTTCATCACCTCGATCATCGAGCCGCGGGTGATGCGCGAGATGCGGCCTGCATGCGGCAGGGACAGAACAACGATCGGCAGGATCAGGTATTTGATCGACCCGTCGCCCCAACCGCCGACCGGAAACCAGGCGAGATGGATGCCGAAGATAAGCTGGAGGATCGGCGCGATCAGGAAATTCGGCAGCACGACGCCCACCAGAATGAGGGCGCCCAGAATGTAATCCGGGGCCTTGTTCTGGTAGAGCGCCCCAAGACAGCCGACGGCCACGCCGACGATGATGGCAATCAGAAAGGCAGCCGTGCCGATGGTGAAGGTGTATGGCAGGCCGATCATGATCTGCTGGGCGACGGTGAAATCCTCACTCGCAAAGGAGGGGCCGAGATCGCCCCGCAGCAGGTCGCCGACATAGATCAGATACTGCTGGATCAGCGGCTTATCGAGATTGTAGTGGACGGCAAGGTTTTTCAGGATCACCGGCGGCAATGGCCTTTCGCCATCGAAAGGGCCGCCGGGGGCAAGGCGCAAAACGAAAAAACAGGCTGTGACGGCGATCCACAGAACCGGGATCGTCGATAGCAAACGACGGAGGGCGTATTTGATCATGGTCGTGGGCCGGTCCTTGCCGCGGAGCGCGGCAAGGACCGTTTTCCCTTACTCTTTCATCGACAGCCAGCGGGTGCGGTGGATGTCCTGGATGTTATCGACGAAGCCTTCGATCTTCGGTGAGACGACGTTCTTCGAAACATAATAGTAGATCGGCAGGGCGGCGGAATCATCCAGCGCCAGCTGTTCGGCTTTCTTGAAGATTGCGGCGCGCTTGGCGAGATCGGTCTCGGCGTTGCCGTCCTTGATCATCTTGTCGTAGTCAGGATTGGACCAGCGGCCGTAATTCATCTGAACGCCTGTGACCAGGAGGTTCAGGAAGTTGTCTGGATCGTTGTAGTCTGCCAGCCAGCCGGCGCGGCCGATCTGCACTTCGCCGCGCTGCAACTGGTCATAATGGACCTTGGTCTCGGCATTGACGAGTTCGACATTGACGCCAAGCGGCTTCCACATCGAGGCGATCGCCACGGCGATGCGCTTGTGATTGTCGTTGGTGTTGTATTTGAGCTCGGCTGTCAGCGGATGATCCGGACCGAAACCGGCTTCCTTCAGCAGCTTCTTGGCTTCTTCGACCTTGTCCTTGTAGGGAAGATCCTTCCAGGAGACGTAGGCCGGTTCGCCGTAGTTTGCCGTGCCTGGCGGGACCCAGGAATAGGCCGGCAGTTCGCCGGTGCCGAGAATCTGCGGGCCGATGACTTCGCGGTTGATCGCCATGGAGAGAGCCTGGCGCACGCGCTTGTCGGCGAAGGGCGGCTTGGTCGAATTGATGACGTAGTAATAGAGGCCAGAGAAGGGAGCGACATGTGCCTGGCCCGGCAGGTTCTTCTTCATCCACTCATACTGGTCGGTGGGGAAATCGGTGAGGATATCGAATTCGCCGGCGCGGTAACGTTTCAGTGCCGCTTCCTGATCCTCGAGCACGAAGAACTTGGCACCGTCGATCTTCAGGTCCTTGGTGCCGTACCACTGGTCGTTTTTGACCGTGGTGACATGCGAGCCCGGAACCCACTCGACCGGCTTGTAAGGTCCGTTGGTGACGATATTGCCGATCTTGACCCAATCCTGGCCCTTCGCCTCGACCACGTGCTTGGGCAGCGGATAGGCGGTGTAGTGCATCAGAGCGTTGAGGAAATAGGGGGTCGGGTTTTCGAGGGTGATTTCAAGCGTCTTGTCGTCGATTGCCTTGACGCCGAGCTGATTGAGATCGGTAATCTCACCCTTGTTGATCTTTTCGGCATTTTTGATGGTGAACTGCAGATAGGCATAGTCGGCGGCGTTCTTCGGGTCGACGAGGCGCTGGAAGGCGAAGACGAAGTCTCCTGCCGTTACCGGCTGGCCATCGGACCATTTGATGCCGTCGCGAAGCTTGAAGGTGTAAACCTTGCCATCAGGTGAAATCGTCCAGCTTTCGGCCTGGCCGGGGACCGGATTGTCCTTGGCGTCTTCCGTGACCAAGCCTTCGAAAATGTCGCCGGCGATACGATTCTCCCAATCGCCGGACAGCTTCTGCGGATCGAGCGATTGCGGGTCGCCGCCATTGTGAATATTCAGCGTGGCCGCATGCGCCGAAAACGCCAGCAATGTGCCAAACATTGCGGAGGCGAGAAATTTTTTCGTGAACTGGTTCATGGTGGGTCCACCTTTCTAGGCTTTGCGCCTTTATTAGACATCTGTTCCCGAGATTTGACCTCTTACGTGCAGGTCAGTGCGCACCTTATCGCAAAGGAATCGCGTTGCAACCCCAAATCCGGAGGCTGGAAACGGGTTGTGGACAAGCCTATATACGCTCCCCTTTGTTGGATCGCGATGACACTTTGCGACATTCCAGCACCTTCATGACAGTCTCACATGTTGTCTTTTGTTTCGTCCGCTTTAGTGTGGCGAGCGCTAACGAGGCAGGAGATATGGCCGATGGCATTGAAGGCAGGCGGGAATGCGGACTGGTGGCGCGGCGCGGTGATCTACCAGGTCTATCCGCGCTCGTTTCAGGACACCAACAGCGACGGGCTTGGCGACCTCAAGGGGATTACCCGCCGCCTGCCGCATATCGCTAGTCTCGGTGTCGACGCGATCTGGCTTTCGCCCTTCTTCAAGTCGCCGATGGCCGACATGGGGTATGATGTTTCCGATTATTGCGACGTCGACCCGATCTTCGGCACGCTCGCCGATTTCGACGAGATGATGGCGGAGGCGCACAGGCTCGGCATCAAGGTCGTCATCGACCAGGTGATCTCGCACACATCGGACCGGCACCCCTGGTTCGTCGAGAGCCGGACGAGCCGGACCAATGCGAAGGCGGACTGGTATGTCTGGGCCGATCCGAAGCCGGATGGCACGGCGCCGAACAATTGGCTGTCGATTTTCGGCGGGCCGGGCTGGGAGTGGGACGGCGTGCGCCGGCAATATTACCAGCACAATTTCCTGACCTCGCAGCCGGACCTGAATTTCCACAGCAGGGAAGTGCAGGATGCGGTGCTGGAGACGGTGAAATTCTGGCTCGACCGCGGCGTCGACGGCTTCCGGCTGGATACCGTCAACTATTATTTCTGCGACAAGCAGCTCAGAAGCAATCCGCCGCACGAGCCCGATGAGGATGATGCAGGCCTCGATGCGCCCGACAGCAATCCCTATGGCATGCAGAATCATCTCTATGACAAGACGCAGCCGGAAAACGTCGATTTCCTCAAACGCTTCCGGGTGCTGCTCGACCAATATCAGGATCGTACCACCGTCGGCGAGGTCGGCGACGGCGCGCGTTCACTGAAGACGGTGGCTGCCTATACGAGCGGCGGCGACAAGCTGCACATGTGCTACACCTTCGACCTGCTGGGATCGGATTTTACCGCCGAGCATATTCGCGGCTGCGTCGAAGCTTTCCAAAAATCCGTGACCGATGGCTGGGTCTGTTGGGCTTTTTCAAACCACGACGTCATGCGCCATGTCAGCCGTTTTGCGGTGACGGAGGAAGAGCGGCCCGTCATCGCCAAACTGGCGATCTCGGTGCTGTCGGCGCTGCGCGGTTCGATCTGCCTCTATCAGGGCGAGGAGCTCGGGCTGCCGGAGGCAGAGCTTGCCTTCGAAGATCTGCGCGACCCTTACGGCATCCGCTTCTGGCCGGCCTTCAAAGGCCGCGACGGATGCCGCACGCCGATGCCCTGGGAGGCGGGCAAGGCACATGCGGGCTTTACTTCAGCCGAAAAGAGCTGGCTACCGGTGCCTTACGAGCAGGCGGCACTTTCCGTGGATACGCAGGAGGGAAGCGACAGCTCGGTGCTGCATCACTATCGCAAGACGCTCGCATTCCGGAAGAGCCATGCGGCGCTAGTCGACGGCGAAATGACCTTCATCGCCACCAATCAGGATCTGCTCGTCTTCACCCGGGAAAAGGACGGGGGAAAACTGCTCTTCGTTTTCAACCTGACGCGCAAACCGGCGGAATTCCGTCTGCCTGAAGGCATCGTGCTGGGCGAACCGCTCGAGATGCCGGGCTTTGAAGCGGTGTCGGCTTCGGGGCTGGTGAAGCTTGCGGCGCTGGACGGGTTCTGCGCGCGGCTTTGAGGATCATTTCCGCAGTTTGTCGGTTTCGGTGGCATGCAGGCACTTATAAATCTAGCTATTAAACGAGGCTCTTAGGATGAATAGTCGTCAGAAGAAAATCGTTTGTTAGCCGTCTTTCGTGCTTTCTCAGTGACAACCATCCCGAAATATTGCGAGTGTTAATTTCTCCATGGCGTTGTAACGCTCAGTGAGCTACATCGTGAGCAAATGGCGAAAGTGAACGGTTCGCCGCCGTCAGCGCGCCAATCTGCAGCTTCAGGGAGAATGACTTCGTACATGGACGGTGCCGTTCCGCAGCATTACGACTCCGGTCTTCGTGCGCTTTGCGGTATCGCCGCATTCTACCGTATTGCCGCCGATCCGGTCCAGCTCCAGCACGACCTGGCGTTGAAGGGGCGTACATCCGAAGCGATCGACATTCAGCGAGCAGCCAAGATCATCGGCCTGAAGGCGCGTCTTGTGGAGAAGGTCACCGAGCACCGCCTTCGATCCATGCCGGTTCCCGCAATCGTCAAAGTGGCCAACGGCTCCTTTCAAGTGCTCGGGGGCTGAACCCATCCGGAAAGTATAGGCTCGTCGATCCAGTAACGCGCGTCGATCGGGAAATAGCCCCGTCAGATATCGTCGCCGAAATCGGCTCGCGTGTTATTCTCGTCGGCCGGCGCATAAGAGGCGAAGGGTCCGATCCGCGAGAATTCGGCTTCAAGTGGTTTCTGCCGTCGATCTGGCGCTATCGAAAGCCGCTTGCTCACGTACTGCTTGCATCGCTATTTGTGCAGATCTTTGCGCTTATCACACCTTTGTTCTTTCAGGTCGTGGTCGACAAGGTCCTGACTCACAAAGCTTATTCGACCCTGTTCGTGCTTGTCGCCGGTATCGCGATTATTGGCTTCTTCGATGTGCTGCTCCAGTATCTGAGAGCCTACGCCTTGGCTCATACGACCAACCGGATCGATGTTGAACTCGGTCAGCGATTGTTCCACCATCTGCTGCGGCTGCCGCTAGGCTACTTCGAAACGCGATCCGCCGGCCAGACTGTCGCCCGCGTTCGAGAACTTGAAACGATCCGCGCATTTCTGACAGGGCAAGGACTATTCTCAGCGCTCGATGTCGTTTTCACTTTTGTGTTCATCGCGGTTCTTTTCGCTTATTCCTGGAGCTTGACGCTGATCGTCATTGCCGCCATCCCGATCTACATCCTGATCGGAATCGTGGTTCGACCGCCGCTGCGCGAACTCGTCAAAGAGAAGTTCAATCGGGGGCGGCCAGCCAGCAGTTCCTGGTCGAGGCGATCGTCGGTGTTCACACGGTTAAGTCCGCGGCGGTGGAGCCGGTGATGCAGGCGCAGTGGGAGGAGAAGCTCGCAGCCTACGTGCGAACGGCTTTCGATACGACACTGCTCGGCGTCGGCGGACAAAACGCCATTCAATATGTAAGCAAGCTTGCCACGGCGGCCCTTCTTCTTTTCGGTGCGAAAGCCGTTATCGACGGGGAGCTTTCCGTTGGCTCACTTGTCGCCTTCAACATGATCGCCGGACAAGTCACGCAGCCGGTTTTGAGGTTGTCTCAACTTTGGCAAGATTTCCAGCAGGTGCAGATCTCGATCGACAGGCTCGGTGACATTCTGAACACGCCGATGGAGCGCCAGCCAGGCTCCCGTTTGTCGTTGCCTGCGCCAAGGGGGAATATTGAACTTCGAAATGTCACCTTCCGTTATCGGCCCGGTTCCTCGGAGGTTTTGAAAAACGTATCGATTGAAATCAAATCCGGAGAGGTTATCGGCATCGTCGGCGCATCAGGCTCCGGAAAGTCTACGATCGCCAAACTGGTTCAGCGTCTCTATATCCCCGAAGAGGGGCAGGTCCTTCTCGACGGCATGGATCTATCACAACTCGATCCCGCTTGGCTTCGAAGTCATATCGGAGTCGTTCTTCAAGAGAACTTGCTGTTCAACCGGACGATTCATGAGAATATCGCCTTCTCAAATCCGGCGATGAGCCGCGCGCAGGTTATTGCGGTCGCCAAGCTCGCCGGCGCCGATGAGTTCATTCTGCGATTGCCGCAAGGCTACGACACGATGATCGAAGAGCGCGGCGCGAACCTCTCCGGTGGCCAGCGTCAGAGAATCGCCATTGCCCGCGCCCTTGCCACCAGCCCCCGGATCCTGATTTTCGATGAGGCGACCAGCGCCCTCGACTATGAAAGCGAACGCGTTGTGCAGACCAATATGCACCAGATCGCCGCTGGCCGAACGGTTATTATCATCGCGCATCGGCTCGCAGCTGTGCGGCCGTGCAATCGGATCATCGGCATGGCTGACGGCCGCATAGCGGAAGTTGGAAGCCATGACGATCTGCTTAAGCGCCCCGATGGGCTCTATGCGCGGCTCTGGGCTTTGCAGAATGATAGGGGCGTCGCATGAAAAGCGCGTCTGCCCAAGCTGTTCGATATGCCGGCCTTCCGCTGCGCCCGCAAAAGCGATCCGATCATGAGTTTCTGGCGCCGGCAATCGAAATCCTGGAGACGCCCGCTTCGCCGGTGCGCTTGGCCTTGATCTTGATTATTTGCGCCTTCGTCACAACAGCTTTAATCTGGTCCTATATCGGTCACATCGACATCATCGCGGCCGCGCAAGGCAAGATTCAGCCGACCGGCCGGGTCAAGGTTGTTCAGCCATTGCTAACAGGGAAGGTGAAGGCGCTTCCGCCGCCAAATGGCGCGCGCGTCGAAAGGGGCGATATCCTCCTTGAGCTTGATCCGACGGATGCCATTGCCGATGAGACGGATGCGGTAAAGGGCCTGGCGTCCGTCAGCGCCGAGGTCCGGCGCCGAAAAACTGCTGTGGACTATGTTCGTTCACAGGAGATGAACCAGACGCTGCCAACGATCTCATGGGATGCAAGCGTGCCCGATGAATTGCGCCGCCGTGAAGAGGGCATCCTCCGGGGCGATCTTGAACAGCGCCAGGCTGCAGTTGCCTCGCTTGATGCTCAGAAGCACCAGAAGGAGGTGGAGCGCGACCGCCTGACGGTGACGGTCGCCGCGCAGAACTCTCTGGTGGAAACTCTGAAAGAGCGAGTGACGATGCGCAATATGCTGGCTTCGAAAGAGGCCGGAACGATGGCGAGCGTGATCGATGCGACCCAAACCTTGAAGGAGCAGGCGACGCAGCTTGCCATGCAGGAGGGCCAGCTCGCAGATGCCGCAGCGGGCATCGAGGTCTTTACGAGGGAAAAAGACAAGGTCACACGGACGTTCCTGAGCGATCAGCTCGTTCGGCTCGGCGATGCGGAACGTCGGGTCGAAGAGCTGGAGCAGCGGCTGGCGAAAGCGAGAAATTTTCGTGAGCAGATGACATTGCGCAGTCCGATAGACGGCACGGTGCAAGCGTCCTCGATTACCAGCGTCGGTCAAGTGGTGACGGTCGGGCAGGACGTTATGCGTGTCGTTCCCGAGGGTAGTACGCTGGAGCTCGAAGTTTACGCTCTAAACAAGGACATCGGCTTCATCAAGGTCGGGCAAGAGGCTGTCGTAAAGCTCGAAGCTTTTCCCTTTACCCGCTACGGAACGATCGCGGCCCACGTCACCAAAATCGCGGCAGATGCGATCCCCGAACCCGATGCCGCACGCCGTGAAGGCGATCCTGCGACAAGACAGGCGCAGGCACCATTCGGCGGCGCCGAGAGGATGCAGAACCTCGTTTTTCCAGTCACTTTGAGTCTGGAGGTCGATCAGATTTCAGCAGATGGCCGTGACGTCAAGTTAAGTGCGGGCATGGCAGCAATCGCGGAGGTTCGAACGGGCGAGCGCAGAATTCTGGAATACGTTTTCTCGCCTTTGGTCGAAGTCGCGGAGGAAGCGCTTCACGAGCGTTAACGACTCCGCCGATTTTACTGAATAAAAATGAAGCTTTTGGTTGAAGTTTCCCCGTTTATGGAGCAGAGGGAAGCTGTCATTAGGCGCGGCCGAATAGAATAGGCAAACGGGGATTTTATGACGGACCTTATTACTCCGACGAAGAGCGTCACCTCGACTGGCGATCAGAAGGTAGACGGGCTCTTCAGCGGCACTGCTTGGGACGGAACGATAACCTATGCGTTTCCCACCACCTCGGCATCGTATGACTATGGCTACGAAAAATACTATTCTTTCTCTCCAATTTCGTCGCAGCAGCAGTCTCTGGCCTTGTTCTTTATGGAGCAGTCCTATGGAAATACGGCAAATGACGGCTTCTCGGTCGAAGGGTTCACGAACGCCAACTTCGAGGCCGGAAGCGCGGGTACCGCAACGGTGCGCTTCGCTCAATCGTCTCTGCCTGACACGGCATGGGCCTACACTCCAGATGTCGACGAGGCGGCCGGCGATGTCTGGTTCGGGACGGGATATGCTGGCACCGAAGATGATTATCGCTATCCGCGGTTCGGCAACTATGCGGGCCAGACGTTGGCGCACGAGTTGGGTCATGCTCTCGGACTGAAACATGCTCAAGAAGGGCGTTACCCCAATATGACGGTCGTTCCGAGCGCCTACGACTCGCTCGAATATACGATCATGACCTACCGCACCTATGTCGGAGATAATGGGGACGGGTACGAGTATGAACATGACGGGGCGCCGCAGACCTTCATGATGCTCGACATCGCCGCCCTGCAGGAAATGTATGGTGCGGACTATACGACGAACAGTGGCGATACCGTCTACAAGTGGAATCCCAACCAGGGCATCACCTACGTCAATGGGGTGGCAGCCATCACGCCCGCTGCCAACCGCATCTTTGCGACAATCTGGGACGGCGGCGGTATCGATACCTATGATCTGAGCGCTTATACGACCGGCCTCAAGATCGACTTGCGAGCAGGGGGGTACTCAGTCTTTTCCCAAGGCCAGTTAGCCGACCTGGGAGGAGGTCCGAATAATGGTTATGCCCGCGGCAACATTTTCAACGCCCTTCTCTATCACGACAATGTTGCATCGTTGATTGAGAACGTTAAGGCCGGCTCCGGCAACGATTCGATAGTGGGAAACGAGGCGGACAATACGCTCTGGGGTAATGCCGGAAATGATTCCCTTAACGGCGGTTCCGGCAATGACACATTGATCGGCGGAGTAGGCAACGACACCTATACTGTCGATGTTCTGGCCGACGTGGTCACCGAAGGGCTGAACCAAGGGACCGATCTGATCAGGACGACGCTTTCTTCCTATGCCTTGACCAATATTGCCAATGTCGAAAACCTGACCTTCATCGGTACCGGCGATTTTAGCGGGACTGGAAACAGCCTCGCCAACACGATCACCGGCGGTGCCGGCAATGACACGCTTGACGGCGCCGCCGGCAATGACACGCTGATCGGCGGTGCTGGCAACGACCTCTATGTTGTCGACGATAATTTCGATGTTGTGATCGAGAGTGCGAACAAGGGGACGGACACGGTCCAGACGGCGCTTTCAAGCTATACGCTCAGCAACAATGTCGAGATTCTGACCTATACGGGATCGGCCAGCTTCACCGGCACCGGCAATGCGCTTGCCAACACGATCACCGGCGGCGCCGGCAATGACACGCTGGATGGCGGTGCTGGCGCCGACAGCTTGACCGGTGGGGTGGGCGACGACATCTATATCGTCGACAATGCCGGCGACAGCGTCGCCGAGAACACCGGCGCGGGGACCGACACGGTTCGCACGACACTGGCAAGCTATACGCTTGGCAGCAATTTCGAGAACCTCACCTACATCGGTACGGGAAGTTTTATCGGGACAGGCAATGGCGTTGCCAACACGATCAAGGGCGGGGCAGGTGCCGACACCCTGGACGGAGGCGCCGGAGCCGACATACTGATCGGCGCAGCCGGCAACGACACCTATATTGTCGATGTTTCCGACGTGGTCACCGAAGGGCTGAATGAAGGAACCGATCAGATCCGGACGGCGCTTTCTTCCTATGCCTTGACCAATATTGCCAATGTCGAGAACCTGACGTTCATCGGCACCGGCAATTTTGCTGGGACTGGAAACGGCCTCGCCAACACGATCACCGGCGGCGCCGGCAACGATACGCTTGACGGCGGCGCCGGCAACGACACGCTGAATGGGGGGGCTGGCAACGACATCTATCTGGTCGACAGTGCGAGCGACGTGATCACCGAACTGGTCAGCGGAGGCACCGACGAAATCCGCACGGCGCTTGCAGCCTACTCGATGGCCGCATTGGCAAATGTCGAGAAGCTGACCTATACCGGGTCCGCCAACTTCACCGGCACCGGCAATGTGCTTGATAACACGATCATAGGCGGCGCCTTCAACGACACGCTGGATGGCGGGGCTGGCGCCGACAGCTTGACCGGTGGTGAAGGCGACGACATCTACGTCGTCGACAATGCCGGCGACCTCGTCACCGAAGCCGCCGATGAGGGCACCGACACGGTTCGCACGGCACTGGCGAACTATACGCTTGGCAGCGATGTCGAGAACCTCACCTATACCGGCACGGTCGCCTTTGCCGGGACCGGCAATGACCTTGCCAATACGATCAAGGGTGGGGCAGGTGCCGACACTCTGGACGGAAAGGCCGGTGCGGACAGCTTGATCGGCGCAGCCGGCAACGACACCTATATTGTCGATGATGTTGGCGACGTGGTCACCGAAGCCGCCAATCAAGGCACCGATCTGATCAAGACGGCGCTTTCAAGCTATACGCTCGGCAACAATGTCGAGAACCTGCTCTATACGGGCTCTTCCAGCTTCACCGGCACCGGCAATGCGCTCGTCAACGCGATCACCGGCGGCGCCGGCAACGACACGCTTGACGGTGGCGCCGGCAACGACACGTTGAATGGGGGTGCTGGCAACGACACGCTGATCGGCGGGACCGGTTCCGACACGATGTTGGGTGGGATTGGCGACGATACCTATGTGGTCGATATTGCGACCGACATCGTGATCGAGAATGTGAACGAAGGGACGGACACGGTCCAGACGGCGCTTGTCAGCTATACGCTCGGCAACAATGTCGAGAACCTGACCTATACGGGATCCGCCAGCTTCACCGGCACCGGCAATGCGCTTGCCAACACGATCACCGGCGGCGCTGGCAATGACACGCTGAATGGCGGGGCCGGTTTGGACAGCTTGATCGGCGGAGCGGGCAACGACACCTATATCGTCGACAATGCCGGTGACATCGTCACCGAAGCCACCGATGCGGGAACCGACACGGTTCGCACGAACCTGGCGAGCTATACGCTTGCCGACAATGTCGAGAACCTGAGCTTTGCCGGCACAGGGGCTTTCGCCGGGACCGGCAACGCGCTCGATAATGTGATCACGGGTGGCGCTGCCATTGATACGCTTTCCGGCGACGCCGGTAACGACACGCTGGATGGCGGGGTTGGCGCCGATAGCTTGACCGGTGGTGAAGGCGACGACACCTACATCGTCGACAATGCCGGCGACCTCGTCACCGAAGCTGCCGATGAGGGCACCGACACGGTTCGCACGACACTGGCAAGCTATACGCTTGGCAGCGATGTCGAGAACCTCACCTATACCGGCACGATCGCCTTTGCCGGGACCGGCAATAGCCTTGCCAATACGATCAAGGGTGGGGCAGGTGCCGACACCTTGGACGGAAAGGCCGGTGCGGACAGCTTGATCGGCGCAGCCGGCAACGACACCTATATTGTCGATGATGTTGGCGACGTGGTCACCGAAGCCGCCAATCAAGGCACCGATCTGATCAAGACGGCGCTTTCAAGCTATACGCTCGACAACAATGTCGAGAGCCTGCTCTATACGGGCTCTTCCAGCTTCACCGGCACCGGCAATGCGCTCGTCAACGCGATCACCGGCGGCGCCGGCAACGACACGCTTGACGGCGGCGTCGGCAACGACACGCTTGACGGCGGCGCCGGCGACGACATCTATATCGTCGACAGTGCGAGCGACGTGATCAAGGACAGCGCCGGCACCGACGAAATCCGCACGGCGCTTGCAGCCTACTCGATCGCCGCATTGGTCAATGTCGAGAACCTGACCTATACGGGTTCCGCCAACTTCACCGGCACCGGCAATGCGCTTGATAATACGATCACCGGCGGTATCGGCAACGACACGCTGAACGGCGGGGCCGGTACGGATACTTTGATCGGTGGGTTGGGGGACGACATCTACATCGTCGACAATGCCGGCGACAGCGTCGCAGAGAACACCGGCGCGGGGACCGACACGGTTCGCACGACACTGGCAAGCTATACGCTTGGCAGCGATGTCGAGAACCTTGCCTATATCGGTACGGGATCTTTTACCGGGACGGGCAATACGCTGAACAACATCCTGACCGGTGGGGCAGGCGTCGACACGCTTTCCGGCGGTGTCGGCAACGATACCTATGTCATCGGTGCCGGTGATATCGTCATCGAAAATGCCGACGAAGGTATCGACACGGTGCAGACGAATCTGGCCGCCTATACGCTGGGGGGCAATGTCGAGAACCTGACATCGACCGGCACGGCCGCATTTACCGGCACCGGCAATGCGCTCGACAACGTCCTCAAGGGCGGTGTTGCTGCCGACAAGCTCGTGGGGGCTGGCGGCAACGACACTTTGATCGGCGGGGCCGGTTCCGACACGATGCTGGGCGGGATTGGCGACGACATCTATGTGGTCGATATCGCGAGCGACCTGGTGATCGAGAACGCGAACGAAGGGACGGACACGGTCCAGACGGCGCTTGCAAGCTATACGCTCGGTAACAATGTCGAGAACCTGACCTATACGGGATCCGCCAGCTTCACCGGCACCGGCAATGCGCTTGCCAACACGATCACCGGCGGCGCTGGCAATGACACGCTGAATGGCGGGGCCGGTTTGGACAGCTTGATCGGCGGAGCGGGCAACGACACCTATATCGTCGACAATGCCGGTGACATCGTCACCGAAGCCACCGATGCGGGAACCGACACGGTTCGCACGAACCTGGCGAGCTATACGCTTGCCGACAATGTCGAGAACCTGAGCTTTGCCGGCACAGGGGCTTTCGCCGGGACCGGCAACGCGCTCGATAATTTGATCACGGGTGGCGCTGCCATTGATACGCTTTCCGGCGACGCCGGTAACGACACGCTGGATGGCGGGGTTGGCGCCGATAGCTTGACCGGTGGTGAAGGCGACGACACCTACATCGTCGACAATGCCGGCGACCTCGTCACCGAAGCTGCCGATGAGGGCACCGACACGGTTCGCACGACACTGGCAAGCTATACGCTTGGCAGCGATGTCGAGAACCTCACCTATACCGGCACGATCGCCTTTGCCGGGACCGGCAATAGCCTTGCCAACACGATCAAGGGCGGAGCAGGTGCCGACACCCTGGACGGGGGCGCCGGCGCCGACATACTGATCGGCGCCGCCGGCAACGACACCTATATTGTCGATGATGTTGGCGACGTGGTCACCGAAGCCGCCAATCAAGGCACCGATCTGATCAGAACGGCGCTTTCAAGCTATACGCTCGACAACAATGTCGAGAGCCTGCTCTATACGGGCTCTTCCAGCTTCACCGGCACCGGCAATGCGCTCTCCAACACGATTACCGGCGGCGTCGGCAACGACACGCTTGACGGTGGCACCGGCAACGACACGCTGGACGGCGGCGCCGGCGACGACATCTATATCGTCGACAGTGCGAGCGACGTGATCAAGGACAGCGCCGGCACCGACGAAATCCGCACGGCGCTTGCAGCCTACTCGATCGCCACATTGGCCAATGTCGAGAACCTGACCTATACCGGGTCCGCCAGCTTCACCGGCACCGGCAATGCACTTGATAATACGATCACCGGCGGTATCGGCAACGACACGCTGAACGGCGGGGCCGGTACGGATACTTTGATCGGTGGGTTGGGGGACGACATCTACATCGTCGACAATGCCGGCGACAGCGTCGCAGAGAACACCGGCGCGGGCACCGACACGGTTCGCACGACACTGGCAAGCTATACGCTTGGCAGCGATGTCGAAAACCTCACCTATATCGGTACGGGAACTTTTGCCGGGACAGGCAATACGCTGAACAACATCCTGACCGGTGGGGCAGGCGTCGACACGCTTTCCGGCGGTGTCGGCAACGATACCTATGTCATCGGTGGCGGTGATATCGTCATCGAAAATGCCGACGAGGGTATCGACACGGTGCAGACGAATCTGGCCGCCTACACGCTCGGCAACAATGTCGAGAACCTGACATCGACCGGCACGGCGGCCTTTACCGGCAGCGGCAATGCGCTCGACAACGTCCTCAAGGGCGGTGTTGCTGCCGACAAGCTTATGGGGGCTGGCGGCAACGACACTTTGATCGGCGGTGGTGGCTCCGACACGATGTTGGGCGGGATTGGCGACGACACCTATGTGGTCGATATTGCGAGCGACATCGTGATCGAGAATGTGAGCGAAGGGACGGACACGGTCCAGACGGCGCTTGCAAGCTATACGCTCGGCAACAATGTCGAGAACCTGACCTATACGGGATCCGCCAGCTTCACCGGCACCGGCAATGCGCTCGCCAACACGATCACCGGCGGCGCCGGCAACGACACGCTGAATGGCGGGGCAGGTGCTGACAGCTTGATCGGCGGAGCGGGCAACGACACCTATATCGTCGACAATGCCGGCGACATCGTCACCGAAGCCGCCGATGCAGGGACCGACACGGTTCGCACGAACCTGGCGAGCTATACGCTTGCCGACAATGTCGAGAACCTGAGCTTTGCCGGCACAGGGGCTTTCGCCGGGACCGGCAACGCGCTCGATAATGTGATCGTCGGCGGTAGCGGTTCTAACACGCTAACAGGTGGCGCAGGTGATGACATACTCGTCGGTGGAGCAGCGGCTGACTTCTTCGTCTATTCGCCCAACTGGGGTCACGATACAATCACAAACTTCGTGGCTACCGGCATGACGCATGACACGATCAAGATCGATGTCAGCGTTTTTGCTGATTGGGCGGCACTTCTTGCCGCATCAAACGATTCTGGCAGTGACACGATCATCACAGCGGATGCTGATAACACCATCACGCTGAAGAACGTAGCTGTGTCGACTCTGCAGTCGTCAGATTTCCAGTTTGCGTGACCGCTCGAAGCCAAAGCGGCCGACCCCGATGGGCCGGTCGTTACGATATCCCAAGATTGGCGCTGGCGGGGAATTTTCCGAGGATTCGATCAGCGGATCAGCGCGAACTTGTCCACATCGACCATGCCACGGTCGGATATCTTCAGGTGTGGGATGACCGGCAGCGGCAGGAAGGCCAGCTGTAGGAAGGGTTCTTCCAGCGTGGCGCCGAGTGCGAAGGCGGCCTTGCGCAGGTGGTGCAGCGTATCGCGGACTGTCTCGTAAGGCTCCAGGCTCATCAGGCCGGCGATGGGCAGGGCGATTTCGCCGGTGACCCTGCCGTCCTCGACGACGACGAAGCCGCCCTTGATCTCGCCAAGGCGGTTTGCGGCGCGCGTCATGTCGTCTTCGTCGACGCCGACGATGCAGATATTGTGGCTGTCATGGCCGACGGTGGAGGCGATCGCGCCTTTCTTCAGGCCGAAGCCCTGGACGAAGCCGTTGGCGTGATTGCCGTTCTTGCCATGGCGCTCGATGACGGCGACCTTGATGATGTCGTTGGCAAGATCGACCGATGTCTCGTTGCCCCTAACGGGCAGCCGGTAGCGGCGATGCTCGGTGATGATCTTGCCTGGCATGACGCCGATAACCGGCGTTTCGCCTTCGGCAACCGGCACACCGAAATGGGCGGCGTTGACCGGCCGGGCCTTGACGCTGTCGAGGCCGATCGGCGCAACAGGTCTGCGTGAGGAAAAGAGCGCATCGGTGACGCGACGGCCAGCGGAGAAGACCATTTCGGCGCGACAACCTTCCAGGCTGTCGAGAACCACCAGATCGGCGCGCCAGCCCGGCGCGACCAGGCCGCGGTCCCTGAGGCCGAAGGCGCGGGCGGCCGAAATCGAGGCGGCGCGATAGATCGCCAGGGGCTCGACGCCGTTTGCGATCGCCGTTCGGATCATGTGATCGAGATGGCCCTGTTCGGCGATGTCGAGCGGGTTGCGGTCGTCGGTGCAGAGCGCGAGATAGGGTGAAAGCCGCTCGGTGATGATGGGGATCAGTGCGGCGAGATCCTTCGACACCGAGCCCTCGCGCACCAGGATATGCATGCCCTTGCGGATCTTTTCCAGCGCTTCGGTGGCGGTCGTGCATTCATGCTCGGTGCGGATGCCGGCTGTGAGGTAGCCGTTGAGGTCGTTGCCGGACAGCAGCGGTGCGTGGCCATCGATATGACCGCCCTGGAAGGCGTCGAGCTTCGCCATGCATACGGGATCCTTGTGGATCACGCCGGGGAAATTCATGAATTCGGCAAGGCCGATGACCTTCGGGTGGTGACGGAAGGGCAGGAGACGCTCGATCGGCAGATCGGCGCCGGAGGTTTCGAGATGTGTCGCCGGCACGCAGGAAGAGAGCTGGACGCGGATGTCCATGATCGTCTCGAGCGCGGACTGGAGAAAGAATTCGATGCCGGCGGCGCCGAGCACATTGGCGATTTCGTGCGGATCGCAGATCGCCGTGGTGACGCCATAGGGCAGAACGCAGCGGTCGAATTCATGCGGCGTGACGAGCGAGGATTCGATGTGCAGATGCGTGTCGATGAAACCGGGGACCACTGTTTTTCCCGATATGTCGATCTCGGTTTCCCCCTCGTAATTGCCGGAGGTGCCGACGATGCGATCGGCGCCGATGGCGATATCGGAGTGGACGAGTTCGCCGGTGACGAGGTCGAAGAAACGGCCGCCCTTCAGCACGATATCGGCCGGCACGCGGCCGACCCCTTGGTCGATGAGGCGTTCGAGTTTGCTGGTCATGACCTTGCTCACATTGCAACCGATTCTCAAACTTATAGCCGATCTGCTGCCACAAGCGAGTGCCGCAAACGAAACCGGGCGCCATAGGGGCGCCCGGTCGATGGCGATCAGCGATAGTTATTCGGCGGCGACGATCTTGCCGGCTTCCCATTTGTAGAGCGAGAAGCTCTGCGAGGTCAGGTCGCCGGTTTCGCCGTAGGTGACCTTGCCGATAGCGGTCGGGATTTCCTTGCCGTCTTTCAGCGCGGCCGCGACGGCTTCCGCATCCTCGGCGCTTCCGGCCTTCTCGATGCCGGCTTTCAGCACTTCGACGGCGGCATAGGCGTTGAGCGTGAAGGCCTCGGCCGGGATGTTCTTGGCAGCGAGCGCATCGGCGGCAGCCTTGGAATCCGGGTTCTTGGTGGCGTCGGAGGCATTGGTGAACAGCGTGCCTGCCGCCGCATCCGTGCCGATCGCCCAGAATTCGGTGTTGGAGAGGCCGTCGCCGCCGATGATCGTCGCGTTGGCGGCGAGGTCATGCAGCTGGCGGGCGAGCAGGCCGCCTTCCGGGTGATAGCCGCCGAAATAGACCAGGTCGACCTTTTCCGATTTGACGCGGGTGGTGAGGGCGCTGAAATCCTTGTCGCCGGGCGTGACCGCGTCATTGACAACTTCGGTCATGCCACCGGCGTTCAGCGTCGCCTTGAAGGCGTCGGCAAGGCCTTTGCCATAGGCGCCCTTGTCGTTGACGATGGCGACGCGCTTGTCCTTGAAATTCTTCAGCACGTATTTGGCAGCGACTTCGGCCTGCTGGTCGTCGCGGCCGCAGGTGCGCAGCACGTTGGTGAGGCCGCGCTTGGTGAGGTCGGGGGCGGTTGCGGTCGGAGTGACCATCAGTACGCCGTTTTCAGCCAGCACGTCCGAAACCGGAATAGCGACACCCGAGGTCACCGGGCCGACGACGAAGCGAATGCCGTCGGCGACGACCTTGTTGGCGGCGGAAACGCCCTGCTTCGGTTCGCCGGCATCGTCGGCCAGCTCGAGGACGACCTTCTCGCCGAGAATGCCGCCCTTCTTGTTGATCTCGTCGACGGCGGTCTGAGCGCCGTTTTTCACCTGGTCGCCATAGGCGGCGACGGGGCCGGTCAGCGGCGCAATCAGGCCGATGGTGATATCGGCATGGGCAAGCGGCGCGAAGGCAAGCGACGCGACGAGTGTCGCCGTCAATGTCTTGAGGGTCATTGTCTGTCTCCTTGGGTGGGGTCCTTCGACCCGCGATGAGGTGCCGCGCCGGTTTTTGCGATCATTCCACGGCTCTTTGGGCCGTGCCAAGGACGATCGACAAAGGCGCGATCAGTGAGCCTGCCGGCCATATTTGACTCGGGGAAAGCTCATGACGAGATTTCTAGGAATTTTGACGGGATTGCGCAAGTTCATAACAAATTGGAAGCGAAATCGGATCGATCCGGCCGGAAACTCGTTCCAAGGCGGTCACTTTCTTCGCTTCTCGGTGATTTCTCATCGGCGAAGCTGCAAAGGGAAGCGCCTCGGTCCAGACGAAACCACCTCGTAGGGTTGTCTTTATCTTTCCCATTAACCGTTAGTTTGGCCGATTGCAGTATTATCCCGTGATACCCAAAATACCGCAGTATTGAAAAAGTGACCCATACAGATAATTAGACAGACACATCGGGAAACAGAGACTGGATGCTCAAGCGTATCGACGCCAGCCAGGTGCGTATCGGAATGTTTGTGGAGGCCGTCGAGGGCCTGTGGCAGGATCCGCTTTTGTCGAAGCGCAGGTTTTCGCTGCGGCGCGAGGTCGATGCCGCAAAAATTCGCAAATGCGGCACTGCCAGTGTCGTCATCAACACCAGCAAGGGGCTCGATACCAACGGCCTGCCGGGCCGTGACATCGAGATCGATATCCAGGCCGCGCGCGAGACCGTCCAGAAATCCGTGCAGGTGCTGGACGAGGCTTTCGCCAGGCTGCGCAACGGCGATGCGATCAGCGTCGCGCATGTGGCGCCGGTGATTTCATCCGTCTCCAAGTCGATGGAGGAAAATCCCTCGGTTTTCCTGAACGTCACGCGTTTGAAATCGAAAGACGAGGTGACCTTCCTCCATTCCATTTCGGTGAGCGCGCTGATGATCCTGTTCAGCCGCCATCTAGGGCTCGACGAGCATACGGTCCAACTGCTCGGCACCGCGGGTTTGCTGCATGATGTCGGCAAGCTTGAAATTCCGCTTGAGGTGCTCAACAAGGCCGGGCCTCTGGAAAAGGACGAGATCAGCCTGATCCGCGGCCATCCGGAAAAGGGACACGCTTTTCTGTCGCGGCAGGAGGGCATGTCGGAGATCGTTCTCGATGTCTGCCTCAATCATCATGAGCGCATCGACGGCAAGGGCTATCCGCGCAGGCTGTCGGGTAGAGAGTTGAGCCTCCATGCGCGGATTGCCACGATCTGCGATGTCTATGACGCCATTACCTCGGTACGGTCATACAAGGCGGCGTGGAGCGCGAGCGAGGCACTGAAGTGGATGTTCGGCAATGAAGGACACTTCGACCGCCGGCTCCTGAAGAAATTCGCCATCTGCCTTTCGGTCGCCTCCGTGACCTGAGGTTTTTCTGTTCCGAAACGAGAAGACCCGCGGGGATTTTGTCCGCCGCGGGCCCGAAGCGCTTATGGACGCGTCTTCAGATGTTGTTCTGCAGGATGGTCCGCAGCCTGCCGAAGAGTTCGTCGATATGGTGCTTCTCGATGATCAGCGGCGGGGACAGCGCGATGATATCGCCGGTGGTTCGGATCAGCAGGCCGCTTTCATAGGCTTTCAGGAAAGCGGTGAAGGCGCGCTTGGTCGGCTCGCCGGCGATCGGATCGAGCTCGATCGCGCCGATCAGGCCGGTGTTCCTGATGTCGATGACGTTGGGGCAGTCCTTGAGCGAATGCAACGCGTCGGCCCAGTAGTCGGAAAGCTCGGCGGCGCGTGTCAGCAGCCCTTCTTCCTTGTAGGTGTCGAGCGTGGCGAGGGCGGCGGCGGAAGCGATCGGATTGCCGGAATAGGTGTAGCCGTGGAAGAATTCGATCATGTGTTCCGGGCCGTTCATGAAGGCATCATGGATCTCGGAGGTCACGAAGACGGCACCCATCGGAATGACGCCATTGGTCAGGCCCTTGGCGGCGGTGATCATGTCAGGCTTGACGTCGTAATATTGCGCGGCGAAGGGGGCGCCGAGGCGGCCGAAACCGGTGATGACCTCGTCGAAGATCAGAAGGATGCCGTGCTTGGTGCAGATCTCGCGCAGCTTCTGCAGATAGCCCTTCGGCGGGATCAGAACGCCGGTGGAGCCGGCCACCGGCTCGACGATGACGGCGGCGACCGTCGAGGCGTCATGCAGGGTGACGATGCGCTCGAGCTCGGTGGCAATATCGCCGCCATGCTCGGGTTCGCCGCGGGTGAAGTTGTTCTTGCCGGGCTGGTGCGTGTGCGGCATGTGATCGACGCCGGTCAGCAGCGTGCCGAACATTTTGCGGTTGGTGACGATGCCGCCGACGGAGATGCCGCCGAAATTGACGCCATGATAGCCGCGCTCGCGGCCGATCAGGCGGAAGCGTGAACCATTGCCCTTCACGCGGTGATAGGCGAGCGCCACCTTGAGAGCCGTCTCGACGGATTCGGATCCGGAATTGGTGTAGAGAACGTGGTTCAGGCCTTCCGGCGCGATGTCGACCAGGCGGTTCGCCAGTTCGAAAGCCTTGGGGTGACCGAGCTGGAAGGCGGGGGCATAATCGAGCTCGCCGGCCTGCTCGCGGATCGCCTCGGTGATCTTCGGGCGGCAGTGGCCGGCATTGACGCACCAGAGGCCGGCCGTGCCGTCCAGCACTTGGCGGCCGTCATGGGTCGTATAATACATGTCCTTGGCGCCGACGAACATACGCGGCTCCTTCTTGAACTGGCGATTTGCCGTGAACGGCATCCAGAAGGCGCGAAGATCGTTCGGTGCGTTGAGGCGATTGGACATGCTGTTCTCCTGGCCGTTGACGGCCCGTTCCCGGGGCTTCACGCCCATATTTTGACTGCCCGGTCAAATTATCAGGGCTTCTTGAAGCGTCAACGGTAAAACGCCCGAGAGCCACTCGGGACAGGAAGGCTTGAGTTTTGACCGGATCGGTCTGGGGATATCCCCGGACCGGCAGGTGCGGCAAAAAAGGGCACGACCGGCAAATCGCAGGATTTACCGGTCGTGCCATAAGGTTCACGTGCTGAAATATCGTTGCCGCGCCTCCGGGAACATCCCCTTGCGGCATGGCATCGGCCGACATTCATGTCAGCGCTATCATTAAGCGGCGGATCTGTTCCTGTTCGTCACCAGGTAGATGTCTTCGAGCGTTGCCAGGATCTTCATGACCGGCTCGGAGGTGCTGGAATAATAGATGGTCTGTGCGTCACGGCGCGTCTTGACCAGCTTCTGTGCGCGCAGTTTCGACAGATGCTGGGAGAGTGCCGACTGGCTGAGGCCGACCTGCGTTGCAAGCACGCCGACGGCCACTTCGCCCTTCACCAGGCTGCACAGGATCAGCAATCTCTTGGGATTTGCCATGGCCGACAATAAAGCTGCCGCCACATTGGTGTGATCGGCCAAATCAGTGGTTTCCATATTGTTATCTTCCTAATGCGAAACGTACATCATGCGTGTTGGCACAGGCCGTCAGTCGGATTTCGACCCACGCCCAAAAACTAGCAACTGAGGTCGAAGATTGTATATACCTAAATTTAAGGTATCGAGTATGCTATTTTAGATATGTTTGAACAAATGTGATCGGCATCCCCAGCGAGGGTTTCGAATTCATATCGCAGCAGAAAATCGCCGGAAATCATGTCGAAACCTGAGGCATCGATACCACAAATGCGCCAGGAGGCCGATTTCGGTGCCTTTAGCCTGGCAGCAAGGGCCTCGGCCACATCGGGGTGGCGTTCTACTAAATCTCGCACTGTTTCTGCCGCGCCGGCGGCAATCTCCTCATTGGCAGCCGACTGGATGATTAGGTCGTTCCCATCGAGATGGTAGGCGCGGCCGAAGCCGCCATTGAGGCTGGCCTGCTCCGGTTTAAGGCGAAAAAAGAGGAAATCGGGAAAGTCGATATAAAGCTTTGCCTTGGCGTGGCGCGCGAGAAAACGCGGACGGATACGTTCGTGGAAGGCGTTGCCGCGCTCGACGGGTTCCGCCAGGCATTGGGTCGTCAAGCGAGGGTGGGCGAGCGGATCGCCCTTGCCGGGCTCGCCGGTCAGCAGTGAGGCGCGCGCGTCCCTGGCGAGTGCTTTGGTATGGGCAGAGAGCTTCGAAACGAGAATGACGGGGGCGCCGTCAATATCGGTGGCGACGAGCACGCGGCTGGCGAAGGGAAAGCCGGTCTCGGGGGCGAGTACGGCAATCGCCGCGTGCCGCGCGGAGCGCAGAAGCACGCGGGCGAGTTTGCGGGCATCGTCGTCGGTTTCGCGTACGGGCGAGGGCTGATCTTTCATATCCGCTTTGTGGCAAAGCGGATTGAAAACATCAAGCGTCCTGCTTGCGGCGATGGCGGGTAAGGCCGGCGACGATATCCTGGGCCGAGATGGTGCCGACGATCGTGCCGTTCTCGACGATGCCGATGCTGCCCGGCTGGCGGGCAAGGGCATCGAGGATATCGACGAGCGGGGTTGCGGCGCGGGCCGTGGCGCTGACACTCATGCCGGCGGCAGTCTGACCGAGACCGGACTGCATCACGTCCGCCGCCGTCAGCATGCTGATCGGATTGAGATGCTGCACGAAATCGGCGACATACTGGTCGGCGGGGTTCTTGACGATGTCATGCGGCGTTCCGCACTGGATGATGCGGCCGCCCTCCATGATGGCGATGCGGTTGCCGATGCGGAAGGCTTCGTCGAGATCGTGGCTGACGAAGAGGATGGTCTTCTTCAGCCGTCGCTGGAACTCCAGAAGTTCGTCTTGCAGGCGGGTGCGGATCAACGGGTCGAGCGCCGAGAACGGCTCGTCCATCAACAGGATCGGCGCGCCGGTGGCAAAGGCGCGGGCAAGGCCGACGCGCTGCTGCATGCCGCCCGAGAGTTCGTTGACTTTGCGGTCGGCCCATTTCGTCAGGTTGACGAGTTCAAGCTGCTCGCCGACGCGCTGTTTGCGTTCGGCCTCCGGCATGCCCGCGAGTTCGAGGCCGAAGCCGACATTCTCGGCGACCGTGCGCCAGGGCAGAAGAGCGAATTGCTGGAACACCATGGAGACGGTGTGGGTGCGCAGCTCCCGCAGGGCCTTGGCGTTGCATCTGTAAGGGTTGACCGGACCATTGGAGGTCGAGACCGAGACGTCACCGCGCACCACGGGGGCGAGGCCGTTGACGGCGCGCAGCAGTGTCGACTTGCCCGAGCCGGAAAGGCCCATCAGCACCAGGATTTCGCCTTCCTCAATGGTCAGCGAGGCATTGGCGACACCGAGGACCAGGCCGGTGGCGGCGCCGATTTCGTCACGTGTTTTGCCTTGGTCGACCATGGCAAGCGCGGTTTCCGGCCGGTCGCCGAAGATAATGCTGACATCCTTGAAGTTTACCGCGGTCATGCGCCGCCTCCTTCACCCGCCGTGCGGAATATGCGGTCGAGAATGATCGCCAGGATAACGATGCAGAAACCGGCTTCAAAACCCTTGGCGATATTGACGGTGTTCAGCGCGCGGACGACCGGCACGCCAAGCCCGGGAGCGCCGACGAGGGCGGCGATGACCACCATCGACAGCGACAACATGATGGTCTGGGTGAGGCCCGCCATGATCTGTGGCATGGCAAAGGGAAGTTCGATCTTGCGCAGCACCTGGATCGGCGTTGCACCAAAAGCGACGGCGGCTTCGACGAGGGAAGGTGGCGTCGAGATGATGCCGAGGCGCGTCAGCCGGATAGGGGCAGGGATGGCGAAGATGACGGTGGCGATCAGGCCCGGAACCATTCCGAGGCCGAACAGGATCAGCGCCGGAATCAGATAGACGAATGTCGGAATGGTCTGCATCAGATCGAGCACCGGGCGCATGGCGGCATAGACCCAAGGGCGGCGGGCGGCGGCAATGCCGAAGGGAATGCCGATCACCATGCAGACAAAGGTGGCGGCGAGCACCAGGGCGAGCGTCTCTGTCGTCTCTTTCCAATAACCCTGGTTGACGATGAGCAGCAGCCCAAGACAGGTGAAGAGGGTAATCGCGATCGACCGGCGTAGCCAAAAGGCAAGGGCGGTGATGGCAGCGATGACGATTAACGGGTGGGGCTTCTGCAGCACGAAGAGCAGGCCGTCTATGGCGCTCGACAGCAGGAAGGCAAGCTGGTTGAAGAACCACTCGCCGTTCGAGGTCAGCCAGTCCACGAAGGATTTGGCCCATGAGCCGATGGGAATCTTAGCGTCGGTGATCCAATTCAAGGGGCGCGCCTATCCAAAAAAATCAACAATCGGACAAAAATAAACGGGGCGGCGAGCCGCCCCGTCATATCATCAAAGGCCGAGGCCGGTCTTGGCAGCCGCCAGAGCATCGCCCTTGCCGTCACGGGTCTTGACGCCCGCAAGCCAGGGCTCGAGCGCAGAAGGGTTCGCCTTCAGCCATTCGGAAGCGGCAGCTTCCGGCTCTTTGCCGTCGTCGAGGATCTTGCCCATGATCTTATTCTCCATGTCGAGGGAGAACTTCAGGTTCTTCAGCATCGCGCCGACATTCGGGCATTCGTCGAGATAGCCGGCGCGGACATTGGTATAGACCTTGGCACCGCCGAACTCTGGACCGAAGACGTCGTCACCGCCGGTGAGGTAGGTCAGCTTGAAGTTGGTGTTCATCGGATGGGGCTCCCAGCCGAGGAAGACGACGGGCTTGCCTGCTTTCTCGGCACGGGCGACCTGAGCGAGCATGCCCTGTTCGGAGGATTCGACGACTTCCATCTCCTTCATGCCGAAGGTGTTCTTTTCGATCAGGTCCATGACCAGGCGGTTGCCGTCATTGCCGGGCTCAATGCCGTAGATCTTGCCGTCGAGATCGTCCTTGTGGGCGGCGATGTCCTTGAAGTCCTTGATGCCGAGTTCGGCGCCCTTGGCGTTGGTGGCGAGTGTGTACTTGGCGCCGACGAGGTTGGGGCCGAAGGATTCGACCGACTTGTCATCGAGATAAGGGCGGACGTCCTTTTCCTGCGTCGGCATCCAGTTGCCGAGGAAGATGTCAATGTCCTTGTTCTTCAGCGAGGTGTAGGTGACCGGCACCGAGAGAACCTTCACGTCGGTCTGATAGCCGATGCTCTTCAGGACGACGGATGCGGTGGCGGTGGTGGCGGTAATATCAGTCCAGCCGACATCCGAGAAGTGGACGGTGGAGCAGCTGTCGGGATCGGCGGCGAAGGCGGCGGTCGCAACGGAGAGGGCGGCGACGGCAGTTGCAGTAACCAGTTTGAACGTGCTTGTTGTTTTCATTTTAGACTCCCAGTCTTTAAGTTCCCAAGCCAACCACCAATAGCCGAGTTTGACAAGCGACCTCAGTGCGTTTGCGTCGTATCGACCCATGCGATTGCGACGTCGGCGGATTTTTCGCGGCACCTCGTTTTCAGGCCGCCGGGCGATTTGCGGGCCGGGATTCCTGTGATTATCGCCCCAGGGGGCTTTTCTTTGTCATTGTGAGCTTCAATAAACCGATCAAGGAGAGATCGGATGGCAAAACTCTATTTCAATTACTCGACGATGAACGCCGGCAAATCGACGATGCTGCTGCAAGCCTCCTACAATTACCAGGAGCGCGGCATGCGCACGGTGCAGTTGATCGCCGCTTTCGACGAGCGCACCGGCCGGGGCGTCATCGGCTCGCGGATCGGGCTGGAGGCGAGCGCCATCCCCTTCGAGCCGCATGAGGACCTGTTCCGGCTGATTGCGACGCTAAGCGGAGAGGGGGCCCCGATTGCCTGCGTCTTCGTCGACGAGGCGCATTTCATGACGCCTGTCCATGTCTGGCAGCTTGCCCGCGTCGTCGACAGGCTCGGCATTCCTGTGATGGTCTACGGGCTGAGAACCGATTTTCAGGGCAAATTGTTTCCGGCGTCGCAGGAACTCTTGGCGATCGCCGACGAAATGCGCGAGGTGCGGACGATCTGCCATTGCGGGCGCAAGGCGACGATGGTGGTACGGCTCGACGCGGAGGGGAAAGTGCTGCACGAAGGCGCGCAGATCGATGTCGGCGGCAATGAGAAATATGTCTCGCTCTGCCGCAGGCATTGGGACGAAGCGATGAATGGGGACTGGATCGCCGAGCCGGTCTGAAGCCGCAATGCCGTCTGTTTTTTTAGCGCCGCAAGCGACCTGCTTTTCCATTTTACGCAATTGCGGGCGGAAAACCGCTTCACACTTTTCGGCATCATGCTCTAGCTTGGGCAAGACGAGATTCCCTGGAGAGGCCCGTGCGCAAACCTCCGCCATTCCAAAGCCAATACGAAGCTGCCGGCAGCCTTGCCGAGAAGGTTGCGGCCGATGGAGCCTATTGTGTGGGCGCGATCAGTGCGTTCAGCGGCGATGAAGCACGGTCGGCCGACGAGGTTTTCCTCGAGCAGAATGCTCGCTTCCAGGCCCATATCGCCGATGCTGAAGCACTCGACGCCCTGCAGGCCGAGCTGGTGTTTTCCCTCGACCGGTTGACGGCCGAGGTTTCCGCCGATCTCGACAGCTTCCGGGGGCTGACGCTGCGGGAGAAGATGGCCGGCTGGACGTCGCGCCAGCGGATGTGGCGCATGTATACCGAACGCGTGCGCGAGGCCCCGGTCATCGAACGGCTGCTCGAGCTTCTGACGAAATCGGATGCGCTCGCCAGGCTGATCGCCGGCCAGCGCGCTACGATCATCGAACGGCATAGGGCCGCCGAACGCGGTCTCGTCGACATCGTCGAGCAACGGCGCCGGCTGGTCGATTCCATCGATATCGCCCGTCTCAAGATGAAGGAGCTCAATGCCAAGGCGCTGACGACGCAGGGCCGCATCGGCGTCTACGGCAACAGGGCGCATTGGGAGCAGATGGAGACGGAGCGGCGGGCGCTGAAGGCGGAGGCCGAGCAGATTTCCGCCAGGGAGCATGAAATGCGCGACGACAGTCAGCGGCGTGAGCGTTTCATCGGTCTGTTCCAGAGCTTTGTCGATTCGGCGAACGGGCGGATCGCCGCCTGCAACGTGCTGCTGCGCAAACTGATGATCGACGTCGAGGAGCGGTTGATCATCTACCAGGCGCAGGTCGATACCGACAGGCCGGGCATGAAGATGCGGATCAAGCCGGAACTCTTTCCCGATATAGCCGCGCCGATCGGGCTATTCGAGAAGGGCATGCTGGTCGCCCAGGATCTCGAGCGGCGCAAGAGCCGCGCCGATCTGGAATTCGCCGGCAGGTTTCCGGCCTATGCCGAACCGCTGCCGGAGACATCAGGAGCGCCGCTGATCGACACGGCGCGCAGGCGCCTCCGTTTCAGCCTGCCTTTCCTGCGGTCCTGAGCCGCAGGTCCCGGTTCGCGCCCCTTTCGGGAATGCCTTCAATCCGAAAAATCGAAGGGCTCGTGTTGTGCTCGGCCCGTCGAGCGCATATGTGGATGTGGCAATTATGCAGTAATTGAAAGTGTTACAGCGTCCTTAGCGCGTCTGAATTGACGCGCGGCGCTGTGGTGTTCGCCTCGCTTGACAGGAGACGACGATGCTTGACCGGATAGCCGGTTTTTTCAGGCTGATCGGCCAGACGATCGGTCGCTGGGCCCGCCTGTTTTCAGCCTGGGCCTTCTGGCCCTTCCTCGCCGCGCATGGCTGGTATCAGCGCCGGAGCTGGATGATCCGGCTGCCGGTTATCGCGTTGGTGGCGCTCTTCGTCGTGCTCTACGGCTATTTCTTCTGGCAGACGCAGGTCTGGTCGAATTTCAATACCGCCTTTGTCGACCAATACCGGCTTTCGGACCGCAAGGTTGCCGCCGGGCAGGACGTACCGGTCGCGGAGGGAAGCAACAGCTCAGCCGCCAAGACCTGCCAGCGTTCGGCCATCGTCGACGTCACGGCCGACCTGACCGACTTCAACGTCAACCAGAACGCATGGATCTCCTCGATGCTGCTCTATAAAATGGGCTTTTTCGGCATCGACTGGGATCACACGCCTTTCCTCGACAACAAGGCGTCGTTCCAGCGCGGCATCAATCAGGCGGTCCGGCGGACGTCGGCGGAGCTTGTCGATACGCTGGGGCGGGTGCGCGGCACGTCGGGCATCAACAACGATCTGCAGAGCGCCCGCGGTAACCTGCAGTTCGACGAATACAGCTGGTATTTCGGGCTCAATCCCTTCGGGCCGAAGACGCCGACGCCCTCCTATTACCGCTCGGCGATCGGCAGCCTGCGCAAGTTCAACACCGATCTTTCCGCCTGCAGCGTCATTTTCGACGGCCGCGCCGACAACCTCATGCAGTTCATCGACCGCATCGCCAACGATCTCGGCGGTACGTCCGACATGCTCGCCGAGCGTTCGGAAAATCACAATCGCGGCTGGTTCGATACGCGCGCCGACGACCGGTTCTGGTTTGCCTACGGCCAGCTCTACGCCTACTACGCCATCCTTGCCGCCGCGCAGGCGGATTTCTCGCAAGTGGTGCAGGAGCGCAATCTCGGAGCGGTCTGGGGCAGCACGATGCGGCAGTTCCAAGCGGCGCTGCGCATTCAGCCGGCGATCATTTCGAACGGGCGCGAGGACGGCTGGATCATGCCGAGCCATCTCGCCACCATGGGCTTCTATATTCTGAGGGTGCGCTCGAACCTCGTCGAGATCCGCTCGGTGCTCGACCGCTAGAACAGGATGATTTTAGGCCGGGTCGGCCTAAAATCTGAATCCTGTTCCACATTAAAGAGTTAGAGACATGATGTCTTGAGAAAACCGCTCACAATTTTCGGCATCATGCTCTAAAATTTCCGGGGGTCAGCGCGGTCTCGTATCGTCCTCGAAGCCGACGACACGCAGCCTCTCGACGAACTCATAGGTGACGATGCCGCCGCCGCTTTGACCGTCCCGGAAACGGCCGACGCTGCGCACCAGCTTGTGGCCGCCAAGCCGATTGCAGACGCGGTAGACGAAATGGAAACCGACGCCGTGAAGGCTCGCCTCTTCGAAGGTCTGGGCGATCAGGCTGCGGTCGTCCTCATGGATGCGCGACATCAGCTCAGCCAGATTGACGGGGCCGTCGCTGTAGGGGAGGTCGAAAATCGCGTGAACATCTTCGCTTGCAAAGAAATGTCCCGTCTCGATGTCGATCCGCCAGAAGCCGAAAAGGCGATAGGCAGCAAGCATCTGCACGATTTCCGCATCGGTGATGCCGATGTGGGCACGGGATTGCTCAGTCTTGTCGATGACGGGCTGTTCGAAGCGAAGAGACACGATTCCCCCAGATCACGGGACGACGGGCCGACTCTCTTCCGATTCCTCAGTTGATCAGCTTCAATCGAATTGCCTTAGCTACCAACTGGGTGCGGTTGACGCAATCGAGTTTTTTGATCGCGTTGGTCATGTAGGCGTTCACCGTATGATCCGAGAGCGCCAGGATCTGGCCGATTTCGATCGAGGTCTTGCCCTGGGCCGTCCAGCGCACAACTTCCAGTTCTCTGGTCGACAGCGCGTTGTGCGCGCATTCCTCATTCCGCTTGACTGCATTATATGCATCGAGTGCATGCAGAATGATCATTGCCAGCTCGTTGACCTCGCTCTGGCCGAGTGCGGCGCGCTCGCCGCAGAACCAGAAGACCAGGCGCTGGCCATTGGCAGCAATGGTCGGCATGGCAACGCCGGCCGGTATGGCATGGCGCAGCATCAGGGCGCGCAGTTCGGCGGGGAAGGCCTGACCATTGGCGGGGTCGTTCAGATGCCAGGCCGGGGGGACGGCGGACTCCCTCAGCCGCAAGCCGAAAGGACAACCGCGCATCATGTGGACGCGGTCGAACTCCTTGATATAGGCGGCCGGAAGCGAGCTTTCGATCAGCAGGGGTTTCAGCAGGAGGTCTTCCGGGGAGGGCGCGTGCATCAGGGTCGCATGCGACAGTCCGAAGGCGGCGGAGACCCTGCCGAGCGCCTGCGCAAACAGGCTACGCGTTCGTGCGGTGGCAAGCTCTGCAGAAAGCGATGACTGTCTTTCAGAGGTAGTCATATAAGACATCTGTACGCCCCCGGCTGCCCCAATGTTAACGCTATCAAACACAGAAAGCCGGTCAGATGCTAGTCCCAATTGACTTAGCGCAAGCTGATTTACTCGAATTGTGTAAAATTATTGAGGGGCGATCGCGCTTTAGTTGAGTTTTGACTTGCGGATATACCGTTGCGGTATCTTTGATCTCCTTCGCGCCGCATAGCCACGGGTCTTGCGCTGTGATGCACGGAGAGAATCACTTTGGAAGAGGCGGCGGCAACAGGTGCCGAAAACCAGCTTGCTGGCGATCAAGGCAATTGCTAAGCGTCTACCATGTATAATTGAGGCAATTTAATCGTGCGCTCTGCGATTTCTTTTTTCGTAAAGTCCCTGCTTTCCCCGATACTACTTGTTTTATTATTTCTGACACTGCCGATCGGAGCTGCAACCGTGCAGGCTGCCGGAGAGAAGAAGCAGGCAGGGCAGCCGCCGATGCGCTTCATCCTTGTGCACCATCCCCTCTGCACAGAAGACTGCCCGGGATGGGTATCGGCGGAGGGTCGCATAACCTCTGATACACCGGCCCAGCTCCGAAAAATGCTGAAGAAGATCGGCGGCCGGAAACTGCCGATCGTGTTCCGGTCGGAGGGCGGGGATGTCGAGGCCGCTTATGCGATGGGCCGGATGATCCGCAAAGCCGGTCTTGAAACGGCGGTCGGCGGCACACGGCTGAAGGATTGCCCGGCCGACGATCTGCGTTGCGATGCCGCCATCACAAAGGATGGGACCGCGCTTGGCAACGCCTATTCGGAAGGTGCATATTGTTTTTCCGCCTGTCCGCTAGCATTGGCCGGCGGTACGTCGCGTGTCGCGTCGCAATGGGCTTTGATCGGCGTTCACCAGATCACGACTGTCTATAACAAGGTGCGTGTCTCCTACCGCATCGAATACAAGATCGTGAACGGCAAGAAGAAGGAAATCTCCCGCAAGGAGGTTGGACGCAAATCAGCAGGGCAGAGCAGTTCCACCAAGCTCGGCAAGAAGGCCGGTGCCGCGTTGACAGCCTATTTGAAGGAAATGGGTGTCAGCCAGGATGTGATCGGCCTGATGATGAGCGCCACGCCTGACAATATCAACATCGTACTGCCCGCGGAGGCACTTCGGACGGGTCTCATCACCGATATGCTCTCCTACAATGAGTGGCCCGGCATGCCGCTCTGCGCGCCGGATGCAGCGGCCGAGACTGTCTGTCACGGCCACCCGGTCGCCCAAGCGCCCGTCGCGGCTGCGACGCCTGTATCCAAGGCGCCGGCGCAGGATGTGGCCGCGGTCACAAGCGAGACTCCACCGGAAAACCGGCCGATGGATTTTTTGCTGATGTATAACGGCAATTGCCAGGACGAGTGCAACCAATGGATTTCTGCCGAAGGAGAAATCACCCCGGAGACACCGGCCCGGCTGCAGGCGATTTTGAAAACGCTCGGTGAACGAAAACTGCCGGTCGTCCTTCAGTCCTATGGTGGAGACATGGACGCGGCGTTTGCGATAGGGCGCACGATCCGGGCTGCCGGCCTAGAGACTTCGATTGGCAGGACGCGGTTGCCCCGCTGCCCGACGCTGGATCCGCGTTGCAAGGCGAGCATGGCCAAAAGCGGGGCGACCATGGGCGAGGTCTCTGCCGGCGGTGCATACTGCCTTTCGAGCTGTACTCTCGTCCTGATAAGCGGAACACCGCGGCTTGTCGGATATTCCGATATCGGCCTCGTCCGGCCCACGACTGCTGAATACACGAAATTCTTCACCTATTTCGACGAGATGGGCGTCAGTTCCGAGACATATGAGACGATGATGTTTGCGACATCGATCGAGCGAGACAAGATACTGCGTTCGCAGGCATTCGATCTCGGCATCATCAATGGTATCATTCCTTATGGTGAAGAGCCCGGCCTGCATTTCTGTGGGCCAGACGCGAAGGAAAGCCTCCGATGCCCCGGAAATCAGAAGGCCGGGATCGTTCCTGCCACAGCCTTGGCAAATTGATATCGGACTGCGGAAGAACATTTCTTGATGGCTCATCGCTGTTGCCGTGGGCGACAGCTTGTTGGCCGGTCTGAAATTGTCTTCCTCCCGCCGGCTACCCCTTATCTTTCAAATCATTCTTCGACGTCACGCTCATCAGCTTTTCCAGGAAGCCGAGCATGACGGCGGAGGCGACGAAGGCGAGATGCATGAAAGTCAGCCACATGATCTTGCCGTCGGCATATTTGTCGGCATTGAGGAAGACCTGCAGCAGGTGGATGGAGGAGATGGCGACGATCGAGGAGGCCACCTTGATCTTCAGGCTACCTGAATCAAGCTTGCCGAGAAAGGAGACTTCGTTGTCGGCTTCGCTCGCTTCATCGAAGCGGCTGACGAAATTTTCATAACCCGAGATCATCACCATGACGATCAGGCTTGCGACGAGAGCCGCATCGATCAGACTGAGCATGGCAAGGATCATCTCCGCCTCGTCGAGGGCAAAGACGCCGGAAGCAATCTTCAGGAGCTTGTAGCCGAAGGAAACGGCATAGACGGCGAGTGCCGCAACCAGGCCGATATAGAAGGCGACGAGGATCCAGCGGCTCGACAGGATGATGCGCTCGATGATCAGTTCCAGTGCTTTCATGTCTTCATCCTATAAAACCGCGATCGTTGACCGCCACATAAACATCCGGCGTGGCCGCCGCAAGGCGCAGCGCTATTCACACCTCGCCGATATTTCGCTATCCCGATGAAGAGGGAACAACGCCTCCGCGCCCTGCGGCAGGCCGGGACGGGGAACATCCATGCCATCAATCAAATCCGATATCGAAATCGCGCGCGCTGCGGCCAAGAAGCCGATCTTCGAAATCGGCGCGAAGCTCGGCATTCCGGTCGAGCAGCTCGTTCCCTACGGCCACGACAAGGCAAAGGTCAGCGCCGAATTCATCGCCGGGCAAGCGGGCAAGAAGGACGGCAAGCTGATCCTCGTCACCGCGATCAATCCGACGCCAGCGGGCGAGGGCAAGACGACGACGACCGTGGGCCTCGGTGACGGGCTGAACCGGATCGGCAAGAAAGCCATCGTCTGCATCCGCGAGGCTTCGCTCGGCCCCTGCTTCGGCGTCAAGGGCGGCGCAGCCGGCGGCGGTTATGCGCAGGTCGTGCCGATGGAAGACATCAACCTGCATTTCACCGGCGATTTCCATGCGATTACCTCGGCGCACAATCTGCTGGCGGCGATGATCGACAATCACATTTACTGGGGCAACGAAGAGAATATCGATATCCGCCGCATCACCTGGCGGCGGGTGATGGATATGAACGACCGGGCGCTCAGAAGTATGGTCTCCTCGCTCGGCGGCGTTGCCAACGGCTTCCCGCGCCAGGGCGGGTTCGACATCACCGTTGCCTCCGAAGTGATGGCGATCCTCTGCCTCGCCACCGACCTCACGGATCTCGAGCGGCGGCTCGGCGACATCATCATCGGCTATCGCTTCGACAGGACGCCGGTGCATGCGCGCGACCTGAAAGCCGACGGCGCCATGGCGGTATTGCTGAAAGATGCGATGCAGCCGAACCTCGTGCAGACGCTGGAGAACAATCCGGCCTTTGTGCATGGCGGGCCGTTTGCCAACATCGCCCATGGCTGCAATTCGGTGACGGCGACGAAGACGGCGCTGAAGCTCGGCGACTATGTCGTGACGGAAGCGGGCTTCGGGGCCGATCTCGGCGCCGAGAAATTTTTCGACATCAAATGCCGTAAGGCCGCGTTGAAGCCGGATGCGGCGGTCATCGTCGCAACCGTCAGGGCGCTGAAGATGAATGGCGGGGTGAAGAAAGACGACCTCGGCACGGAGGATGTCGCGGCGCTGAAAAAGGGCTGCGCCAATCTTGGCCGCCACGTCGCCAATGTCCGCCGGTTCGGTGTGCCGGTGGTCGTGGCGATCAACCATTTCATCTCCGATACCGACGCCGAAATCGCGGCGGTGAAGGAATTTGTTTCGAGGCTCGGCGCCGAGGCGATCCTTTGCCGCCACTGGGCGCTGGGTTCGGCCGGCATCGAGGAGCTGGCGCACAAGGTGGTGGAGCTCGCCGAATCCGGTCAGGCGAAATTCCAACCGCTCTATGGCGACGATATTTCGCTGTTCGAGAAGATCGAGATCGTCGCCTCGAAGATCTACCATGCCGGCGAGGTGACGGCCGACAAGGCGGTGCGCGACCAGTTGCAGACATGGGAGGAGCAGGGCTACGGCAAGCTGCCGGTCTGCATGGCCAAGACGCAATATTCCTTCTCCACCGATCCGAGCCTGCGCGGCGCGCCGGAAGGCCACATCGTTACCGTGCGGGAGGTGCGGCTTTCGGCGGGGGCCGGCTTCGTCGTCGCCATCACCGGCGAGATCATGACCATGCCCGGGCTGCCGAAGTCACCGTCGGCGGAGCGGATTTTCCTGAATGAGCAGGGTTATATCGAGGGGCTGTTCTGATTGGTGCACGTGACATCTTTCTCACTAGATCTGCGAGACCTGCCCCTCATCCGCCTGCCGGCACCTTCTCCCCGTAAACGGGGCGAAGGGGGTGTGCCGCAACCTCTCCGTCCCTCGCCCACGCCTCGCAGGGCACGTCCCCTCTCCCCGTTTTACGGGGAGAGGGTTAGGGTGAGGGGCAGCGCTCTGTTGGCTGGCCAACCCGATTCACGGCCATTGAATGATCAGTGGCAGTAGCGATAGCCGCCTTTCCTTTCGATCACGTCGAGGTGGAAATGGGTTTCGTGGGCGGCGTCGCTTTCGGGGTCAAGGACGGTGGTGAAATAGAGGCAGCCGGCGGCGCTGACGGTGCGTTGGAAGGCGCCGGTCAACGTCGGGTCTTCGCGGCGGGAGCGGACGGCGACATCTTCGCCTTTCTCGAAATGGAAGCTTGCAATGTCGATGGCGTTGCCGCGGGCATGTTCGGAGATCTTGCCCGTGCCTGCGCTGTTGCGAAGGCGGCACATATAGGAGGTTGCCTGGTTGACCGTCGTGAGGCGGCCCTGCTCCGGCAGAGCGGCAGAGGCTGCCGGAATAACGCTCTCCTTCATCCAGCGGGCAAGGGCGAGTGCGGCCGGGCAGCGGACCGTAGCCTCCGGCTTCAGCGTGATGCCGGGCAGGGCCTCGGAAACGGTGATCGGCTTGTCGATACCGCAGCCGTTGCCGTCATCGATGCGCGGGACATCCTTGAAGACGACGCCCAAGGCCTTGAGCGCAGCGGTGCATTCGGCGTGCTCAGCATCGCTTTCCGGTTCGATCGTCAGATGCTGCTCTTCGAGCGTCTGCTCGGCGGGTGGCTTGTTGTCTTCCTCCGGCGTCTGCGGGCCTTGGCCCGGCGGGAGCGGCGGGCCCTGCATCGGCTCCGCCGGTGAGGGCTTTGCCGGTTCGGGTTTTGCCGATTCGGGTTTTTTCGGTTCGGTGGGCGGCCCCGATGGCTGGTCTGGTACCGGTGCCTCCGGCTTCTTCATATCAGGCTTTGGCTGAGGTGCCGGCACATCATCCGGTGACGGTGGTTCAGCCTTATCGGGAAGTGGGGTAGGGCTGATCGTATCGGCGGCGTCCGGTCGAGGCTGTGGTAGGGGACCGTGCGGGGGCAGGCGGGCACCGGCAAGAAAGGGGGCTGCGGCGAGAAGGATCGCCAGTATCGAAAGTTTTCTCAACGCATCCGTTTCCGTCATGTCGATTGCGTGGGGGTAACGCATTATGGCGGTTTTCGTTGCAATTGCGCAACGTCAGGAAAGATCGTTAAAACTTGATAGATTTTTCAACATATTTTGCCGGTTTATGTTGACAGAACTTCTCATGTTTTTTATGCGGCAAAAAGAAGGCGGAATTCTGCATCGTCTTCATCCGCAAAAGCCCAGCCAGCCCCTCGAGCGTTCGACGCGCCACGACCAGCCAGCCCGGTAATCATCATTTAGAGGGTAGGTTATGATCGTCCGATATTGGCGCTCGGTTCTATTGGTCTGCACGGCAGCCGCAGTTGTTCTTCCTGTTTCACAGTCTTTCGCGCAAAGCGCTGCGGCCACCACGCCGCAAGCGACGACGGACGACAGCACCGTCCTGCAGAAGATCGTCGTCAAGGGCAAACGCGTGGCGCCGGGCAGCGTCGCCGACACGCCGCTGGCAACGGAAATCACCCAGAAGCAACTGGAAGAGAAGCAGGTCACCAATTACGACGATATCGGCCGCAGCGTCGATGCGGGTGTGAACTATTCGCGTGGCGATGCAGGCTTCAACCTGCGCGGCCTTTCCGGTGCTCGCATCCTGACCACCATCGACGGAATTCCGATCCCTTATATTTCGAACAGCTCGCGCCAGGGCGCTTTTGCGCCTGCCAACGCCAATGGCGGCGGCGATACCTTCGATTTCGATTCGCTATCTTCACTCGATATCGTGCGCGGCGCGGATTCGAGCAAGGGCGGTTCAGGCATGCTCGGCGGCGCCATCGTTCTCAATACGTTGGAGCCTGAGGATCTCATTCCTGAAGGCCGCGACTGGGGTGCAATCGTCAAGTCAACCTATGACAGCGAAGACAGGAGTCTTTCCGGCTCAGCCGCCGCTGCCAAGAAGATCGGCGGCACCTCGATCCTGTTCCAGGGCGGCTACCGCAAAGGCCATGAACGCGACAATATGGGCGACAACGACAGCTACGGTGCTCTTCGCACCGAGGCGAATCCGGCTGACTTCGATCAGAATAACCTGCTCTTCAAACTGCGCCAGGAGTTGGAAGGCGGCCATCGCATCGGCTTGACAGCGGAACGGTTCCGCCGGGATCTAAAAACCGACCTGCGCCAACTTCAGGGGGGCTCCAGCCCTCGTAACTTCATGATCGACAATTATGACGGTCGCGAACTGCGCGACCGCGATCGCGTGTCGCTCGATTATGATTATGAAGCGCAGTCCTCCGATGCCTTCTTCAGCAGTGCTCGCGCCACGCTTTATTGGCTGGATTTGAAGAAGGAAGCCGGCAGCAGGGGCCGCACGACCGCCAATGTGGCCTATGGCCGTAACAACGAGATCGAAAACGAAACCTGGGGCTTCAGCGGCACCGCGACGAAGGATTTCGAATATTCCGGTCTCAACCACTCCATGCGCGTCGGTCTCGATGTCGGCGTCTCCAGCTGGAGCCAGTATAGCTGGGCTCTTTGCCCCACATCGACAACATGCCCGGCACTGAACAACCAGGCGGAAGTACCTGATGTCGACAGCCAAAACCTTGGTCTTGTTGTCGAAGACAAGATCGAAATCGGCAATACCGGCTTCACGCTGACACCCGGTTTCCGCTTCGACTGGTTCAACTACAATCCCTCGACCGGCGGCGATTTTGCCAATAATACCGGCCTTACTCGTTTCGGCGATCTTCGCAACCGGACGGAAGCCGCCCTGTCGCCGAAGATCCTTGCAACATACGACCTGACGCCTGATGTGGAACTCTACATGCAATTGGCGGTCGGCTTCCGCGCGCCAACCGTCGACGAACTCTACAGCCGCTTCTACAACCCTACTAGCCGCTACGCCCAGCTCGGTAATCCTGATCTGGAACCGGAAATCGGCCGCGGCATCGAAGTCGGCGCCAATTTCGACACGGGCGACGTTACCGGAAGGGTCGCGCTTTTCCACACCCGCTACCAGAACTTCATCGAGACGGTGACGAGCGTCGACGCGACCGGCTTCACGGAGTTCAATTACACGAACGTGGCAGCGGCGACGATCTCAGGTATCGAAGCCAGCGCCGCCAAGACCTTCAACAACGGCATCAATCTGCATGCGTCGCTTGCCTATGCCTATGGCAGGAATGAAGAAACCACGCAGCGCCTGCGCTCGGTGGCGCCGTTCAAGGCGATTGTCGGCGGCGGCTGGAGCAACGAAACCTTCGGCTTCGACCTTTCCTCGACGCTTTCTGCCGGCATGCTGACCGACCACCTCAAGACGCCCATCACCAACACCGCCGACACGACCTTCGATGCGCCCGGTTATGCGATCGTGGACCTGACCGGTTGGTGGACGCCGGAACAGCTGCCGGGCCTGCGCATCCAGGGGGGTGTCTACAACATCTTTGATCAGGAGCACTATAACGCACTCGCCGTGCGCGAGGTCAACCTGAGCTCGGCGACGGCATCGCAGCCTCTGGAGTGGTATTCCGAGCCTGGCCGTACCTTCAAGGTCTCGCTCACCAAGACGTTCTGATTACAAGTCTTCAAGGCTGGGGTGGGGCGGCTTTCGGGCCGCCCCTTTCATTCGCGCAATCGCCTCTTGCGCGGCGGCTGATCTCAGGCTAACAATTTTTCCATGATCAAGTCCTTGAACATTGCTGTTTGGTGGTGGGCTCGCTAAGGCGGCCTCGACCAATCGTGTCCAAAGACGACGACGAGTGAGCCGCCCGAAACTTCGAGGCGGCTTTTTTATTTATCGCCGCCTGTCGTCCGGGCCCCGATAACGGAGTGGAACAATGGTAACGATCCTGCGGGATGATGGTGCGGAAATCTACGAGACCAAGGGCGGGATATCGGTCACGCGGCAGCGGCGTGCGATCCCCTACGGCGACGCGGTCTCTTCCTATATCGACAAGCTCGATGAGCGCCGCGGTGCGGTGTTCTCGTCGAACTACGAATATCCGGGACGTTATACGCGCTGGGATACCGCCGTCGTCGATCCGCCGCTCGGCATCTCCTCCTTCGGGCGCGACGTCTGGATCGAGGCCTATAACGAACGCGGCGAGGTGCTTCTCGGCTTCGTCACCGAGCGGCTGAAAACGGTGTCCGACCTCGTGCTCGGGGCTTCCTCCGCCCGCCGTCTCGACCTCTCGGTCAAAGCGCCGGATCGGGTGTTCACCGAGGAAGAGCGCTCGAAGATGCCGACGGTCTTTACCGTGCTGCGTGCCGTCACCGACCTCTTCTATTCGCAGGCGGATGCGAGCCTCGGACTCTACGGCGCCTTCGGCTATGACATCGCCTTCCAGTTCGATGCGATCGATCTGAAGCTGACGCGGCCCTCCGACCAGCGCGACATGGTGCTCTACCTGCCGGACGAAATCCTCGTCGTCGACAACTATGCCGCCAAGGCCTGGATCGACCGTTACGATTTCGAAAAGGGCGGCTTGACGACCGAGGGCAAGGCTGGGGATATCGCGCCAGAGCCTTTCAAGCACACGGATGCCATTCCGCCGAAGAGCGATCACCGACCCGGCGAATATGCCGAACTCGTCGTCAAGGCGAAGGAAAGTTTCCGCAAGGGTGATCTCTTCGAAGTTGTGCCCGGGCAGAAATTCATGGAGCGCTGCGAAAGCAAGCCTTCCGACATTTCCAAGCGGCTGAAGGCGATCAATCCGTCGCCCTATTCCTTCTTCATCAATCTCGGCCATCAGGAATATCTGGTCGGTGCCTCGCCCGAGATGTTCGTGCGCGTTTCCGGCCGCAGGATCGAGACCTGCCCGATCTCGGGCACGATCAAGCGCGGTGACGACCCGATCGCCGACAGCGAGCAGATCCTGAAGCTCTTGAATTCGAAGAAGGACGAATCCGAGCTGACCATGTGCTCCGACGTCGACCGCAACGACAAGAGCCGCGTCTGCGAGCCTGGCTCGGTCAAGGTGATCGGCCGCCGGCAGATCGAGATGTATTCGCGCCTCATCCACACGGTCGATCATATCGAGGGCCGGCTGCGTGACGACATGGATGCCTTCGACGGTTTCTTGAGCCACGCCTGGGCCGTCACCGTCACCGGCGCTCCGAAGCTCTGGGCGATGCGCTTCATCGAGAGCCGTGAAAAAAGCCCGCGCGCATGGTATGGTGGAGCGATCGGCATGGTCGGTTTCAACGGCGACATGAACACCGGCCTGACGCTGCGCACGGTGCGCATCAAGGACGGTATCGCCGAGGTGCGCGCCGGGGCGACGCTGCTCAACGATTCCATTCCTGAAGAAGAAGAAGCCGAAACAGAATTGAAGGCCTCTGCCATGCTTTCCGCCATCCGCGACGCCAAGACCGGCAATTCCGGCAAGACCCAGCGCGATGTCGCAAGCGTCGGCAAGGGCGTCAGCATCCTGCTCGTCGACCACGAGGACAGCTTTGTCCACACGCTCGCCAATTATTTCCGCCAGACGGGGGCGAGCGTTTCGACCGTGCGCACGCCGGTGCCGGAGGAAATCTTCGACCGGCTGAACCCGGACCTCGTCGTGCTGTCGCCCGGGCCCGGAACGCCCAAGGATTTCGACTGCAAGGCGACGATCAAGAAGGCGCGGGCGCGCAACCTGCCGATCTTCGGCGTCTGCCTCGGCCTGCAGGCGCTCGCCGAAGCCTATGGCGGGGAACTGCGCCATCTGGCGCTGCCGATGCACGGCAAACCCTCGCGCATCCGCGTGCTGGAGCCCGGCATCGTCTTCTCCGGCCTTTCGAAGGAAGTGACGGTCGGCCGCTACCACTCGATCTTCGCCGATCCCTCGACGCTGCCGCGCGACTTCATCATCACCGCGGAAAGCGAAGACGGCACGATCATGGGCATTGAGCACGCCAAGGAGCCGATCGCCGCGGTGCAGTTCCACCCGGAATCGATCATGACGCTCGGCGGCGATGCCGGCATGCGGATGATCGAAAATGTCGTGGCGCATCTGGCCCGCAAGGCGAAGACCAAGGCTGCCTGAGCGCAACTCGGCCTTGCCCTTCCTGCTTGCGGGAAGGGCGGGCGAGGTGTGCATTCCGACGTGGATACGACGAGCAGCGAAGGAACGCGGGCAAGCATGGCAGAGCCGGGTTGACTTTATCAATCAAATCAGAACATTTCAGGAACGATCAATCGGAGCCCGCCGCCGTGGCCAATGCTGAAAAGTTCATCGTTCTCCCTTACCGCAAGAACCGCGGCAATCTCGTGCCCGGTGAAATGCGCCAGGCATCCAACTCCGTCAGCGCGGAAAAGATCGCCTCGGCGATGGCTGAGCGCTTCGTCGGCGTGGCGGCCTATGCGGTGATCGTCGACGAGGAAACCGGCGACATGTCTTCGCCGCGATTGCTGGCGCGCTATGGTGAGATTGCCGATCTCAACGCCGCCTGAGGTCCAGGTTTCAGCATGGAGACGTCGCTTTATCTGCCGGTCAAAACCTTCCTGGAAGCGGCCGGTTATGTCGTCAAGGGTGAGGTTGGAAAATGCGATCTCGTCGGCTTGAGCGATGGCGAGCCGCCGGTCGTGGTCGTCTGTGAACTGAAACTCTCCTTCAACCTTGAGCTCCTTCTCCAGGCGGTCGACCGTGCGGCGATGAGCGATGAAGTCTGGATCGCGGCGCGCGTTTCCGCCAAGGGGCGCGGGCGGGAGGCCGACAGGCGCTACCGCGATCTCTGCCGGCGGCTCGGTATCGGCATGCTCGGGGTCTCCGACGCCGGCGAGGTCAGCATCATCGTCAGTTCGATCTCGCCGATGCCGCGCACCAACCCGAAGCGGCGCTCGCGCCTCGTCAGCGAGCACCAGCGGCGGCGTGGCGATCCCGCCGTCGGCGGCGGTTCGCGCGCGCCGATCATGACCGCTTATCGCCAACAGGCGCTGCTCTGTGCCTCGGCCCTCGAGCAGGGGCTCAAGCGGCCGCGGGAGATGAAGGCGCTTGCGGCCAATGCCGGCCCGATCCTGCGCGACAACGTCTACGGATGGTTCGAGCGCATCGAAAAGGGCATCTACGCACTGACGCCGGCGGGGCAGGCCGCGCTTTTGCGCTGGCCGCAGCCTGTGATTTCAGACACGCCTGCCTGAGCCGCGCGACCGGCCTCGCCGGACTCCGTTGGCGGGTTCGCGATCGAGGATGGCAACGCCTGTGAACGGAGTGTCATTCCCCTTTGACAATTCCTCCTTCATCGCCCATATCACCCTTAACTGAACCGCCTTCGCGATAGTCGCGTGGGCGGTTTTGCATTTCAATGGCTTGGACCCTGCAATTCATTCGCAACCGCAGGAGGACGATATGAGTGACAACGGCGATCTTACGGTTCGGACGCTGGCGATGTGGGGCATTCCGCTGTCGCTCGGCGTCATGGGCCTGAAGATGGTGGCCTGGTGGGTCACCGGGTCGGTGGCGCTGCTGTCGGACGGGCTCGAATCGACGGTCAACGTCGTTGCCGCCTTCATCGCCTTTTTCGTCATTCGCTATGCGCAGAAGCCGGCCGACCACGACCATCCCTTCGGCCATCACAAGGCGGAATATCTGTCTGCGGTGACCGAGGGCGTGCTGATCGTCGTCGCCGCACTCCTGATCGTCAACGAGGCGATCGGTTACCTCGCCGCGCCGCGCATGCTCGATGCGCCGGTGCTCGGCCTTGCGATCAATTTCGCGGCTGGTGTCATCAATGCGGTCTGGGCGCGGCTGCTGATCCGGACCGGTCGCAAACATCGCTCGGCGGCACTTGCCGCGGACGGGCAGCATATCCTGTCGGATGTGGTGACCTCTGTCGGCGTGCTCGCCGGCTTGTTGCTGGCGCTCGCGACCGGCTATGCGATCTTCGATCCGGTGCTTGCCATTCTGGTCGCCGTCAACATCATCTACCAGGGCTGGAAGGTGATCTCGCAATCGATCGGCGGGCTGATGGACCAAGCCGTCGAGCCGCGCGAGGAGGAGGCGATCAAGCAGGCGATCGCCACCCATGCGGCAGGCTCGATCGGGGTGCACGACCTGAAGACCAGGCGGGCCGGCGCCGTCACCTTCATCGATTTTCACATGGTGGTGCCCGGCACTATGTCGGTGCGGCAGGCGCATGATATATGCGACCGCCTTGAGGATGCCATCAGTGCGGTGCACGAGGGCGCCAAAATAGCCATTCACGTGGAGCCGGAGGGCGAAAAGGCCCATGGCATCCGCGTCAAAGTCGTCAAGGAGGCATGATGCCGAATACCGATGTTTCCAGCCTGTCGATGCTGGGCCAGCAAACCGAAACCGCGCAGTCGCCGGAGGCGGCGGTGCTTGAAAAAGTGCCGTCCAACCATGCCGGCACCGACTACGTCGTGCGCTTCACCGCGCCGGAATTCACCTCGCTCTGCCCGATGACCGGACAGCCGGATTTCGCCCATATCGTTATCGACTACATTCCGGGCGAATGGCTGGTGGAATCGAAGTCGCTGAAGCTCTTCCTGCATTCCTTCCGCAACCATGGCGCTTTCCACGAGGATTGCTCGATCTACATCGCCAAGCGCATCGTCGAGCTGCTCGATCCCAAGTGGTTGAGGATCGGCGCCTACTGGTATCCGCGCGGCGGCATTCCGATCGACGTCTTCTGGCAGACCGGCAAACCGCCGGAAGGTGTGTGGCTGCCGGAGCAGGGCGTCGCCACTTATCGCGGACGTGGGTGAGCTGCGGTCGGGCAAAGCCCGAGCAATCGATAGCTTTTCTTTCAACGCAATTCCGGACGAAAAACCGCTGCACACTTTTTCTGGAATTGCTCTGAATCGATTGCAGCGGCGAACGCCTGAGCTTAAGCGAAGGGCCGGGATACGGTGCGGCAACCGCTGCCCCGTCTCCAACCGCTAAACCTCACACATCCGTCACGTCGTCGCCCGACGAGTCATCGCTATAGTCGTCATAATCGGCCTGCTGCACATTGTCGTTGTCGTTGTCGTTGTCGTTACTATCGGCCGCATTGTCGGACGTCTGGCTGGTGTCGTCATTGCCATAATAATTGTTGATGACGGTTTCCTCGGTGGGGGCGCTAGCATTGCCGAAGGGGTTGGCGCCGAAGGGCGAGCCCCAACCGAGCGAGGACATGTGATTGCCGAAGATGCCGCTCAGCGAATTGGCAAGCAACATGCCGCCGGCAACGCCGGCGGCCGTGCCGAGCGCGCCGCGCAGGAAGCTGCCGCCGGCTGATGGCGCATAGGCCTGCTGGCTCCAGGGGCCGGTCGGCTGTTGCTGCTGCGGCTGGCGGCCATCGCCGCGGGAATCGTCATAGGCGCGGGACTGCTGATCCCAGGGACCGGGATTGGAAGGGACGGGTGCCGGCTGCTGCGTCTGGGTGTTGCCGAAGATCGAGCTCAGGAAGCCGCCGCCCTGTTCGGCCTGGCGGTGCTCGCTGGCGCCGGCTTCCAGCTGGCGGACATGCTCTTCGAGTTCCTTGATATGGTTGGCGGCCGCTTCCAGCCCCTTTTCCTGAACGATGACGGCCTGGGCGAGATAATAGGTGGCGGAGGGCTGTTCGCGCGTTGCCTGGTCGATCAGGGCCTCGGCGTCGCGGTCGCGCGGCTGGGCCGCTGCGGTGCGCACGCGGTCGAAGAGGGCGGTCAGCAATTCGCGTTCTTCGGGTGACATGTTCTGCCTCCTGTTGGTCCGGAGCGCTCTCGTATCCGACCGGACGCGTAAAGCGCTCCATGGTTTTTCGGTGCAGCTATCGCTGCGTGAGGTTGAGGTAGGAACCGATTCAGGCTTTTCAAAGCCTTTCACCGTTACATTTCAGTAAGGCTTGCAGAACGGCACGCGGCTTCTTAAGGATATCTCCATCGCTTCGGTGCCTTGTGTTTTTCCCGCATTGTTTTAGGCATTGAGTCGCACTATGTGCGGGGAAGCCGAATTCATCTCCAAGAGGTTCGAATGAACGACGAAGACCAGGACGACAAGACGAAGGAACTGCCGCTCGGCAAGGAAACGGAGGCGAATCTTTTCAAGTCGCGTTCGATCTTCATCTACGGACCGATCAATCAGGAATTGGCGCAGAAGGTCTGCTCGCAGCTCGTGGCGCTTGCCGCGGCCAGCGACGAAGACATCCGCATCTATGTGAATTCGCCCGGCGGCCACGTCGAATCCGGCGATTCCATTCATGACATGATCAAGTTCATCAAACCGAAGGTCTGGATGATCGGCACGGGCTGGGTCGCCTCCGCCGGCGCGCTAATCTATGTCGCCGCTCCGAAAGAGCAGCGCCTGTGCCTGCCGAACACCCGCTTCCTGCTGCACCAACCCTCGGGCGGCACGCGCGGCATGGCATCCGACATCGAGATCCAGGCACGCGAGATCATCAAGATGAACGAGCGCCTGAACAAGATCATGGCGGCAGCCACCGGCCAGCCGCTCGACAAGATCGCCAAGGACACCGATCGCGACTATTGGCTGTCGGCCGAAGAGGCGAAGGACTATGGTCTTGTCTCGCGGATCGTGACGTCACAGGCCGATATCTGAGTTTTCTCATGTAATGCACTTGAACGCCCTCGCCTGCAGCAGCAGGCGAGGGCGTTTTGTTTCTGCCGGAAGACGCGGCTGCTGAACGGAAAGAGCTGAATTCGGACTTGCGCGGGCGGCAGCCGTCATGCTCCATGCGCCATTCCCGCAGCTCGAGTTCCGCCATGCTCAAAGATTTTTCTGTCCAGGCCTTATTCATGGGGCTGCTGACCGCCTTCGTCGGCTCCGCCAGCTCGTTTGCCGTCGTGCTGCACGGGCTCGATGCGGTCGGTGCAACGGATGCGCAGGCGGCTTCGGGGCTGATGGCGTTGTCGATCTCCATGGGCATCTGCGCGATCGTGCTCAGTGCGGTGACGCGATTGCCGATCAGCATCGCCTGGTCGACGCCGGGTGCCGCGCTGCTGGCAAGCACCGGGCCGATCGAGGGCGGCTTCAATGCGGCGGTCGGAGCATTCCTGATCTGTGGCGCGCTGATCGTCATCGCCGGGCTGTTCAAGCCGCTCGGCCGGGCGGTCGCCGCCATTCCGGCGCCGCTTGCCAATGCGATGCTCTCCGGCGTGCTGATCGGCCTCTGCTTCGCGCCGGTGAAGGCGATCGGCTTCAATCCCGTCCTCGGCCTGCCGATCGTCGTCGCCTGGATCGTCGTCGGCGCCTTCAAACGGCTCTGGGCGGTGCCGGCGGCACTCGCGGCCTTCGTGCTGGTGCTCACCTTCGGCGTCGATATTCCGGACGGCGCGCTCAGTTCGCTCGAACAATCGCTGGTGCCGGCGGCTGAAATCGTCCGGCCGGTGTTCAGCCTCGCCGGCCTTATCTCGATCGCGCTGCCGCTGTTCATCGTCACCATGGCCTCGCAGAACATTCCGGGCATCGCCGTCTTGAAGGTCAACCACTACGATCCGAAGCCCGGTCCGCTCTTTGCCGTCACCGGTTTCTTCTCGCTGCTGTCGGCGCCGTTTGGCGGCCACGCGGTCAATCTGGCGGCGATCACCGCGGCGATGTGCGCTGGACAGGATGCCCACGCGGATCCGAAGCGGCGTTATTGGGCGTCACTGACCGCCGGCGTCGGGTATGTCATCCTCGGGCTGCTTGCCGGCGCGGTGACGGCTTTCGTCGCGCTTGCGCCTCCGATCCTGATCGAGGCGGTGGCCGGGCTGGCGCTCGTCGGGGCTTTTTCCTCCTCGGCGATGTCGGCCTTCCAGGCGCCGGAGTCGCGCGAGGCGGCGGCGATCACCTTCCTCGTCACCGCCTCCGGCGTTTCCTTCGGCGGCATTTCCGGCGCCTTCTGGGGCTTGATCGCCGGCGGGCTGATGCTGGCGCTGTCGCGGCTGGTGAGCGTTTGGAAGGACCGAAGCCAGCAGCGCTAATGCATGTCGCCCGGAAGTGTGCAGCGGTTCCGGGATAACGACATGCATAAAAACAAAGAGCTTTAGCGGAATGGCGTTGCGCCTTCGGCGGCCAAAAGCCCGAGCAAGGGCTTGCCAGTTTCACGGCCCAAGGTTATAAGCGCGGCCATGAAGACCACTGGCGCCAGAATTTCAGACACGATTGCACGCGGCCGCATTGCCCTGCGTGACAATACGCGCGCCCTGACCTCGCTTCTTCTCCTCGGCCTTACGCGCGGTTGCCGGGTCCTTTGAGGAGCGCCCGGCGGCCGAAAGCCCGCCCGGCCATCGCTCCTCGCGACTCATTTTCAAAATTGACCTAACGACCGACAAAGGTCCGCATTTGTTTATCGCCAAGCCTGACGCGATCGGCTAAGAGCGGGGCAGATGCCGGGACGAGGAGACGATACGATGAACGCAAAGACGCAATTCTCCGAGGGAAAAACGGCCTCCGCAAAAGGCATGCCTGACGCTGCGGTGAAATACCGGGCCTATCCGCAGGTAAACATTCCCGACCGCACCTGGCCGACGAAGACCATCACCAAGGCGCCGGTCTGGTGCTCGGTCGACCTGCGCGACGGCAACCAGGCGCTGGTCGACCCGATGGGCCACGACCGCAAGGCGCGGATGTTCCAGCTGCTGCTGGAGATGGGCTTCAAGGAAATCGAGATCGGTTTCCCCTCGGCTTCGCAGACCGATTTCGATTTCGCCCGCTGGTGCGTGGAAGAGGGCAACGTGCCCGCCGACGTCTCCCTGCAGGTGCTGGTGCAATGCCGCCCGGAACTCATCACCCGCACCTTCGAAGCACTGGAAGGCGCAAACCGCCCAATCGTGCATTTCTACAACTCGACCAGCGAGCTGCAGCGCCGCGTCGTCTTCGCCAAGGACGTGCAGGGGATCAAGCAGATCGCCGTCGATGCCGCCAAGATGATTACCGACATGGCCGTTAAGGCAGGCGGCGGCTACCGTTTCGAATATTCGCCCGAGAGCTTTACCGGCACGGAACTCGAAGTGGCGCTGGAAATCTGCAATGGCGTCATCGAGGTGGTCAAGCCGACGCCCGACAACAAGCTGATCATCAACCTGCCGTCCACCGTCGAGATGGCGACGCCGAACGTCTATGCCGACCAGATCGAGTGGATGTGCCGCAATCTCGACAATCGCGAGAACCTGATCATCTCCCTGCACCCGCATAACGACCGCGGTACCGGCATCGCCGCTGCCGAATTGGCGCTGCTGGCAGGCGCCGATCGTGTCGAAGGCACGCTCTTCGGCAATGGTGAGCGCACCGGCAATGTCGACATGGTGACGATGGCGCTGAACATGTTCACGCAAGGGGTCGATCCCGAAATCGACTGCTCGAACATTGAGCGCATCAAGGAGGTGTTCGAATATTCCAACCAGATGGCGATCGGCGAGCGTCATCCTTACGTTGGCGAGCTGGTCTATACGGCCTTTTCCGGCTCGCACCAGGATGCGATCAACAAGGGCATGAAGGCGGCCCAGGTTGCCAACCACCCCGTCTGGGAAGTGCCGTATCTGCCGATTGATCCGCTCGATGTCGGCCGTTCCTATGAGGCGATCATCCGCATCAACTCGCAGTCCGGCAAGGGCGGAATCGCCTATATCCTGCAGCAGGATTACGGGCTGAACCTGCCGCGCAATCTGCAGGTGGAATTCCGCGAGGATATCCAGCGCATTACCGACGTCGAGGGCAAGGAGCTTCCTTCAAAGCGGATCTACGACCGTTTCATCGAGCGCTACGTGACGCAGCCCGATGCGCGCCTGAGGTTCGTCGATCATCACACCTATCCCGATACCGAGCACAAGGGCCAGCGGATCGTGGCGGCCGAGATTACCGACAATGGCGAGATCAAGCGCATCGAAGGCCGCGGCAACGGCCCGATCGACGGCTTCATCAACGCGCTGTCGCATTATCTCGGCATCGAGATGTCGGTCGAGGATTATTCCGAGCATTCTCTGCAGCACGGCTCGAACGCGGCGGCGATCTCCTATGTCGAGACCTCCTATCCCGGCGGCAAGCTCTTCGGCGCCGGCATCAATACCAACATCGTCGCGGCATCGCTGGAAGCGATCGTCTCGGCCGCCAACCGCGTGCTCGATATGAAAGCCGGCAAGGCCTGATTAATTGGTGAAGTAATTTTGGCGCTTTGATCATTGCCGTCGCCGATGCTTCGGGCATTCGCTTTTGTCAGCGCCAGCGGCCCCCTCATCCGCCCTACGGGCACCTTCTCCCCGCTGGGGAGAAGGGGAAACCGGGACGCCGCCGCGAGTCTCTTCTCCCCAGCGGGGAGAAGGCGCCGGCAGGCGGATGAGGGGGCCGCTGGCGCTGCGGGTCGATTTTCCATGGTACCGCCTCAGCTTCGCTGGCGGTAACATTCGTCACATACGATAGCCGACGATCAAATCGCCGTGGCGATTTTCATGGCGAGCTGGCCGAGCGTCGCTTCGGCGGAGGGGCCGGCAAGCACATAGGACGTGCCGGCATTGTGCCAAGTCACGAGACCGATCTCGTCCTTGATGGTTTCCTTGAAGTCGTCGGTCTCCGGTGGCTGTGCGTCCTTGCGGAAGCAGATGGAGATGACGTCGCCGTCGGTGTTGGAATAGACGAGCTGGCCGACAGGGCGGCTGTCGCCGAGGATGACGCGCGCGCCCTGGAAGGTCCAGGCTTCGGCGCTGAGATCGGGCACGCGGAAGGGCACGCCGATCGCGGTCGTCAGCCAGCTGGAGATTTCCTCGGCCTGAGAGGCGGGCACTTCGACGAGATGACGGGGCTGGCGGATCAGCAGGCGCTGATAGGCGGTGACGTCGCCCAGCCAGTCGCTGGTATTGGCCGGCGCCGTCGCGGAGGTCGTTGTGGCGATTTCGTCGGCATCCGGGCTGATGCCGACGAAATAGCCGATACCGCAACCGACGGCGAAGAGAATAAGGGCGGCGGCCAGCGCCTGCGGGCCACTCGGCGCCAGTTTCACCGGCGGGCGCGTGGCGCGCTGGGCGATCGGCGTCTTCGGCGGCTGCGTGCTCTTGATCGAGCGGACGAGGGCGAGCGGCACCGGCTCCTTCAGGATGTCGTCGAGACGGCGGCGGCCGAAATCGGCGCCGTGGCGCAGTTTCTCGTGCAGCCGGCGCGCATTCTCGTCGGTTGCCAGGCGCTGCTCAAGTTCGTGGCGCTGTTCGGGCGAGACCTCGCCATCGAGAAGGGCGGTAAGCTGGGCTTCGAGCGGCAATTTCCTAAGATCGAGCAATTCAGTACCTGTGGATCGGGTGGGTGCCGGCAAGCCCGGCAAAATGCAGCCTTGCGGTCGCGAGCTGCGAGACGACATTTGCCACCGGCGTGCCCATGATGTCGGCCGCCTGCTGGTAGCTGTGGCCTTCGACGTCGACGAGCAGGAACATGCTGCAAAGGCCGTCCGGCATATCGGCGATCATGCGATGAATGGCGTCGGGATCGACTGCGGCCGAGCGTTCGCGCGCGGCCTCGCGAATATCCGTGACGTTGCCGCGGACGGAAGCCTTCGGCTTGCGCTTGCGGCTGTCGTCGGTCCATTGCTGGCGGGCGAGCGTATAGATCCAGCTTTCCAGGCGGCCTTCACCACTCCATTGATGGCCCTTGGCGATGGCGCGTTGACAGACCGCCTGGACGAGTTCGTCGGCCACGGCGGCCTCACCCGCGAGCGTGATCGCGAAGCGGCGAAGGCGGGGCAGAAGGCCGACGAGATCACGCCGGAGATCGATGGTCGTTGCGGGTTGACGCATTGTCTATCCAAGAAGCATTCGCAATGGTTTCGCGGACGAAGGGTTCGCCGTCGGGCGCGAAGCCGGCCTTATCGACGCCGCATGTGCTTTATGAAGCAAGTCTCCTGCACTTCGCAAGCATCCGGCTGTCTTCATCCCCTTTTCTCAAGGGATTTTCGTATTGTGGCCCACAAAACTTGCGTCAATATGTCTTGTAGCCGTTCAAGCTTTGCAGCAGAGCGCGATAGGCCCATGTGCCTTCGCCGCCGCGATCGCGGATTTCGACGAGCTGGACGCGGGCGCCCTGGATGTCTCCCTGTTCCACCAGCGCCATGCCCATGTAGGAGCGGGCAAGGATGTAGTTCTCATCCGCCTGCAGCGCCTTGCGGTAGTAGGACATGCCGAGTTCCATGCGGCCGGCCTTGCGGTTGGCATAGCCGAGATAGTTCAGGATGCGCGGGTCGTTCTGGTTGCGGGCGAGATTGAGCACGGTGATGGCATTGTCATACTGGCCGGCATAGGCGAACTCGCGGGCGAACTTGTAGAGATCGTCGTCGTTGAAGCTGCTCTTCTTCGGGTTGACGCATTCCTTCTTGGCCTTGTCCCAGACCTTGCCGCCGGTGCAGGTCTTGGTCGTCTGGGTCTTCGGCGGCGGATTGGTGTCATCGTTGTTGTCGCCGACCGCGAAAGCAGCTGTGGCGATGCCGAAGGCAAAGCCGGCGGCAAGCGAAAGTCTGGACAGGTGACGGAAAGAAGAAGTCATTGGCGGGCTCCGTTCTGAGGCGATGCGTTGGCCGGATTGTACGCCTACCGCTAAAAATACCAAGAGGGTAAGCGGCCGCCATGGCAATTGTTGCGGCAATGGCCGGGCCTCCTCTCATATCGGTTCACGTGCTGGAGGAAAGGAGTTCGGAGGCGGCGCTAACGCGCGAAAATATCAGCGCTTTCCGCCATCACGGCATCGCCGGACCGGTTGACGCTGAAGCGTTCGCCGCTGAGTTCCCAGGCGCCGGGAGAGCCGTCGATGGAGAAGAGGTTGTAGGCGGCCGGCGGCTTGATGCTGCCCGGTCCTTGCGAGGCGGAGGCGATGCCGACGACGGGCACCGGCTGCACCTGGCCGCGCAGCCAGTGGAGCGTGTTCAGGTGCGTATGCCCGTGCAGCACGAGCTCGGCGCCGCCGGTCGAAATCACCGCGGCGAAGCGGCGGATGCCGATCATGCGCTTGTAGAAGGTGGTGGCGCCGCGGATCGGCGGATGATGGATCATCACGACCCGGAAGAGACCGGCTTCGCCCGCCGCGCGCAGCATGTTGACGGTATCGCGGGCCTGGCGGGCGCCGAAAAAGCCGGAGGCGGCAAAGGGAGGGGTGGCGACCGCCGTCGAGCAGCCGACGATCGCAACCTTGTCGCGGATGCGCAGATAGGGAAAAATATGACGGTCTTCCTGCCATTGCGGCGGGGAGAGATCGCCGCGGACATACTCGTACCAGGCGCGCATCGACTTCTCATAGGCGCCGGGCACATAGGCATCGTGATTGCCGGGAACGACCGAGGTGTCGGCGGGATCGCCGAGCGCGCGCAGCCAGGCGGCCGCGGCGCGGATCTCGATACCGCTCGCCAGATTGACGAGGTCGCCGGTGACGGCCAGATGATCCGCCTCGTGGGCGCGGATGTCGTCGAGCAACAGATCCAGCGTGCTGCCGAAAAGGTGCTTGCGTCGATTTCGATGCCAGTTCACAAAGCCCGTTATGCGTTTTGAAAACAGCTCCTGGATAGAAAGACGGGGTAACGGCCCGAGGTGGACGTCGGAAATATGCGCGAGCTTGAACATGCTACGAGACATAGACCAGCTTATTGACAAATCAAACACATCCGGCGCGATGAAGGGCTGAAACGGAACGATGGTGGACAAAGAAAAACGGCCGCTGCATATCAGGACGGCCTTGCGCCTTCTGCATGTCTATTTCTCCTTCGCCCGCGGCATGACGATGGGCGTCAGGGCCGCCTGCTTCGATGCGGATGGGCGGGTTTTCCTGGTGCGCCACAGCTATGTCGGCGGCTGGCACATGCCGGGCGGCGGGCTGGAGCGCAACGAGACGGTCGAAGAAGCGCTGGCCAAGGAATTGCGCGAAGAGGGCAACCTCAGGATCATCGGCAAACCGCAACTGGTCCAGGTCTATTTCAACACCACGAATACTCGCCGCGACCATGTCGTGTTCTACCGGGCGAATGTCGAGCAGACGGCGCCGCGTCCGCCGGACTGGGAGATCTCCGACAGCGGCTTCTTCCCGCTCGACAGCCTGCCCGAGGGCACGACCGAGGCGACGCATCGCCGCCTTGCCGAGCTTCGTGGCGAGCGGGAGCCCGACCACCGCTGGTGAGGGCTTTACATTTCTTAAAGCGCGTGGCGTCAAATCTGATTGACGCGACGCGCTTTAATCCTTTGTTTTCATGCATGTCGTTGTCCCGGAACAGCTGCACACTTCCGGGCGACATGCATTAGGCCGCGGCAAGCTTCGCACGGCCATGCGGGCTGTCGAGATCGAGCGCCGGGCCGACGGGAACGATGCCGGTCGGATTGATGGTCTTGTGGCTGCGGTAATAGTGCTGCTTGATGTGCGTCAGGTTCACCGTCTCGGCAATGCCTGGCGTCTGATAGAGATCTCTTAAGTAACCGGGCAGATTGCTGTAATCGGCGATGCGGCGGATGTTGCATTTGAAATGGCCGACATAGACGGGGTCGAAGCGCACCAGCGTCGTGAACAGGCGCCAGTCGGCTTCGGTCTGACGGTTTCCCAGGAGATAGCGGCCTTTGCCGAGACGTTCGTCGAGCATGCCGAGCGTTTCGAACAGCTTGCCGACATTTTCCTCATAAGCTTCCTGAGTGGTGGCAAAGCCCGCCTTGTAGACGCCGTTGTTGACGGTGTCGTAGACGGTTTCGTTCAGCGCGTCGATTTCGGCGCGGAGATCCTCGGGATAAAAATCGGTCTTCGAGCCGGTCAGCCCGTCGAAGGCGCTGTTGAACATGCGGATGATCTCGGCGGATTCGTTGCTGACGATCGTGCCGGTCTTTTTGTCCCACAGGACGGGAACGGTGACCCGGCCGGAATAATGCGGATCGGCCTTGACATAGATCTGCCAGAGCGTGGCTGAGCCGAAGAGCTGGTCGCCGGTGGCGCCGTCGCCGACCTTGAATTCCCAGCCATTGTCGAGCATCAGCGGGTCGACGACCGAGACCGAGATCAGCTCCTCCAGCTTCTTGAGCCTGCGGAAGATCAGCGTGCGGTGCGCCCAGGGGCAGGCAAGCGAGACATAGAGATGATAACGCCCGGCCTCGGCCTTAAAACCGCCGCTGCCGGAAGGGCCGGCCTCACCGCCCGACGTCACACAGTTGCGGAACCGCGAGGGCTGCCGCTTGAACTGGCCCTTGCTCTCCTTCGTGTCGTACCAGACATCATGCCAGACGCCGTCCACCAGCATTCCCATGATCTTCATTTCCTTTGGTTACGTGTCGGGAGCGAAGTTAGCTGAGATAGCGGGGCTTTGCAGGCGGTAAAGGTTGAACAGTGTGTCACGCTGCTCGAGCGCCGCATAAATTCCAGTGCTGTCGTGTGCATTTTGCGTTGGACGGCGGAAATTTTTCCTGCTATCGGCCTTTCACGATTTTAGGATCCCTGCGTGATGTTCATTTCCAGAAACCCGCGACGACGCTGATGCTCCCGAACGCCCAAGGCGTGTTCGAGACCCATCAATCTGTCCATCCGGTTTCTGTCATCATGTACAAGCACGATCTCGTCTACCTCACCGAAGACGCGTCTCATGACGCCGCCATCGAACATATCAACGAAGAAGCCTTCGGTCCGGGCCGCTTCACGCGGGCGGCGGCGCGCATTCGCGAGCAGGGGCCGCATGATCTGTCGCTCTCCTTCATCTGCACCGATAATGGCGAGACGATCGCTTCCGTGCGCATGACGCCGGTGCTGGCCGGCACGGTGAAGGGCCATCTTCTCGGCCCGCTCGCCGTCCGTCCCTCCCATAAGAACCAGGGCATCGGCCGCGAATTGGTGCGGATCGCGGTGGAGGCGGCAAGACGCAAGGGCTCGGAAGCGGTGATCCTCGTCGGCGATCCGCCCTATTACGGCCCGCTCGGCTTTCAGAAGGTCGCCTACAACGCGCTTTCCTTTCCAGGCCCCGTCGATCCCGGCCGCGTGCTCGTCGTGCCGATCGCCGAGGATGCACACGAGCGGCTGAAGGGCATCATCGCCTGGCACGGATGATTTAGAGAGTTTTGCGGAGGAAGCTGCGCGTGCGGCCTTCCGGGAAATCCTCAAGCTCGCCGAAGACTTCATAGCCCTGGCGCAGATAGGCACTGAGAGCCTGCGGGCTGAAGGTGTCGATCCAGGCGCCGTGGCACCCCCGAGCTTTCGCCTCTTCTTCGGCTTTTGCGAGGAGCTTGCCGGCGAGACCGGTGCCGCGCAACGTGTCGGGAATATAGAGCATCTGGGTGAAGAGCCAGCCCCAGGCGGTAAAGCCCGACAGTCCACCGGTCACCTTGCCGTCGGTATCGCGGATGAGAACGGCAAGCGGCCGGCGATCGGAGGGGCCGACATCACCGGCGTTGAAGGCGGAGAGCGCATCGGTGATCGCCGCCAGTTCCTCCGGCGAGGGCGAGGCGGTCAGCTCGAATTCCGGCATGCGATTATCGTCCTTCCCGCCACCACATGGTTCCGAAGGCCAGCAGCAGGATGCCGACGCCGGCAAAACCGGCAAAGAGCGGCAGCGTGTTGATGCCTTTCAAAACAGTCTCGCTGGTCATGCGGATCATCATGCGATCGTCGTCGGCGACGCGGACCTGGCCGCGCACCGGCAGGATCGGCGGCACGCTGATCCTGCCACTCTCGTTGGCGACGCGGGTGACGAGACCCTTGCTTCTCTCGGCGACCGGCTTCAGCACATCGGTCGTCGAGATCATCGCCTTGAATTCCGGTGCGTCGACGGCGCCGATATGGACGAGCGTCGACAGCTTGCCGTTGCGGATTTCGAAGAGGCCGATTTCGTCCATCCGCTTCTCGGTCTTGTAGAGCCCCGGTTCGGCTTGGGTGAGCGGCAGGGTTTCGGTCTTGCCGGAGGGGTAACGCACGGTGGCGTTGCCGGGATTGTCGCCGATCGTCTGGCGCGTGACTTCAAGCGTCCGGCCGGAGGCGCGCGCCGTCAGTGCTTCTTCCTCGAGCGCCGGCTCCTTCATCAGCCAATGGGCGATACGGCGATAGAGCGAAACGTTGGGGCCGCCGCCTTCGAAGCCGCGCGCCCAGAGCCAGCCCTGATCGGAAAGCAGCATGGCGACGCGGCCCTGGCCGGCGCGGTTCAGCACCAGCAGCGGGTGGTTGTCGGCGCCGAGCATGATCGTTTCGCCCTGCGGCCGATCGACATCGACGCTGCGGAACCAGCGGCCCCAATGCGGCGGATCCTCGCCCGAGCCGTCCAGGCCGCGGGTGACGGGATGTTTGCGGCCTTCCTCGGAGAGGCGCGGATAGAAAGCCTTTTCGATCATCTCGCCGGTGGGCGTTGCCGGCAGGACCGAGGAAAGCGGTGTCAGTGCGATGGAGTCGGGGCCGGCATGCTCGGGACCGGCGGCGATCAACAGCGCGCCGCCATTGTCGACATATTGGGCGATGTAATCGTAATAGAGCAGCGGCAGCACGCCGCGGTGCTGGTAGCGGTCGAAGATGATCAGGTCGAAATCCTTGATCTTGTCGACGAAGAGCTCGCGCGTCGGGAAGGCGATCAGCGACAGCTCGTTGATCGGCGTGCCGTCCTGTTTTTCCGGCGGCCGCAGGATGGTGAAATGGACAAGGTCGACCGAGGCATCGGATTTCAGCAGGTTGCGCCAGGCGCGTTCGCCGGCATGCGGCTCGCCGGAGACGAGAAGGACGCGGAGATTCTGGCGGATGCCGTCGATGACGTGAACGGCTCGGTTGTTGGCGGTGGTGACCTCGCCCGGAAGTGCGGCGACGGAAAATTCGAGCACGTTGCTGCCGCCGGCCGGCACCTTGAAGGAGAAGGGCGTATCCTGGCCGGGCGTCGCCTGCAGGGTGGCGATCTCGTCACCGTTCAGCTTCACCGTGACATTGGCCGTGCCGCCGGGGCTCGGGCCGTCGTCGAAGACGCGCAAGATCACCTGCTGCTCCTCATTGACGATGCCGAAGCGCGGCCCCTTGATGACTTCGATGCGGCGATCGAATTCGTTGGCCTTGCCGGTGATGAGGCCATGGATCGGCGCATCGAAACCGAGCGCCTGATTGGCGGCCGGAACATCGTGAACTTCACCATCGGTCAGCATGATGGCGCCGCCGATGCGGGCCGGCGGGACATCGGCGATGTTGGCAGACAGCGCGTCGAACAGGCGCGTCGACGGCACGTCGGAGTTGACGTCGCCTTCGACATCGACGAAGCGGGCTTCGATCTGGGGAAAGCGGGCGAGCTGCCCCTTCAACGCCGCCAGCGCATCATCGGTCATCTTGACGCGATCGGGCGTCTGCTGGCTCTGGCTTCGGTCGACGAGAACCGGGACGATCGTCGACAGCTGATCCCGGTCCTCCTGCAGCAGCACCGGATTGGCAAGGGCGGTCAGCATGGCGAGCGCCGCCAGCGTTCTGATCCAGGCGCCGCGAATGCCGCGCCAGATCGCGAAGGCGGCGATGATGACGCTGACGGCGGCCAGTGCGGCCAGAACCGGCCAAGGCAGGAAGGGCGAAAAGTCGAAGGTCATTTCACTGTCCTAACCGTTCGAGAAGGTCGGGAACATGGACCTGGTCGGTCTTGTAGTTGCCGGTCAGCATGTACATCATGATGTTGACGCCGGCACGGTAGGCATATTCGCGCTGCGCTTCATCGGACGGCACGGTCGGCAGCATCGGCACGCCGTTGTCGTCGACTGCCCAGGCGCCGGCGAAATCATTGCCGGTAATCAGGATCGGCGAAACGCCGTCGGCCGTCGCAGCCGATTTTTCGGTCGCCTCGCGGCCGCCCTGCCGGGCCTCGATCCAAAGCGGGCTGCCGGTGTAGCGGCCGGGAAAGCTCGACAGGAGATAGAAGGATTTCGTCAGCACGTGATCTGACGGCACCGGTTCCAGCGGCGGAATGTCGAGATTGGCGAGAATTTCCTGCAGCCTCTGGCCGTTGGCGCTGATATTGCCGCCATTGTCCAGGGCGCTGATCTGATCGCGCGTATCGAAAAGCACGGTGCCGCCATTGCGCATATAGGCGTCGATACGGCTGATCGCCGCTGACGGCGGCATCGGCGCCGTTGCCGAAACCGGCCAGTAGATGATCGGATAGAAGGCGAGCTCGTCTTTGGTGAGGTCGATGCCGACGGGCGGCGCCGGCTCCAGCGTCGTGCGGAATGTCAGGAACTGGGTAAGGCCCTCGAGTCCGCGCTCGGATATGTCGTCCACGTCCCGTTCGCCGGTGACGACATAGGCGAGATGCGTGTTGTCGAGCCTCTGCAAGATGAGGTCGTCGCCGGGCTGGGAGTCGTCGGCGTGAAGCATGCCGGGTTGCATGAGAAAGCCGGCACTGAGCGCAATGGCGATCATGGCCGCTGTGCGGGCAGCCGGGCGAAATCGTGAGAACGCGCCGTTCATGAAGAGGACGACCAGGCTGTCGGCCAGCAGCAGCAGAAAGGCTGCGAGAAAAAGCGCGGGCTTTGCCGACCAGCTTTCGCCGCCCATCAGGCCTTCGCGCACGGCATTGGTCCCGGTTGTGTCGAGTGGCGTCAGTTCGGCGTCCTCAGGCAATACGTTCAGGGAGGTGAAACCGTCTTCCGAACCGTAGAGCCCGGGCGGATTGTCGAAATTCGCCGTCGGTTCGGCTCCGGCCTGCGGAATGAGGGGCCGCGCCGCCCCCGTCTCGGAGACGAGCGTGCCCTTGGCCGTCAGCATCCGGAATGGCGGCAGGGTTTCGGAGACACGCGCATTGCCGCGCGCCTCCGAGGTCACACCGCCCGAGCGCGATATCTGCAGGAGGTGGCGCAGCATGTCGACGAAAGTGCCCGAGATCGGCAGGTCGGACCAGGTCGCTTCCGCGGTGACATGAAACAGGACGATCTGCCCGGATGCGAGTTGCTTCATCGTCACCAGCGGCGTGCCGTCCGCCAGGCTCGCCCAGGTGCGTTCGGCAAGATCGGGCGTCGGTTCGGCAAGCACCTGCCGCTTGATGACGACATCGGCGGGACGCGCTATGCCGGCGAAAGGCCCGAAACTTGGAAATTCGGCGAGCGACTGCGGTTCGCTCCAGGACAATGTGCCGCCCAGCGCCCGTTCTCCCTGGCGCAGGATGACGGGGATCAGCGGATCGTCCGCGGGGGCTGCGGCCATGCGCGGACCGGCGAAACGCAGCAGCATGCCACCGTTCGATATCCAGCGTGTCAGCGGTTCGTAGGTGTCTTCCGGCAGACGGCCGATATCGGCCATGATGATGATGGAGGGATTGCTGGCGAGAAGTTTCGGTATGGCGACCGAAAGATCGGAATCGCTCGGCTGGATCAGATCCGCATAGGGCTGCAGCGCCCGCTGGATATAATAAAGGGGTGAGAGCAGCGGCTGGAACTCATCTCCTCCTTCACCTGACAGCAAGACGACGCGGCGGCGCTTGAATGCGTCGTCGAGCAGGTGGACGGCGCCGGCCGTTGCGCCGTTATCGACGCTGACGCGGGCGAAATCGTTGCGCATTTCGAACGGGGCGGTGATCGAACTCGTCGCCACGCTCTGGCCGGGGCGGAAATCCACCCTGCCGTTGGCAATCGAGCGCCCCTGGGTATCGACCGCGTTCAGCGCCACGGATGCGGCGCGCGAACTGTTGAGCCGTGTGACCTTGACGGTCATGGCATCGGCCGCATTGTTGGCCGCGGTGATGGCGACCGTCCGTTCGGCATCGCCCTCGATCAGGCGGAGATCGGCGGGCTGGAGTTCAGCCAGCCTTCGCACCGTCGCGTCGTCGGCCTTGGCGGCGGCCCCGTCGGTCAGGAAGGCGAGGGTGCCGGGCTTGACGCCGTTCAACGCGGCGCGCAGCGCCTGGAAGGCGCGCTCGCGGTCCGGCACCAGCGGTCGCGGCTCGGCCGCGCGCAGCTTGTCGCGGGCGGCCGCGGCGGTGCCTGGAACGGCGTTGTTGGTCGGATCGGCAGTGAAGGCAATCGACACGGGTGTGCCGGCGGATTCGGCGTCGTCTATCAACGCGTCTGCCGTCTGGATGCGGCGCTCCCAGTCTGGGGCTGCCGCCCAGCTGTTGTCGACGAAGAGGACAAGCGGGCCACCGGATGCAAGCGAACTGGTGCGCGGATTGAAGACCGGATCGGCGATCGCAAGAATGACGGTGACGGCAAGCAGCATGCGCAGCAGCGTCAGCCACCAGGGACTTTGCGCCGGCGTCTCCTCGCGCTTCAAGACGGAGGCGAGGATTTTCAGCGGTGGGAAGACCTCGGTCTTCGGGCGCGGCGGCGTCAGCCGCAGCAGCCACCAGATGACCGGCAGGGCGACGAGCGCGCCCAGAATGGCGGGATAGGCGAAAGCGAAGGGAAGGGCGTTCACAGCTGCCCTCCATGCGTTGCCTTGGCCGGCATGCCGGACAGGTACATGTGCACCGCGACCAGCGCCTCCGAGGCGAGATGATCGGTGCGGTGTGTCGCAAAGGTCCAGCCGAGATGGCGCAGCGACTGGCCGAGGCTGTCCCTGCGGGCGAGGTAGGCGTTGCGATAGGCCTCGCGGATGTGTTCGGCGCGTCCGGAGATAAGCTTGGCGCCGCTCTCCGGATCGGTGAATTCGGTGCGGCCGCTATAGGGGAATATTTCCTCGGCGGGATCTGATATCTCGACCACGTGGCCGCGCAGGCCGCGGCGGGCAAGTGGGCCAAGGCGTTCCATGATCGCCGGCGCATCATCGAGGAAATCGCCGATGAGGACGAGGTCGCTCCAGCCGCGGATCATCGCCGTTTCCGGCAGACCGCCGGTCAGCGGGGTGTGCATGAGCGCGGCCGCAAGGCGCTCGGCGGCATTGCGGGTGGAGGCGGGATCCATGATGCCCGGGCAGCCGATGCGCTCGCCGGAGCGGGCGAGGATCTCGGCCAGTGCGAGCATGATGACCAGCGCGCGGCTTTCCTTGGAGACGCTGCCGTAGCTCGACTTGTACATCATCGAGGGCGACATGTCGCACCAGAGCCAGATCGTATGGGCCGCCTCCCATTCGCGCTCGCGCACATAGGTATGGTCGTCGCGGGCGGAGCGGCGCCAATCGATGCGCGACAGGCTTTCGCCCTCGGCATAGGGACGGAACTGCCAGAAATTTTCGCCGATGCCGCGCTTGCGGCGGCCATGCCAGCCGGCGATCACCGTGTTGGCGATGCGCTTGGCTTCCACCAGGCAATCCGGCACCAGGGCGGCCCGCTGCCTGGCGCGGGAAAGGGCATCGCTGCCTGACGTCGGATTGACGATCTGTCCGATAGATGCCACGCGTCCGGCTTCCTTATCCCTTTGCCTGCTTGACCAGTCCGGCGATGACGTCGCGCACCGACATGCCTTCGGCGCGGGCGGCAAATGTCAGCGCCATACGGTGCTGGAGAATGGGTTCGGCCAGCGCAAAAATATCGTCGAGCGAGGGCGCCAGGCGGCCTTCATAGAGCGCCCTGGCACGTGCGCAGAGCATCATCGCCTGGCCGGCGCGGGGCCCCGGACCCCAGGCGACGTTCTTGTCGGTCGAGGCATTGCCCTGGCCGGGGCGGGCGGACCGCACCAGCGCCAGGATGGCGTCGACGACCGTGTCGCTCACCGGCATCTGACGCACCAGCGTCTGGATCTCGATCAGCCGCTGGGCGTCGATGACGGCAGCCGGCCGGGTTTCCCCCAGACCTGTCGTCTCGAGCAGGATCTGGCGTTCGGCGGCGAGCTCGGGATAGTTGACGTCGACCTGCAGCAGAAAACGGTCGAGCTGGGCTTCGGGCAGGGGATAGGTGCCTTCCTGCTCGAGCGGGTTCTGGGTGGCGAGCACATGGAAGGGCGCCGGCAGGTCATAACGCTGGCCGGCGATGGTGATGTGATATTCCTGCATCGCCTGCAGAAGCGCCGACTGGGTCCGCGGCGAGGCGCGGTTGATCTCGTCGGCCATCAGCAGCTGGGCGAAGACAGGGCCCTTGACGAAGCGGAAAGACCGGCGTCCACTGTCGTCCTGATCCATCACCTCGGAGCCGAGAATATCCGAGGGCATCAGGTCGGGCGTGAACTGGATGCGGTTGGCGGCGAGGCCGAGGACTTCGCCGAGCGTCGTCACCAGTCTGGTCTTGGCAAGGCCGGGAACGCCGACAAGCAGGGCATGACCGCCGGAGAGCACGGCGAGAATGGTGTTCTCGACGACGCTTTCCTGACCGAAGATCACCTTCGAGACCTCTCCGCGGATGGCGGCGATATCGGAGAGCGCCTTTTCGGCGGCGGCGACGATCGCCTTTTCATCGAGGCTGGCTTCGGTCTTCATCATACCCATGGGCATCTCCAACGGCTGAAATCATTCGGCAGCGAATCGGCGGACTTATACATGTGCCTCATACCCGATAGAGTTATGGAGATGTGACGGGCTGACAAGTTCGTTGCGAATGACTATCTCGTGACATCACTTCGTTAAGGACAAACCGGGACGGAAGAATGGCAGCCGAGGAAATCAGCGGACAGGCGGATGCGGCAGGACTTGCCGCCATGATTTCGCGCGCGTCTGACGAAAGCGGCGGAAAAAAACGCGGCTTACCGCCGGTCGAGCGGTGGAATCCGCCTTTCTGCGGCGATATCGATATGGAGATCAGAGCCGACGGCACCTGGTTCTACATGGGCACGCCGATCGGCCGCCCGGCGCTGGTGCGGCTGTTTTCGACGGTTTTGCGCAAGGATGAGGATGAGAAGACCTATCTTGTAACTCCTGTGGAAAAGGTCGGGATCAGGGTCGCCGACGCTCCGTTCATTGCCGTGGAGATGAGTGTGACGGAGGGGCAAGGTAAACAGACGCTGACATTTCGTACCAATGTCGGCGATGTCGTGGAGGCGGGAGGAGAGCATCGGCTGCGCTTTGCCATTGCGGACGGCAACGCCGAATTGAAACCCTATCTGCATGTGCGCGGGCGGCTGGAGGCGCTGGTGTCGCGTGCGGTGATGTATGAACTGGTCGCGCTTGGCGAGATCCTCGACGTGCAGGGACGGGCGATGTTTGCGATCCGCTCCGCCGGCGAAGTTTTTCCTGTCATGCCCGCCGACGAACTGGATGCTCTTTGCCGATGAATGATGCGATCACCCACCGTTATCCGCTGTTCTCCGCAGCCGAATTCCGCCGCCGCGCGCTCAACCAGAATGGCGGGCCGGTCGACCATGCCTGGCGCGATCACGGCGACCATGTCCTCAATCCCGAAATCGTCGCCGAGGTCGAGACCTTCAAGCTGCGCGACGCTGCCGTGCTCGTGCCCGTCGTCGATGCCGGTGACGAGGCGCATGTGATCTTTACCAAGCGCACGGCGACGCTGCGCAAACATTCCGGGCAGATCGCCTTTCCCGGCGGCTCGATCGATCCCGCTGATATCTCACCTGAGATGGCGGCAATCCGCGAGACGGAGGAGGAGATCGGTCTTTCCGGTTCCTTCGTCGAGACCGTTGGGCGGCTGCCGAACTATCTTGCCTCGACCGGCTTCCGCATCACACCGGTGCTCGGCGTCGTCTCGCGGGGCTTCGCGCTCACCCTGAACCCGGCCGAGGTGGCCGACGTGTTCGAGGTGCCGCTTTCCTTCCTGATGGACCCTGCCAATCACGCCCGCGACAGGCGCGTCATCGACGGCATCGACCGGCATTTCTACCGGATGCCCTATGAAACCAGAATGATCTGGGGCATCACCGCCGGCATCGTCCGCACGCTTTACGAAAGGCTTTATGCATGACCGGTCTTGCCGACCAAGCATGGTTCCGCGACCCGGCGCTCGGCCGGATCCTGGAACTTCTGAATGCCGATGGCGGGGCCGATGGTGGCGGGGAGGCGCGGGTGGTCGGCGGCGCGGTGCGCAACAGCCTGATGGACCTGCCGGTCAGCGATATCGACATCGCTACCACGCTCAGGCCGGAGGCGGTGATGGAGAAGGCGGCTGCGGCCGGCATCAAGGCGGTTCCGACGGGCCTGCAGCACGGCACGGTGACGCTTGTTGTCGATGGCAAGCCTTTCGAAGTGACGACGCTTCGCACCGATGTCGAGACCGACGGCCGCCATGCCAAGGTTGCCTTCAGCACTGATTGGAAGGCGGATGCCGAGCGGCGGGATCTGACCATGAATGCGCTTTATGCGGATGCCAATGGCGAGGTGGTTGATCTGGTCGGCGGGCTTGCCGATATCGAGAGGCGCAACATCCGCTTCATCGGTGATGCGGCCAAGCGTATTGCCGAAGATCATTTGCGCATCCTGCGCTTTTTCCGCTTCTTTGCCTATTACGGCTCCGGACGGCCGGATGCCGAGGGGCTGAAGGCGTGTTCGGCGGCACGTTCGAAATTGAAGACGCTGTCGGCGGAGCGTGTCTGGTCGGAGCTGCGCAAGCTGCTGAGTGCTGCCGATCCCGGCCGGGCGCTGCTCTGGATGCGGCAGGTGGCGGTGCTGACGGAAATCCTGCCGGAATCGGAACGATGGGGGATCGATGCGATCCCTTCGCTGGTTGCCACCGAAAAGGCGCTCGGCTGGGCGCCTGATCCGCTGCTGCGGCTTGCGGCGATCGTGCCGCCCGATGCGGCGCGGCTGGAGGCGCTGGCAGCCCGACTCAAGCTTGCGAACGCGGAAGCGGCTTTCCTCAAGGCCTGGGCAATGGCAGCCCCCGTCAATGACGACATGTCGTCGGCCGCCTTCGAACGGCTGCTTTACCGCAACGGCGCCGATGGCATCACGACGCGGCTGAAGCTGGCGCTCGGCGTTGCGCGTGGCAAAGCTGAAGGGGATTTCGACGAAATGGCGCGGTCGGCCCGGCTTACCAAGCTCCTGGATCAGGCCGCGAACTGGGAGAAACCGCAATTTCCGCTGAACGGCGGCGACGTGATGTCTATGGGAATTCCGTCCGGCCCGCGTGTCGGCGAGCTGCTAGCCGGCCTGGAAAACCAGTGGGTGGAGGAAAATTTCGTTTCCGACCGGGCGGCGCTGCTCGCCCGGCTGCAGGAACGGGTGCAATGATCAGGCTGCGTTGACCTCGTCTCGGATGCGAGACTTGATATTATCCACCATGTTCTCGCGAATCGTGGTTTCGCCGTGAGCGTTTTTCAGGTGCTCGACGGCGCGGCGAACCACCTCGGCGTCGCTATCCGCCCGTGTATGCCAGGCGCAGCCTGGGACGAGAGTGCCGCATTCGAAAAGTCGCATAGTCTTCTCCTCTGTTTAAAACACAAAGACGATCGCGATCTGACGCGATTTATGAATGTGCGGGGGGAGGGAAGGTTCCGGCCGGCATCGGTATGCCGGCCAGTAAAGGCCGTTTCAGTCGGGCATCGCCCAGGCTTTGTAGGTATCTGAGAGATGGCCGGGCATGTTGCTGTTGGCGGCCGCTGCTTCGTTCTGCAGCTGTTCCGGCGACTTTCCGCCGGCCAGTTGCAGCTTGACCTGCTCGATGAAGCAGGACAGCGGCAGATCCGAGCCGCTCTTGGCCCGCAGTTTCTCAGCGATGCGTGTCAGAAACTCGGATGTGTCGATTGTGCGGGATGTTTCCTGGACATCCGTGGACGCAGGCGAACCACTTTGTATCGTCATGACAATCCTCCTCCGATTGTTACGCACATACATATAAAGTTAGGACGCGCTTAATTTTCGTGAAGGTCAATCAACTCGAATTTATCGACGAGTTATCACAGTCTCATGGCCAGCGGACGACAGGGGGCAGGGACGAAAGAATGGATTCAACGTTGCCGCCGGTCTTCAGGCCGAAGATCGTACCGCGATCATACAGCAAATTGAATTCGACGTAGCGGCCTCGGCGGATCAATTGTTCGTCGCGATCGGCCTCTGTCCACAACTTATTGAAGTTGGATCGGACGATTTTCGGATAGACCATGGAAAAGGCCCGGCCGACATCGCGAGTGAAGGCGAAATCGGCGTCCCAGCCGCCGGCATCCTCGTTCGAATGCAGCCAGTCATAGAAAATGCCGCCAATGCCGCGGGCCTCGTTGCGGTGCTTCAGGAAGAAATAGTCGTCGCACCAGGCTTTGTAGGCATCGTAATCGGCGACGGCATGATTGCGGCAGGCGATCTCCATCGCCTTGTGGAAGAGCTGGCTGTCCTCGTCCTCCTGGGTGCGGCGGCGCGACAGCACCGGCGTCAGGTCGGCGCCACCGCCGAACCAGCGGCTTGATGTGACCACCATGCGGGTGTTCATATGCACGGCGGGGACGTTGGGGTTGACGGGATGGGCGATCAGCGAAATGCCCGAGGCCCAGAAGCGCGGATCGTCCTTGGCGCCGGGTATCTGCGCCCGGAAGTCCGGGGAGAATTCGCCATGGACGGTGGAGGTGTGGACGCCGACCTTCTCGAAGACCCGGCCTTCCATCATCGACATGCGGCCACCGCCGCCGGCGCCGTTTTCGCGCGACCAGTCCTTGGCGACGAAACGGCCGGGCTCCTGATCGGAGAGCGGGCCCTCCAACTCGTCTTCGAGGGCTTCAAAGGAGGCGCAGATCGCATCGCGCAGTCCTTCGAACCAGCTGCGGGCGGCGGCCTTCTTCTCTTCGATGTCCTCAGGCAAGCCGATCGGCAGTTCCGGTCTTTCCATGTCGCGTCTCCGGCGGTCGGCATCATCATAGGAAGCGACTCGCTCATTCTCGATTACCCGCCCCGTTTAGCAGGTGGCGCCGCATCTCGCCAAGCCGAGGCAGCACGCCCAAGCCTTCCAAGATTCGACTCGCAAATCCCGAATTTCGATACTACCTTTTTGGAAGAGGTAGGTTTGATGAAAAAAGTTCCAGGGCCTCCGTCTTTCGACGGCCTGAAGCGCAGGATAGCAAGACATCGGGCGGAAACGTCCTCCCGCCGGAAAGACCATTTCGTGCGTGAGACATATTGCCTCGGCCTGATCGACGCACGCGCCAAGGCGCGCGAATGGTTCGACGAATATCCGAAAGCCGCCTACTGGACAGAGGTGGAGAGCTGGCGTCAGCTCGACGGCGACCAGATCGAATTCACCATGCGCCGCCTGCCTTCGGCCGATTGACCGTCACTCCGCCGCGGGTCGCACGCGGCTTTCGATCAGTAGGCCGCTCTCGTCCATGATCGGATGCGCCACCGAGACGATATGGGCATTGATGCGCTTCAGGTCGCGCAGCATGTCGAGATGCAGCGAACTCGTCTGCAGGCTGTCGGCGCGGCCGTCGCGCAGGCGTTCGAGATGGCGCTCGGCCGACTGCTTCTCCATCCGCCGCACTTCGACCTTTACCTCCATCATCTGCCGCGCCAGATTGAAATCGCGGGTGACGAAGATCGTCTGGGCGACGCGCAGATTGTCGATCGTCAGATCGAATAGCTTTCGCAGTTCCTGATGGCCGTCGTCGGAAAATTTCAGACCGAGCGAGATCTTCTTCGCCACCTCTTCCCGCAAGCCTTTCTCGATGATGTCGCCCATATGTTCGAGATTGATCGCATAGTCGATGACGACGATCGAGCGACGGGCGTTTTCGTCGCTGAGCCCCTCCCGGCCGAGCTTCGAGAGATAGATCTTCACCGCCTGCTGCAGTCGGTCGACGCGCTCTTCGAGCGCCGGGATTTCGGCAAGTTTGCCGGCATCATTCTTTTCGAAGGCTTCCGAGACCCTGACCAGCATGCGCTCGATGAGGTCGCCGACGCCGAGCACTTCGCGGGTGGCGCTCGTCAGGGCGATGACGGGCGTCGAAAGCTCCTGCGCATCGAGATATTTCGGGGCGTTGTCAGGCTCCGGCTGATCCGGCACCAGCCGAGCCATCAGGGTGGCGAGCGGCCGGGAAAAAGGCCAGGCGAGGGCTGCGAGCAGAAGATTGAAAGCGAGATGCGCGTCGACCGGCAGCTTGGCCGGGCCGAAGGGCAGCATCTGGATGAGTTCGGCGCCATAGCCCGCCAGCGGCAGAGCGATGAAGCAGCCGAGCGCGCGCACCGCGAGATTGCCGAGGGTGACGCGCCGCGCCGACACCGGGCCGGACAATGTCGCGATAACCGGCGGGATCGCACCGCCGAGGTTGGCGCCGAGCACGAGCACGATGACGAGTTCAGCCGAGACGAGGCCCGCCGAGGCGAGCGACAGGATCAGCACCACCACTGCCAAGCTCGACGAGGAGAGGAAGGCAAGGGCCGCTGAGAAGAGCAGCGCCACAGGCAGCGCGCCGTCCAGCAGGCCGATAAAGGCGGCGAGAGCGGGGGAGGCACGCATCGGTTCCGTCGCGAGGCCGAGCAGATGCAGCGACAGCAGCATCAGCCCGATGCCGATCAGCGCTGCGCCGCCGCCCTGGCGGGCGCTGGAGCGGCCGCGGTAAAGCACGATGCCGGCCAGGATCAGGAGGGGGGAGAGCCATTCGATGCCGGTAGCGACGATCCAGGCGGTGATCGCAGTGCCGACATTGGCGCCGAGCAAGACGATCTGCGCCATGCGCGGCCTGATCAGATCGCGTTCGACGAAGGACGCGGTCATCAGCGCCGTCGCGGTGGAGCTCTGCAGTGCAATGGTCGCGACGAGGCCGGAAAGGAAGGAACGGAAACCGCCACGCGTTCCGCTCGCCAACCCTGTTCTCAGCCGTGCGCCAAAGGCCCTGGAGACACCGTCCTTCACCTGCGCTAGGCCGAACAGCAGCAAGGCCACGGCACCGAACAGGTTGATCATGATAATTGTGGAATCCATTTTCTTGTTTTTATTCTTCCTTCCAAAGAGGCGAAGCTAACGAGATCTGGACTGTTCCAACCGATTGGAATCGTAGGAGCAATGCAATCTTTTTGATTGCCCGGCTAATAAATATACGCCGCTTTGGCGGATTGGCAACGTCGTTTTGCGACATATTCGGGAGCCGATAGTGGTGGCGTCGAGCCGATATCGATTATGCCCAGACCGTCTGGCGCATCGCTTCGCCGACGATCATTGCGGCCGAGACGGCGACGTTGATCGAACGCTGGCCGTCGACCATCGGGATCAGGATGCGGGCATCGGCTCTCTCGTGCACATGATCCGGCACACCGGCGCTTTCGCGCCCGAAAAGCAGGATGTCGTCCGAACGGAAGACCAGATCGGTGTAGCGATCGGCCGCCTTGGTCGAGGCGAGGATCAGGCGGCGGCCAGTCGTGGCGCGCCACGCCTCGAAGCGGTCCCAGTTGACATGGCGGGTCAGCGCGGCGGCGGCGATATAATCCATGCCGGATCGTTTCAGGTTGCGATCGGAAACGTCGAAGCCGGCGGGCTCGATCAGATCGACCGCAAAGCCGAGGCAGGCGGCAAGACGCAGGATCGTGCCGGTATTGCCCGGAATATCCGGCTGGTAGAGTGCCAATCTGAGGTCGGTCATCACACGTCGCTTATTTCGCTAGAACGGGCAAGACCTAAAGCAACTGCCATTTCGCCGCAACAGGGCGCGTTTTGGCCGAGAAACGTTCAATTTACGCCATTATAGGGCTGGAAATTTCGCGATTTTCGCGTTATCCATGCACATCTTCAATCGCCAGCAGGGAGGGCCGTCATGAATATTTTGCTCGATATGCGCTTTCCCGCCGTGATGCCGATTAAGGCGACATGGCGCCGCTAGAGCGCTTTTCTTCTTAAATCCCCCTTTTTGATCCATTGTGCGGCTGCTTCAGCCTCGCCCCTTGAACGTTCGGTTCCCATATGTGCTTGCGTGGCGCTGGGATGGCGCGAAGCCGGGAGCCGAAACGCTGACGTTTCGGAGCAATTTCATGTTTGGCTGGTTCGAACAGCGACTCAATCCCTTTCCGAGCGAGGAGCCCGTCGCTCCGCCGAAGGGTCTCTTTGCCTTTTGCTGGCACTACAGCAAGCCGGCAGCGCCCTGGCTCTGCCTGATGGCCGTGCTGACGGCGCTGATCGCCGTCGGCGAAGTGGCGCTCTTCCAGTTTCTCGGCGATATCGTCGACTGGCTGACCAATGCCGACCGCGCCACCTTCCTGCAGACGGAAGGCCACAAGCTTTTCTGGATGGCGGCGCTGGTGCTGATCGGTCTGCCTCTGACGGCGGGCCTCGATTCCCTCATCATGCACCAGATGTTGCTCGGCAATTATCCGATGAGCGCCCGCTGGCAGATGCATCGCTTCCTGCTGCGCCACAGCATGACCTTCTTCGCCAATGAGTTTGCCGGGCGTGTGGCGACCAAGGTGATGCAGACCTCGCTCGCGGTGCGTGAGACGGTGATGAAGATACTCGACGTCTTCGTCTATGTCGTGACGTACTTCCTGACGATGATCATCGTTATCGCGGCTGCCGATTGGCGGCTGATGATCCCGATCCTCGTCTGGCTCTCCGTCTATATCGGCATCGTCTCCTATTTCGTGCCCCGGCTTCGCAAGATCGCTGCGGCGCAGGCTGATGCACGCTCGATGATGACGGGGCGCGTGGTCGACAGCTATACGAATATCGCCACCGTCAAGCTGTTTTCACATGCCGGCCGCGAGGAGGTCTATGCCAAGGAAGGCATGGACGAGTTCCTGCAGACAGTGCACAAGCAGATGCGCAAGGTGACGCTCTTCCACATCAGCGTCTACCTGAACAACTGCGTTGCGCTGTTCGTGGTCTCGGGCATGTCGATCTGGTTCTGGCTGAACGGAGCGATCTCGGTCGGCGCGATCGCCATCGCCATCGGCCTTGCCATGCGCGTAAACGGCATGTCGCAATGGATCATGTGGGAGGTCTCGGCGCTGTTCGAGAATATCGGCACGGTCTATGACGGCATGGAGATGATGAGCAAACAGCACGACATCGTCGACAAGCCGGACGCCCCCTCGATGACGGCGAAGAAGGGCGCGATCCACTACGACCGCATCCGCTTCCACTATGGCAAGAGCAAGGGTGTGATCGACAACCTGTCGCTCGACATCACAGCGGGCGAGAAGGTCGGTCTCGTCGGCCGCTCCGGCGCCGGCAAGACGACTCTGATGAACCTGCTGCTGCGCTTCTACGACCTGGAGGGCGGCCGCATCACCATCGACGGGCAAGACATCGCCGGCGTCTCGCAGGAAAGCCTGCGCGCGCTGATCGGCGTGGTGACGCAGGACACCTCGCTGCTGCATCGCTCGATCCGCGACAACATCGCCTATGGCCGCCCCGACGCCTCGGATGCCGAGATCATCGAGGCTGCCAAGCGTGCCAATGCCTGGGAGTTCGTCGAAGGGCTCGTCGACATGCAGGGCCGCCAGGGGCTCGACGCGCAGGTCGGCGAACGCGGCGTCAAGCTCTCCGGTGGCCAGCGGCAGCGCATCGCGATTGCCCGCGTCTTCCTGAAGGACGCGCCGATCCTGGTGCTCGACGAGGCGACTTCGGCGCTCGATTCGGAAGTCGAGGCAGCGATCCAGGAAAACCTCTTTGCCCTGATGGAGGGCAAGACGGTGATCGCGATCGCCCACCGGCTGTCGACACTGACGGAGATGGACCGGCTGATCGTGCTCGACAAGGGCCGGATCATCGAGGCCGGCTCGCACAGCGAACTGATCGGGAGCGGCGGCATCTACGCCGACCTCTGGAACCGCCAGTCCGGCGGCTTCCTCTCCGATCACGCCGAGGAAGCGGAAGTGGCGGCGGAATGATAAAAGGCCCTGCCAGCGGAAGCGGGGAGGGCCTCAATTCCTATCCTGGCTTTACATTGTGCCTGCCAGCGGTGCTGAGGACTGCTGGCGGCCGCGCCTATTATTCAGAGACTGTCGGCCCAGTCGATCACGCGATCATGTTCGACGAGGATGATGGTGTTGGCGGCGGCGAGTGTGCGCAGCGTGGCGATGCGGCGGCGCTCCTCCTGGTCGAGCCAGGCGGTAACGGCCTCAGTGACGATTTCGTCGCGCGGCAATGCCAGGTCGAGAGCCAGGGCATCCAGCCTTTCCGCGAGCGGAAGCGGAATATGCGCATCGAGCATTTTCGTTTCCATGGGCCTTCTCTCCGGTGAAGCGCGATCGTATCGTCAGATTGTGACCGGTTCGGGCGTAATCAATGGCGATGCCGCCGATGTTATCGATCATTACCAAAATATAAGGTTGAGTCCGCTTTTCATTCCCTTTGCCGCTCCTCCCAATCCGCCTATATCGCTTCCATGTTCCTGCGCCCCATCCTTCGCCTGTTCGAAACCTGGATCGATCCGTTCCGTCCGCGCGCCAACCTTCAGCCGCCGGGCTCAACGCTCGGATTCATCCGGTTCTATATCGGCCAGGCGAAGATGCCCTTCGTCGCCATGCTCGTTCTCGGCGGCACATCGGCGGCAATCGAGGCGGCACTTTTCTGGTTCGTCGGCCGGCTGGTCGATATCCTCGGCAGTATCACGCCCGGCGCCGGCTGGAGCGGTCTTCTGGCGGCCCATGGCGGCGAACTGTTCGGCATGCTCGCTCTCATCGGGCTCGTGCGTTTCGTCGTCGCCTTCCTGATCGCGCTCGTCGATCAGCAGGTGATCACGCCGGGCTTCTATAATCTAGCACGTTGGCAATCCTATCTCCATGTCTCGAGGCAGTCTTTATCGTTCTTCCAGAGCGATTTCTCCGGGCGCATCGTTACCAAGGTCTGGTCGGCCGGGCAGGCGACCGGGGATCTCGTCACCTCGCTGATGGAAAGCGTCTGGTTCGTCGGCATTTATGCGGTGACGACGCTCGTGCTCGTCGCGAGGCTGGATTTTTCTCTCGCCGCCGTCGTGCTGTTCTGGCTTGGCGCCTTCAGCCTGCTTGCCCGCCACTTCGTTCCGAGGATCCGCCAGCATTCCCGCGAAACGGCGGAGGCCGGATCGATGCTGAACGGGCGGATGGTCGATTCCTACAGCAATATGCAGACGCTGAAACTGTTTGCCCGCGACGAGGAAAGCGACCGCTATATGCGGCAGGGCTTCGATATCTATCAGGATACGGTGCTGCGCTTCACCCGTTTCATCACCGGCGTCAGGGCCTCGATGGCGCTGCTCTCCGGCCTGATGATCGTAACGATGGCGGGGCTGAGCGTTGATCTCTGGCTGCGCGGCATGGTGAGCTCCGGAGCCGTGGCCTTCTCGCTGGCGCTGGTGCTCAGGCTGAATTTCTTGCTCGGTCGGTTGATGACGCAGTTCAATGGCATCATGCGCAATCTCGGCACCATCCAGAACGCCGCCGAGTTGATCTCCCAGCCTCTGGGGCTGGTCGATCGGGCCGATGCGAAGAGCCTGGTGATCCGCCAGCCCGGCATCCGTTTCGACAATGTTTCGTTCCGCTACGGCAAGGGTCACCTGCCGGTCGTCGAGAATTTCTCCCTGACAATCCACCCTGGCGAAAAGGTCGGGATCGTCGGCCGTTCGGGCGCGGGGAAATCGACGCTGATGAACCTGCTGCTGCGTCTCTACGACATTCAGGACGGCCGTATTCTCATCGACGGCCAGGATATTGCAGCCGTGACGCAGGAATCGCTCAGAATGCAGATCGGCGTCGTCAGCCAGGACACCTCGCTGCTGCATCGTTCGGTGCGCGACAATATCCTGTTCGGGCGGCCGGATGCCGGTGAGGAGCGGTTGGTCGAGGCAGCCCGGCGCGCCGAAGCCATAGATTTCATCGAACGCCTGCAGGATCAGCAGGGGCGCAGAGGTTTCGATGCGCATGTCGGCGAACGCGGCGTTAAACTGTCAGGCGGGCAGCGGCAGCGCATCGCCATTGCCCGCGTCATGCTGAAGGACGCGCCGATCCTCGTCCTCGACGAAGCGACGTCGGCGCTCGATTCGGAAGTGGAGGAAGCGATCCAGTCCAATCTCCACCGGATCATGGAGGGCAAGACCGTGCTTGCGATCGCCCATCGGCTGTCGACGATTGCAGCGCTGGACCGGCTGATCGTCGTCGATCTCGGCCGCATCATCGAGGAGGGCAGCCACGATCAATTGCTTCGTCGCGGCGGGCTCTATGCCGAGCTCTGGGCGCGCCAGTCCGGCGGCTTCCTCGCGGCGGACGAGGATGCGGTCTCAAGGGTCGACGGCGAATTCCGCCATGAGGCCAAAATGATTTGAACCGAAGCTGTTCTCGATCCGGCGGACCGACTTCAGCCGTAGAGGCGCCCGGCTGAAGACGTGATCGATCGGAATGCCGAAGGCGCCTGCCGCGATCGGCCAGGTCGCCGGTTCCAGCGAGACCGTGCCAAGCCCCTGGCTGCGCATCAGATACTGCACGTCGGGCGCCAGAATCGACGTGTTGAAATCGCCGGCAAGGACGAGCGGCCCCGGTAGGGACGGAATAATCTCGGCGAGATCTTCGATTTCCAGGCCGTGGAATTCGTCGTAATATGGCTTGGTCAGGTGCGCGGCGAGGAAATTGACCTTCTGGCCGTCGAAATCGATCGTCGAGATCGTCAGCCGGTTGCGCCAGAGCAGCCCGAGGTTGCGGATGCGGGGTTCGATGAGCGGGCGCTTCGACAGCACCAGCGTGTCGCATTCCTGCATGCCGACACCGCAGCCGATGTAATAGGGGTAAGTCTTCAAGAGCCGAGGCAGTTCCGACAGTAGCGGCTCGGCCTCCAGGATGCTGACGACGTCGGCGCCTGAGGCGATCACCATGTCGGCGATATCGCCGCCGTTGGCGAAATTATCATTCTCGATATTGAAGGACATGAGCTTGAAGAGGGCCGGACGGTTTTGATCGACTGCCGGCTCGGCGAACTCCCGCGCCATCACCACGCCATGGACGGCAAGGATCAGCGACACGCCGAGCGTCAGCAACGCATACCAGTGCCGCTTGATGAGAAAGGCTGCGACGGACGCTGCCGCTGCTGCTGCCGCCAGATGGACCTGGAAGCTGTAAAAGAAGGAAAGCAGATAGAAATCTTTGACGTAACGCAATGAGATGATGGTGAGAACAAGGGTCGTGAGAACGCTGAATACGCAAAAAATCGTGTCTCTCATCCGCTCCGGTCCAGCTCGATGGCGTCGTTGCGACTGCGCCTATCACGGTAGCTTTTTTGTTGCAATGCAACATGGGGGCAAGCTCGTGTTTGCCTTAAAAAATTCATCGGAAATTCCCGCGACATTGTGCCCTCGTCCCCTTGCCAAGGCTGGACATAATTTGCGATCAAGCTTAGAACGCGCCGGATTGCCGGGGAATCTATGGCCGAATTGTGTCCAGATCGATTCGCCGGCAGAGGGGGCAGGGCGGAATTCCGCAATAATTGCGCAGAGGATGGTTAGGCCGTGAGCGAACACGTAACGACAAGCGAGGCTTCGACAGAGCCTACTCGCCGTGATTTCCTTTATCTCACCACTGGTATGGCGGGCGCTGTCGGCGCCGTCGCGGTTGCCTGGCCGTTCGTCGACCAGATGCGGCCGGATGCGTCGACGCTGGCACTGGCCTCCATCGAAGTCGATGTTGCGAGCCTCGAGCCCGGCATGTCACTGACGGTCAAGTGGCGCGGCAAGCCGATCTTCATTCGTAACCGTACGCCTGAAGAAGTGAAGGCCGCCGCCGATGTTCCGCTGGCGGATCTCAAGGATCCGGTCGCCCGCAATGCCAACCTGCCGCCGGAGGCTCAGGCAACGGGCGTTGACCGTTCAGGCGGCAAGGACAAAGAAAACTGGATCGTCATGGTCGGCACCTGCACCCATCTCGGCTGCGTTCCGCTCGGCCAGGCCGGCGAATATAATGGTTGGTTCTGTCCCTGCCATGGCTCGGTCTACGATACGGCCGGCCGCATCCGTAAGGGTCCTGCGCCGCAGAATCTGGCGATTCCGACCTTTTCATTTATATCCGATACCAAGATCAAGATCGGTTGAGGGGAGACTGATTAATGAGTGGCCATTCCAGCTACGAGCCATCAACCGGCCTTGAGAAATGGGTCGATGCGCGCCTGCCTTTGCCGCGCATGGTCTATGACAGCTTCATTGCATATCCGGTTCCGAGAAACCTGAACTATGCCTATACCTTCGGCGCCATGCTCGCCGTCATGCTGATCGTACAGATCCTGACGGGCGTTACGCTCGCCATGCATTATGCCGCCGACACGTCGCTGGCCTTCAACTCTGTTGAAAAGATCATGCGTGACGTCAACCACGGCTGGCTGCTGCGCTATATGCATGCCAACGGCGCTTCCTTCTTCTTCGTCGCCGTTTACCTGCACATTGCCCGCGGCCTCTATTACGGTTCCTACAAGGCGCCGCGCGAAATCCTCTGGATCCTCGGCGTCGTCATCTACCTCCTGATGATGGCGACCGGCTTCATGGGCTATGTTCTGCCCTGGGGGCAGATGTCCTTCTGGGGCGCGACCGTCATTACCGGCTTCTTCTCGGCCTTTCCGCTGGTCGGCGAATGGATCCAGCAGTTCCTGCTTGGCGGCTTCGCCGTCGATCAGCCGACGCTGAACCGCTTCTTCTCGCTGCACTACCTGCTGCCCTTCATGATCGCCGGCGTCGTCGTTCTGCACATCTGGGCGCTGCACGTCACCGGCCAGACGAACCCGACCGGCATCGAGGTCAAGACGAAGACGGACACGGTGCGTTTCACGCCTTATGCGACGATGAAGGATGCGCTCGGCGTCTCCGTCTTCCTGCTGGTCTATGCCTATTTCGTCTTCTACCTGCCGAACTTCCTCGGCCATGCCGACAACTACATCCCGGCAGACCCGTTGAAGACGCCGGCCCACATCGTTCCGGAATGGTACTTCCTGCCGTTCTACGCGATGCTGCGCTCGATCACCTTCAACGTCGGCCCCATCGACTCCAAGCTCGGTGGCGTGCTCGTCATGTTCGGCGCGATCATCGTGCTGTTCTTCCTGCCCTGGCTCGACACCTCCAAGGTCCGCTCGGCCGTCTACCGTCCCTGGTACAAGCTGTTCTTCTGGCTGTTCGTGATCAATGCGATCATCCTCGGCTGGCTCGGCTCGCAACCGGCGGAAGGCTTGTTCACCACGATTTCGCAGATCTGCACGCTTCTCTACTTTGCTTTCTTCCTGGTCGCGATGCCAGTTCTTGGCCTGGTGGAAACACCGCGCCGCATACCGAACTCGATCACCGAAGCGGTGCTCGAAAAGCGCAACAAGACAGTTGCTGCCAATGCAGCGGCCAATGCGTAAGCGAGCGGCGGAAGGAAACAGAAATATGAAAACGCTTGTTGCAAGCATTCTTTCGCTCGCAGTCGCTGCCGTTCTCGGCAGCGCAGCCTTGGCCCAGGAAGCGACGCCCGCCAATGGAGCAGCACCCGCCCATCATGAGGAAGGTGCGACGCCGCACTATCCGCTGAAGGAGCCGAAGGAGGAGGAATGGACTTTCGCCGGTCCGTTCGGCCATTACGACAAGGCTCAGCTTCAGCGCGGCCTCAAGGTCTACACCGAAGTCTGTTCCGCCTGCCATTCGATGAACCTCGTGCCTTTCCGCATGCTCGACGAGCTCGGCTATAACGAGGCGCAGGTGAAGGCTTTCGCTGCGAATTACGAAGTCCAGGACGGGCCGAACGCGGCCGGCGAGATGTTTACCCGCAAGGCGGTCCCTTCCGACCACTTCCCGGCGCCTTTCGCCAATGCGGAGGCGGCTGCGGCTTCCAACAACGGCGCGGCTCCGCCTGACTTTTCGCTGATCGCCAAGGCCCGCGAAGTCGAGCGCGGCTTCCCGCAATTCGTCTTCGACATCTTCACGCAGTATCAGGAGAACGGCCCGGATTATATCCACGCGCTGCTGACCGGCTATGAAGAGCCGCCGGCCGGTTTCCAGGTGCCGCAGGGCGGACATTACAACCCGTATTTCCATGCCGCCTCCGTCCTCGCCATGCCGAAGCCGCTCTCGGACGGCCAGGTGACTTATGATGACGGCGCGCCGCAGACCGTCGACCAGTATTCCAAGGACGTTTCCTCCTTCCTGATGTGGGCCGCCGAGCCGCATCTCGAGGAGCGCAAGCGCACCGGTTTCATGGTCATGGTCTTCCTGGCGATCTTCACGGTGCTGATCTATCTGACGAAGCGCTCGGTCTACGCCAACAAGGAGCATTGAGCGCTCCTTGCCTGAATTTTGAAAGGCGGCTTGAGGGCCGCCTTTTTTGTTGGTTCCGCCCCTGGCAATTGATAGGGTGCGGCCATCCTGTTCCAAACTAATGGTTCGAGCATGATGTCGTCCGAAAACCGCTCGCACTTTTCGGCATCGTGCTCTGGTTTCATGCGCTCGCAGATACGGACTTTCCATGGACAAGAATACGACTTCGGAACTCGCAGCCAGCATCCGCTCCATTCCCGACTATCCCAAGCCCGGCATCATCTTCCGCGACATCACCACATTGCTCGGCAACCCCCGGGCTTTCCGCCGGGCGGTCGATGAACTCGTGCAGCCCTATGCGGGCACGAAGATCGACAAGATTGCCGGCATGGAGGCACGCGGCTTCATTCTCGGCGGCGCGGTGGCGCATCAGCTTTCCTCCGGCTTCGTGCCGATCCGGAAGAAGGGCAAGCTGCCGCATGAGACCGTGCGCATCGCCTACAGCCTGGAATATGGCGTCGACGAGATGGAGATGCATCGCGATGCGGTGCAGCCCGGCGAGAAGGTGATCCTTGTCGATGACCTGATCGCCACCGGCGGTACGGCCGTGGGTGCCACCAAGCTGCTGCGCCAGATCGGTGCTGAGGTGGTCGGAGCCTGCTTCGTCATCGATCTGCCGGATCTCGGCGGCCGCAAGAAGCTGGAAGAGCTCGGCGTCAACGTGCACACGCTGGTCGAATTCTCCGGGCACTAAGCCCATATCCGATGCCGGCGGCGTCAGTCGAATTCCAGCACGCCGCTTTCGAAGCGCATGACGGCTTCGCCGTTCTGATTGACGCCCTCGCAGAGAATGGTGTTGAGGTGCCAGCCCGGCCGGGATGCGAGGGGCCGGCTGGAGAGCAGCGCGACGGAATAGGTCACGACGTCGCCCGGGAAGATCGGCCGCAGCCATTGCAGTTTCTGGAAGCCCGGCGAAGGGCCGAGGTTCGGCGCCTTCAGGCCCCTTTGCATAAGCGCGACGCTCTGGCTTTTCCAGAAGGCAAGGAAGGTCCGCATCCAGGCGGCGGTGGTGTGCCAGCCCGAAGCGCAAAGGCCGCCGAAGAGGGTATCCTTGGCTGCTGCCTTGTCGACGTGAAAACGCTGCGGATCGTAGCGCTCGGCGAAGCGGATGATGTTTTCCTCGGTGAAGGTGTAGCTGCCGATTTCGGCCTTTTCACCGATGGGGTAAAGTTCGGACATTCTCATGCTGCAATCTCCGGGCGCATGCGGATCATGACCGAATTTTCCGAGAGGCAGACGAGTTCGCCGCGCTGGTTTTCTACCTCGTGGCGGAACTTGGCGATGCCCATGCCGGGGCGCGAGCGCATCGGCCGGGCTTCAAGCACGGTCGAGTGACCCTGCAGCGTGTCCCCTGAAAGCACCGGCTTTCGCCATTCCATCAGGTCGATGCCCGGCGCGCCCTCACAGAGCGCGTTCAGGATATAGCTGTCGGCCATCATGCGCATCAGCATCGAGGAGGTATGCCAGCCGGAGGCGGCGAGGCCGCCGAGAATGCTGGCGCGGCCGGCAGCCTCGTCGAGATGCATCGGCTGCGGATCGAATTCCTGTGCGAATTCGATGATCTCCTCGGCGAGCACCAGCTTCGGGCCGAGGGCGAAGCGTCGACCGGGCTCAAAATCCTCGAAGGTAAGCTTTTCTGCCGGCATTCGCTTCTCCCGCCATATGCAGCGCCTAGAACAGGATGATTTTGGGCTGGGTCAGCCTAAAATCTGAATCCTGTTCTACATTAAAGAGTTAGAGCATGATGTCGCCCGAAAACCGCTCACACTTTTCGGCATCATGCTCTATTGCTTACAATAGCATCCGTGCGGGCTCAATGATTCCGGGGAGATAAACCGGCATGACGGAACTGAGGTCGATACTCGACGAGGCGGCGCGCCAGGGGCTGATTTCGCCGGAGGCGGGCGGACGGCTTTTGCCGTTCCTGAGCGAACGCGGTGTGGCCGTTGTCGGACCTCAGCCCATAAGGGCGGTTGAGGGAGACGCCTGGTCAGACACCGAGACGCCACGTTTCGTGCGAGGGTTCCACGATGTGCTGATCACCATCGGCGTTATCGTTGCGCTCGGCGGCCTCTGGGGGCTTGCTGCACTTTATGCCGTGGCGCCTGCCATCATCGTGCTTTCGGAAATCCTGGTGCGCCGCCAGCGGCTCGCTTTGCCGGCCGTCAGCCTGACGATCGCGCTGTTTTGCTGGACATGTCTGCTGATGTCGCATTTCTTCCCGCCGTGGACGCCGACTTCCCAATCCTTCGGAGCGGAGGCGACGCAGTTCGTTGCCGGTTTCCCGATCATTCTCGTCGCCTATTATGTCCGCTATCGCGTACCGCTGTCGCTGGCGCTCGCCATCATGTCGGTTCTTGCCTTTGTCCTCACTCTGCTTTTGCGGCTGGTGCAGTGGGCAAGCGGCAATCCGGCGTTTTTCCTCGATCATCCCGTCGCGCTGGCGCTGGTCTCCCTCGTCTGTGCGCTCGGACTGTTTGCAATGGCAATTTATTTCGATCTCGGCGACCGGCTGCGGCGGACAACGCGTTCGGATATTGCTTTCTGGCTGCATCTCGGCGCCGCGCCGGCGCTGCTCTACAGCACCGTTTTTCTGCTGTCGTTCGGGGAAGGCGTCCGTATCTTCGACGTCGGGAACATGTCGTCGCGGACACCCGCGGTCGTCGCGACGGTGGCGGCGCTGATGTTGATCGGTCTCATCATCGACCGGCGCGCCTTCGTGACCTCGGGGCTGCTGTCGCTCGGCGTCGCGATCTTCAGCGTCTTCAGGCAGGGAAGCGCTACGGTCGACACCTACATCTTCACGACGCTGATCGTCGTCGGCGCGATCGTATTGATCATCGGCACCGGTTGGATGCCGCTTCGTCGGCTGGTGCTACGCGCACTGCCGCCGGCAATTGCAAACAGGCTGCCGCCGGGTTGAGGCGGCAGCCTGTTCGCATCAGGTATTGAAACGGAAGTGGATGACGTCGCCGTCCTGGACGACGTATTCCTTACCTTCGTCACGCGCCTTGCCGGCATCCTTGGCGCCGACTTCGCCGTTGTATTTGATGTAATCGTCATAGGCGATGGTGTTGGCGCGGATGAAGCCGCGCTCGAAATCCGAATGGATGACGCCGGCGGCCTGCGGCGCCTTGGTACCGCGCTCGATCGTCCAGGCACGCGTTTCCTTTGGGCCGACGGTGAAATAGGTGATGAGGTGGAGCAGCTTGTATCCGGCGCGGATCAGCCGGTCGAGGCCTGCTTCGTCAAGGTCGAGGGCGGAGAGGAATTCCTTGGCCTCATCCTCGGGAAGCTGAGCGACCTCGGCCTCGATCGCCGCCGAGATGACGACGGTTTCGGCACCCTGTTCCCGAGCCATGACGGCGACGGCCTCGGTGAATTCGTTGCCGGTCGAAGCCTCGGCCTCGGCGACGTTGCAGACATAGAGCACCGGATGCGAGGTCAGGAGATTGAGACCCTTGAGGATGGCGATTTCCTCGGCATCCAGCGTCGACAGCAGCGTGCGCACCGGCTTGCCTTCGTTGAGCAATTTCAGCGACGCTTCCATGATCGGCAGCATCGCCATCGATTCCTTGTCCTTGCTGGTGGCGCGCTTGCGCGTCTGCTCGGTGCGGCGCTCGAGGCTTTCGAGGTCTGCGAGCATCAGCTCGGTCTCGATGGTCTCGGCATCGGCGACGGGATTGATGCGGCCCTCGACATGGGTGATGTCGCTGTCTTCAAAGCAACGCAGCACATGCACGATGGCGTCGACTTCACGGATATTGGCAAGGAACTGGTTGCCGAGGCCTTCACCCTTCGAGGCGCCGCGCACCAGGCCGGCGATGTCGACGAAGGAGATGCGGGTCGGGATCAGTTCTTTCGACTTGGCGATGTCGGCAAGCTTGCGCATGCGCGGATCGGGCACGGCGACTTCACCGGTGTTCGGCTCGATGGTGCAGAAGGGATAGTTCGCCGCCTGTGCGGCCGCCGTCTTGGTGAGCGCGTTGAAGAGGGTCGATTTGCCGACGTTCGGCAGACCGACGATGCCGCATTTGAAGCCCATGGCTAAAACCTGCTGTTCTTGAATTTCTTGCTGGTGCCTATGGGATAAAGGAGCAATGTGGTCAAGTCTTAGCGAGCTTTTAGCGTTGCTCACTTGCTCACGGAACGGTGGCGGCCTATTTTGGAGGGCGATTTCGGTTTCGATGCATTGCGGATTTTGTCAGATTGCTCTTGCCTGGCCGCAATAGCCGTGCCGGTCTCAAGCCAGCGGGCTTTTCCTCCTGATTGGTGGAGGCAGCGACCGTGGACCGTCGAAAATTCGTCATCGACAATGATTAGTTGTTTTGAAGATTCCTGACCATGTCATCGACGGGTGGATTTTCCGATGAGTGACAATGACGTTGCCCTGAAACCGAAGACCAAGGTGAAGCCGAAGCTGGACAAGCCGAAGCTTTACAAGGTCATCCTCGTCAATGACGACTATACCCCGCGTGAGTTCGTCATCGTGATCCTGAAGGCCGTCTTCCGCATGAGCGAGGAGACCGGCCATCGGGTGATGATGACCGCCCATAAGCTCGGCTCCTGCGTGGTCGTGGTCTGCGCCAGGGACATCGCCGAGACCAAGGCCAAGGAGGGCATCGATCTCGCCAAGGAGATGGGCTTTCCGCTGATGTTCACGACAGAGCCGGAGGAATAGGTTCTGCTTCAGAGCATGATGCCGAAAAGTGTGAGCGGTTTTCTCATGACATCATGCTCTAGGGCCGGCAGATCTGAAAACCGGTCTTATCCCGCACGAAACCACAATTTTCGTAGAAGCGCAGCGTCGCCGGGTTCTTCGAGCCGGTGAGCAGCATCACCTTGTAACAGCCGGCCTTCCAAGCCTCAGTCACTGCGTGACTGATGACCGCGCCGGCATAACCACGCTGGCGGTGATCGGCGTGGGTGACGACGTTTTCAATCAACGCATAGGAGGCGCCGTTGCGCGTCAGGTTCGGCACGACGATCAAGGTGGCAGTTGCTGCGGGGATATCGCCGGCAAAGCCAATGAATACGGTCATGCCGGGCTGGGCGAGGACGGTGGAGAACAGCTCTTCGGCCACGGCCTTGTCGAGAACCGGATCGGCCGGGTTCAAATTCTGGTAGAGGGTGGTCAGCCCGGGAAGATCGCCGGCGGCGGCCGGACGGATGGCGATGTTCTGATCCGGCACCGGCCTCATTCCCCCTTGTTGCCGAACATCTTCTTCAGAATATCGGCCATCGGGCCGGTGGCCAGCACCTTCGGCTGATTGTGATTGCGCGCCTGGTGTATATGCGACTGGCCGGCCGGCTTCTTTTCGGTCGTCTTGTTGTCCTTCCGCGGCTTCTCCTCCTCGGCCTTGCCGCCGAGTGCCAGCGCGATCTTGTTCATCAGCTGCGAATCCTCGTTTCGCACCAGCATGTCGGCATTGTCGGCGAGCGTATCGAGAAGCGGCTCCAGCCAAGCCTTGTCAGCCTTGGCGAAATCGCCGAGCACGTGGTTCTGCACCATTTCCTTGATGCCGGGGTGCCCGATGCCGAGGCGCAGCCGCCGGTACTCCTTGCCGCAATGGGCGTCCAGTGACTTGATGCCGTTATGGCCGCCATGGCCGCCGCCGGTCTTCAGCCGTGCCTTGCCCGCGGGAAGGTCGAGCTCGTCATAGATCGCGACAAGATCGGCGGGCTGGAGCTTGTAGAAGCGCATCGCTTCGCCGACGGCCTCGCCGGAGAGGTTCATGAAAGTCTGCGGCTTGATCAACAGAACCTTCTCGCCGCCGAGCTCGCCCTCGGCGATCTCGGCCCTGAACTTTTTCGACCAGGGTGAAAAGCTGTGGCGCCGATGAATGGCGTCGACGGCCATAAAGCCGATATTGTGGCGGTTGCCGGCGTATTTGCCGCCGGGATTGCCGAGACCCGCGATGATCAGCATGGCCTGTCGTCCTCGCTTAACTTTTGCCCACGTTCACCACCCGGAAACGAGAGCAAAGTCAAGCGGAAAGGGCAAGCCCGCCGGCCGCGTCACTCCGAGAGGTTCATGCCGTATTTCTGGAAGATCTGCTTCTGGTCGCCATCGGCGATCAGCTTGTCGAGGGCCGCCTGCATTCTGGCGCGCAGATCGTCCGGAAAGCTCTTCTCGCAGGCAATGCTCATCGGTTGGGCGGACAGCACGGTCACCATTTCCACCGGCTGGTCGGCCTTCAGCTTTTCGAAATAAAGTTCTGAGATCGGCATCATGTCGATGCGCCCGCCGAGCAGCTTGCGCAGCGTCGCGTTGAAATCGCTGGCGACATCGAGCTTGGTGAAGCCCTTCTCCTTCAAGATCGTCTCGGTATAATCCTCGCGCTGCGTGCCGATCGTATATTTCTTCGCCTCGTCCAGATTGCTGGCGGTGACGCCCGAGCCTTTGCGGGTAATCAGGATGTTGCGGTCGATCAGCAGCGGCTCCACCCATTTAAACAGTGGGTCGCGTGCGCTGTTGTGAGCGGTCGCGAAGACGCAGGTCATCGGCGCGGTGCGGGCGAGGCCGAAGGCGCGTGCCCAGGGCATGATCTCGATCGTGTAGTCGACGCCGATCGCGGCCATCACCTTTTCGACCTGCTCGACGGTCGCGCCTTTGATCTCCTTGCCGTCGCGATAATTGAAGGGGGCGTAATCCTCCGTGGTGAAAGTCACTGTTTGCGCATGCGCGGCGCAGGGCAGCGCCAGGCATGCGAGAAGCAGGAGCTTTTTCATTATCTCATCTCCTTGTTCATGAGGCGCGGGCGACGGCCGATTCCGAGGCCATCAGTTCCTCGATGAGTACGGCTGCGTGTTTCGGACGATGGAAGAGGTAACCCTGGCCATAATCAAGCCCCATCTGATGGAGCGTGCGGCATTCCTCTTCGGTTTCGATACCCTCGGCGATGACGGTGCAGTTCATCTTATGAGAGAGCGTGGTAATGCCTTCGATCAGCATGCGGCTCTTCTGGCGCACGTCGTCGTCACCATCATTGATCGCGCGGGTGAAGGACTGGTCGATCTTGATGATGTCGACAGGGAAGCGGTTGAGGTAACTCAGCGACGAATAGCCGGTGCCGAAATCATCGAGCGCGATACGGCAGCCGAAGCGGCGAAGCTCGGTGACGATCATGCGGATCTGCGGATTGTCGTGCATCAGCACGGCTTCGGTGATCTCGACAACAATGCGCTCTGGATGGATGCCATGGTGACCGACGATGGCGGCAAGCCGGGCCGGCAGCGCCGGCTCGAACTGCAGGGGCGAGAAGTTGATGGCGAGATAGCTATCCTGCATGCCGGATATGCGGGAGATCTTCGCGAGATTGGCGATCGCCTTTTCCATGATGACATTGCCGACGCGGACGATTTTTCCTGTCTCCTCGGCAACGCTGATGATCTCGGCCGGCGGCATCAAGCCTTTCTGCGGATGATTGAGGCGCATCAGGGCTTCGAAACCGGCAATACCGCGGCCGTTCAGATTGACGATCGGCTGCAGGAAGGCCTCGAACCAGTTGTCGACGAGGCCGGATTCGATATTGGGCTCGATCTCGGCGCGGCTGCGGGCACGGTCGAGCATGGCGTTGTCGAAAAGCTGCGCGCCATTCTTGCCGTCGCGTTTCTTGGCATACATTGCCAGATCCGATTTCTGCAGCAGTTCGGCGGCGGTTGCGGCATGATGCGGATAAATGGCGATGCCGACGGAAGCACTCAGATGCATGTCGGGGGCAAACGGCGTTTCGAAGATCGAGGCGATCTGCTCGCACATCATCCTGGCGCGTTTTTCGGCATCCTTCGCCGGCAGCAGGATGGCAAATTCGTCGCCGCCGAGACGGGCCGCCTCATCGGAGGGAGCGAGGTAGGTCTTCAGGCGCTCGACGAGCTCGATCAGCGCCATGTCGCCGGCGGCATGGCCCATATTGTCGTTGATCCACTTGAAGCGATCGAGATCGACGAAGAGGCAGGCGAGCTCCTGGCCGGCCGCGTCGGCGGCGGCGATCTTGTTGTCGAGTACGGCTTCGAAGCCCTGGCGATTGAGCAACCCGGTCAGGTGATCGGTGATCGCCTGGCGGTGGTTGCGGTCCTCGGATGCCTTGAGTTCGGTCACATCGGTCATGACCGACAGCGAGAGGCGGTCGTGAGCGCCGGCTTCCGCCTCCGACTCCATGATGAGGACGTCCATGGTGCGGCCGTCCAGGCAGACGAACTTGACGGTGACAGCAATGCCGCTTTCCGCCTGGCGGCGCTTGAACTTGTCGCGGGTGGTCGATGTCACGAGATCGGCGAAGTTGCGGCCGATGACGGCGGCGCGGTTATAACCTGTGGCAAGCAGCCAGTAATCGCTGACGGCGGTGATACGGTCTTCCTCGTCGAGCGAAAAAAGCATGGCGGGCGTCAGATTATAGATGTCGGTGGCGCGGCGATGGGCGAACTTCAGCTCCTTCTCCTCGCTTTCGAGCTTTGTCTGCATCTCGTTGAAGCTGCGGGCAAGCCGTCCCATCTCGTCGTTCGACTGCCAGTCGACATGGTGGCGGGAGCCGAGCTGCCGGGTGGCCTCGATCGCGGCCGTCAGCCGCATCAGCGGCTGGATGACGAAGAACCGGTTGCCGATCAGCGCGGTGCCGAAAACCGCCAGAACCGCGAAGATGAAGATCGAGATGAAGACGACCTCTTCCTGCTTCAGGCCGGAAAACAAACCGAGCGCGGGATAGTAGACGCTGATGCTGCCGAGGTTCTTCGGACCGTCGACGGTGTTGTAGATGATGGCGCGCGACACCTGCACGAGCTTGCCGTCGAAGGAGCGCGGAATGGTGGACTGACTGATGTCGAGCTGGCCCGACTGATCACGCACCTCGACCTTGACGATGGCGCCCTGGGAAACGACCGTCGCGCTGATCTGGGTGACACTCTCCTCATCGAGGTCCCAGAGTGGCTTTGCCAGCGCCTGGGCATTGGCGACAAGGAGAACGGAAATGTGATCGCGTATTTCCTTGTCGGCCCGTTCCGAGGAAAGAAAAAGGAAGAGAACAAAGAGGGGAGCGACAAAAACGAGCAGCGCTCCGCAAACAATTCCAAAAAATCTGTTCTCAACGGAATTGTTCATGGTTCCGTCTACTCCCCCAGGCCGACCCTTATCTGCTGTCGCGCGCTAAGGCGGGCTTCTTTGCAGCTGACGAAGCATGCTTTCATGAATACGTTAAATGTTGCTGAAACAGGGGCTTGCCGGGCAACGAAAAGCCCGCCCTCCCAGTTCATGGGAAAGCGGGCCGCATGTTTTAAAAATGTCGAAGCGATCAGGCTTCGGCTTCGCCTTCCGCGGCGCTCTCGTCGATGCCGGCAGCCGGAGCGATGATGGTCGCGATCGTGAAGTCGCGGTCGATCACGGTGGTGACGCCCTTCGGAAGAGTGACTTCCGAAATATGGATGCTGTCGCCGATCTTCTTGCCGCTGAGGTCAACGTTGAAGAATTCCGGGATCGCATCGGCCGGGCAGTGAACTTCGACTTCATGGCGAACGATGTTCAGAACGCCGCCGACCTTGAGGCCCTGGGACTTCTCTTCGTTGATGAAGTGAACCGGGATTTCGACGGTCACCTGGGTATTGGCGGAGACGCGCAGAAAATCGACATGCATCGTGAAGTCACGGACCGGATCGAGCTGGTAGTCCTTCGGCAGAACCTTGTATTTCTTGCCGTCGACTTCGATCGTTGCCACGGTGGTCATGAAACCGCCGGCGTGAATGCGCTTCGTCACCTCATTGGTGTTGAGAGCGATGGAAATGGGGGCCTGCTTGTCACCATAGATGACAGCGGGAATCAAACCGTTGCGGCGAAGTTCACGGGCGGACCCCTTACCAACCCGTTCGCGCGCCTCGGCCTTGAGCTCGTAAGTTTCCTGGCTCATGGCTATTCCTTTCGAGGTTATTTGGAGAGTTCGTCGGCGGGCAGAAGCCTTGTTCCGTCGAACCGGAGGCGGGTTTCCCCGTCCTCATCCGCGTTGCCTCCAAGGGTGTCTACACGGACCGGTGGCCTATATTATAAGTCGCTCGGAAACGCAAGTTGTGGATCAGGCTTGTTTCTGGCAAGCCGAATGCCACGTTCGGGAAGGCGATGTTTGCGCCTGCTGCGAATTCCGCAGCCCCGCAAAGTGGTGAAATCAGCAGTCCCGCTATAGCTGAGGTTGACATCGGCGCGCTTCCCCTCTTTGGATGCCGCAATCAAAAAAGCGGCTGAGGAGAAATCGGACTATGCGTCTTAAACTTGTCACGGCAACGAGCTTGCTGGCACTTTGCCTTGTCACCACCGCCCAGGGTGTCGAGATCAACCAGAACGGCGCCGATGCGCTCAAGGGCAACCTGACGAAGCTGCTTCCCGAGGATCTGGCAAAGAGCGGCCTGATCACCGTCAATCCGGCGGGCACACGCTACGAAATCATCTACGATCTGGCAAAGCTGCTTTCCAAAGCTGACCCTTCAAAATTCACCATCAACGGATTGACGCCGTTCTCGACCTTTGCCACACCGCTCGACAGCGGCCTCTGGAACATCGAAGGCGACAATAAGTTCGATGTCTCCGGTCATTTCAAAGGACCCGACGAAAAGCCGACGGATTTCTCCTATTCCATCGCTTCGCTTGTCTATGCCGGAGTCTTCGATCCGGCGATCAGCTATCTGCGCTCCAGCACCGCCACGGCCAAGGACATCAGGCTCACCAGCAAGTCCGAGACCGAAGAAGTCAGCGCCAGCATCGCCAGCATGGATCAGAAGCTGAGTTCGACCGACAGTGCCGGCGGCAACGGGCGTATCGATATCGTCGGCAGCGGCTCGGCGTCGACTTTCGTCGAGCAGGTTTCCGGCGCGCAAATGCCGCCCGTCGAAATCCGTGCCGACTCGATTGATGTCGAAGCCAAGATAAACGCTCTGCCGGCCAAGCAGATCCGCGAGATGGTCTTCTTCATTCTCGATCATGCCGACGAGAAGGAGCTGAGCCCCGAAAACAGCGCCAAGGTGAAGGGGATACTCAAGGAATCTTTCCCGCTTCTTGCCTCGTTCAGCGAGACGATTGGTGTCAACAATCTGACCGTCAGCACCCAGATGGGCAATGGTGGCGTCAAGCAGTTCGGCTATAACGTGGCCATGGACGGGCCGAGCGACGCGCTGCGTTTCGGCTTCGGCATGAATGCGCATGATATCAGCCTCGCCAGTCCGCTGATGCCGCCAAGCTATTCGACATTCATGCCGACCAGCTTCGACCTGCAGCTTGCCGTGCCGAATCTGGACTTTGCCAGCTTTGGCGATGCCTTGATGGCGATGGATTTCAAGGAAAATGCGCCGGAGGCGAGCGGCGAGGAGATGGGCAAGAAGCTCTTCCGCGACGGCCGGGTCACGGTCGAGTTTCCGAAGATCAGCGCCAAGTCGAATGTCTACGACATCGACATGACCGGCAAGATCGAGGGACGGGTCGACACCGAGAAGGACTATTCGATGGAGGCGACCATCCTTGCCCGCGATCTCGACAAGACGATCGCCGCGGTTCAAGAGCTTGCCAAGACGGATCCTGATCTCAACCAGGTTTCCTTCGGCATCATGATGGTGAAGGGCTTCGCAAAGACCGATGCCGATGGCCGCTCGCGCTGGGATATCAGCATCAGCCGCGACGGCGCGATCTCCGTCAACGGACAGGTGGTCAAGGAAGCGGACGGCCCGGATCAAGATCAGGGACTGGTGCCAGACCCGGAGCAGGAACCGGATCAGGGTGAGGACGCGGTACCTGCGCCGCCGCAGCAGCCTTGAGCGTTATCAATCGGGATAAGAAATAAATGAGGCCGGCCTTGTGCCGGCTTCAGCTTGTTGACCAACTCCGTTCTTTACCCGGCGTCATCCTCGGCCTTGTGCCACTGCTGTCGGGTTCGCGCCGATGGCTGCCATCGCCCTAGCCCGACCGGGGATCGAGCCGCTGGTCTCGACCCGTCCTTCTGACCCCCGTAAAACGGGGAGGCCAAACGCAGCGTCGAGGGTACGGAAAGCCGGTTCGGCAATATCCCTTCGCCCCGCGTGCGGGGAGAAGGTGGCGGCAGCCGGATGAGGGGCAGGCGGCGACCTCTTAGGGCGACAATTTTCTACTGATTTGTGCCCATCTGATACAAGAGCCGGTCGAATGCCGGCTCTTTTTAATCGAAGAGGCTGGAGACGGACTCTTCCTGGGCCGTTCGGCTGATGGCTTCGCCGATCAGCGGCGCCGTCGTCACGATGCGGATATTATGTGCCGAGAGCACCGCCGTGGTCGGCTGGATCGAATCCGTGATGACGAGTTCGCGAAGCTTCGAGGACGTGACGCGGGTGACCGCGCCGCCGGATAGGACGCCGTGGGTGATATAGGCGGTGACGCTGGCTGCGCCCTTGGCCAGCATCGCGTCAGCGGCGTTGCAGAGCGTGCCGCCGGAATCGACGATGTCGTCGATCAGCAGGCAGTCCTTGCCGGTGATGTCGCCGATGATGTTCATCACTTCGGATTCACCCGGCCGATCGCGACGCTTGTCGACGATGGCCAGAAGACAGTCCAGCCGCTTGGCAAGCGCGCGGGCACGCACCACGCCGCCGACATCCGGCGAGACCACCATGACGTTGCTGAGGTCGTAATGGCTCTTGATGTCGCGCGTCAGCACGGGCAGGGCGAAGAGATTGTCTGTGGGGATATCGAAGAAGCCCTGGATCTGCCCGGCATGGAGATCGAGCGTCATGACGCGGTCGGCGCCGGCTTCGGTAATGAGGTTTGCGACCAGCTTGGCGGAGATCGGTGTGCGGCCCGAGGCGCGACGGTCCTGACGCGCATAGCCGAAATAGGGAAGCACGGCCGTGATGCGACGGGCTGAAGAACGGCGCATCGCGTCGATCATGATCAGCAGTTCCATCAGGTGGTCGTTGGCAGGGAAGGCGGTGGGCTGCACGAGGAAAACGTCCTCGCCGCGCACATTTTCCTGGATTTCCACGAAGATTTCCTGATCGGCAAACCTTCGAACACTGGCTCTCCCCAAGGGAACGTTGAGATAGGTGCAGATCGCTTCGGCGAGTTGCCGGTTCGAATTGCCTGCGAAAACCTTCATTTTGGTCCGCCTGTTATGCGCTGATAGCCGCGCTTTTTAGCCAGCTTCCCCGTGAATGCAAGGGCAAAGGCGCCACAGGCTTTGATATTTGCAAAAAGTTTGTGACTAACCGCCCCGCGTCTGCCGCCAGGAGGAGAATTCCGCGATGGTTTTCGAGCCGATCTGCTGCATCACCGAGGCAGGAACGCCGGCCCAGGGATCGGCCGCTGCCGTCGGCACGCTTTCCTGCCCCTGGATGCGGTGCAGGCGGCCGCCGGCGCTGTCGAGAATGTCCCAGACATAGACGACGGTGACCTTGCCGTCGTCGCTGAAGGCGGAGAGGTAGCCTTTGAGAATGTAATCGCTGCTCGCGTCGGTCGAGCTCTTGATGGAAAGGCCGTGTGCGCGCGCCTCGGCGCCGAGCTGGCGCGACAGCGGGGTCACTGCCTGAACCGGCGCGCCGATGATCGGCAGGAAGCGCACGGTGTTGCCGCGGGCAGAGGAGGCGCCGGTGTTGAGGGCGGCGGTCTGCTGCGGCTGTTCTCCGGCGGGCGGTTGAGCCGGTTGTGCGGGAAGCTCACCGCTGGAAGCCGGCGGCGGCAGCGATTGCTCCTCGATCGGGGCGGAGGCGGCCGGCGAGGAACTGCTCCTCGACAGGGCGTCTGCCTGCTCCTGCATCGTCGTCGGCGGCGCGCCGGTGCCGGGTCGATAGGTCTGTTGCGACTGATCGTAAGCTGGATGGTAGCCGCCCGGCTGGGAGCTTTGGGCGAAGACCCGCTGGCGGGAACCCGCCATACGCTCGGCCTCGCTCTGCGTTACCGGGCTCGACGACGCGCGCGCGGAGGAATCGCCGATATCGACCTGCGGCGTCAGCGCATCGGTGGTGTTGCAGGCGGTCAGCAGGGCCGTGAAGACCAGGAGCGTGGGCACAATCGCAGCTCGCGTCATCCCTTGATCCGTCCTTCCCACAATCGCATCAGCCCCACCCGAATTTATGCGGGCGGCGGCTGATGTCTGTCAATTCCGGATTCTCATCGGTCAAAGACCGATGAAATCGAGCGGATGGCGGGAGAGCGCGCGCGGCGCATCCGCCGTCGTCAGATAGGTCTGGCCGAGCGTCATCGCCGTGCCCGTGTCGGAATCGGCGATGATCATGTGCACGAAGAGCGACATGTTCGGCTCGATCGGCTGCGGATTGCCGACATGGAACATCTGATGCTCCATCCAGGAGGGCGAGAAGCGGGCGCCGAGCGAATAACCGCAGGCGTTCAGCCGGTGGCGGGCAAGGCCGCGTTCGTCCATGATCCTGGCATGCATGTCGAAGACGTCGCCGAAGCTGTTGCCCGGCTTCAGCACCGTCTCGATCGCCTCGATGGTTTCGCGGCAGGCATTATAGAGTTCGCGGTGGCGTTGCATCGGCTCGCCGATGACGATCGTGCGCATCATGGCGGCGTGGTAATGCGCGTAAGCGCCGGCCCATTCGAGCGTCAGCTGGTCGCTGGCGTCGAGCTTGCGGCGGCCGGCCTTGTAACGGCAAAGCAGGGCATCGGCGCCGGAGCCGATGATGAACTCGTTGGCAGGATAGTCGCCGCCGCCGGAAAAGATCGCGCCCTGCATGGCGGCGAGGATATCGGCCTCGTCGGCGCCGGGCTTCGTCAGCCGGATCGCGGCGTCGAGCGCATCGTCGGCGAGAACGGCGGCGCGCTCGACATAGGCGACCTCGGTCGGGCTTTTGACAAGGCGCAGGCGACTGACGAGGTAGGAAGCGTCGGTGATCTGGCCGAAGGTGGTCAGCTGCGCGTCGAGCAGGCGCGAGATACGGCCGGTCATGCCGTGCGTGTCATATTCGACGCCGATGCGGGCGCCGAGCAGATCCATCTCGACCAGCAGGTTCTTCAGGTCAAGCGTCGGATCGGCATTGACCCGGTCGACCCAGATATGGATGTCCTCGAGGATCGAGGTGTGCCTGGCCTGGCGAAGATCGGCCGAGCGGGTCAGCAGCGCCATGGTGCCGTCGCTCTTGACGACCAGCGTCTGGAAGAAGCAGTAGCCGAAGGTGTCGTAGCCGGTCAGCCAGTACATGCTTTCCTGGGCGAAGAGCAGCAGGGCGTCGAGCTTTTCTTCTTTCATCTTCTCGGTGAGGCGCGCAAGCCGGCTTGCGAATTCGGCCTTTTCGAAGTGCAGTGCCATTCTGCTCACGTCTCCCTGATTGATATCGCGGAAATCTGCCGGCCGTAGTCCGGTTCCTTGCGATGTGTCGTCCTGCGGTAGGAAAAGAAGCGCTCGCTGTCCGGATAGGTGCAGAGGCCGAGGCTTTCGGCCCGCACGCCGGCTTTCGTCAGCCGGTCGACGGTCAGCGCCGGCAGGTCGAACATGGCGTGGCCGTAGGTTGCGGAAGGCACGAAAAAACGCGCATCTTCCGGGTTCCCGGCGACGAAACGCTCGACGAACTCAGGCCCGACCTCATAGCTTGCCTGACTGATCGAGGGGCCGAGGCAGGCGATAATGCGCCCGCGGTCCGCCCCCAGCGCTTCCATGGCAGCGATGGTATTTTCGAGCACGCCCGTCAGCGCGCCCTTCCAGCCGGCATGGGCGGCGCCGACGACGCGATTGTCCGGGTCGGCGAACAGGATCGGGCCGCAATCGGCGGCAAGCACGCCAAGCACGATGCCGGGGGTGCGGGTTACCATCGCATCCGCTTCGGGGCGGGCGCCGTCGTAATCGGCATCGATGGTCACGACATCAGGGGAATGGACCTGATGCACCGTCGCCAGCCGCTCGACCGGCAGGTCGAACCAGGCGGCGACGCGGCGCCGGTTCTCCAGGACCTTGTCGCGTTCGTCGTGGGAGCCGAGGCCGACATTGAGGCCGCGATACAGCCCTTCGGACACGCCGCCGGCGCGGGTGAAATAACCGTGGCGGATAGTGCCGCCTGCCGCGTCGTTCAGCAGCGCGCTTTCGATCGGTGCGGGAGAGGCCGCGTCCTGCATCTGTGATTCCGGGGTTTTTTAAGGGGTTTGTTATTGTCCCAAGCGCATCGCACAGGCGGCGCGCTTCAAGTTCTTGTTCGCGCGGATGTTGAACCAGCCGCGTGCGCCCTGTCAATCCACCGGGCGAAAGGGCATGAGGTCGACCGCGGGATGAGAGACCGCCATCACCTTGAAGAGTTCGCCCATCCGGCCTTCACCGGCGCCGGCGAGCCGGTCGACTGCCGCCTGGATGACCTGCTGGGTTTGCGGCTCGCGGTCGTGGCCGAGGGCGGCGGCACGTTCGAGGATGCCGAGACCGGCCAGAAAATCACCCTGATGCAGGGCGCCGTTCAGATGGACGCCGGCCGCAAGTGCGGTTTCGGCGAGCTGCTGGAAGTCGACATGGCTCGTCAGATCGGCTTCACCGGGATGGGCGAGCGGCGGATCGAATTCATGCATGCGCACGGCCTGCAGCGTATCGCCGAAACCGGTGACGAGATGGCCGTAATCGATCGCGAGCGCCGTGCCGCCGAAGGCGCGCAGCCGCTCGCAGATCGCGATCATGACGGCCTGGCGGGCGGGCGAGATCTCGAAGAGCGTGCCGAGCGGCAGGTTCTGCACCGGTTCGGGCAGAAGTGCCGGATCGAGGCCGGCGACGCCGGCGGCGAAGGTCAGTTCGCCATCGGCATCAATGCCGATCATGCGCTCGCGGAATCCCGTCGGCATGCGGACGAACTGGCGGATCGGGATGGCGTCGAACAATTCGTTGGCGGCGATCAGCGTGAAGCCCGGCGGGACTTCATCGAAGCCGTCGTGCCAGGCGATCTTTTCGCCGTAAGCTTCGAGCGTCTGGCTCTGGACGTCGCGCAGGCGCTCGCTGGTTTCGACGAGATGCACGGTCATGGCATCAAGCAGCGGCGGGGCGATGCGGGAGATGACGCGCAGCATATCGGCCATCATGGTGCCGCGGCCGGGACCGATCTCGACGAGGCGGACGCCCGCCGGCGTGCCGTGGCGCTGCCAGGCATGGACGATGAAGACACCGATCATTTCGCCGAAGATCTGGCTGACCTCGGGCGCGGTCACGAAATCGCCCGAACGGCCGAAGGGCTCGCGGGTGCGGTAATAGCCGTGTTCGGGATCGGCCAGGCAGAGCGAGAAATAATCGGTGACGCTGATCGGGCCGTTGGCCTGGATGATCGCCTTGATCTTTTCGCCGAGAGCGGTGGTCATGTCGCGCGTCCTGCCGTTTTCAGAGCTGCAACGCAGCCTGGCGGCGGGCCCTGAGCATCGCCCAGAGGCCGAGCAGGATCATCGGGGAGGAGAGCACCATGCCCATGGTCAGCCAGTTCGTGCCGAGGAGGTAACCGAGCTGGGCGTCAGGCTCGCGGAAGAATTCGACGAAGATGCGCGACAAGGCATAACCGCAGACGAAGACGCCGGTAATGAAGCCGGGGCTTTTCAGCGCGCGCATGCCATACACCAGGGTGGCCAGCACCAGCAGAAGAACGATGCCTTCGAGGCCGGCTTCGTAAAGCTGGCTCGGGTGGCGGGCGAAGGGGCCGCCGCTCGGGAAAACCACCGCCCAGGGCACGTCGGTCAGCCGGCCCCAGAGCTCGCCGTTGATGAAATTGGCGATGCGGCCGAAGAAGAGGCCGAAGGGAACGACCGTGGCGACGATGTCGAACAGGCTCCAGATCGGAATGCCGTTGCGGCGGGCAAAGACGATCATGGCAATCGTCGTACCGGTCAGGCCGCCATGGAAGGACATGCCGCCGTTCCAGATCTCGAACGCACGGACAGGACTGCGCAGCACGGCGGGGAGATCATAGAAGAAAATATAACCGAGACGACCGCCAAGCACGACGCCAAGGGCCGCCCAGACGATGAAATCGTCGAGCTGCGTCCGTGTCATCGGCGAGGCGTTGCCGGGCCAGAGACTTTCATTGGCGGCGAGACGGCGCGCATAGGCCCAGCCGAGCAGGATGCCGGCGACATAAGCAAGACCGTACCAATGAATCGCCAGCGGGCCGATCGAAAAGGCGATCGGGTCGATGTCCGGAAAAGGCATGATGGCAAGGAGATTGGCTGCTGTCGGCAAGGTTTTCCCACCTGTTTGGTTGCGCGGAACATGCCGCTGCGATCCCGGACGGTCAAGTCCATTGTTCGTGATGGCTCTTTGGCGGGCCGGTTCCGGCGGGCGTTTCCGATGCAAAGCGCTTGCATCGGGGATGGCGAAGCCCTACCTCAATCCTTGAGGCCCCGAAGGGCTGAATTCACCTCATGCGAAGGGAGAAAAACGCCATGACGACCGGAACGAACCGCATCATGGACGAGTTCGCCAAGCTGATGACCGATGCGGCCGGTGCCGCCCAGGGCGTCCGCAAGGAGATCGAAACCGCCTTTAACGCCCAGGCCGAGCGTTGGCTGAACAGCATGGATATCGTCAAGCGCGAGGAGTTCGAGGCCGTGCGCGAGATGGCGATCAAGGCGCGCGATGAGAATGAGGCGCTTGCCGCCCGCATCGCGGCGCTCGAGGCGAGGCTTGCCGGCGAAGGCCACTAAAGCGCGCCGTGGTCTTTCAGATTCGCTCCTTGCGCATCAGGTCTTCGTTTTCCCGCATGTCGCGCAAAGCCGCTGAACAGTTTTGCGCGACATGGCTGAAAGTCCCGATATGACGCAGATGCGGCGTTGCCTTCATGCCACACGTCGCATCCGTCACAAAAAATTAAGGTGAGTTTTTCCACCTGTGGACACTGCCAAAAAAGCCAATTCGCAGAGTCGCTTATTCTCCCTTCTGAATTGAATTTCGAAGAGCCTTTCCACAGTGGTCCGGCCTATTTTCCCCTCAGGGGGCTGGCAGGGGGCAAGGCGCATTATACACTGATTTTAAATGATGATTCGAAGCGACTTGGTAAGCTCCGGGCAGGTTATCTGCGTTAAGTCTGGCAGCGGTTCAACGATCATCCGAGTGGTGGTTCCGGTATTTGCGTGTGTCTTTCTTGTGTGCGTACACAAAGTTAGGTCGCATTCGTTCCGGTCAAGAAGGTGCTGCATGAACCTGATGGAATTGGAAGTCGAGCGTCAGTCGAACCCGGTCGATATGATCGAGTACGTTGCCTCCAACAACGACTGGTCGTTCGAACGGTCCGGCGAGGACGAGATCGCGATGACGGTCGAGGGTCGCTGGACGGACTACCACGTCTCCTTCTCCTGGATGGAGGAATTCGAGGCACTGCACCTTGGCTGCGCCTTCGATATCAAAGTTCCCGACATCAGGGTCAACGAGGTGGTCAAGCTGCTCTCGGCGATCAACGGACAGGTGCTGATGGGGCATTTCGATCTCTGGCGCCAGGAAGATGTCGTCATCTTCCGCCAGTCGCTGCTGCTCGCCGGCGGTGCGGAGCCCACCAACCGCCAGGTGGAAGTGCTGCTTTCTAGCGCGCTCGATACCTGCGAAGCCTATTTCCAGGCATTCCAGTTCGTCGTCTGGTCCGGCATGGAAGCGACGAAGGCGATGGAAGCCGTGTTGTTCGAAACTGTCGGCGAGGCATAAGATGCCCGCGAACGCTTTCTCCTCGACAAATCCCGTCGTCCTGATCGGCGCCGGAAACATGGGCGGGGCAATGCTCTCCGGCTGGCTGAAAAGCGGCGTGCCGGGCTCTGCCGTGCTTGTCGTCGATCCCGGCCCGTCGTCGGCGATGCTGGCGACGATCAGCGAGGCCGGCGCGACCCATGTTGTCGCCGCTCCGGCGGATTTGAAGGCAGGCGTGCTGTTTCTCGCGGTCAAGCCGCAGGTGATGGAGACGGTGCTGCCGGCGGTGAGAACTGCCGTCGGGCCGGAAACGGTCGTCGTCTCTGTGGCTGCCGGCAAGACGCTTGGCTTTCTCGAGAAACATCTGGGCAAGGCCGCCATGGTGCGAGCCATGCCGAACACACCGGCCATGGTCGGGCGCGGCGTCACCGGCGCCTTTGCCAATTCAGCGGTCAGCACTCAGCAGCGCGAGCGTGTCCATTCTCTTCTCAGCGTCTCGGGTCCTGTGGAATGGGTGCCTGCAGAGGCCGATATCGATGCCGTGACGGCGCTTTCGGGCAGCGGTCCTGCCTATGTGTTCTATCTCGTCGAATGCATGGCGGAGGCAGGCCGTAAACTCGGCCTGCAGGCGGACCTCGCGATGCGTCTTGCGCGGGAAACAGTCGCGGGGGCTGGTGAACTTTTGCACCAGTCCCCCGACGACGCTTCGCGGCTGCGGCAGAATGTGACCTCTCCCGGCGGCACGACGGCGGCCGCACTTGCCGTGCTGATGGCCGAAAACGGCATGCAGCCTCTGTTCGACGCAGCACTGGCGGCGGCGCGCAAGCGGGCCGAAGAACTGGCCGGCTAGAGCGCCGCGCGTCAAAGACGCGCCAAGGACGCTCTAACATTTTGAATGCGCGTCATTCCTTTGCGAAAATCGAGATCGATTTTCGCAAAGGAATGACGCGCTAGCGGAGACGATATGGCCGAGGAGATTGCCTACGCCGATTTCGAGCGCGTCGACATTCGTGTCGGCACGATCATCGAAGCCAGTCCCTTTCCGGAAGCGCGCAAGCCGGCGATCAAGCTGGTCATCGATTTCGGTCCCGAGATCGGCACGAAGAAATCCTCGGCTCAGATTACCGTGCATTACACGCCGGAAAGCCTGATCGGACGGCAGGTGCTCGGTGTCGTCAACTTCCCGCCGCGCCAGATCGGGCCGTTCCGCTCGGAAGTGCTGACGCTGGGATTCGAGGACGAGAGCGGCGCGATCGTGCTTGCTGCTGTCGAGCAGCCCGTGCCGAACGGCCGGAAGATGATGTGAGCCCGCGCCGAACGCTCAGCCGGTTCTGATTTCCTGCAAAAATGGATTGCTGCGCCGTTCATCGCCGATGCGGCTGCCGGGGCCATGGCCACAGATGAAGCCGACGTCGTCGCCGAGCGGCAGCACCTTGTCGCGGATTGAATCGAGAAGCTGCTGATGATTGCCGCCCGGCAGGTCGGTGCGGCCGATCGAGCCGTTGAAGAGCACGTCGCCGAGATGGGCGAAATTCTGCGCCCGGTTGAAATAGATGACGTGGCCCGGCGCATGACCGGGCGCATGATAGACCTCGAACTCGTGGTCGCCGAAGGAGATTTTGTCGCCATCCTTCAGCCAGCGGTCAGGCAGGACGTTGCGTAGTCCCGATATGCCGTATTTTTCGGCCTGGGTCTCGATCCGCTGCAGCAGCGGCAGGTCGTCCTGATGCGGGCCGACCACGTCAATGCCCAAGGCTTCCTTCAGCTCGCTGGCGCCGCCGGCATGGTCGAGATGGCCGTGTGTCAGCCAAATTTCCTTGATGATCAAGCCGTTTTGCGCGATCGCCTGCAGGATCAGCGGCACGTCGCCGCCGGGATCGACGACGACGCCTTCCTTGGTCTCGGGATCGAAGAAGATCGTGCAGTTCTGCTGGAAGGGTGTCACCGGAATGACGCCGGCCTGGAGCATGCCCATAAGTGCCTCGCTTGGTGTCTTGGATGCTCAGGGTATAGTCCGAAACCGCGTCAAGGACAGCCGGAATTTTCCGTGTCTGCCGCCTTGCCTCACGTCAAAAAGACGGGCTGCAACAAGAATTTATGCCTTCCGATGGTGTCGTCACGGGTCGGAAATCCTTGTTTTGTTAAATTTTTTCAATGGTTTGTGAAGAGCCTCCCGCATGCGGTCTTTGACTCTAGCCATTGGAGGGGAACATCGTGGAACGCCATGCGTTGTCAGCCCATCGAAACCAAGGAGACGCTCAGATGACCTTGAAGAGAAACATTCTATTGGCCGGAGCCGTGCTCCTGGCGAGCGGCGGTCTGGCGCAGGCGGAGATGATGGCGACGACCGTCAACGATCTCAATGTCCGTGCCGGCCCCGGCCCGCAATATCCGGCGGTCGGCCTTGCCACCCGCGGCTCGACCGCGGTGCTCGACGGCTGCATCGAAGGCAGCCGCTGGTGCCGGGTCGACGTCAACGGCATGCGCGGCTGGGTCTATGCCGATTATCTGCAGGTCGACAATGGCGGCAGCCAGGTCATCGTCGAACAGCACCGCGACGAGATCGGCGTTCCTGTCGTGACCTACGAGTCGACCGCCAGCGTCGTTCCCGTCGACCCGCAGCCGGCCCCGGGCGACGAGTTGCTCGGCCCGGTCGGGGCTGTCGAGACCATCACCCCGCCGGAGACGGTCCGCACCTATATCGACACCAATCCCGGCCAGACGGTGCAGCTCGGCGGTGATGTCGTCGTCGGCGCCGAAGTGCCCGCCGATGTTACCTTCCAGTCGATCCCGGATTACGAATACCGCTATACCAGGATCAACGACCGGCCGGTGCTGGTCGATCCCGGTACACGCCGGATCGTCTACGTTTATCAATAATCTAATCGGTAAAAACACAACGAGGCGGTCGGCTGACCGCCTCGTTTCCGGCCCGTCCCCTTCTTCCCTTGCCTCCCGCATGGGTTGATTTTTTCTTAACGCTTTCCTTCTGAATATGATAAAATACTAATATGCCGAAAGTTCGGCATATTAACGGCGATCGGGGAGATCGCCAGAGGAGGAAAGTCATGGAAGCGCTACTTCCGCTCGTCATACAATTGATTGCCGGTGCCATCGGCGGCAATGCCGCGAGCGCCGCCTTGAAGCAGTATGCGATCAATGTCGTCGCCCGCACGATCGCAGGCGCGATCGGCGGTGTCGCCGGCGGTATGCTGCTCGGCATGGTCGGTGGGGAAGCGGCGATGACCGGCCTGATCGCCGACGGTATCGGCGGCCTCATCGGCGGCGGCATTCTCTCGACGCTCGCCGGTCTGGTCATGGCACGGGCGCATCGGTAAATGCTCGGCGGGCATTCATCTGAGCGCCGCGCGTCCTTGGAGCCGTGCGGCGCTCTAACGCTTTGAATTGCCAAGCCGATTGCGCAAGACGTCTTATCCGGCGGCGGTCGCCGCCGGATAGACTTCCTTCATGTGGTCAAGTTTCAGGCCCTGGTTAACACCCGTAGGCGCGCTCGCCTTCGAAGACGGCGCTGGCATTATGCAGGCCGTGGGTCAGCACGTAGATCTTGGCGTCCTTCCAGGCGACGAATTCGCCGTTGAACCGTATTTCGCCGTCCAGCTGGCCGAAAGGAACTGAAGCCATCCCTGGTCTCCTCCGGCGCTTCAAGCGCCATGCCTGTTGATTGTTGTCCCCATTACGTTTTATCCACAGATGCAAGGGGAAATCGCGTATTGCGTCGGAGTGCCGGGCGGGCCTTGGTTTCCAGGGAACAGTGACGCAAATTTATGTCAACAAAGCTGACATATCTTGGCGAAAGTTTCCCGCGGGGGCGGGAAGAGAAAGGAATGCCGCGTGTCACGACAGACCGGCCCGAAAGCAGGCAAGCCAGAGCCGCTGGCCACGCCGATGGAAGATACCGACATCATCGATTTCGAGATCATCGAGCTGTTCTTCTTCGCCTATCGCGACTTCGTTTCCGATCCTGACGCCATCCTCGAAACAAGCGGTTTCGGGCGGGCGCATCACCGCGTCGTGCATTTCGTCAACCGCAACCCCGGCATGACGGTGGCCGATCTTCTCGATACGCTGAAGATCACCAAGCAGAGCCTTGCAAGGGTGCTGAAACAGCTGATCGATTCAGGCTATATTCGCCAGGTGGCGGGGCCTGAGGACCGGCGGCAGCGCAAGCTTTATCCAACGAAATCGGGACGAGAGCTGGCGCTTGCTCTTGCCGAGCCGCAATCGCGCCGCATTGAGCGGGCATTCGAAGGGGCTTCTGCGGAGGTGCGGGAGGGCGTAAAAGCTTTCCTTAGAGGCATGCGGGACAGACAGAAGGCGGATTGAATGGCGGTCAAGACAGGTATTTCCGACGATGCGGCGCATCTGCTGGTGGTCGACGACGACTCGCGCATCCGCGCGCTGCTCAATCGTTATCTCGCCGAGAACGGCTTCCGCGTTACCGTCGCCGCCGACGGCGCCGAGGCGCAGCGCAAGCTCGCGGGTCTCGATTTCGACCTGATCATCATGGATGTGATGATGCCGGGCGAATCCGGCATCGACGTCACCCGCGGGCTTCGCGCCATCAAGAATGTGCCGATCATCATGCTGACGGCGTTGGCAGAGTCCGGCAACCGCATCGAGGGCCTCGAGGCCGGCGCCGACGACTATCTTTCCAAGCCCTTCGATCCGCGCGAACTGGTGCTGCGCATCAACAACATCCTGCGTCGCAATGCCGGCGGGGAGGGACCGAAGATCGAACAGGTGATGTTCGGCCCCTACACATTCTCGCTGACCCGCAAGGAGCTGAAGAAAGCCAGCGAGGTGATCCGGCTGACCGACCGCGAGCAGGAGATCATGCTGCTCTTTGCACGGCGCGCCGGCGACACGATCCCCCGCCATGAGCTGATCGGCAACGACACCGAGGTCGGCGAGCGGACGATCGACGTACAGATCAACCGGCTGCGGCGTAAGATCGAGGATGATCCGGCCAATCCAGTCTGGCTGCAGACCGTGCGCGGCATCGGATACAGGCTGAGCATCGACTAAAGCATGTCGCGCAAAACTGTGCAGCGGCTTTGCGGCAACGACATGCGGAAAAACAAAGACCTAAAGCGCAAGAAGCGAATCTGAAAGATCGCGACGCGCTTTAGAGCTAGGGATAGAGGCCAGGACCGGCGCTGATGGTGACGATCGACAGCTTGCGGCGGGAAGACCGCAATTCTGCGCCAGGCTGGCGCTCGGTCGTCCGCTGGCTGCGCCGGCGGCTGCCGACCGGGCTTTACGCGCGCTCGCTGCTCATCATCATCATTCCGATGGTGCTGCTGCAATCCGTCGTCGCCGCCGTCTTCATGGAGCGCCACTGGCAGATGGTGACGGAGCGGCTGTCGCTTGCCGTCACCCGTGACATCGCCGCGATTATCGAGATCATCGAGACCTACCCGCAGAATTCTGACTATAACGAGATCATCCGTATCGCCCGCGATCAGCTCAGCCTGCAGATCTCAATCGAGCCGGATGGCGACCTGCCGCCGCCGCGCGTCAAGCCGTTCTTCTCGATCCTCGACGGCATCCTCAGCGACGAGATCACCGACGAGATTCACCGGCCTTTCTGGATCGACACTGTCGGCAACTCGAACCTCGTCGAGATCCGCATCAAGCTCGACAACAAGATCCTCAGGGTGCTGACCAAGCGCAGCCAGACCTATGCCTCGAACACGCATATCTTCATCGTCTGGATGGTCGGCACCTCGCTGGTGCTGATCGGCATCTCGATCCTCTTCCTGCGTGGGCAAATCCGGCCAATCCTGACCTTGGCGCGCGCGGCCGAAAGCTTCGGCAAGGGGCAGAAACCCGATAATTTCTATCCGCGCGGCGCCGACGAGGTCCGGCGTGCCGGCCTTGCCTTTATCCTGATGCGCGAGCGAATCGAGCGGCAGATCGAGCAGCGCACCGCGATGCTATCCGGCGTCAGCCATGATCTGCGCACTATCCTCACCCGCTTCAAGCTGCAGCTGGCACTTGCCGGCGACAATCCCGACCTGCATGGGCTGAACGACGACGTCGACGATATGCAGGCCATGCTGGAGGCCTATACGGCCTTCGCACGCGGCGAGGTCGAAGAGGATGTCGGCGAGCTGAAACTCAGCGAGGTCTTCGCAAAGCTGGAATCCGATTTCGCCCTGCACGGCAAGACATTCAGCTATTCGATCGAAGGCGATGACGACATATCCGTCAGGCCGAACGCTTTCATGCGTCTCGTCACCAACCTTGCCTCGAATGCGCGGCGTTATGCCGGCAGGCTCGACATCGAGGCCAAGCACAGTGCCAAATGGTTGACGGTCATCTTCGACGACGACGGGCCGGGCATTCCGGAAAAGAATCGCGAGGACGTGTTCAAGCCGTTCTTCCGGCTGGACGCGGCGCGCAACCTCGACGCCTCGGGCACCGGGCTCGGCCTTGCGATCGCCCGCGATATCGCCCGCAGTCACGGCGGCAACGTCACCCTTGGCGACAGCCCGCTCGGCGGGCTGAGAGCAACGATCCGCATTCCGGCCTAAACGCCTGCCACAGTCAGCCTCACGGCCTTGCGCGCATCGAAATCGCCAAGCCGTTCGACGATCCAGCGCCAAAGCGCTGCGACCTGTATGAGGAGGTCGCGTCCGAGCGGCGTCAACTCATATTCAACGCGCGGCGGCACTTGCGGATAGAGCGTGCGGATGATGAGGCCGTCTCTTTCGAGAGTGCGCAGCGTCTGCGTCAGCACTTTCTGGCTGATGCCCTCGACCCTCTCCATGAGGCGCGAGAAGCGCAAGGGTGCGCCGGCATCGGAGAGCACGTGCAGGATGCGCAGCGGCCATTTCGCCGCCGCGCGCTCGATCAGTTCGCGGGCGCGCGCATCCTGTTCGTCCGTCATGGAGGAGCAGAAATCGAACATGTCGCTCAAGTCAGTTACCTCAAGGTGTGTATAGATCGTCCGGGTACCTTCTTTCGATCGGATACAATAGACCATACATGAGCCGGGAACCAAAGAAGGAAGGGTTTCCGATGTCCAGGGTCTGGTTGATTACAGGAAGTTCGCGCGGTCTCGGCCGGGCGCTGGCGGAGGCGGTTTTGGCCTCCGGCGACAATCTGGTGGCGACGGCGCGCGATCCCGCCCGGCTTGCTGATCTCTCCGAGCGGTATGGCGGCCAGGTGCTGACGATCGCGCTTGATGTGACCGACGAGACGGCGGCAGCCGCGGCGGTCGAGGCTGGCGTGAAGCGGTTCGGGCGCATCGACGTGCTCGTCAACAATGCCGGCTACGGCAATGTCTCCTCTATCGAAGATACCAGCCTTGCCGATTTCCGGGCACAGATCGAGGCCAACCTGTTCGGCACGATCATCATGACCAAGGCGGTCATTGCCCTGATGCGCGGGCAGGGAGCGGGGCATATCATTCAATTCTCATCCGTCGGCGGCCGGATTGGGCCTGCGGGACGCGGCGCCTATTCGGCGGCGAAATTCGGAGTCGAGGGTTTTTCCGAAGTGCTGGCGAAAGAGGTCGCACCGTTCGGGATAAAGGTGACGGTGATCGAGCCAGGCGGCTTCAGAACCGATTTCGCCGGCGCCTCGACTGTGCTTGCCGAGGGGCGGGCGGACTATGCCGAGACGGTCGGCGCCACCGTGCGTTTCCAGCGGGAGTATAATGGTCGCCAGCCCGGAGATCCTGCCAAGGCGGCGGCCATCGTTATCCATATCGCCGACCTCAATGCGCCACCGCTCCGGCTGCTGCTTGGCAGCGATGCTGTACGCAATGTCGAGAAGGCGGATGCCGCGCGTATCGAAGCGGATCGGGAATGGCGCGCAGTCAGCGTCTCGACGGATTTCGAGCCGGATGCCGAGGTGGGGCCGATGCCATGGGAAAAGAAAGCTGGATGAAAGGTTCTAAAAACAAAAGCGCCGCTGATGAGCGGCGCTTGGTATCTGGGATTGTTGAGCGATCAGCCGGCGGTGCAGAAGTGGCTGCGGCCGTCACTGCCGATATAGGTGCCGCTGCGCGGATCGAAGGAGCGGTAGCGATAGGAGCAGTAACGCTCCCATTGTGGCGACCAGGGCTCCACTGCCGCGCGGACCGGCGCATAGTAGCGCGGCTGTTCGACATATTGCGGCTGCTCGACATAGACGCGGCGCGGGGCGCGATAGACCGGAGCCGGCTCATAATATCCGGGTTCGTAGGGCGGGTCGATGTAGCGAGGCTCGTCGTAAACAGGGCCGTTATTGGCATTGGCGATGGCCGAGCCGACGATCAGGCCGGTGGCAAGGCCGACTGCGCCGCCGACGAGCGCGTCGTTGTTGTCATGATGGCGCCAATGGCGGTCGCGGGCCGATGCCTCGCCGATGGCAGAAAGGGTAAGCGCAGCAGCCGTTGCCGTCAGCAGAAGAGTTTTGGCGAGCCTGTTCATAAGCATAAATCCCAATCCCGGGAACCGAACGCCGGTTCCTTTCTCGATGATGACAGTAGTAGAGATTGGTAGCTGAACGAAGGCTGAACGACAAAACCCGGCATTGCTGCCGGGCTTCAACTCGAAATTCGACAGCCTTGTTAAGGGTTCAGCCCGCAATCTGCAGATTGACGGCCTTTGGGCCCTTGCCGCGGCGATCCGGCTCCGTGTCGAAGCTTACCTTCTGATTTTCCGTCAGGCCGGCCAGCCCGGAGGCTTGAACGGCAGAAATGTGAACGAAGATATCGGCGCCGCCCCGGTCCGGCTTGATGAAGCCGAAGCCTTTGTCGGTATTGAAGAATTTTACAGTGCCAGTCTCTGCCATGCGTCAGGTCCTTTTCTCTCTGCCCGCCATCCACACGGGCAGCATCATAGCATTGCCTCCTTGCGGGAGGCGTTGGCAGGCAATTCTTGAAATGTGAGAAAAAGGTCCCCTCTACCTCGGCCTGCTCCAGACAGGACTTTCGCCCGCCATAATCGGAACCGGCTGACCGGGATAATTGGCGTTCCCGGCGCGCAAATACTTTAGGACTTCCCATGCTCGCAAAATGCCCGAACGCGCTGAGAGTGCTGCGTTAAACGAATTTTGGCAAGTAAAAGTTTTTTGCCGTGTCGTTCGAGGCACACCTGCCCGGATATCCAATTTGCGCAAAAACGCAAAATTTCCTTCGCCGATAGGGAATGATTAACGTTTTATATCGTCTGCAATATAAGTTTCGAGCAGATTTTCCCAAAAATGCAACGTGAACGCGTCTTGTCGCTCTCGTTAATTTTTTTTCGGATTCGCCAACCGTCCATATTTGGACGCGTGTTCAGACGGCTGGCAAGCGTCGCCGGGCAAATCCGGGCACGAGTTCGACCACAAGCATAGCGATAAACAGGAGCGCGCAACCTGCATAACCCGTCGCCGGCATCGTCTCGTCGAGCAGAAGGGCCGCAAGCGACGAGCCGAAAAGCGCTTCGGAGGAGAGGAAGATCGCGGCCTGCGAGGGCGTTGTGTAACGCTGGGCGATCACCTGCAGCACGAAGGCCAGGCCCGAGGAGAATATGCCGACATAGAGAATCTGAGGTCCTGCGGCCCATATTGCCGACTGGGTGATCGGTTCAAAGGCTGCGGCAATCGCGAGCGCGCAGGTCGCGGTGACGGCGAATTGCGTGGCCGAGAGTGCGAGCGGCCTTCCGGTCGCAGAAACGGTCGTGCCGGCGAGGGTGATCTGGATTGCCCAGAAGATGGCGCAGGCGACTGTCAGGAGATCGCCTGATGTGAGGGCCGAGAGATGACCGCCGGAGAGGAGATAGATGCCGGCGACGGCCATCAGCGCGCCCGGCCAGATGATCCAATGCGGGGCACGGCGCAGGAAGAACACGGCGATCAGCGGCACGAAGACCACATAGAGACCGGTGATGAAGCTGGAATTCGTCACCGTCGTCGTCTGCAGCCCGACCTGCTGTGTGGCTGCGCCGCTGAAAAGGGCAAGGCCGGTGAGGATATAGAGTTTCGCATGGCGGGCGCTTGTCTTCGCCTTGGCTTTGCGCGCTTCCAGAAGGACGAAGGGCAGCACGGCCAATGTGGCGACGGCAAAACGCAGGGCGATGAACCAGAAGGGTCCGATCGCCTTCATCGCCGTCGACTGGGCAACGAAGCCGCCACCCCAGATGGCAGCTGCGAACAATAGCAGGAGGTTCGCCTGAGCGCGCGTCATGTCGTCCTCGATGGGGAAGGGTGCGCCCGGGCGCTTAGCAGTTGCGTTTCCTCCAGGCAAGGGCCAAGACTTCTATCGGCGGAGATGACAGATGGGACAGGAAGAAAGCCGACAGGCCGGCAATACGGCTGCGACGTCCGGGACGGCCGGCTATTCTGGCAAGCCGCTCGCCAGCAAGCTCGGCCTTGGGCGCGGGCAGGCGGCTGCTCTTCTCGGCGTTCCCGACACGATTGGCGACATCCACGGTTTCGATGGTTTTGCCTCGGTCGCCCTTGCGCTGCCGCAGACGCCTCGGCGGGCGTTCGACTACGTGCATCTGTTTGTGACCGAACGGGCAGCGCTAGAGGCTGTCGCGGTTAAATTCTTCGGCGTTCTCAAACCGGACGGCATGCTCTGGATCTCTTGGCCGAAAAAGAGTTCGCGGGTGCCGACCGATGTCACCGAGGATGTGCTGCGGGAGATCCTGCTTCCCACAGGTCTTGTCGACGTCAAGGTCTGCGCCGTCGATGAGATCTGGTCCGGGCTGAAATTCGTCCTCCGCAAGGAGCTGCGCGGGGCCTTGTGATCTTTCAGCCGTTATTGGCCTCAGCGCGTGAAACCCTGAACAGCGCGCCGTTATCCACGTCGGTCACCATCAGCAGTGCGCCGTCGGGCGCGATGATGACATCGCGAATGCGGCCGTATTCTCCCTCGAACAGCCGCTCCTCGGCGACGAAGGCGCCGCTTTCGTCGCGCTGCATGCGCGATAGCAGCTGGAACTTCAGCGCCGCGACGATGAAATTGCCGTCCCATTCCGGAAACATCGCGCCGCGATAGACAGCGAGCGCACCGGGCGCAATCGACGGATCCCAGTAATGCAGCGGCTGTTCCAGTCCCTTCTTCGCTGTGCCTTCTCCGATCTCGGCGCCGGAATAATCGCGGCCGTAGGTGATGATCGGCCAGCCGTAATTCTTGCCCGCCTCGGGCTGATTGATCTCGTCGCCGCCGCGGGCGCCGTGCTCGACGGTATAAAGCTTGCCGTCCTTGCTATCGAAGGTGATACCCTGTGGGTTGCGGTGGCCTTTCGACCAGATTTCCGGCAGCGCTTTGCCGCCGTCCTTGAACGGATTGTCGGCCGGGACGCTGCCATCGGCATTGACGTGGATGATCGAGCCGGCATCGTCCCGCCAGTCCTGCGAGCGGTCGCGGTCGCCGCGGTCGCCGACGCTGATGAACAGCGAACCATCATGCGCAATGGCGATGCGCGAGCCGTACTGGATATTGCCAGAGGTGAAGCGCTGCATGGTGAATACAGGCGTCACGGCATTGAGAGCCTTTTCGTCGGCGGAAAGCGTGGCGCTGAAGGCCTCGGTGCCGGAACCCTGTCCATTGGCGATGGCGGCGGTGAAATAGAGCTTTCTCGACGTCGCAAAGTCCGGAGCCAGCGCCACATCCATCAGGCCGCCCTGGCCACGGGCGCTGACCTTGGGCACGCCGTCGATCGGGCTGGAGACCTTGCCGTCGCGGATGATGCGCATGCGGCCCGGCCGCTCGGTGACGAGGTAGGCGCCATCGGGCAACACCTCGACCGCCCAGGGATGTTCGAGGCCGTCAGCGAGCTTGTCGACACGGATCGCAAGATCCTGCGTATTGACGGTCTCGGCCGCATCGGCGGATGCGGCGCCGAGCAGAACCAGCGCTGCGGCGAAATGAAAGGCGGATATTCTCATCTTGTTTTCCCGTCGTCTCTCACGCTGAAGGTGGAGCGGGCGGGGGAGAGCTTCAACCCTCATGCGACCTGATATAACGGCTTTGTGTTTGCTGGTTGAACGGATGCGTGGATTCAAAAGACGCTCTACCCGTCGACCAGTTCGGCCTCGAGGATGTAGCGTAGCGGCCCGCGTTCGGTCGCATCGAAGGGCCAGCAGGTGGTCAGCACCAGGCGGCGGCCGTTGGAGGAGGGGTCGATGCCGCTGGCATCCCATGGGGCGATGCGGCCTTCGCCGGCCTTGAAGGTCAATAGTTTGCCGTCACGGCGGGTGACCTCGATCATATCGCCGGGTTTTACATATTGCAGCCAGCGGAAATGCGTGTCGCGATGAGCGGCGATCACCGAGGTGCCTTGCTCGCCGGGCTGCGGCGTATCGGTAAGCCAGGCCGGGCCGAAGGCGAGGGCTTCGCCGGAGGCGCCGGAGAGCACGATCGCCTCCTTGCCGAGGCGCGGTGCGCGCACTTTGGCCTCCGTGGTGAAATCCGCCCAGGGCCAGGGTTTTGTCTCCTCGCCCTTCAGTTCCGCGGCGAAGGCGCGTTTCAGCAGGATCTGCGAGAGCTCCGCCTTCGCCTTCAGCAGGAAGCCGTCGCCGATCAGCGCCAAGCCATAAAGGGCAAGGCCGGCGATGGCGACGGCGATCGCTTTTTCGATCGAGGAAAGACGCCAGAGGAAGAAACCTCTCCTCTGGCGCACCTTGGGCCTGTCGTGGGCCGTGGCGGCGGCCATGGCGAGTTCCAGATAGGTCGGAAGCGGCTCGAATTCGGCCGCTTCCTCGTTCCGGCTTGCTGAGAGCCTAGAGACCATTTGGCTTGGCTCCCACCGCGATCAACCGCTTGATGCGCCGGCGCCAGACGGCCAGCCCGCTTGCCGCCGTCAGCGCCAGGAGCAGCATGGTCAGCCCGCGGATGATCTGCTCGTCGGCGCGCGTCGCCGTCTGCGGCAGGTTCACGGTCGAGCTCTTCTGCGCGATGAGGGTGGCGGCCTTGGCGGTCGGGGCTGCGGCCATCATGTTGGCGAGCTCAGGCGATGCGGCGAGATCCGGTGTTTCGGCCACGGCCTGATGCGGCGCGGCGTTTCCTGCAGGGGTGGCTGCCCCATGACGTTCTCCGCCGCCGGGAGAAACAACGTTTTCGCCGAAGACCTTATCGAAATCCCAACCCTCAGGCAGGTTCAGCGGCAGCTTCGCCGAGCCGAGCGGCTCGTTTGCCGGCCGCGACGGCGTGACGTCGACGGCGACCAGGCTGGTGAGACGGGAGACGAGATGGTGGGCGAGCGCCACCGTCTCGATATCCTTGTCGAGCCCGGCCGGATCCTGACGCTCATAGGCGCGGGCTTCGAAATCATCGATCTTGCGCCGCGCCCAGAGCTTGGAGATGCCGTTGCCGTCGGCGGCATTGGCGATATCCATTTGGACGCGCCAGGGCTGGTCGCCCGTCTTGCCGATGATTTCAAGCTTGCCGGCGGGCTTATCCCCCGGCAGTTCCGCGGTCAGCACGACGGGCTCGCCGCTATAAAGGTCCGGCACCGGATTGGGCGTGATATCCTCGGCAGCGATGCCTTCGAAATTTGCGGCGATATCGGTCATGGCGGGGTTCTGCAGCTTGGCGAAAAGCTCGCCCATGCGGCTTGCCACCTGATCGGTCGAGCCGATCTGGGTGAAGGTGCCACGGCCGATTTCGGCGGCCTTGGTCATGAAATAGGTGTTCGGGGCCGAGCCGATGCCGACGGTGAAAACGCGGGCATCGCCGCGGTTTGCGGTGATTTCCTGGAAGAGCTGCTGTTCGTTGCCGATCGCACCATCAGTCAGGAACACGACCTGCCGCAGCGCGCCGGTTGCAACCGGTCCCTGATTGCGCAGCGCATCCTCGAGCGCGGGCAGCATTTCGGTGCCACCGTCGGCGGTCAGGCCCCTGACATAGGCGATCGCTTTTTCGCGATTATCAGGGGTGGCAGCGACTAGGCCCTTAAAATAGTCGGTCATCGTGTCGTCGAAACGGATGACGTTGAAGCGGTCGTCGGGATTCAGCCTGGAAATGGCAAGCGCCAGGCTCTGCTTTGCCTGCTCGATCGACGGCCCCGACATGGAGCCGGAATTGTCGATGACGAAGACCACTTCACGTTTGGCTGGCGGCGCTGCCGCATCCGGCGCAGTCGGCGGAGTGACGAAGGCGAGCAGATAGGTCTTACCATCCTTCACTTCGCGGAAGAGGCCGGCGCTAGGCAGCTTGCCGGGCGCGGCCTGCCAGGTGAGCTCGAAATCCTTGTCGGCGGGGACGGCGTCCCCCTTGAGGCTGATCGTTCTCTCCTGGTCGCCGTCCTGACGGATATCGACCTCGTGAAAGGAGGATTTGACCTCGCCGAGCGGGAAACCGGCCTTGAGGTCGACGGTCAGCGAAACCGGGTTGATCTTGGCATTGTCGCGCGGATCGAGCGCCGGCGCTTCGATCTTCTCACGGTTTTCCAACGGATCGCGCGGCGTGGCGAAACCGGCGCCGTTGTTGAACTCGACGGTCTGGACGATCGGCGCCGGATTGTAGCGCGGGGCGACGACCATCGGGAAGCGCAGCGAGAACTCGCCGCCCGACTGGTGGACCGTCTGCTGATATTCGATCTGCACGACAATCTCTTCGCCGGGGCCGATATTGGCGACCTGATTGGTGAAGATGTTCGGCCGCTGCTGTTCGAGCAGCGCCGTCTTCTTGCCCTCGGCCTTGGCCTGCTCGTAGATCTCGCGGGCTTCCTGGCGCGGCTTGATCTGGCCTTCGATGAAGCGTTCGCCGATCTGCATCTTCAGCGCATCGACGGCGGAATTGTCCGGCAGCGGGAAGACGTAGGTGCCCTCGACCCAGCCCTTGCTCGGGTTATGGAAACGCTGCGTCACCTTCACCCTGGCGATCGGGCCGGAGACGTCGATCGCGACGTCGCTCTTCAGCCGCGGCGCTTCGACGTAGAAGCCCGGCTCCTTTGAAGGAAACAGCAGCGAGCCGCTGTTGACGTCGTTCGGCCGCACCAGTGCTGCAAGCTGGTTGGACGCCTGCTGCGTGTCGGCGCGAGCGGCGGAGGCAAGCCCCAGCATTGCCGTGACACAGGCGACAAAGGCGGTGGCGGCGACAAGAAATGAAATGGAAATCCGGCGCGCACGTATGCGCCCCATGGCATATTCGTCTTCCAGAAACATTGGCATACCCTCAATAACCAATTTTGGATGAGGCAATGATGCGGCTTCGATCTCGGCGCGCTCGCGACCGAATTACGGCGCGGCCCGGCATTTGTTGCGGCTTATTCGTGGCGATGACGAAATCCGGCGATCTGTCTGATTTCAAAAGACATAGGTGAGGAAAAAACGCGATCGTCGCTACCGCGAATGTGCCGGATGCTGTCGAGACGTCACCGACCGTCCGCCGCTGTCGTTAGTGACAACAACCCTTGCTGATCGGCATGATGGCGAAGGTCGGGTCGCGGCAGATGCCGGCGATCCTAATCGCCTCGACATGGTGGCGACTGGCTTCGAGGAAACGGAGAACCCCGATGGTCTCAGATCTTGGTGCAAGAGTTGCGCCGAGCCCTTCAACTGCGCGTAGCAAGACTGTCCGAAGCTGCCGGCAAGCTGGGGCGGCCGGTGCGGCAAAAGGATCAATAAGAATCATTGCCCCCATCACGCCTTTGCGCTTGAAATGCCGTCATACATTGGACATAGAGCTAACCGCAGAACTCCGGTCGCGGCTTTTCTGCCCGTTTCAACCATTAGGACCGATATCATGGCCTTCCTTGCCGATGCTCTTTCCCGTGTGAAGCCTTCAGCCACCATCGCCGTTTCCCAGAAAGCGCGCGAGCTGAAAGCAAAAGGACGTGACGTCATTGGCCTCGGTGCGGGTGAGCCGGATTTCGATACGCCCGAAAATATCAAGAAGGCCGCCATCGACGCGATCAACCGCGGCGAGACCAAATACACGCCGGTTTCCGGCATTCCCGAACTGCGCAAGGCGATCGCCGCCAAGTTCAAGCGCGAGAACGGGTTGGAATATTCCTGGGAGCAGACAATCGTCGGCACCGGTGGCAAGCAGATCCTGTTCAACGCCTTCATGGCGACGCTGAACCCCGGCGACGAAGTCGTTGTCCCGGCGCCTTACTGGGTTTCCTATCCCGAGATGGTGGCGCTGTGCGGCGGCACGCCGGTTTTCGTTTCCGCGACCCAGGAGCATAATTTCAAGCTCCAGGCTGCCGATTTGGAAAAGGCGATCACGCCGAAGACCAAGTGGTTCATCTTCAACTCCCCGTCCAACCCGACGGGTGCGGCCTATACGCAGGACGAGCTGAAGGCATTGACGGATGTGCTGATGAGGCATCCGCATGTCTGGGTGCTGACCGACGACATGTACGAGCACCTGACCTATGGCGACTTCAAGTTCGTCACGCCTGTCGAAGTCGAGCCGAAGCTCTACGACCGCACACTGACGATGAACGGCGTCTCCAAGGCCTATGCGATGACCGGCTGGCGTATCGGCTATGCCGCAGGCCCGATCCAGCTCATCAAGGCCATGGACATGATCCAGGGTCAGCAGACCTCGGGCGCGACGTCGATTGCCCAGTGGGCGGCCGTCGAGGCACTGAACGGCACGCAGGACTTCATTCCGGCGAACAAGAAGATCTTCGAAGGCCGCCGCGATCTCGTCGTTTCCATGCTGAACCAGGCCAAGGGCATCGTCTGCCCGGTGCCGGAAGGCGCCTTCTACGTCTATCCCTCCTGCAAGGGCTTGATCGGCAAAACCGCACCCTCCGGCAAGGTCATCGAGACGGATGAGGATTTCGTTTCCGAGCTTCTGGAATCGGAAGGCGTCGCTGTCGTTCACGGCTCGGCCTTCGGCCTCGGCCCGAATTTCCGCATCTCCTATGCGACCTCGGAAGATCTTCTGGAGGAAGCCTGCCGCCGCATTCAGCGTTTCTGCGCCGCCTGCAAGTAAGCGGACTGCGATAGTATCGATCGAAGGCCTGCCGGCGACGTCAGGCCTTTTTGCTTGCGGCGACGTTGACGATGTGGCTGCATGTAGCTACATTTGTGGCATGAAGACCGTTTCGATCCGTGACGCGAAGAACCGCCTGACCGAGCTTGCCCGCGAGGTCGAGGAAGGCGAGACCATTGTCGTGACGCGCAACGGCCGCCCGGTCTTCGATCTTGTACCGCATCAGAAACGCGGCGGTTTGAACCTGGAAGCTGGCGAGGCCTATCTCCGTTCCAAGGGCATCACGAGGACGGAGATGTACATCGCCGACGACTTCGACGATCCTTTGCCGGAAGATTTCCTTTTGAAGCCGCTGCCGTGACCATGCGGGTGCTGCTTGACACGCACATGGTGATCGCCATTGCGCAGAGGAAACTGGCGGAACGTTTTCCGCGTGTCGAGCAACTGCTTTCCGACAATGCCGCTGGTGGCTTCGTCAGCGTCGCCAGTCTCTGGGAAGTTGCCATCAAGACGAGGCTTGGCAAATTGCAGCCGGGATTGCCTCTGGAGACCATTCCCATCTATCTGCGGGAAGTCGGGCTGACGATCCTGTCCGTCGATGTCCCGCACGTCGTCACCGCCGCCGACCCAGAGCCGGAGACGCGCGATCCCTTCGATCGCCTGCTGCTGGCGCAATGCAAGGTCGAGGGCTTGCAGCTCGCGACGGTCGATCGATTGCTCGTCGATCATCCCCTGGCGCTGCGACTCTGAATCAGGCTGACATCCCGATTCAAGATCTTGCGGCATTGATTCCGCTTTGGCTCGCAAGTCGTTGAATTCCGATTCAAATCGTGACGGGGAGCGTCGGTAGCGCGGGTGATCTCAGGTTGCGGGCAGCCTTCAAACCAACTAGATATCCGGCATCAAGTTCAAGTTGCCGCTTCGGGAGGCCGGATTTTGCAGAGTAGTGCCGTCATCGTATGTTCTGACGTCAACATGCTGCCGGCTGCCTGCTGCACGCTGCTATCCGTCAAGCGCAATCTCGACGGTCCTGGCGTGGAGTTCCTGCTTCTCGGCATCGACCTCAAGCCGAACGAGATCGCCGAGGTCGGCAATTTCGCGAAGCTGCACGACATGGCGATCACTGTGCTGCCCTATAATACCCCGGATACGGCAAAGCAGGCCCGGGGCCGCTGGTCGGGGGCGACACTGGCGCGGCTCTACATGGATCTGCATATTCCCGATCATATCGAGCGCCTGCTTTACCTCGACGCCGACGTGCTCGCGGTAGCGCCCGTCGACGAACTCTTCACCAGGGATCTCCGAGGCAAGGCGCTTGCTGCGGTCGACGATTATGTCATGGCCTTCCCAGAGAAAGCCGGAGCACGGCAGCGCAAGATTGGCATGGGCGAGGGCGGACGCTATTTCAATGCCGGCGTGCTGCTGTTCGACTGGTCGGCCTGCCGGGCGAAGGGGCTTTTCGCCAGAACCCGGGAAATCTTCGAGGAGCGGTCGCATCTTTTCGAAAATAACGACCAGGATGCGCTAAACGTCAGTTTCGACGGCGACTGGCTGGTGCTCGATCCGCGCTGGAACACGCAGACGGGGCTTTTACCTTTCGTCGATCGGCCGGCCATCTTTCACTTTACCGGCCGCAAGAAACCGTGGCAGGCGACCGTTCCCTGGGTGCATCGGCGGATGGCCAGGCAGTATGTCGAGGATCTCCGGAACACGCCCTGGGCCTCCTTTTGCAGGCAGCCGTCGGCTGCGGGCCGGATCGGTGGATTCTTCTCGCATGTAGGAAAGCAGATCGGCGGGCTGGCGCGGCTTGCACGGATGCGCGCCTATTTCAGCAACAGCTAGCAAGGCGCGTCCTTGGAAAGTGCATGTGAGCCGATATGGAATCGATCCCCAGTGATACGCAGAGGTTAGCCGCCGCCGATAGCGGCTTCAATTTCCTGACGCCGGAAGCGTGGAAGGCGCTGCTGTCGCGCTATTCCCACATCGTGCTGGTGGCAAACAGCGAAGCGGTCGATTTCGAGCGGCTGCGAAGCGAGCTGCCGGAGACAACGCTCTACGTCTTCTTCAACAATGTCTACAAGGTGCTCGACGAATCCTTCACCGGACATGCAGTGCTGGTTGCCCGCAGCGGCGTGATGGGTGCCAATATCGTCCACCGGCGCGAGGTGGCGGATGTCCTGCGCTTCTTTGCCGGCGATGATTTTCTGGGTGTGGTCAACATCCGCGTCTCGCCCGAGGAGAACTTCAGCGAGGAGAGCCGCTTCGATGGCACCGGCACCCGCCATCTCGATCTGACGCAAATGATCGGAGATCTCTATCCAACAGGCAAGATCGCGACGAGCGGCTTTGCGATGGCGCTCTGGCTTGCCGACCTGCAGCTGCCGGGCAAGATCCTGCTTGCCGGCTTTTCGGCAAAGAGAAGCGAGAAGTGGAAGGTCTTCGACGTGCACGATTGGACGTTCGAGCAAATCTTCCTGCGTCTCTTCGCCAGGATGGGTACGATCTCGATGATGGGCGGCGTCGATGCCAGCCCCTATGCGGCGCTCGCCAAACGCTTTCCCCAGGTGCCGCCGGTCGAAATAGCGATGACGGCGGCCGAAGTCCTGTCCGAGCGGCTTCACAATGCAAACAGCCAGATCGACAGGCTGATGTCCGTTACCAAATCCATCCGCGCCGTCGAAAACTTCTTCCGCCGTTTCAAACCGAAAACCCGTAAAGAGCGCTTCCTGGAAAAATCGAAAGAATGACTGTCGCAGGCTCCCGCCACCGGGCGTGACCTGCCGAGAGAACTCCTTTCGAGATCGAAAGCAGCGCCATCTTCAAAGCCCCAGCGCCGTCAGCATGACGAAAGTGGCAAAGAGGATGAAGTGCGTCATGCCTTCGATGGCGTTGGTCTCGCCGTCATTGAGGTTGATCGCTGCGGCAATCAGCGTAATCGTCACCATCACCGTCTGCACCGGGGTCATCGCCATGATGAAGGGTTGGCCGGTATAGAGCGCGATCGCCTCCATGACTGGCACCGTCAGGATCACGGTCGAGAGTGAGGCGCCCATGGCTATGTTGACGGTCGCCTGCATGCGGTTCTTGAGGGCCGCCTTCAAGGCGGTCAGGATCTCGGGGGCAGCTGAAATCGCCGCGACGACGACGGCGGTGACGGCGATCGGCGCGCCGCTGTCGCGCAGACCCTCGGTCATCAAGGCCGACATGAACTCGGCCAGCAGGCCGATGATGACGACGCCGACGAGAATGGTGGCGATCGATATCGCGGCCGGCTCGTCAGCGCCGTGCGCGTCCGGAGCCCCCTTCTTCCGTTCGGAGCGCGGGTAGCTGTAGCTGAAAAAATAGCTGTGCTGGCCGACCTGCATGCGCAGGAAGAGGCCGTAGAGCGCAATCATCGCGACGATGGTGAAGGCGGAATAATAGTGCCATTTGTCGCCGGGCACGAATTCCGGCACGATCATCGAGATGCCCATGGCGGTGAGGATCATCACGCCGTAGGTCTTGCCCGAATTGTCGTTGTAGGGCTGTTCGCCGTGCTTCAGGCCGCCGAGCAGGGCGGCGAGACCCAGTATGCCGTTGATATCGAGCATCAGGGCCGAATAGATCGTGTCGCGCACCAGTGTCGGCGAACTCTCTCCGCTCATCATGATGGCGAGGATGATGACCTCCACGGCAACAGCCGCCAGCGTCAGGATCATCGTGCCATAGGGGTCGCCGACCTTGACGGCGAGCAGTTCGGCGTGATGGGCAACGCGGATCGAGGCGAGAACGATGGTGCCGACCAGGGCGGCGGCGGCGATCAGCGCGACGCCGCGTCCCATCTCGATCACCGTGTGTTCCAAGAGATAGGCGATCGCTGCAACGGCAAGTGCGGCGACCAGAAACTTCTCTTCTTTTAAGCGTGATGCAATCGCCAAGTTTCAGCTCCTGTCCCGATTCATGCGTTTTATCTAAGTCACTGATTTCGCATATCAAGAAAGCCGCGGTCTGGTGCCATTTGCAGTCTTTGGCGTTTAATGGAATACTGAACGTCATCGGGGCCGGAAAGCAGATCGCGGCGTCCTCGAATTCTTGTCAAGCGGCCGCGATGATCCGGATCCTGTCCGGAAGCGTGCGAATGCGCAACAAGAAGATGAGGAGACGGATGCATGATCAAGGTGGTCTACGAAGTCGTGCCGCATGACGGCGGTTGGGCTTACAGGCTCGGAGGCGTCTATTCCGAGGCATTCCCGACTCATGCCGAGGCGCTCGAAGCTGCGCGCATCGTCGCGGCCGAACAGCAGGTCGGCGGCGATTCCGCCGAGATCAGTTGGCAGGACGAGAATGGCAAGTGGCATGAGGAATATGCCGAAGGCGGTGACCGGCCGGAAACCGAGGTGGTGGACGGTCAGTGGAAGGACCGCGGGGCCGGAGCCTCGCAAGGCATTTGAAGTCAGCGATCGTCCGCCAATGCCCGCGCGACGATCGCGTCGACGAATTCGCGCTTATGCGCGGTGTAACCGTTGCCATCCATCCTGAATTCGCCTGCAAGCCTGCGTTTAAGCGCGGCATATTCGGCCGCGGCCTCGGGATGCGCGATGAGATGATCCCGGAAAGCCAGCCTGTTTCGATGCGTGCCATTGCCGGCAGGACAAAGGTAGACCCGCTCCCGCGGCACCAAACCTCTCGATAAAAACGCCCAGACCTCGTCGTCATAACGATTGCCGCGCGGTTCGTAACCTTCGGCCAGAAGCACATCGGTGGCAGCCTCGATATGCCCGAGGCTGGGAAGAACGATGTCGATATCGATCAGCGGCTTGGCAGTCATGCCCGATATGGACGTGCTGCCAATGTGATCGATGGAGAGCGCCTGCGGCAGCAAGACGAGCAACCTGTCACGGATGCGCCTGAACGCCTGCGGCCATTGCGGATCGTAGGGCACGAGTTCAACCGGATCGTGGCTCATCATTTTCTCCCGCTGCAGCGCCGTGCATCCGACAGGACAGCTTTCGGGTGCTCTCTTGCGTTGAAATTTGCGCATGATTCTCTTCGGAAATCGATTCCCGATTCGAGGCTATGTGCCGGTCGAATATCGGTGATAGTCCTGAAGCCCTTTGACCAGTGCGTCGAAGGTGGCGCGGCAGCGTGGCGAGGTCTTCAGGCTCTCATGCATCGCCACCCACGTGGCGAGCGGGATGTTGAACGCATCGGGCAGGAGGTGCACCAGATCGGGATTATCACGTGCGAGCCCGATTTGGCAGAGACCGATGCCGACGCCGGCGCGGATCGCCGCAAGCTGGGCAAGATTGCTGTCGGTCCTGTAGGAGAAGTCGACGCCCGGCACTTCATAGCGTTTTGTTACCAGGCGGACATAGGCCGTCTGGCGGTCGAAGCCGATGAGCCGGTGGTCTGCGAGGTCAGCCAGGGTTTGCGGAATGCCGTGTCGTTCGAGGTAGCGGCGATGGGCGTGGAAACCAAGCGGGATATCGCCGATGCGGCGCACGACGAGCGCACCCTGCTGCGGCTCGGCCATGCGCACGGCGATATCGGCCTCGCGGTTCACCAGATCCTCAATCGCATCGGAGGCCGAGAGTTCGATCTGGAGTTCGGGGTAGGCGTCCTGCAGCGGTCCGAAAATCCCAGGCAGTACTTCGACGGCGATGACCTCGCTGGCGCTGACCCTGACGGTTCCGGCGACGCGCTCGCGCTCACCGGATGCGGTGCGCAAAAGCGCGGCGGTGGTTGCCGCCAGCGTCTCGGCATAGGGCTTCAGCGCCAATGCGGCATCGGTCGGCAGCAGCCCGTTCGGGGATCGGGTGAAGAGTTCGGCGCCGATTGCCGTTTCCAATGCGTCGACATGGCGGCCTATGGTCGGCTGCGTCAGCCCCAACTCGCGGGCGGCGGCCGAAAGCGACCCTTGCTGAAGCACGGTCAGGAAAGCGCGGTAGAAATCCCAGCTGGGTTCGGTACTCATATATTTTTGTATAGCAGATGCATTTATTTCGTCAATTTTGTTTATTTAGGGCCGGTGGCATAGTCCTTCCATTCAAGCGAAGGAGATGATTGTCATGAGCAACGAAATGAAGAAGACGGCCCTCGTTCTCGGCGCCACCGGCGGTATCGGCGGCGCGGTTGCCCGCAAGCTGCTTGCGCGCGGTTGGCGCATCCGGGCGCTCAACCGTGACGCCGCCAAGGTGTCGAGGCGTGAGCCGGCTTTCGAATGGGTGCAGGGCGATGCAATGAATGCCGGTGACGTCCTGAGGGCGGCTGAAGGCGTCAGCCTGATCGTCCACGCCGTCAATCCGCCCGGGTACCGCAACTGGGAAACGCTGGTGCTGCCGATGTTGGACAATACCATTGCCGCTGCCCGCACCGTCGGCGCCCGCATCGTACTGCCTGGAAACGTCTACAATTTCGGTCCGGACGCCCTGCCGGCGCCGACGGAGGAAAGCCCGCAGCATCCGCTGACGAAGAAGGGGGCGATCCGCGTCGAGATGGAGAAGCGGCTGGCAGCGGCATCTGAAGCTGGTGTTGGCGCGATCATCGTCAGGGCAGGGGATTTCTTCGGCCCGGGCACGACTGGAAACAGCTGGTTTTCATCGGGTCTGGTCACGCCGGGCAGACCCGTCGGCACGATCAAGAATCCGGGGCAGCGCGGCATCGGCCATCAGTGGGCCTATCTGCCCGATATGGCGGAAACCATGGCCCAGCTCATCGAGCGCGCCGATCGGCTGCCGCCCTTTGCCGTCTACCATATGGAGGGGTTCTGGGATGCAGACGGCATGCAGATGGCCGAAGCGATCAAGCGTGTGGCCGGCGGCAGGGCGAAGATCGGTAGCTTCCCCTGGTGGATCGTGCCGCTCGCTGCGCCCTTTATGCCGATCATGCGGGAGATCAAGGAGATGCGCTATCTGTGGAAGGTGCCGCTCAGGATGCGGAACAGCAGGTTGACGGCCGAACTCGGCAAGGAGCCGCAGACGCCGATCGATGATGCGGTGAGGGCCTCACTCGTGGCACTCGGCTGCCTGCCGGAACCGCATCGTGACATGGCGGCGGCCTTGATCGTACCTTGGTCCGAGAGTGCAGGTTAAGCCTCGAGTTCGGCCAGCGCGATCCGGGCGACCGTCAAGGCGGTCTCGGCCTGCTTTATGTTCGGGTCGCCGAGGAACCAGGCGGCGGAAAGGCCGGAATAGGCGGCGATCCATTGTAGCAGCCGCTTCGGCTCGATCCCGGCTTCGGCCGAGACGATGGCGAGCTGGCGGCGGAAACGAGCGGGGTCAGTGTTAACAGGCAGTTCCGCGTTGGCGAAGATGTTGGCGAAATCGAAGCCGCGCTCGCCATGCAGCCGCTTCGGATCGATCGCCAGCCAGCCGCGCGCCTCGAAATCGAGGATATTGCCGTGGTGGATGTCGCCGTGGAGGACGGTGAGGTCACGCGGATCGGCAAGCAGCGCATTGGCAATCGCCGAGCATTCGGCCAGCGTGCCGCCATGTTTGCCTGCCGCCGGCTCGAGATCGCGGAACCAGCGGGTGAGGGGGATGGGATCGGGAAGCGGTTTTTCGCGCGGCGCATGCAGCCGTGCCGCCGTTCGGCAAAGGATGCGGCTTGCCTCGTCGTCCTCGCCGTTCATCGCCATGGCAAGCAGCGAGCGTTCTCCCATCGCCCGTTCCAGGAGCACCGCGTCGCCCTCATGAGCATAGACATGGGCTGCGCCGTCGCCATCCCACCATTGCATCAACAGCGCGCCGTATCGTTCGTCGACATCGACGGCCACTTTCAGCATGGCAGGTTTCTCCTGCCAGAGGACCGGCAGCAGTCGGCTTGAATGGGTGATGATGGGCTCGCCGTCCGATATCAGCGACCAGCGATCAAGATGGGCAGCGAACATAGGCACACCCTACAAAGATGCGCGGGAAATGAAAATCCCGCCTTCAGGCGGGATTCGCAATGTGTATTCGAAAGGTTCAGGCGACCTTTTCGAGAGCGGGATAGTCGACGTAGCCCTTGGCGGTGCCGCCATAGAAGGTCGACTGGTCAGGCGTGTTGAGCGGCAGGTTCTTCGCCAGCCGTTCGACGAGATCGGGATTGGCGATGAAAGGCTTGCCGAAGGCGACGAGGTCGACGCGGCCGCTTTCGACGGCGTCGATCGCCAGATCGCGGTCATAACCGTTATTGACCATCCAGTCGGCCTTGCCGCCGGCAGTTTCATAAGCCTGGCGCAACGCCTTGTAATCGAAGGAAGGATTGTCGCCCTGGCGGTAGTCGCGATCACCGCCGGTCTGGCCTTCGATCACATGGATATAGGCGAGATCGTATCTGGCCAGCCCCTCGACGACATGGGTGAAAGTCGCCTGCGGATTGGAATCGTAGCTTTCGCCCGACGGTGTCACCGGCGAGATGCGGATCGCGGTGCGGCCTGCGCCGATTTCGCTGACGACGGCATCGACGACATCGAAGGTCAGGCGCGCGCGGTTTTCGATCGAGCCGCCATATTGATCGGTGCGGTCGTTGACGCCGTCGCGGATGAACTGGTCGAGCAGGTAGCCGTTGGCGCCATGGATCTCGACGCCGTCGAAGCCGGCGTCGATCGCCGCACGCGCGGCCTTGCGGTAATCTTCGATGATACCGGGGATTTCAGCGGTTTCTAGGGCGCGCGGCTCGGAGGTGTCGGCAAAGCTGCCGGTGCCGTCGCCATTGACCAGGTAGGTCTTGGCCTTGGCGACCCGGTCGGTCGAGGAGACGGGTTTGCCGCCATCCGGCTGCAGCGTCGTGTGCGAGATGCGGCCGACATGCCACATCTGGACGACGATCTTGCCGCCGGCCGCGTGAACGGCTTCGGTGACGCGCTTCCAGCCGTCGAGAGCCTCTTTGCTGTAGAGACCGGGGACGTTGGCGTAACCCTGGCCCTGATGGGTGATCGCGGTCGCTTCGGTAATGATCAGGCCTGCCGTGGCGCGCTGGCGATAATATTCGACATTGAGGTCGTTCGGGATGGCGCCCGGCGAGCGGTTGCGGGTGAGCGGCGCCATGACGATGCGGTTCTTGACTGTAATGTCGCCAACCTTGGTGGGTTCGAAAAGCTTGGCCATGATGGTCCTTTCTTTTGCGGGAGGATCACTCGGCAGGGGCGAGGGCGGCTCGGCCCCTGGCGGAGAGATAGGTGAGCGCCGTCGCGCCGAGGCCGATCAGGGCCATCAAGGCTGCGGCGAGCGGGACGCGGGTAAGATCGAAGCCGGCATCGATGACCAGACCGCCAACCCAGGCGCCGAGCGCGTTGCCGGTGTTGAAGGCGCCGATATTGATGGTCGAGACGAGGTTCGGGGCGTCCTTGCCGAAGCCGACGACGCCGACCTGGAGCGCCGGCACGGCGGCAAAGCTTGCTAGGGCCCAGAGGAAGAGCATGATCTCAGCCGGGATGAAGAAGCGGCTGGTATAGCTGAAGGCGATCGACGTGACGGCGATGGCGGCGAAGACGCCGGCGAGCGTCGCGCCAAGCCGCCAGTCCGCCAGTTTGCCGCCGATGAGATTGCCGATGGTCAGCCCGAGGCCGATCAGGAACAGCGTCCAGGTGACGCCTTCCGGCGAAACGCCGGTGACGTCACGCAGCAGCGGGGCGATATAGGTGAAGAGGGCAAACATCGAGGCGGCGAAGAAGACGGTGGTGGACAGCGCCAGCCACAGGCCGCCATTCCGGAGTGCGGCGATCTCGCGCAGGATACTGCCGTTTTCCTGCTGCCTGTCCCTGGGCAGGATGGCGATCAAGCCTGATATGGTGACGACGCCGATGACGGTGACGATACCGAAGGTGGCGCGCCAGCCATAGGCCTGGCCGATGGCGGTGCCGAGCGGCACGCCAAGAACATTGGCGAGCGTCAGGCCGGTAAACATCAGGGCGACGGCGCGGGCCTTGCGGTCTTCGGCGACCAGGCCGGCGGCGACGACCGAACCGATGCCGAAGAAGGCGCCGTGGCAAAGCGCGGTCACGATACGGGCGATCATCAGTACCCAGTAGTCGCTTGCCAGCGCGCAAAGCAGGTTGCCGGCAATGAAGAAGGCCATCAGCGCGATCAGGGCGGTGCGGCGCTTCAACTTGGCCGTCGAAATAGCCATCACCGGGGCGCCGATTGCGACCGCCAGTGCATAACCGGTTACCAGCCACCCGGCCTGGGGGATCGTCACCGAGAGATCGGCGGCGACCTCGGGCAGAAGACCCATGATGACGAATTCGGTGGTGCCTATCGCAAACGAGCTCAAGGCAAGGACGAGAAGGGCGAGGGGCATTTTAAAGATCCTGCGTCAGCTGCTTGAGGAATGCAGCGATCGTTTCTTCGTTGCGCTTGTAGAAGATCCACTGTCCCACGCGTTTGGTGGTGACGAGGCCGGCGCGATGCAGCGTTCCCAAATGAGCCGAGACCGTCGACTGCGACAGGCCGCAGCGCTCGAACTGGCTGGCACAGACACCCATTTCGAACGGATGCTCCTGCGAGGGGAAATGCTGCTCGGGATTTTTCAGCCAGTTCAGAATGTCCATCCGGGTGGGATGGGCGAGTGCCTTGATAATCTCGTCTTTGTCCATCGTCGCTCGCCGAACTATAAATCGTGTTTGTTCGATATATTGATCGTCAGGCGTCGATATGCAAATCACGGAGGCGTGAGGCCGTGCGTTTTATTGAGTGAGCAAAATTTGGGCAAAAAAAGAGGGCCACCGGAAAACCAGGGCCCTTGTAATTGTGAAGGTCAAAAACCTCCAGAGGGGAACAGCTAATGCGGTGGTACTGGGAGAGAAACCACAAGATGCATCAGCTGAGATAGATATGGTGCTTCCTTGGGCAGGTTTCAATGCTTTTTTGTGCATGCCTGCTATGCGCCGCACAATTTTTTTGCGGCGCAGCATTCTCCGGGCGCGTAAGGCAAAAAAAGAGGGCCACTGGAAAACCAGGGCCCTTATAAGTGTGAAGGTCAAAAACCTCCAGAGGGGAACAGCTAATGCGGTGGAACTGGGAGGAAAAGCCACCATGTGCATCAGCTATGTGCGATATGGTGGTTTAATGGGCAAACGGCAACCCTTATTTGTGCATGCCAGTCATGCGTTCAATGCATAGTATGGAAAACATTCCATAAATCTGGCCTAGGTGCGGATGATCTAAGGCCGATCCGGCCGAAAATCATCCGGATCTAATCAGAGCAGGTGAGCATGATGTCGTCCGACAACCGCTCACACTTTTCGGCATGATGTTTTAGAAATTCCAGTTTCTGGCCTTGCTGACGATGAAATCACGGAAGGCCTTCAGCTTGGCGGCGTTCTTGATCTCATCGGGATAGCAGAAATAGGTGTCGAAGGAGGGAACGTCGGCATTGATCGCCAGCTGAATCAGCCCGGGATCGCGGCCGACGATGTAATCCGGCAGGCAGGCGACGCCGATGCCGAGCAGGGCGGCGCGCTTGATCGAGGTCTGGCTGTTGATCTGCAGATGCGGGATGCGCTTGTTGTCCGACGAGCGGCCGGCGACCTCAAGCCAGTTGACGTCGAGCAGGTAGCTCGGCGCCGGCTCGCCGAAGGTGATGATGCGGTGATTGTCGAGATCCTCGATCTTCTGCGGCTCGCCATGGCGGTTGATGTAAGAGGGAGCGGCATAGACGTGCATGTGCACGGTGAAGAGCTTGCGCTGGATGAGGTCGGATTGCTGCGGCTGGCGCAGGCGGATCGCGCAGTCGGCATGGCGCATGTTCACATCCACTTCCTCATTGTCGAGGATCAGCTGGATCTGCACATCGGGATAAAGCTGCAGGAATTCCTGGATCTTGTCGGTCAGCCAGCCCTGGCCGAGGCCGACTGTGGTGGTGACGCGCAGCTTGCCGGACGGTGTTTCGTTGGTTTCCGTCAACTGCATCTTCACGGTTTCGAGCTTCAGCAGCACGTCATGGGCGGTGCGGTACAGCAGCTCGCCCTGTTCCGTCAGGATCAGGCCGCGCGCATGGCGGTGAAACAGCTTGGTGCCGACATCCTGCTCCAGCGCGCTCACCTGGCGGCTGATGGCGGACTGGGACAAATGGAGTTTATCCGCCGCATGGGTGAACGAACCCGCTTCGGCAGCTGCGTGAAAAATACGCAGCTTATCCCAATCCAATGGCATTCCCCCACCCCTCATGCCGATCTTACTCCGCGGCTACGGCGACGGGCATGTGACCCGTCAGATAGCGCTCGGCTTCAAGCGCTGCCATGCATCCAAGACCGGCGGCAGTGATTGCCTGACGGAAGGTGTCGTCGGTCACGTCGCCGGCGGCATAGACCCCTTCCAGGCTGGTCGCGGTCGAGTCCGGCGCCGTCCAGAGATAGCCGTTGTCCTTCAGCTTCAGTTTGTCCTTGAAGAGCTCGGTTGCCGGCGCATGGCCGATGGCGACGAAAACGCCATCGATTGCCATCTCGGTGATCGCGCCGGTTTTGACGTCGCGCAGTCGTGCGCCGGAGACGGATTGCGGCATCGGAGGCTTGGCCGGCGTGCCGGTGATTTCGGCCACTTCGGTGTTCCACAACACCTTGACGTTCTCCTTGGAGAACAAGCGTTCCTGCAGGATCTTTTCTGCCCGGAAGAAGTCGCGGCGGTGGACCAATGTCACCGACTTGGCGATGTTGGAGAGGTAGAGCGCCTCCTCGACGGCGCTGTTGCCGCCGCCGACCACGATCACATTCTTGTTGCGATAGAAGAAACCGTCGCAGGTGGCGCAGGCCGAAACGCCGAAGCCCTGGAAATGCTGCTCGCTCTCGATGCCGAGCCACTTGGCCTTGGCGCCGGTGGCGATGATCAGCGTATCGGCAGTCCAGACCTGGCCGCTGTCGGTGCGGGCGACGAAGGGGCGCTGGTTCATGTCGACTTCGGTCACCAGATCGTTGACGATCTCGGCGCCGACATGTTTTGCCTGCTGCAGCATCTGTTCCATCAGCCAGGGGCCCTGGATGGGATCGGCAAAGCCCGGATAATTCTCCACATCGGTGGTGATCATCAGCTGGCCGCCCTGTTCGAGACCGGCGATCAAAACCGGCTTCAGCATGGCGCGCGCGGCATAGACCGCGGCGGTATAGCCTGCGGGTCCGGAACCGATGATGAGCACCTTGGTATGGCGGGCGGGCATGTCATTTCCTTTCGACTGGCAGGAGGGCGGCGGCTAAGTGGCGATTACGGCCGTTTCGCGGTCCCTGCGCCATTTATGAACGTCCAATGCTTTTATTCAAGGGCAGCCTTGCGTTACCAACAAGGCAAATCGGCCGGATGTGCAAGAATCCGTCATCGGCGTGAAACATTCTTGCGTATTCCGCGGCTTTATATAGAAGCTCCCCGCGGAGAATTAAAGAAAGGCCATGATGTGGGTCGCGCCGAACTCGACGTCATCGACATAAAGATCCTCCGGGAATTGCAGGCCGACGGCCGCATGACCAATGTGGAGCTGGCCGACCGCGTCGGCATCTCGGCACCGCCATGCCTGCGCCGGGTGCGCAAGCTCGAGGAAGCGGGCATCATCGAGGGCTACCATGCGATGCTGAACAGCCCGAGGCTCGGCTTCGACCTCGTCGCTTTCTGCATGGTCGGCCTCAAGCATCAGTCGGAAGGCAATCTCAAGTCCTTTGCCGCCGCCACCGCCGAATGGCCGCTGGTGCGCCAGGCCTGGATGGTTTCGGGCGACAGCGATTTCCTGCTGCATTGCGTGGCTGAAAATCTCACCCACTTCCAGGATTTCGTCATCGAGGTGCTGACGGCGAACGAACATGTCGATACCGTGCGCACCATGCTGACGATCCGGCAGGTGAAGAAGCTGGGACTGGTCGAAGTCTGAAGCTGTCTAAAGCGCGTCGCGATCTTTCACATTCGCTCGTTGCGCTTTAGGTTTTTTACGCATGTCGTTGCCGCAAAACCGCTGCACACTTTTGCGCGACATGCGTTATTTGCGCGCGGAATAGCCGCCGCGGTTGATGCCGTGGCGCTGGAGCTTGTCGTAAAACGTCTTTCTCGGAATGCCGAGCGCCTCGATGGTGCTGCGCACGTCGCCGTCATTGGCCGTGAGCGCGTCGCGGATGATCTCCGCCTCGTAACGCTCAAGCCGTTCGGGCAGTGTGCCGCCGGTCGGCTGGGCAGGGACGGGTGCGGCTGCGCCGCCTTCGACACCCAGGACCACGCGTTCGGCATAATGCGAGAGCTCGCGGACATTGCCCGGCCATGCATGCGCGGCAAAGTGGCGGCGCACCTCGGGCGAAAGCTCCGGAACATCGCGGCGGAAGCGCTCGGCGGCGCGGGCGGCGAAATGGGAAAACAGCAGCGGAATATCGTCGCGGCGCTCCCTCAGCGGCGGAATGGAGATCGTCACCACATTCAGCCTGTAATAGAGGTCCTCGCGAAAATCGCCGCGCAGGTCGGGATCGCCGAGATCGATCTTGGCGGCTGCGACGACGCGCAGATCGACCGGGCGTACTTCATTGGTGCCGAGCGGGGTGATTTCACGCATCTCCAGCACCCGCAGCATCTTGACCTGGGTGGCAACCGGCATGCTCTCGATCTCGTCGAGGAAAAGCGTGCCGCCGCTTGCATGTTCGATGCGGCCGGTGCGGCGCTTCTGGGCGCCGGTAAAGGCGCCGGCCTCGTGGCCGAACAGCTCGCTTTCGATGACGGTTTCGGGGAGCGCGCCGCAGTTCAGCGCCACGAAATTGCCCTTCCGGCGGTGGCTCCACTGATGCAGGATCTGGGCGACGACTTCCTTACCGCTGCCGGTTTCGCCGGCAACGAGCACGTCGACATCGGTATCGGCGATATGGCGAAGAATCTTCCGCAAATTTTCCATGACCGGCGTCTGGCCGATCAACGGTGAATTCTCCTGCGCATCCTCGGCAGCTTTGCGCAGCAAGCGGTTTTCCAGGATTAGCCGCCGCTTCTCGCTGGCGCGACGCACGCTCTGGACGAGCCGGTCGGCGGCAAAAGGTTTGGCAATGAAATCATAGGCGCCGTCCTGGATTGCCTGAACCGCCATCGGAATATCGCCATGACCGGTCATCAGGATCACCGGCAGGTCGGCGTCCATGCCCTTGAGCATGGCGAACAACTGCAGCCCGTCGATCTCCGGCATGCGGATATCGGTGACGATGGGGCCGGCAAAGTCGGCTGAAAGGTCGGCAAGCGCGGCCTTCGCTCCCTCATAGGCGAAAACCGAGAATCCGGCGAGTTCGAGCGTCTGGGCGGTGGCGCGGCGCAAATCCTTGTCGTCGTCGATCAGCGCAACGGGCATCGGTGTGGCCATGATCTCAAGCCTTCCTCAGATGAACGACGAACCGGGTCCCGCCGCCGTCGCTGTCAACCTCCATCCGCCCGCCGTAATCGCCGACGATGTCCTTGGAGATGACCAGCCCGAGGCCGAGGCCGCTTTCCTTCGAGGTGTTGAACGGCGTGAACAAGCCCTTGCGGATTTCAGGTGAAATGCCGGGGCCGTTATCGGCGACCGTCAACGTCACCATGTCCCCTTCGCTTGACGTCCTGACCTCGACACGCGCCTCGTCGGCCTTCGGCGCCACCGCTTCCAGCGCGTTCTGAAGCAGGTTGATCAGCACCTGTTCGAGGCGGATCCTGTTGCCCATGACCTGCAGGTCGGGCGGCGGCAGGTCGATGTCGAGCGTGTCCATGCGGCCGGCAAAGCGGCTGCGCAACAGCATCACCGCCCCTTCGATCACATCCTTCAAGCCTGTCGGCTCAGCGCTGCCGCGGCCTTTGCGGGCAAAGCTCTTCAGCTCCTCGGTGATCGAGCCGATGCGTTCCGTCAGCGCCGCGATGCTTTCGAGATTTTCACCGGCCGGCGCCGTCTGGCCGCGGTCGAGAAAGGTGCGGGCATTATCGGCATAGGCGCGGATGGTGGCCACCGGCTGGTTGATCTCATGGGCGACGCCGGCGGCCACCTGGCCGAGGATTGCCAGCCGGTTGGCCTGCACCAGATCCTGCTGCACCGCCTGCAATTTCTGCTCGGTGCTCCTGTGGCCGACGATTTCGGCCTGCAGCCGATCCCGCGCCTGGCTGAGATCCTGTGTCCGTTCGGCGACACGCCGTTCCAGTTCCTCCCGCGCCTGCTGTTCGCTCAATATCCTGAGAGTGACAGCCTGGCGGCGGCGCAGCAGGAAGGCGGCGCCGGCCAACAGCGGCAAGAGCGTCAGCAGCGCCAGCATGCGGGCCTCGCGAATGCCGGCATCGACGGACGGACCCAGCGCCACGAGATGCTGCAAATGCCAGGCGGTCGCGGGAACCGGCATTCCGACATCGAGAAAGCTGGTTTTCCCGGCGCCGCCCGGCATGACGATTTCGACGACGTCGAGGTTCTCGCCCAGACTTCGCCCGGTATCGAGCGGCAGCGGCTGCAGCGGCGCGTCGCCGAATTGCAGGCTTTCGCGGATCGCCGTCAACTTGTCGTCGGCAATCCGCCCGATCGTCATAAATCGCCAGGAGGGAATGCTGGTGATGAGGACGATACCGCGGTCGTCGATCACATAGGAGGGGGCGTCCGTGGCGCTCCAATCCGCCTCGACGTCGTCGAACTCGACCTTAACCACGACGACCCCGAGCAGCCCGGTGCTGCCTGATATCCGCTCGGAGATATAAAGGCCGGGTTTCTTGCTGACGGTGCCGAGCGCGAAGTGCTCGGCCTGTCCTTCAGCGACCGCACCCTGAAAATATTCCCGAAAACGATAGTCGTTGCCGACAAAGCTCGTCGGTTCGCGCCAGTTGCTGGCCGCAACCGCCATGCCGTCCTTGTCGATGACGTAGATGACCGCCGCCTTGGTGCCCGCCGCCAGCATCTCCAGCTTCTGGCTGAGCCGCTCGAAGGTGCCGGCATCGTTTCCCGCAAGCGCTGCGGCGAGTGCCGTATCCTGCGACAGCACGAAGGGTAGCGCCCGGTATTTTTCGAGAACCGTGCGCAGCAATGCCGCATTCAGCCTGGCATCGGTGCGGGCCTGTTCTTCGAGAGCCGCCTCGGCATGGCGCCGGCCGATCTCGCCGCTTGCCCACAGGCCGAGGGCGGCGGCAACAAGCGCGATCACCGCATAAGCCCACCACATCCGGCGGATGCGGTGCCGCAGGGGCAGGGAAGGCCACAGCGATGACAGAGACAGGGACATGGCGGATTTGTGCATTTTTCTGCACTGGTTGCAAATAGATTTGTGCGGATTTCCGCATTTCTTAATGGGCTGTCAGCGGCCTTAAAAATTTTTATTGAATAAAATCAATATTTTGGATGCGGACGCCAAAACTGGCACGGTGATTGCGAAGGAGATGGCAACAACGGCTGAGCTGTTGGATTGAAGCGAACGGCTCGGGAGGCCGGAGTTCGTTCCGGACGAGCCTTAAGGAGGACATCATGATCGCAGCACCATTCGATGCAGTCGCAGACAGCACGGGCAAGAAGCCCTTTTATTCCCATCTCTACGTTCAGGTTCTCGCCGCCATCGCCGCGGGTATCCTTCTCGGCCATTTCTATCCCGAGCTCGGCGCGCAGCTGAAGCCGCTCGGCGATGCCTTCATCAAGCTCGTCAAGATGATCATCGCTCCGGTGATCTTCCTGACGGTGGCGACCGGCATTGCCGGCATGAGCGACCTGAAGAAGGTCGGCCGCGTCGCCGGCAAGGCGATGCTGTACTTCCTGACCTTCTCGACCTTGGCGCTAGTCATCGGCATGGTCGTTGCCAACGTCGTCCAGCCCGGCGCCGGCATGAATATCGATCCGGCGTCGCTCGATCCGACCGCCGTCGCCACCTACGCTTCGAAGGCGCATGAGCAGAGCATCGTCGGCTTCCTCACCAATATCATTCCGACGACGATCGTCGGTGCCTTTGCCGATGGCGACATTCTGCAGGTGCTGTTCTTCTCGGTGCTCTTCGGCATCGCGCTTGCCATGGTCGGCGAAAAGGGTGAGCAGGTCGTCAATTTCCTCAACGCCCTGACGGCTCCGGTCTTCAAGCTCGTCGCCATCCTGATGAAGGCTGCCCCGATCGGCGCTTTCGGCGCCATGGCCTTCACCATCGGCAAGTACGGCATCGGATCGATCGCCAATCTCGCCATGCTGATCGGCACTTTCTACCTCACCTCGCTGCTCTTCGTTCTCGTCGTTCTCGGCGCCGTCGCCCGCTATAACGGCTTCTCGATCCTGGCGCTGCTGCGCTACATCAAGGAAGAGCTGCTGCTGGTTCTCGGCACCTCGTCGTCGGAGGCCGCACTTCCGGGCCTGATGAACAAGATGGAAAAGGCCGGCTGCAAGCGTTCGGTCGTCGGCCTCGTCATCCCGACAGGCTATTCCTTCAATCTCGACGGCACCAACATCTACATGACGCTGGCAGCGCTGTTCATCGCCCAGGCAACCGGCATCAACCTCTCCTGGGGTGACCAGATCCTGCTGCTCCTGGTGGCGATGCTGAGCTCGAAGGGTGCCGCCGGCATCACCGGCGCCGGCTTCATCACCCTTGCCGCCACGCTCTCCGTCGTGCCGTCCGTGCCGGTCGCCGGCATGGCGCTGATCCTCGGCATCGACCGCTTCATGTCGGAATGCCGGGCGCTGACCAACCTCGTCGGCAATGCCGTGGCGACGATCGTCGTGGCACGCTGGGAAAACGAACTGGATACCGCGCAGCTCGCCAGAGCCCTGGGCGGCCAGGCAGAAGAGAGCGCTCCGGCCGGACTGCAGCCTGCGGAATAATCAGCGATTGCTGGCAATCTTTGCAGCGGCCCGTTATCTGACGGGCCGTTCGCTTGTTTATAAACTCGATCTCTACTCGACGTCATCCTGGGCGTTGTGCCGCTGCTGACCGGGAGTATGTCATTGCTTGGGGACACGAGCAGGGGCACAACGTCTACCCAACATCACGGCCTAGGAGATCGGTGAGGGCCGCCCCTCATCCGGCTGCCGCCACCTTCTCCCCGTAAACGGGGCGAAGGGGACAAGCCGCGACCTCGGCCTCATCGGCCCGGACGGCCGCTTCCGTCGCTTCGCTCCGCCGCGTCCGTCCAGGCCGATGAGGCCCGAAGCAGCACACACGACAGAATGAAAACTGTCAGGCATCATCCCGGTCCAAAGTGTCGACCATCAATCCGGTCGTTCAATCAGCATCAACCGGACAGCCGCGGGACAAGCTCGAGTATGACTGCTGCTCAACGGGCTGTTTTAGCCGCGGTTGTCACCGAGAAGGCGATCGTAGACTGCGCCGATCGCGTTTGCTTCCTTCTCCAGCGCAAAATTCGCTCTGACATGGCGCAGCGCATTCTCGCCATGGGCAATCGCCAAAGCGGGATCGGCGATATAGGGGGCGATCGCCTGTGTCAGTGCTTCACTGTTGCCGGCAGCCACCACCGAGCCGGTCTCACCTTCGGCAATGAGTTCGGCATAGGCGCCGGCGTCGGATGCCACCACCGCCGTTCGCGACGCCATGGCCTCGAGCGGGGTCAGGCCGAAACCTTCGTTGCGGGAGGGGGCGACATAAAGCGTCAGGCGGCGGTACCACACCTTGATATCGGGCACTTCGCCGAGGAAGAGGATACGGTCGCTGAGGCCGGCGGCGGCGACATCCGCTTTGAGCTTGTCTGCGAAGGCGGTGTGCTCGGCCGTCACCCGGCCGGAGACGACCGCCGTCCATTCCGGGTGCTGCGGCAGGAGTTCGATCATTGCCCGGACGAAAAGATCGGTGCCCTTCTGATGGCGCACGCGGCCGAAACAGCCGACCAGATGGCGGCCGGGCAGGCCGGTGGCGGCAATGCCGTCTTCCGCCGTTTCCGGCGGATGGAACAGCGAAAGGTCGACGCCGTGCTGGATGACCGTGTGGGGCACCTCGAGGAACGAGCCGGAGCGGTCACTGGTCGCGATCACTGCGTCCATGCGGCGGATCAGCCATTTCGTATAGGCGGTATGGCGGCGCTGCGCGGCCGAAGTGAAGAGGAGCTTCAGCGGCATGCGCAGGAGATAGCGAAGCAGGATGCCGACGGCCATCTCGTTGTTGCGGCGGGCGTGCCAGACACGCCGCCGCCGGCGCGCCGGCGGGCGCCAGAGGCCAAGGAGCTGCGACCATCTCAGCTTCGCCAAGCCTTCCGGCAGGCCGGGGCCGAGCGTTGCGATCCTCATGCCGAGCCGGATCTGGCAGGGGATGAGCTGGACGATGGTCGACGTGACGCCGGAGAGCCGGCGCTTGAAATTGGGCGCGATGATCTCGACGTCACGCAAATCAGGCAAGGGAGGGGTCTCGTCTGTGGCGGGCGATCAGCCCCAGGAAACCTGGAGGATTTCGTAGGCCTTGGAGCCACCGGGCGCATTGACCTCGATGGAATCGCCGACTTCCTTGCCGATCAGCGCGCGGGCGATCGGCGAGGAGATGGAGATGCGGCCGGCTTTGACGTCGGCTTCCTGATCGCCGACGATCTGGTAGGTCTTTTCTTCTTCGGTATCTTCGTCGACGAGCTTCACCTTGGCGCCGAACTTGATCTTGTCGCCGGACATTTTCGTCAGGTCGATGACCTCGGCGCGCGCCGTCAAATCTTCCAGCTCGCTGATGCGGCCTTCATTGTGACTCTGGGCTTCCTTGGCGGCGTGATATTCGGCGTTTTCAGAAAGGTCGCCATGGGCACGGGCTTCGGCGATCGCCTCAATGATTCGAGGGCGCTCCTCCTGCTGACGCCAGCGCAGTTCTTCCTGCAGCTTGACGAAACCACCCGGTGTCATTGGTACCTTTTCAACCATTTTTCTGTCCTTCACTCCTTGTATCCACGCAGTAGGCGCGAACACAAAAGAAAACAGGTCCCGAAGGGGAGCTTCGGAACCGTGCCACAATCCTAGTTAAGTGCTTATAGCAGATCGCCAAGGCCGATTTCCAGAAAATTCGCATGAACGGAAAAGCGAGCCACCGCGATACCGGGTCATCAGGCCCAAAAACGCGGTTGAGGCAGGATCGCCGCGATTGACTTTGTCCGCAAGAACATATAGTGAACATACTAATGAAGAAATCGCTAACAGAACGCTTGGCCATCCTTTCCGATGCCGCCAAATATGATGCTTCCTGCGCTTCCAGCGGCACGGTGAAACGCGATTCGGCGGCAAGCGGCGGGCTCGGCTCGACCGAGGGGTCCGGCATCTGTCATGCCTATGCCCCGGATGGGCGATGCATTTCGCTTCTGAAAATACTGCTGACCAATTTCTGCATCTACGACTGCGCCTATTGCATCAATCGCTCGTCGAGCAATGTCGAACGGGCGCGCTTCACGCCCGAGGAAGTGATCTGGCTGACGCTGGAATTCTACCGCCGCAATTATATCGAGGGCCTGTTCCTTTCCTCGGGCATTATCCGCTCGTCCGATTACACGATGGAAGAGATGGTCCGCATCGTCCGCGAACTGCGCGTGACGCATAATTTTCGCGGTTATATCCATCTGAAATCGATCCCGGAGGCATCGCCGCGGCTGATCGAAGAGGCGGGGCTTTTTGCCGACAGGCTGTCGCTCAATATCGAGTTGCCGACGGATAACGGCATCAGCCGCTTTGCGCCGGAAAAGAAGCCCGCCAATATTCGCCGATCGATGGGCGATCTGAGGCTGAAGATCGAGGCCGCCGGCGAGCCGACGCTGCGCACGAAGAAGCGTCAGCGCTTCGTGCCGGCCGGCCAGAGCACGCAGATGATCGTCGGTGCGGACGGCGCGAATGATGCGACGATCCTTGCGACCAGCGGCCGGCTTTACAGCAGCTACGGCCTGAAGCGTGTCTATTATTCCGCCTTCAGCCCGATCCCGGATTCATCGAAAAACCTGCCGCTGATCAAGCCGCCGCTGATGCGCGAACACCGGCTCTATCAGGCAGACTGGCTCTATCGGTTCTATGGGTTCGGCATCGACGAAATTACTGCCAGCCAGACCGGCGGCATGCTCGACCTCAACCTCGACCCGAAGCTTGCCTGGGCGCTGGCGAACCGGGCCGAATTTCCCGTCGATATCAACAAAGCCGAACGTGAACGCCTACTGCGCGTTCCCGGTCTCGGCACGAAGACGGTCAAATCAATCGTTTCGGCTCGACGCTTTCGCCGGCTGCGGCTCGACGATCTGTCGCGGCTCGGCATCTCGATCAAGAAGGTTCAGTCCTTCATCTCGGCGGAAGGCTGGTCGCCGCGCCGGCTGATCGACCGCCCGGACCTTCGCGCCATGTTCGAGCCGAAACCTGAACAATTGTCGCTGCTATGATGCGCCGGGTCGTGCTTGCGGGACGGGGCGATCTTGCCGAATGGCGCGATGCCGCGCGCGCCTTCGCGGCCGCCGGCATTTTGCCTGAGGAGATCGACTGGCGGGAAAGAAGCGCAGAGGCGGATCTTGCCTTTCAACGCGACGCCATGCCGCCGGCGCCGGTGACACGCAAGCCGATGACGGTGCCGCCCGCCTTTATCGAGCTTGCCGAGACGGTTCTCTGCCACTCCGACCCGGCGCGCTTCTCCTTGCTTTACCGCCTGCTCTGGCGGCTGCAGCTGGACCGGCAACTGCTCGAAGTGGCCTCCGACGAGGATGTCGTGCGGGCTCGCCTGATGGCAAAAAATGTCCGGCGCGACGCCCACAAGATGACGGCTTTCGTCCGTTTCAAAGAGGTTGGTGCGGCAGCGGCGGGCCGTCGAAAATTCATCGCCTGGTTCGAGCCGGACCATCATATCGTCAGGCGCACGGCGCCATTTTTCCAACGGCGCTTCACCGATATGGACTGGCTGATCGCCACGCCCAAGGGGTCGGCGGCCTGGGACGGTGCGCGGCTGACGCTCAGCGACGCGCCCTGCGAGAAGCCCAATCTCACCGATGCCACCGATGATCTCTGGCGCACCTACTATGTCAGCATCTTCAACCCGGCGCGGCTGAAGCTGAAGGCGATGCAGGCGGAAATGCCGAAAAAATACTGGAAGAACCTGCCGGAAGCCGATCTTATCCCTGGGCTGATCGCATCCGCCGAGAGCCAGGTGCGGGCCATGGCCGCGCGCGAGGCGACGCAATCGCTTCCCTTTCACGACCGGCTTCAGGAGGCCGCCCGCAACCTTCCCATAGAACCTGAAGCGCCGGCCGGCACGCTTGAAGCGCTAAGCGCCGAAGCTGGCGCCTGCACCCGCTGTCCGCTTCATGCCAAGGCGACACAGACCGTCTTCGGGGAGGGGCCGCGCGATGCGGAGGTGATGTTCGTCGGCGAGCAGCCGGGCGATCAGGAGGATATCGCCGGGCGCCCCTTCGTCGGCCCGGCCGGCAAGCTGCTCGACCAGGTGATCGCGGACGTCGGCATCGACCGTTCGGCGCTCTATGTCACCAATGCCGTCAAGCATTTCAAATATGAGCCGCGCGGCAAACGCCGCATCCATCAGAAGCCCAATATGGGGGAGGTGAAGCATTGTCGCTGGTGGCTGGATCTGGAACTGGCGCTCGTTAAGCCGAAGCTGATCGTTGCCATGGGGGCGACCGCGCTTGCGGCGCTGACCGATGTGAAAGAGCGCCTGCAGGACGTCAGGGGAAAGGCAATGGCGATCGAAGGAGGACGCACGCTCTTCGTGACGGTGCATCCCTCCTATCTGCTGCGCATTCCCGACGAGCGGTTGAAAGCGGAGGAGATGGTGCGATTTCGCAACGATATGCTGGAGATTCAGCGGCTTATGGCGTCCGCCGGATAAAGTGATTCCGGTGAAGCGGCGCCACCGCTCACCGAGCGATGGCGCCGCTGGAATTGCTCTATCTCAAGCGAAGTAGCTCTGCAGCGGCCGCACTTCGAGATTGCCCGCCTTCAGCGCCTTGATCGCCTGGGCCGCGGCTTCGGCGCCTGCCATGGTGGTGTAATAAGGCACCTTTTGCATCAGCGTCGCGCGGCGCAGCGACTTCGAGTCCGAGATCGCCTTGTTGCCGTCGGTGGTGTTGATGACCAGCTGGACCTGGCGGTTGCGGATGGCGTCCTCGATATGCGGACGGCCTTCCAGCACCTTGTTGATCTTGGTGGCGGTGATGCCGTTTTCGCCGAGGAAGCGGGCCGTGCCGCCGGTCGCCAGCACCTTGAAGCCCTGTTCGACGAGGATGCGGATCGCCGGCAGCACGCGCGGCTTGTCCTCGTCGCGCACCGAGACGAACACCGTTCCGTCACGCGGCAGCTCGACGCCAGCGCCGAGCTGCGACTTGGCGAAGGCCAGCGCAAAATCGGTGTCGAGGCCGATGACTTCGCCGGTCGAGCGCATTTCCGGGCCGAGCAGCGTGTCGACGCCGGGGAAGCGGGCGAAGGGGAAGACCGCTTCCTTGACGGCGATATGCGTGAGCTTGCGCGGATCGGGCTTTTCGCCATAGGCGGCGAAGGTCGCGTCGAGTTTTTCGCCGGCCATGACGCGGGCGGCGATCTTGGCGATCGGTGCGCCGATGGTCTTGGCGACGAAGGGTACGGTGCGCGAGGCGCGTGGATTGACTTCGAGAACGTAGACGGTGCCATCCTTGATTGCGAACTGGACATTCATCAGGCCGCCGACATTGAGCGCCTTGGCCATCGCCTTTGCCTGGCGCTCCAACTCGTCGAGCAGTTCGACGGGTAGCGAGCGCGGCGGCAGCGAGCAGGCGCTATCGCCGGAATGGATGCCGGCTTCCTCGATATGCTCCATGATGCCGGCGACATAGACGTCGGTTCCATCGCAGAGGCAGTCGACGTCGACTTCGATGGCGTGGCTGAGGTAGCTGTCGAAGAGCAGCGGGTTCTTGCCGAGCAGAGTGTTGATCTGGCCGGTCTTGTCGTTGGGATAACGCTGCTTGATGTCTTCGGGCACCAGTTCCGGAACCGTGTCGAGCAGGTATGTCTGCAGCTGGCCTTCCGAATGCAGGATCTGCATGGCGCGGCCGCCGAGCACGTAGGACGGGCGCACGACCAGCGGGAAGGCGATTTCGGCGGCGACCAGGCGGGCCTGCTCGACCGAGTAGGCGATGCCGTTGTTCGGCTGGTTGAGATCGAGCTTCATCAGAAGCTTCTGGAAACGGTCGCGGTCCTCGGCAAGATCGATCATGTCGGGTGCCGTGCCGAGGATCGGGATGCCGTTCTTCTCGAGCGCCTCGGCAAGCTTCAGCGGCGTCTGGCCGCCGAACTGGACGATGACGCCGACGACTTCGCCCTTTTCCTGCTCGGCCCGCAGGATCTCGATCACGTCCTCGGCCGTCAGCGGCTCGAAATACAGGCGATCGGACGTGTCGTAGTCGGTCGAGACGGTTTCCGGGTTGCAGTTGATCATGATCGCTTCATAACCGGCATCCTTCAGCGCGAAGGCGGCATGGCAGCAGCAATAATCGAACTCGATGCCCTGGCCGATGCGGTTCGGGCCGCCGCCGAGGATGACGACCTTCTTGCGGTCGGAAACCTCAGCTTCGGAGCGGGCGACGCCGACGAAGGGCGTCTCGTAGGTCGAATACATATAGGCGGTCGGCGAAGCGAATTCGGCGGCACAGGTATCGATACGCTTGAAGACCGGGCGGACGTTGAGGCTGTTGCGAAGTTCGGCGACCTGCTTGGGGCGCTTGCCGGTCAGCGTCGCCAGACGCGCGTCGGAAAAGCCCATGGCCTTCAGCATGCGCAGGTTCGCGGCATCCTCGGGCAGGCCGTGCTCGCGGATGCGCGCTTCCGTGTCGATGATATTCTTGAGCTCGGCGATGAACCAGGGGTCGATCTTGCAGCCCTCGTGCACCTCTTCGATGCTGAGGCCCATGCGCAGCGCCTGGGCGACCATGCGCAGGCGATCCGGCGTCGGCGTGCCGATGGCGGCGCGGATGGCGTTGTGGCTGGATTCGCCTTCCTCGGAATCGGGGATCTCGATCTCGTCGAGGCCGGTCAGGCCGGTTTCGAGGCCGCGCAGCGCTTTCTGCAGCGATTCGGCGAAGGTGCGGCCGATCGCCATGACTTCACCGACAGACTTCATCGCGGTCGTCAGCACCGGCGAGGCGCCGGGGAATTTCTCGAAAGCGAAACGCGGGATCTTGGTGACGACATAGTCGATCGACGGTTCGAAGGAGGCAGGCGTTGCGCCGCCGGTGATGTCGTTGTCCAGCTCGTCGAGCGTATAACCGATGGCGAGCTTGGCGGCGACCTTGGCGATCGGAAAGCCGGTGGCCTTGGAGGCGAGCGCCGAGGAGCGCGAGACGCGCGGGTTCATTTCGATGACGACCAGGCGGCCGTCCTTCGGATTGACGGCGAACTGGACGTTCGAGCCGCCGGTTTCGACGCCGATCTCGCGCAATACCGCGATCGAGGCGTTGCGCATGATCTGGAATTCCTTATCGGTCAGCGTCAGCGCTGGCGCGACGGTGATCGAATCGCCGGTGTGGACGCCCATTGGATCGATGTTTTCGATCGAGCAGATGATGATGCAATTGTCCGCCTTGTCGCGGACGACTTCCATTTCATATTCCTTCCAGCCGAGCACCGATTCCTCGACCAGCACTTCGGTGGTCGGCGAGGCGTCGAGGCCACCGCCGACGATCTCGAAGAATTCCGAGCGGTTGTAGGCGATGCCGCCGCCGGTGCCGCCCATGGTGAAGGAGGGGCGGATGATGGCGGGCAGGCCGACGTGGTCGATCGCCTGGGCGGCAATCGCCATGGCGTGGCTGATGTAACGCTGCTTGCGATCGCTCTCGCCGAGGTTCCACTGGTTTTCCAGTTCGTCCAGTGCCTTGTCGAGATCGGATCCGGAGAGGCTGTCGCGCAGTTTGTTGCGCTCGGCCTCGTGCGTCTTGCGGTCGAGGTCCTTGATGTCGGTGGCGTTCGCCAGCATCGAGCGCGGCGTTTCAAGCCCGATACGGGCCATCGCCTCGCGAAACAGCGCCCGGTCCTCGGCCATGTCGATGGCGGCGGGCTTGGCGCCGATCATCTCGACATTGTAGCGGTCGAGCACGCCCATGCGCTTTAGCGAAAGCGCGGTATTCAGCGCCGTCTGGCCGCCCATGGTCGGCAGCAGCGCATCCGGGCGCTCCTTGGCAATGATCTTGGCGACGACCTCGGGGGTGATCGGCTCGACGTAAGTTGCATCAGCAAGGCCCGGATCGGTCATGATCGTCGCCGGGTTGGAGTTGACGAGGATGACGCGATAGCCTTCCTCCCGCAGCGCCTTGCAGGCCTGGGTGCCGGAATAGTCGAACTCGCAAGCCTGGCCAATGACGATCGGTCCCGCGCCGATGATGAGGATCGATTTGATGTCTTGGCGCTTCGGCATGGGCGATATCCATTGTCTGGCTGCGCAAAAAGCCGGCCAGGGTGGGAGATCACCGGGTCGGGTCGCGCATTGAAGGTCTTTTCAGGCTAGAAGCGGCTTATAGGCAAATGTATTTGCAAACGGAACCCCATAAATCGCGGAATCGACAGGAATCCAACACGGCGTGACAGCCTATCTCCGCCCGGGCACGACGAGCACCCGTATTTCGCCGACGCGCGTCGGACCGGCGAGGGCGACCGTTGTCGCCTGAAGCCCGATCCGCCTCTATATCAGCGGCTCAATCTTGCACTCGCGGCCGGCGGTGTTGCGGCGCTTCACGGCCCTGGCGCAGGCTGGGGCCTCAGCTGCCCGATGAAGCCGCTGGAATTCCCTTCGCCGACGGATATATAGATTCGTTAAGGTGCAAGCACAGGCATTGCCGGGGAGAGCGAAGATGGAATGGAGAGGCCGGCGTCAGTCCGACAATATCGAGGATCGCCGCGGCGATCCGGGCAGCGGCGGTTTCGGCCGCGGCGGTGGCTTCAACTTTCCCTCCGGCGGCGGCGTTCGCCGCGCCGGCGGCGGCTTGAGCATCGGCACGATCATCTTCCTCGTCGTCATCTATTTCATCTTCAAGATGATGGGCGTCGACCTGCTGCAGGTGCTCGAGGGCGGCGGCATGACGAGCGGCCCCGGCTACGAACAGAGCCAGTCGGAAGGCACGCGGACGCCCGCCAATGATGAGATGACCGCCTTTATGCGGACCGTTCTTGCCGAAACCGAGGATACCTGGACGGGCATCTTCCAGGCGCAAGGCCAGACTTACGAGGAGCCGCGCCTCGTGCTGTTTTCGGGCTCGACGGCATCGGCCTGCGGCTCCGCATCGGCGGCAACCGGACCGTTCTACTGCCCCGGTGACCACAAGCTCTATCTCGACACGGATTTCTTCCAGGAGCTTTCCAACCGGTTCGGCGCGTCTGGCGATTTCGCCGAGGCCTATGTCGTCGCTCACGAGGTCGGCCATCACGTGCAGAACCTGCTCGGCATCCTGCCGAAGTTCAACCAGGCCCGCCAGCGCATGAGCGAGGAAGAGGCCAACAAGATGTCGGTGCGCGTCGAGCTGCAGGCCGATTGCTTCGCCGGCATCTGGGGCAAATATACCCAGCAGAAGGGCTTGCTGGAGTCCGGCGACCTCGAGGAGGCGCTCAACGCCGCCCAGCAGATCGGCGACGACACGCTGCAGAAGCGGTCCCAGGGTTACGTCGTGCCCGAGAGTTTCAACCACGGCACTTCGGCGCAGCGCGTCAGATGGTTCAAGCGCGGCTTCGACAGCGGGCAACTGTCGGCTTGCGATACGTTCTCCGGGCCGGTTTGAGGTTGCTTAGCTAAGGTTTTCGTGTGTCGCCCCCTCATCCGCCTGCCGGCACCTTCTCCCCGCTGGGGCGAAGGGAGTCGGTCGCCGCAGCGTCTCGACTCCCTCTTCTCCCCTCGGGGAGAAGGTGCCCGTAGGGCGGATGAGGGGGCTGCACGGCAGGACGTTTCAGTACCTTTGACCTAACCTTATCTCTCACTATCCATATGCTGCAGCATATGTTCGGGATAACGCCCGCCGGCAGCCGCATCCTTCGGGACGGCGCGTTCGATCGCGGCGAAATCGTCTGCCGACAGATCCACCGCGCGTGAGCCGAGAGCCTCGGTCAGCCGGTCGCGGCGGCGGGCGCCGATGATCGGGACGATATCCTTGCCCTTGGCGGCGACCCAGGCGATGGCGATCTGGGCGACCGAGACGCTCTTTGCCTCCGCGATCTCCCGCAGTTTTTCCACCAAAGCGAGGTTCTGCTCGATATTGCTCGCTTGGAAGCGTGGGCTATGGGTGCGGAAGTCTCCGGCCGCGGCCTGGCCCTTTTGCCAATGGCCGCTGATCAGGCCGCGCGAGAGCACGCCGTAGGCGGTGATCGAGATGCCGAGTTCGCGTGTCGTCGGCAGGATCTTCTCTTCGATGCCGCGCGAGATCAGCGAATATTCGATTTGCAGGTCGACGATCGGGGCAACGGCGGCGGCGCGGCGGATGGTGTCGGCGCCGACTTCGGACAGGCCGATATGCCTGACATAACCCGCTTTGACCATGTCGGCGATCGCGCCAACCGTATCCTCGATCGGCACGTTCGGATCGAGGCGGGCCGGGCGGTAGATGTCGATATAGTCGACGCCGAGACGCTGCAGCGTGTAAGCGAGGAAGTTCTTCACCGCGCCTGGGCGGGCGTCGATGCCGCTCCAGCCGCTGGCGGGATCGCGGAGCGCGCCGAATTTGACGCTGATGACGGCATCCTCGCGCCTGCGACCCTTCAACGCCTCCCCAATCAGCATCTCATTATGGCCCATGCCGTAGAAATCGCCGGTGTCCAGCAGATTGACGCCGGCATCGAGCGCGGCATGGATCGTCGCGATACTTTCGGCGCGGTCGGCAGGGCCGTACATGCCCGACATGCCCATGCAGCCGAGGCCGATGGCCGAAACATCGGGTCCGGTCTTTCCCAAACGATAGGTCAGCATTGTCTTCTCCCTGATCCGCGCCCGAGCGGCGCTGCCGGATGCCGCTTTTACAGCCTTCGCCCCTGCGCGATAATCCGGATGGTCTCGAACGGGCCGTGCGGAGAGGCGCACAATGAATGTTCATTCCCCGAATGATCTGGACGTCGTCAATGCGATTGCAAGGGAGCCAACGATCACGTTGCCGCGCCCAACGGTTGAGACGGTTCACAAATTTCCCGGTCAGAATTATCAAAAACTTTGAAATGTTCACGGATTGTTTCGGTTTCTTTTCTGGGCTATGTCAGTTTCTCGGCGACGAAATCGTCTTTTCAGAAGCAACCGCTGTAGAGATGCCTCATGCTTGACCCCAAATTCGTCCGTCGCGGCCTTTTCCTGGTCTTCATCATCCTCTTCCTCGACATTATCGGCATCGCCATCATCATGCCGGTGCTGCCCGCTTATCTGGAGCAGTTGACCGGCGGCGGCGTCAGCGATGCGGCGATCGATGGCGGCTGGCTGATGCTCGTCTATGCCGGCATGCAATTCCTGTTCGCGCCGCTGCTCGGAAACCTGTCCGACCGGTTCGGCCGCCGGCCGATCCTTCTGCTGTCGGTGTTGACCTTTGCGATCGACAATTTCATCTGCGGCATCGCCACCAGCTTCTGGATGCTGTTCGTTGGCCGCGTGCTTGCCGGCATCAGCGGCGGCAGCTTTGCCACGTGCTCGGCCTATATCGCCGATATCAGCACCGAGGAGAACCGGGCGAAGAATTTCGGGCTGATCGGCATCGCCTTCGGCGTCGGCTTCACGATTGGCCCCGTCATCGGCGGTGTCCTCGGCGAATTCGGCCCGCGTGTGCCGTTTCTCGGTGCGGCCGCACTCTCGTTCGTCAATTTCATCGCCGCCTGCTTCCTGCTGCCGGAAACGCTGGAGGCCAGGAATCGCCGCCGCTTCGAGTGGAAACGCGCCAATCCGCTCGGCGCGCTGCGGCAGATGCGTCACTACCCGGGCATCGGTTGGGTCAGCCTCGTCATGTTCCTGTTTTTCCTCGCGCATGCCGTCTATCCGTCGGTCTGGTCCTTCGTCTCGACTTATCGCTACGGCTGGAGCGAGGGACAGATCGGCCTGTCGCTCGGTATCTACGGCATCGGCGCGGCACTGGTGATGGGACTGGTATTGCCGCGTGTCGTGCCTCTGCTCGGCGAATGGAAGACGGCGCTTCTCGGCCTCTGTTTTTCGGCTGCGGGGCTCACCGGCTATGCCTTCGCCTGGGAGGGCTGGGTGGTCTATGTGGTGATTATTGCGACCGTCATGGAAAACGTCGCCGATCCGCCGCTGCGCAGCATCGCCGCCGGCAAGGTGCCGCCCTCAGCGCAGGGCGAGCTGCAAGGGGCGCTGACCAGTCTCAGCAGCATCACCACCATCATCGGGCCGCTGATCTTCACGCAGTTGTTCAGCTATTTCACCCGGCCAGAGGCGCCCGTCACCTTTGCCGGGGCGCCCTATCTGACTGCTGCCCTGTTCATCCTGGTGGCCGCCGGCGTGTTCCTCGTGCTGGTTCGGGTCCGTCAGCCGGCGGAGGCGCTGGAGGCGGCGGGTTGATCGATCAGAAACGGTGATACGATGATGAATTTTTCATCATCTGCCTGTTTAGGGTGGTTCTTTGCTGGGGTTTGATCTAAATCCCGATGATATTTCTCCGCAGATTGCGCGGCGACCCATATTTCAATCACAGGACTAGGTGTCATGGACACGCCGATCGACGCGCGCAGGCTTGCGCCGACAACCGATAATCGTTGGGGCGCACATTTCCGTGCAACGCTGGCGCTCGGCATTCCGCTGATCGGCGCGCAGCTCGCCCAGCTCGGCATCAACACCACCGATGTGATGATCGTCGGCCGCCTCGGCGCCGAGCATCTGGCGGCGATGGTGCTGTCCGCACAGTTCCTGTTCACCATCCTGATCTTCGGTTCGGGCTTTGCCATCGCCGTCATCCCGATGGTGGCGCAGGCCTATGGCCGCGGCGACGTCGTCTCCGTGCGCCGGGCGCTGCGCATGGGTCTCTGGGTGGTGATCGCATATTGGGTCATCATGCAGCCCGCCTTCTTCAATTCGGAGCAGATCCTTCTCTTTGCGCAGCAGAAGCCCGAGGTGGCCAAGCTCGCCCATGGCTACATCATGATCGGCCAGTTCGGCGTGCTGCCGGCGCTGCTCTTCAACGTCATGCGCGCGCTGGTCAGCGCCATCGGCAAGGCGGGCATCATCCTCAACGTCACCATCGCCACGCTGGTGCTGAACGCGATCTTCGCCTATGCCCTGGTGCTCGGCCATTTCGGCTTTCCGGCGATGGGGCTCGAGGGTGCTGCGATCGTGTCGGTCGTCGTACAGACGGCAGGCTTCCTCTTCATCCTGGCCTTCGTGCAGCGGCGGGAGGAGACACGGCGCTACGAGATCTTCGTGCGGTTCTGGAGGCCCGACTGGCATGCGCTGCTGGAGGTCCTCCGGCTCGGTTTTCCGATCAGCGTCACCGTGCTTGCCGAGGTCAGCCTGTTTACGGTGGCCTCGTTGCTGATGGGTTATATCGGCACCATCGAGCTCGCCGCTCACGGCATTGCCCTGCAATGGGCTTCGATCGCCTTCATGATCCCGCTCGGCCTCAGCCAGGCGGCGACGGTGCGCGTCGGGATCGCCCACGGGCAGGGCGATTACCGCGGGCTGGTGCGGGCTTCGATCATGGTGCTCATCCTTGCCTGCGCCATTTCGGCGGTGGGCTCGGTGCTGTTTGCCACCATGCCGCAATTCCTCGGCAGCTGGTTCCTCGACGTCAATTCGCCGGAGGCGCCCGCCGTGCTTGCCTATGCCGGGCCGCTGATCGTCGTCGCCGGGCTTTTCCAGCTGGTCGACGGGTTGCAGGTGGTCGCCAACGGATTGCTGCGCGGCCTGAAAGACGCACGTGTGCCGATGATCATGGCACTGATTGCCTATTGGCCGATCGGCTTCTTCCTTGCCTGGGCCTTTGCCTTCCCGCTGGGCTTCGGCGGCATCGGCATCTGGTTCGGTTTCCTCGTCGGGCTGGCGGCGGCCGCCGTCATGCTCTGCTGGCGGTTCTATCTTCTGCTTCGCCGGGAAGGAGCGATGGCCGGCGCCTGAGCCGGCCATCCTTATCCTCAAGCCGCGACAGGCTTGTAGCTCGCCATGTCGGCGCGAATGCCGAGACGCGCGAACATTTCCTGCGGGTCGAAATTGGCGGCCTTGTGGGCGGCTGCGACAGTTGCCCGCACACGCTCGACGACCTCGGCGCTTTCCCATTGGGCAATGGTCACGAAGTTGAACTCGCCGGGACCGGCGACCTGTTCCAGCACCTTGTGATCGATGAAGCCGTCCTGTGCCTCCAGCAGTTTGTGGGTCATCATCACATTGACGAGAAATTCCTCGCGCGCCGCGGCCGGCACAACGAACTTATCGACTCGAAAGAAAGCTCCGCTCATCCATTTTCTCCTGCATCAGATATCTGCGGGCAATTCTGTAATTCCTTAACTTAAGTTGAGGTCAATATGCGGAGCAAAGAAAAGGCCCGGTCGACGGGCCTTTCTTGAAATCGATGTTGGCTGAAATCAGCGTTCGGCGAGCGCCGGTTCGCCCTTCTTCTCGCGCACCATGTTGATGAAGCGGCGGAAGAGATAGTGGCTGTCCTGCGGGCCGGGAGAGGCTTCCGGATGGTGCTGGACGGAGAAGACCTGCTTGCCGAGCACGCGCAGGCCGCAATTGGTGCCGTCGAAAAGCGAAATATGAGTCTCTTCAACGCCATCGGGCAGCGACTTCGAGTCGACTGCGAAGCCATGATTCATCGAGACGATCTCGACCTTGCCGGTCGTATGATCCTTGACGGGGTGGTTGGCGCCGTGATGGCCCTGGTGCATCTTCTCGGTCTTGGCGCCGAGGGCAAGGCCGAGCATCTGATGGCCGAGGCAGATGCCGAAGACGGGGATATCGGTTTTAACCAGAGTCTTGATCACGGGCACGGCATATTCGCCGGTCGCCGCCGGATCGCCCGGGCCGTTCGACAGGAAGATGCCGTCCGGCTGCATGGCGAGCACGTCTTCGGCGCTCGTTGCCGCCGGCACGACGGTCACCTTGCAGTCGAGACCGGCGAACAGACGCAGGATGTTGCGCTTGACGCCGTAATCGAGGCAGACGACGTGGTATTTCGCGTCCGCTGCGGCGAGTTCGCCATACCCTTCATTCCAGACCCACGGCGTCTCGGTCCATTGCGAGGATTGGCCCGACGAGGCGATCTTGGCAAGGTCGAGACCTTCGAGGCCGCTCCAGGCCTTGGCTTCGGTCTTCAGCGCCTCGATATCGAAGACGCCGTTCGGATCGTGAGCGATCACCGCGTTCGGGGCGCCATTCTCGCGGATCCAGGCGGTCAGCGCGCGCGTGTCGATGCCGCAGAGACCGATGACGCCGCGCGCCTTCAGCCATTGGTCGAGATGTTTGGCGGCGCGGTAGTTCGAAGGGTCGGTGATGTCGGCCTTGAAGATGACGCCGACGGCGCCGTGGCGGGCAGCAGGCGTCAGATCCTCGATGTCTTCATCATTGGTGCCGATATTGCCGATATGCGGAAAGGTGAAGGTGACGATCTGGCCGAGATAGGAGGGGTCCGTCAGGATCTCCTCGTAGCCGGTCAGCGCCGTGTTGAAAACCACTTCGGCCTGGACCTTGCCGGTGGCACCGATGCCCTTGCCTTCGATGACCGTGCCATCGGCAAGAACGAGGAGGGCGGTCGGCTTTTCGATTGTCCAGGGTGCTGTCGCGGTCATCTTCATCCCGTTTCCGGCGGCCGGCGCGCGTTGCCGCGCTCGTCGCCATTTGATCTCGCAGGCGTGTGGACACGGCAATGCCGCGCGCTTCAGGCCTGATCACGAATTTTGGTGCAGGTGGCGGTAAATAGCCACGCAATCGCGTAGCGTCAATCTTTGTTGCGGAGATTGCCGCCGTTTTCCTGCGCTTTATCGCGACGACCGCGCAATTTATTTGATCCGCCGCATCAGCGTGGTTTATGAAGCGGCATCAAAACAGGAGTGAAGACCATGCTGCGCGATCAACTCGCCACCCAGCTGAAAGAGGCGATGAAGGCCAAGAATGCGGAGCGGCTTTCCACCGTCCGGCTGATTCAGGCCGCGGTCAAGGATCGCGATATCGCCAATCGCGGCACCGGCAAGGAGCAGGCGAGCGACGACGAGATCCTGCAGATTCTGGCCAAGATGGTGAAACAGCGCGACGAATCGGCAAAGATCTACGAGGAGAATTCCCGGCCGGAGCTTGCCGCCAAGGAGCGCGCCGAAATCACCGTCATCCAGGATTTCATGCCGAAGCAGCTTTCGGATAGTGAGGTGCGCGCCAATGTGTCGGCGATCATCGCCGAGACCGGCGCTGCCGGCGCCAAAGACATGGGCAAGGTGATGGCCGCGCTCAAGGAGCGTTATGCCGGCCAAATGGATTTCGCCAAGGCGTCGGCGACCGTCAAAGAACTTCTGAGTTAATGCATGCCGCCCGGAAGCGTGCAGCGGTTCCGGACAACGACATGCATCAAAATAAAGGGCTAAAGCGCAAGGAGCGAATCTGAAAATCGCGACGCGCTTTAAGCCGGCTCAGACCATTCGTCTTGCCTGCGGTTCATCAAGGACCGCAGGCCCGAGCACCGCTTCAGCCGCGGCATCGATGATGGCGAATTTCGCCGCCTGATAATTCCAGTATTCGAGAATGAAGCGGCGCGACAGCCAGAAGTCGCCCTTGCGGGAGGGTTCTGTCCAGCCGACGCTTTCCATGGTTGCGGCTTGCGTCAGAAGCCGCTTCAAGTGGGTGTTTGAGATCATGAACTGTTCGCGGATTTCTCTCAGCGACAGAGGGCCGACCACGACACGTTCGGCCGTGCGGGGAAATTCCGGAAGGCGCGAGATCAGGTAGTCCATCACCAGCCCGCCGGTATTTGCCCAGTTGAAGAGGTTGAAGGTGGGGCCGGGATTGCGCACCGCTTCGCTCCCGATGATCGCCCTGGCGATGCGCGGCTGGATCGCTGCCATCATCGCCGAGGGGTCGGCGCTGACCTTGCCGGCGCGTTCGCCGCCATCGAGGCTGTCGAGGATCATCAGATGGGCGACGAGCCATCGGGTGAAATGCTGCTCGGCGGTTTCCGTGGGCTCCAGATAGCGCGTGCGCTTGTCGGGGCCGGGAACCGGACGCAGGAAACGATAGGCCAGCATTTCCTGCATGAAGGCCGCGGCCGTATTGCGGCTGGCGATGTCATTCCTGACCGCGAAATCGATGAAGCGGCCGGAATAGAGACCGCTCTTGCCGTCGTCGGGATGGCCGTAATGAAGCGCAAAGCCGGCATGGGCCATCAGCCAGCGCTGCTGTGCGGCGAAAATCGAGGCGATGCGCGGGCTCTCACGATAGATCGTGAGCATCTGATCGGCGCAATGCAGGATCGCAGCGAGAAAACGATCGTCTGCTGCAAGAGTTTCAGCGGTAGAGGCCATATGGAAGGGTCCAGGGAATTCGGCGCATACTTCTTTCACGCAAGCGCCGCCTGTCAACGGTTTTGTCAATAATCGGTTAATTTCAAAAGGGAATTTGTATCAGGGGAAGCCAAAATTTAAGAAGGCAGGAGCTGGGGGCGCTCCTGCCTTCTTGCTCTTTGCTTCCGCCGGCAAACGCAGGGCCGAGGCCCAAGCCGGAGGGTATTTGCAAAGGCACCCTTGCGAAGCGGCGCCGGGGGTAGGGATGGTGCTTCGCTCGGGGATCGCTTTGTTGAGATCGAACCTATTGCGGTGCGGCGGCTTATTCAAATTACAAAAAAATAATGATTGCCGAAAACGTCGTTTTTGGCGGCTTCGAAGCGAAGGCTCGCGGGGCGGCGCCGGGATAAGGCTGCGCCATCAACGCAGGTGATAAGCACCTGTTTTGAAACGATTTAACTTGGCTCCCTCAAAGGCCGCCACTCTTGCCGAGACGTTTGCGATGGTGGAATTTCAGCGCTTGAAAGACAATAATGTCGCACCCTGTCGCAGGGGGCGATAACGCGTTTTTGATTGGATAACTGACGCCATCGAGGACGGCTGCACTTGCCTGTGAATAGCGGGTTTTCATGACAAGTTTCGTGGCATGACGCGGCAAAGCAGCTTATATGGAGGCTGGCCAAGAGGTATAAATGCGCTTTTCCAACACTTTTCTCGATGATATTCGCGACCGCGTTCCGATTTCGAACGTGATTGCGCGCCGTGTCAGCTGGGATAAGCGCAAGACCAATGTGTCGCGCGGCGACTACTGGGCCTGCTGCCCGTTCCACGGTGAGAAATCCCCGAGCTTCCACTGCGAGGACCGGAAGGGCCGCTATCATTGCTTCGGCTGCGGCGTCACCGGCGACCATTTCCGCTTCCTCACCGAGCTGGAGGGCTTGAGCTTTCCCGAGGCGGTGCAGCAGATCGCCGATATGGCCGGCGTTCCGATGCCGCTTGCCGACCCTGTGATGGAGAAGCGCGAGAAGGAACGGGGCTCGCTGATCGACGTCATGGAAATGGCGACACAATTTTTCCAGGATCAATTGCAGACGGCGAATGGGGCGAGGGCGCGCGCCTATCTGCGCGACCGCAGCCTGACCGGGCGCACCATCGAGACCTTCCGTCTCGGCTATGCGCCTGACAGCCGCAATGCGCTGAAGGAATTTCTCGCCGGCAAGGGCGTCACCAAAGAGCAGATCGAGGCCTGCGGCCTGGTCGTTCATGAAAACGTGCCGGTGTCCTACGATCGCTTCCGCGACCGCATCATGTTCCCGATCCTCTCGTCGCGGGAAAAGGTGATCGCCTTCGGCGGCCGCGCCATGTCATCAGATGCGCCGGCGAAATATCTGAACTCCAACGAGACGGAGCTCTTCCACAAGGGCAATGTCCTTTATAATTTCGCCCGCGCGCGCCGCGCCATCCAGGGGCCGGGCCGCAGCGATGCCCAGGACGACAATGCGAGCGGCACCATCATCGCCGTCGAAGGCTATATGGACGTGATCGCGCTCTATCAGGCGGGCATCGAGAATGCCGTCGCGCCGCTCGGCACGGCGCTGACCGAAAACCAGCTCGAGCTGCTCTGGAAGATGGTGCCACAGCCGGTGCTCTGCTTCGACGGCGACGGCGCCGGTATCCGCGCCGCCAACCGTGCCGCCGAATTGGCGCTGCCGCATCTGAAGCCCGGCCGTTCCGTCCGCTTCGCGCTTCTGCCGGATGGCAAGGACCCCGACGATCTCGTGCGCGACGATGGCCGCGCCCCCTTCGACAAGGTGATGAGCCAGGCCAAGCCGCTGTCGGAGATGCTGTGGAGCCGGGAGGTCAATACCGGCAAGTTCGACACGCCCGAGGCGCGCGCCGAACTCGAGGCGCGGCTGAAGCAGCTGGTCGCCGTCATCGCCGACGAGAATGTGCGCCGTCATTACCAGCAGGATATTCGCGACCGGTTGAACGCCTTCTTCCAGCCGCAGTTTCAGAACCGCAACAATGGCGAGCGCCGCGGTTTCAGCGGCAATTCCCGCACCGGCCGCGACAATACGGGTAAGGCAGGGCCGAAAAGCCCCAGCCTCATTTCCGACCGGCTCGCTCGCTCAGGCCCGGTGCGCGGCCACCGGGACAATACAGCGCTGCGCGAAAGCGTGCTGGCGCTCACTATCGTCAATCATCCATCGCTGATGATCGACGATTATGACGAGATCGCCGCGATCGATTATGACAGCCGTGAGTTGAAGCAGCTCTGGTCGGCTGTGCTTGGGGCAGCGGCTGCCGTCGCCGGCCCACATCTGACGCGCGAATATCTGACCGAAAGGTTGGAATTTGAAGGCTTCGGTCCGCTGATCAAGAGCCTCGACCAGCAGGTGCGCAATGCCAGACTCTGGACGGCGACCGAGGAGGCGGCGATGGAGGATGCGCGTGAGGGGTATCGCCAGGCGCTCGCCTTCCACAAACGGGCAAAGGCGCTGCGCCGGCAGAAAATGGAACTCGAACGCGAGATTGCGCTGGCGACGGAAGCCGGCGACGGCGAGGCGATCGTTCAACTGATGCGAGCGCAACAGGAAGTGCATTTCGAAGGTGTGCGGCTTGAGAACCAGGAGGCGATCATCGACGGCTTCGGCGTGCTCTCCGGCCGCGTCAAAGGGGCGGCGAACCACTGATGCCGCAGACCGAACGGAACGAACCGGGCTTTTCCGCCTCCGATGCGCTGTTTTCCGCCGGCCGTGCGCCGCTCGATATTCTCAAGCAGGTCTATGGCTATTCCTCCTTCCGCGGCAAGCAGCAGCTGGTGGTCGAACATGTAGTCGCCGGCGGCGATGCTGTGGTGCTCTTCCCCACAGGCGCGGGCAAATCGCTGTGCTTCCAGATCCCGGCGCTCTGCCGTGACGGCGTCGGCATTGTCGTTTCGCCGCTGATTGCGCTGATGCGCGATCAGGTCGAGGCGATGAAGCAGCTAGGCATCCGCGCCGCCGCGCTCAATTCGTCGCTGTCGCGCGAAGAGTTCGTCGAAGTCCGCCGCGCGCTTTCGGCAGGAAAGCTCGACCTTCTCTACGTTACACCCGAGCGCATTCTGACCGATGGCTTCCGCGAGCTGATTGCCAACGAGAAGATCGCGCTGTTTGCCATCGACGAGGCGCATTGCGTTTCGCAATGGGGTCATGATTTCCGGCCGGAATATCGCGCGCTCGGCCAGCTTGGCGAACAATATCCCGGCGTGCCGAGGGTGGCGTTGACGGCGACGGCCGATCCGCATACACGCGACGACATCATCGAGCGGCTGGGGCTCGACGCTGCCGAGATCTTCACCACCAGCTTCGACCGGCCGAACATCGCTTACGAAATCGTCGAGCGCGACCAGCCGCGCCAGCAGCTGTTGCGCTTCCTGTCCGGCCACAAGGGAAACAGCGGCATCGTCTATTGCCTGTCGCGCGCAAAGGTCGAGGATACGGCGGAGTGGCTGAATGGGCAGGGCGTGCGCGCGCTTGCCTATCATGCCGGCATGGACCGGGCGGTTCGCGACGCCAATCAAGATGCCTTCCTGAAAGAGGAAAACCTCTGCCTGGTCGCCACCGTCGCCTTCGGCATGGGCATCGACAAGCCGAATGTGCGGTATGTCGCCCATCTCGACCTGCCGGGCTCGGTCGAGGCCTATTATCAGGAGACCGGGCGCGCCGGCCGTGACGGCCTGCCGTCGGAGGTCTGGATGGCCTATGGCATGGCCGACGTCATCCAGCGCGGCCGGATGATCGACGAGGGCAGTGCTGCTGCGGAGATCAAGCGGGTCGAGCGCGCCAAGCTCAATGCATTGCTGGCGATTTGCGAGACCGCCTCCTGCCGCCGCCAGGCGATCCTTGCACATTTCGGCGAGGCGCATGCCGGACAATGCGGCAATTGCGACACCTGCCTGAAGCCGGTCGAGACCTGGGAGGGCACGGAAGCGGCGATCAAGGCGCTGGCCGCGATCTACCGTACCGGCGAACGTTTCGGCGCCGGCCACGTCATCGATGTGCTTGTCGGCAACGTCAACGAAAAGACCGAGCGTTTCGGCCATGTCGATATGCCTGTTTTTGGCGCCGGCAAGGATATTCCATCGCGCACCTGGCAATCCGTCTACCGCCAGCTGCTCGCCATGGGGTTGATCCGTGTCGATCACGAAGCCTATGGCGCGCTGAAGCTGGAGCCGGAGGCGCGCGCCGTCTTCAAGCAAGAGCGGCAGGTGTTCTTCCGCAAGGACCGCCCGGCCTCGGAACGGCGCGCCAAGAAGGCTGAACGCAGCGAGCGCAAATCGGGATTGTCAGGCGCCGACGGCACCCTCTTCGACGCGCTGCGGGCCGAGCGCATGGCGATCGCCAAATCGCTCGGCGTGCCGCCCTATGTGGTCTTTCCCGATACGACGCTGATCGCCTTTGCGACGGAACGGCCGAGGAGCCGCAAGGAACTGCTTGCCATATCGGGCGTCGGCCAGGCGAAGCTCGAGCGTTACGGCGATGCGTTCCTGGAAATCATCCTGGCGCAGGACGGCTGAACGGGCCGGCCGATGTTCCTGCTGATCTCGGCCCAGCGGTGAAGAAGACAAGCCGGCGGCGATATGCTAACCCGAGTGCTATAAAAAACATCAGGAAGGGCCGCCCATGACCTCGCCATTTCTCTCCCATCTCAGGGCCGAAATTTCGGCGCTGAAGGATGCCGGCCTCTATAAATCCGAACGGGTGATCAGCTCCAAGCAGGCAGGCGAGATTGCGATTTCGACCGGCGAGCGGGTGCTGAATTTCTGCGCCAACAACTATCTCGGCCTTGCCGACAATGAGGAGCTGGCCGCCGCCGGCAAACAGGCGCTCGACCGTTATGGCTACGGCATGGCCTCGGTGCGCTTCATCTGCGGCACGCAAGAGGAGCATAAGCAGCTCGAAGCGCGCATTTCCGCCTTTCTCGGCATGGAGGACACGATCCTCTATTCCTCCTGCTTCGACGCCAATGGCGGCCTGTTCGAAACGCTGCTCTCCGAGGAAGACGCGATCATCTCGGATGCGCTGAACCACGCCTCGATCATCGACGGCGTCAGGCTGTCGAAGGCCAAGCGCTTCCGTTATGCCAACAACGATATGGCAGCCCTCGAAGAGGAGCTGAAGAAGGCCGAAGGCAGCCGCTTCAAGCTGATCGCCACCGACGGCGTCTTCTCGATGGATGGCATCATCGCCAATCTCAGTGGGGTCTGCGATCTCGCCGAGAAATATGGCGCCATGGTCATGGTCGATGACAGCCATGCGGTCGGCTTCGTCGGCAAAAACGGCCGCGGCTCGCCCGAATATTGCGGCGTCGAAGGCCGGATCGACATCATCACCGGCACGCTCGGCAAGGCGCTCGGCGGCGCCTCGGGCGGGTATACCTCGGCAAAGGCAGAGGTCGTCGAATGGCTGCGGCAGCGCTCGCGGCCCTATCTGTTTTCGAACACGCTGGCACCAGTCATCGCCGCCGCCTCATTGAAAGTGTTCGACCTCATCGAAAACGGCGATGCCTTGCGCCAGCGCCTGTCCGACAATGCCGATCTTTTCCGCACCGAGATGACCAAGCTCGGATTCACGCTCGCCGGCGAAGGCCATCCGATCATCCCGGTCATGCTCGGCGACGCCAAGCTTGCACAGGATATGGCGGGGCTGATGCTGAAGAAGGGCATTTACGTGATCGGCTTCTCCTTCCCCGTCGTGCCGAAGGGCCAGGCCCGCATCCGCACGCAAATGTCGGCTGCGCATTCCAGGGCGGATGTGGAGCGGGCGATTGCGGCCTTTGCGGAAGCGGGGCGGGAACTGGGTGTGATTTGAGAATGAGGCTGCCCCTCACCCTAACCCTCTCCCCGTAAACGGGGCACGTGCCCTGCGAGATGATGGTGGGGACGGAGAGGTCGCCGCTTGTCTCCTTCGCCCCGCCTGCGGGGAGAAGGTGCCGGCAGGCGGATGAGGGGCCGAAACAGGCACTGACCAAGGGATACAGATATGTCGAACATGATGAAGGCGCTGGTCAAGTCGAAGCCGGAAGTCGGGCTCTGGATGGAGAATGTGCCGGTGCCCGAGGTTGGGCCGAACGATGTGCTGATCCGGGTTAGGAAGTCGGCGATCTGCGGCACCGACGTCCATATCTGGAACTGGGATCAGTGGGCGCAGAAGACCATTCCGGTGCCGATGGTCGTCGGCCATGAATTCTCCGGCGAGATCGCCGAGATCGGTTCGGCGGTCACCCGCTATCATGTCGGCGAGCGGGTTTCCGGCGAGGGCCATATCGTCTGCGGCAAGTGCCGCAACTGCCGGGCGGGCAGGGGGCATCTCTGCCGCAACACGCTCGGCGTCGGCGTCAACCGGCCGGGTTCGTTCGGGGAGTTCGTCTGCATTCCCGAAAGCAATGTCGTGGCGATCCCGGAGGATATTTCCGATGAGATCGCCGCGATCTTCGATCCGTTCGGTAATGCCGTGCACACCGCACTCTCCTTCGATCTCGTCGGCGAGGACGTTCTCGTGACCGGCGCCGGCCCGATCGGCATCATGGGGGCGCTCGTCGCCAAACGGTCCGGCGCCCGCAAGGTCGTCATCACCGATATCAATCCGCACCGGCTGGCGTTGGCGCGCAAGCTTGGCATCGACCACGTCGTCGACGCTTCGAGCGAAAACCTGGCCGACGTGATGAAGTCGATCGGCATGACGGAGGGTTTCGACGTCGGGCTCGAAATGTCCGGGGCCGCACCCGCCTTCCGCGACATGATCGACAAGATGAACAATGGCGGCAAGATCGCCATTCTCGGCATCGCGCCGGCGGGTTTCGAGATCGACTGGAACAAGGTGATTTTCAAGATGCTCAATCTGAAGGGCATCTATGGCCGCGAGATGTTTGAGACCTGGTACAAGATGATCGCCTTCGTCCAGGGCGGCCTTGACCTTGCGCCGATCATCACCCACCGCATAGGGATCGATGAGTTTCGCGACGGCTTCGAGGCGATGCGGTCGGGCAATTCCGGCAAGGTCATAATGGATTGGATGTGAGGAGAAAGACATGCTTTATGAGGGAAGCTGCCATTGCGGCAAGGTCGCATTCGAGGTCGAAGGCGAATTTACCGAGGCGCTGGACTGCAACTGTTCGCTCTGCCGCCGGCGAGGCGGGCTTCTCGCCTTCGTGCCGCGCGACAAGCTGGTGCTGAAGACACCCGAAGACGATCTCTCCACTTATACTTTCAACAGGCATGTCATCCGGCATCACTTCTGCGCCAACTGCGGCATCGCGCCGTTCGGCGAAGGGGTGGGCCCGAATGGTGCAGCCATGGCCTCGGTCAATCTGCGCTGCATTCCCGCAGTCGATCTCGGCGCGCTGAAGGTGACGGCCTATGATGGCGAGGCAAAGTAGCCAATATTCGTCCGGACAGAGGCGAATAGACCAACCATAGGACCGCAAAAATGCCGCGAACAACTGGCATGGCGGCCAATATCCATGCTGCCCTTGTCTTTTGTTCGCCGCATCTTAAATAAGGGTTCGCAATCGCTGCCGCGGTTCAAAGCCTGTGGATAAGGCTTTTTCCGATCTTTCGTGAGCTTTTTTTGTAGAAAAGCTTGACGAGAACAAAAAATGTGGGAATCACCGTTCGACTTGTTGAAACGGTGAACTGGGTCAAGGCGGATCGCGCAACCATGGCCGGAAATCCAAAAGCAAAAAAGCTTTGCTGTCCGGTGCCGGCGATCGTGGTTAATCAGGCTTTAAATGTCATCCCGTTAGGTGGGCAAAGGTGATTCTAGGGCGGCGCGAGCGACGTGTCAGGCCCTGAGACGGCCCATTCACCGTAGCGAGATTGGATAGCGTCAGGAAGGCGACGATATAAATGGCAACCAAGGTCAAAGAGAACGAAGACGCGGAAGTCGAACGCGACGGCGCAAGCGACGGCCCTCTTCTCGATCTTTCCGACGACGCGGTCAAGAAGATGATCAAGGCCGCCAAGAAGCGCGGCTATGTGACGATGGACGAGCTCAACGCGGTCCTGCCGTCTGAAGAAGTGACGTCCGAGCAGATCGAAGACACGATGTCGATGCTGTCGGATATGGGCATCAACGTCATCGAAGATGAAGAAGCTGAGGAAGCCGGTGCTTCCGGCGGCGGCGATGACGACGATGCCGGTTCCGACGAGGAGAGCGAAGGCGGCGAACTCGCACCTTCGAGCGGCACCGCGCTTGCGACCGCCAAAAAGAAAGAACCGACCGACCGTACCGATGACCCGGTGCGCATGTATCTGCGCGAGATGGGCTCGGTGGAGCTGCTTTCCCGCGAGGGCGAAATCGCTATCGCCAAGCGTATCGAGGCCGGCCGCGAGACGATGATCGCAGGTCTCTGCGAGAGCCCGCTGACCTTCCAGGCGATCATCATCTGGCGCGACGAACTTAACGAAGGCACGACGCTGCTGCGCGAGATCATCGATCTCGAAACCACCTATTCCGGTCCTGAAGCCAAGGCTGCGCCGCAGTTCCAGAGCCCCGAGAAGATCGAGGCCGACCGCAAGGCCGCCGAAGAAAAGGAAAAGACCCGCCGCGCCCGCTCCGGCGACGACGACATCACCGATGTCGGCGGCGAAGGCCTGCCTCCCGAGGAGGAGGAAGAGGACGAGGACGAATCCAACCTTTCGCTGGCCGCGATGGAAGCCGAGCTTCGCCCGCAGGTGATGGAGACGCTGGATACGATCGCCGAGACCTACAAGAAGCTGCGCAAGCTGCAGGACCAGCAGGTCGAGCAGCGCCTGTCGGCGTCCGGTACACTGTCTTCAGCCCAGGAGCGCCGCTATAAGGAGCTCAAGGATGAACTCATCAAGGCCGTCAAGTCTCTGTCCTTGAACCAGAACCGCATCGACGCCCTGGTCGAACAGCTTTACGACATCAACAAGCGCCTCGTTTCCAACGAGGGCCGCCTGCTGCGTCTGGCCGAATCCTACGGCGTCAAGCGCGATAGCTTCCTGGAGCAGTATCAGGGCGCCGAGCTCGATCCGAACTGGATGAAGTCGATCGGCAATCTAGCCGCCCGCGGCTGGAAGGAATTCGCCCGCGGCGAAAACACGACGATCCGGGATATCCGCCAGGAGATCCAGAATCTCGCGACCGAGACCGGCATTTCGATTTCGGAATTCCGCCGCATCGTCCACATGGTGCAGAAGGGCGAGCGCGAAGCGCGCATCGCTAAGAAGGAAATGGTCGAAGCGAACCTTCGCCTCGTCATCTCCATCGCCAAGAAATATACGAACCGAGGCCTGCAGTTCCTCGACCTCATTCAGGAAGGCAATATCGGCCTGATGAAGGCGGTCGACAAGTTCGAATATCGCCGCGGCTACAAGTTCTCGACCTATGCGACTTGGTGGATCCGCCAGGCGATCACCCGTTCGATCGCCGACCAGGCCCGCACGATCCGCATTCCGGTGCACATGATCGAGACGATCAACAAGATCGTCCGCACCTCGCGCCAGATGCTGCACGAAATCGGCCGTGAACCGACGCCGGAAGAACTGGCCGAAAAGCTCGCCATGCCGCTCGAAAAGGTCCGCAAGGTCCTGAAGATCGCCAAGGAGCCGATCTCGCTCGAAACCCCGGTTGGCGACGAAGAGGATTCGCATCTCGGCGATTTCATCGAGGACAAGAACGCGCTGCTGCCGATCGACGCCGCCATCCAGGCGAACCTGCGGGAAACGACGACCCGCGTTCTCGCCTCGCTGACGCCGCGCGAGGAACGCGTGCTCCGCATGCGCTTCGGCATCGGCATGAACACCGACCATACGCTCGAAGAAGTCGGTCAGCAGTTCTCGGTCACCCGCGAACGTATCCGCCAGATCGAGGCGAAGGCGCTGCGCAAGCTGAAGCATCCGAGCCGCTCCAGGAAGCTGCGCTCCTTCCTCGACAGCTGAGGCTTCGATACCGTACTGATTGGAAAAGCCGGGCCTTGCGCCCGGCTTTTGCTTTTGTGATTAACACCAATGAGTGTTGCGGTTTTCTTGTCCCCTCATGGTGACAGGGTTATAATCCGGCCACGGGGGAAGGGACCGATCGCGACGCGCGAGAGAGGTCGATATAGCCTTGCGTAGGCGGATCCTCCGGTAGGAGGTGCGACATGACCACTTACATTCTTTTGATCGATTGGACGGATCAGGGCATCCGCAATGTTCGCGACTCGGCCAAGAGGCTGGACGCGGCGAAGAAATTGCTCGCCGGCGTCGGCGGTTCCTTCAACCAGTTCTATCTGACGATGGGCGGGCATGACATGGTCGCCGTCTGCGAAGCGCCGGATGACGCGGTGATGGCGCATTTCACGCTGTCGCTGGCCATGGGCGGCAATGTCCGGACCGAGACGCTGAAGGCCTTTCCGGAGGCCGCCTATCGGGATCTTATCGGTTCGCTCGGCTGAATGCAATTTTAGATTGCGTATTTTATGTGTTGCAGAGCTTCGGCTGTGCTGGCACTGTCGCGCCGTGCTTCAATTTCCGCGGCAGGGCTCCCGGCCCGATTTTTCCGGCAAGTTCCATGATGAAAGCGCGCCTCAGTTTCATGATCTCCGCCGATCGTCCGACAGCGGCTTTCTGACCGATGGAACTGGCGGCGGGCAAATGGGATGACGGGATCCAGTGGGGCGCGGCGGCGTCCTTCGCCTTGCATGTCGCGGCGATCCTGGCGCTCCTGCTGTTGTTGCCGAAGGCCGAGCCGCTGCTGACATTGCCCGATGACGGTCTCTCGGTGGAGATCGTTCCGCAGCCCGCGGGACCACCGACAACGCCAGAGCCGGCCAGGACGCCATCGGCAGAGCCGGCAAAGCCAGAAGCCGTAGCGCCCCAGGCCGAAAGGCCTGCGCCAGCTGCCGATAATGCGCCTGCTGCGGCAATGCCGTCTGTGATGCCGATCGCTCCACTGGTGCCAAGGCCGGCCGAATTCGCCACGGCAAGCCGGCTGTTCTCCGACAAGGTGCTGGCCGATCCGCGCAGCCGGGGCGCCCGCCAAGCGCTGCGCGGCCTTGCCGGCAGCGAGCGCAATCTGCAGCTTTGCGACCTCGAGGCGCTGGAGCAGGCCCGCCGCGCGCGGCCGGATATGCGGCCCGATGCGCTCGCCCCCTATGCGATGGCGCCGGAGAAGGTCGGCGGTAATAGCGTCGAGGTCAGGGGCGGCGCCTTCCGCAGCAAAGGCAAGTGGTACAACATCCAGTTCAAATGCGGGCTCGATGCCGGATCCGGCAAGGTCATGTCCTTCGCCTTTCTCGTCGGCGATGCCATTCCTCAAGGCGAATGGCAGGCGCATGACCTGGTGGCCGATGACGGGGCATCCGACCAATGACGCCAATCGCTGCGGCGATCACGCGGTTTTTTTCTTTTGTGGCTTGATGCTGCCGGTTTTAAAGGCCACATCGCTGCTGTGACGGAAGAAGACGTGGCACCAGCGGAAACGCAGCACGAAACGGGAAAACAGTGGCCTGAAATCCGCTGGGGTGTTGTCGTGTCCGTGCTTCTGCATGTCCCCCTTGTCGCGCTTCTGATCTTCGGGCTGCCGAAGATCGAGCCGAAACCCGCCGAAGACGAGAGCGTCAAGGTCGAACTCGTTCCGCCGCCGGAAGAGAAGAAGCCGGAGCCCAAGCCCGAGGAAAAACCGCCGGAGCCGAAGCCGCCGGAACAGGCGAAGAAGGCGCCGCCTCCACCGCCACCACCTCCGCCTCCACCGCCGCGCCCCGCTGAAAATAAGCCATCGGAGCAAGCCAAGTCCGCGGCCCCCATGCCGAGCCTGAATCCTGTCTTCGAGTTCGGCGACAGGGACAGCGGACCGAAAAAATCGACGTCGGGGAATTCTTCGCAGGGTGAGGTAAAGTCCGCGACGACGGCGCCCCAGCACGGCGCAAAGCCGGAACAGGCGCCTGCGGAGGCCTCTGGAGAAAAGCCGCAGACCGAAACGCCTCCGGCACGGCCGGTTCCCGATGATATACAGCTTCCCGAGGTTGCTGCGACCGACGTCTCTCCCGAGCGCAATGCGCCTCTTGCAGAAGCGACGGGTGAAGCCAAGACCGATATCGAGGCGCTCAAGCCGCCCGAACAGAAGCCTCCTGAGCCGACGAAGACGGACGCAGCAAAGGACGATCTCGTGAAGGCAAAAACCTTGTTTTCGCAGGCTTCCGATGACGATCCCGTGGCGAAAATCGCGATGAATGGCGTGCCACGCCCTAAACGTGTTGCCCAGCTTTGCAGTAACGAACTTCAGCAACAGCTGATTCACGCTTCGCCAAGCTTTCAGCCAATTATTGTACCCAGACAGGATTTGTCACGCGGCACCGTTCTCGACCTTCGAGCCGCCTTCCGCACAGCTGAAGGCTGGTACGATGTGCACTTTCGTTGCGAAGTGGATGAGGACGCTACGAAAGTTGTCTCTTTTGCTTTTGATGTCAGCGGAGCCATTCCGCGCAGCCAATGGAAAAGTCGGGGGCTTCCTGGGAATTGAATTTGGAAACTCGATGCCAACAAGCCACACGCAAGGAACCGCATCTAGCCTCTCCTCATGGCCGTGATGATACGGTGAGAGAGGACAATGATATGTCGAACGAGATCGAGCATTTTCTTGAGCGTCAGGACGAAGCCGTGAGCGCGCTGTTCCTGGAACACAAGGGCGACGAGCTGACCGATATTCTGGTTGCGGCCCTGGAAGAAGCGTTCGAAATCCTGCTCGAAGCCGCGCCGGCCGAAACCGTTCATTGACTTAGCGACGCGAGGTCTGTTGCATAATTTTCCTGCAGTCGGAATGCGATTTCCCGCCCGTCGGAACGAGGCGCCCAGATGTCCCAACAGGATCAACCGCTGCCGGCGGGTGCGCTCGATGCGCGTCTTGCCGGTTACCGGTTCGAACGCGATGCGCTGGGCCGTTCGGCTGCGAACGTCTTCCGGCTGGAAGCGGGCGGATTGCCGACGCTTTATCTGAAGGTCGAAGAGGCCGGCGCTTTCGGCGAGCTTGCCGATGAAGCAGCGAGGCTTGACTGGCTCAAGGCTTCCGGTCTGCCCTGTCCCGAGGTCATTGCGCGGGAAAGCGACGGCGGGCGCAACCGGCTGCTGATCAGCGCCCTGCCAGGTGCTGATCTCGCCAGCGCGTCGACGCTGACGCCGCTTCTGCGGGTCGAATTGCTGGCTGCGGCGCTTCTCGAGCTGCATCGACTGCCCATCGCATCCTGCCCCTTCGATCACCGGCTGGAGAAGCGCATGGCGGTCGCCAAAGCGCGGATGCAGGCTGGCATCATCGACGAGACCGATTTCGACGAGACGCGGCTTGGCAAAAGTGCCGAGGCGCTGTTTGCCGAACTCGAAAGCAGAAGGCCGGGCCGCGAGGACCTCGTCGTCACCCATGGCGATGCCTGCCTGCCGAATTTCATCGCCTGCGAAGACGGGTTCTCCGGCTATATCGATTGCAGCCGGCTCGGCGTCGCCGACCGCTATCAGGATATCGCGCTCGCCTGCCGCAGCATCACCTATAATTTCGGCGAGGCGCTGGTGCAGCCCTTCCTCGATCGTTACGGGCTGACGGCTCTGGATCCGGCAAAGCTCGATTATTTCCAGCTGCTCGACGAATTCTTCTAGCCGTTGCGCCATCTCCCTCCGGCTGGCAGAGTGGCCGCAATCGAACCTGCGGACGGACGATGGCGAAGAACCAGATCAGGATGCTGCGCTCGGCGCTGGCCGGCGTCGAGGCGGTGGAAGCGGAAACGCATCACAGCTTTTCCCGGCACACGCATGAGCAGTTCGGCATTGGCCTCGTCTCATCAGGGGCGCAGAAATCGCTGAGCGGGCGCGGCATGGTGGAGGCCGAGGCCGGCGATATCATCACGGTCAATCCGAACGAGGTGCATGACGGCGCGCCGATCGGCGAAGAGCGATCGTGGCGCATCCTCTATTTCGATCCCGAGATCGTCGCCGGCCTGTCGCGAGAGATCGGCGAGGGTGGGGCAGGGCGGCAGGAAATCCCCCATCCCGTCATCCGCAACAGGGCGATCGCCGCCCGCTTCGAAACATTGTTTGGCGCGGTGACCGAGGCCAAGACGGCGGACGGGCTGCTCCGCGAGCAACTGCTGCTGCAGCTTGTGGCCGATGTCATGCGGGAGCGCGGCGGCAGCGACGAGCGGCCGCCGGTGCCGGCGTCGATCCGCGCGGCCCGGAATCTGATCGACGACGATCCGCTCGCCGCCGTCTCGCTCGCCGATCTCGCCGGGCAAAGCGGGCTCAGCCGCTTCCAGGTGCTGCGCGGTTTTGCCAAGGCGACGGGCCTGACGCCGCATGCCTATCTCGTCCAGGCCCGCATCCATATCGCACGGCGGCTGATCGCTCAGGGCATGCCGCTTGCCGAAGCCGCCTTCGCCAGCGGCTTTGCCGACCAGAGCCACATGACGCGGGTCTTCGTGCGCAAATATGGCCTGTCGCCGCGGCTCTATGCCGGTGCCTTTCTCTAAAGACCCGGCGCCTGCAATTTCGTTCAAGACCGCGAGACGCCCCTGTTGTTTCCTCGGCGTTCCAACAGGAGGCGTTGAATGTCGAGGCAGGTTCAAGGGTATGTCTATCTGGCGCTGGCCATGCTGACGGTCGGAAGCACCGTCATCGCAAGCAAGCTCATCGCATCGGGCCTGCCGCCATTTACCGCAACCGCCCTGCGCTTCGCGCTGGCTTTTCCGGTCTTGCTGGTGCTGATGCGGGCAAGCGGCGTCCGGCTGCCGAAGCTCTCCGGGCACGATCGCCTGATCCTCGCCGTTCAGGCGGGCGCCGGCAGCGTCGGTTATACGACGCTGCTGATCTCCGGCCTCAGCCTCACTTCGGCCGCCGATGCCGGCGTGGTCATCGGCACGCTGCCGGTGGTCTCGGCTGGTATTTCCATCCTGCTGCTACGCGAAAGGCCTGGGCGCGGCCTGCTTATTGCCGTGGCGCTTGCGACGGCGGGCGTGCTTTCGATCGCTGTCACGCCGGGTGCGGCCGGCGGGTCGCTCACCGGCAATGGCCTGATCTTCTGCGCCGTCGTCTGCGAGGGGCTGTTCATCCTGCTGAACAAAAGGCTTCGGGCAGAGATCCCGCCGCTTGCCCAGTCGACGCTGATGGCAGGCATCGGCTTCGCCGTCGCCGTCATCCCGGCGGTTTTCGAGGCGCCCCTCGCACAGGATATGTCCACAAGCGCCGTCGTTGCCGTCGTCTATTATGCGCTGGTGCCGACCGTCGGCGGCTTCCTGCTCTGGTATGCGGGGGCGGCACGGGTGAGCGGCACGGAGGCTGCACTCTTCACCGCGGTCGCTCCCGTCTCCGCCGTCATGCTTGCTTTCCTGATCCTCGGCGAACCGATCGGGCTCAACCAGATCGCCGGCATTGCCTGCGTGCTGGCGGCCATGCTCGGGCTTGCCTTTGCCGGCAGCCGGGTGGCGCTAAATATATCCGGAGGCAGATAGGCCATGCAGTTCCGTCATTCCGATGCGATATGGCAGGCGTTTCCGGAGCTTCGCGCCGGAGCGCTTTACCTGGACGCTATCCATGCGGATGCCGATGTCGAGACGGCGATTGCGGCCTTCAGCACGATTGCCGAGGCCCGGCTGTCCCTAGCGCAAGAGGGCGAATTTCCCGAAATCCAGGCGTGGCGGCGCGGCTTTTCCCGCATGGGGCTGAAGCCGACGCAATATCGCTCAGCTTCCGAGGCGCTGTTGCGCCGCTTCCGCCAGGAGCATGGCCTGCCGCGCCTGCATCCGCTCGTCGATCTCTGCAATGCGATTTCGCTCGCCTTCGCCATTCCGATTGCCGCCTTCGACACCGAACAGATCACAGGCGATCTCGAGGTTCGGCGGGCCGGCGGCCACGAGACCTATCTGACCTTCGGCGGCGAAATCGAGCATCCGGAAGTAAACGAGGTGATCTTCGCCGACGGTGCGGAGAGGGCGCATGCGCGGCGCTGGACGAACCGGCAGAGCGGGCTTTCGGCGGTGCGGCAGCAGACGCGCTCGGTGCTGATCGTCGCCGAGGCGCTGCATGCTACTGCCGGCGAGGATATCGGCAGGCTGGTCGCAACACTTTCGGAGGCGCTGGCGCATCACTGGGCGGTTCAGCCGAAAACCGCCATGCTGAGCCTGGCATCGCCGCGTTTCGAATTCTAATGCATGTCGTCCGAAAGGCCTTGGGTCGGCGGCATGCCCGACCTATCTCAGTGAGATCGATATCTCATGGAGACGAACCTCATGTCAGACAAATCGATCAAGATCCCGGGCCCGGACCATCCGATCACCGTCGAGCACAATCCCTGCCGCGTCGTCGTCACGCTGGATGGCAAGGTGATTGCCGACAGCCGCGATGCTCTGACGCTGCGCGAGGCCTCCTATCCGCCGGTGCAATATATTCCGCGCAGGGACGTCGACATGTCGCTGCTGCAGCGCACCGATCATACCAGCCATTGCCCCTATAAGGGCGACGCCGCCTGTTACAGCATCATTGCGGGCGGCGAGCGCTCTAGGAATGCCGTCTGGACTTACGAGGCGCCGAATGCCGCCGTCAGCAACATCAAGAACCATCTCGCCTTCTATCCCGACCGTGTCGACGGCATCGAGGAAATGGCCTCTCCTGAGGCCGGCACCTTCTGACCAAGGCAGATAGGACATATCTGCGGCCGGGAACATGTTGCCTGCGGGATCGTTAGACTGATCTAGCGGGGGATGTGTCGTGCCGAAATTCTACTTTCAGCTCCTCGACCGTGATGGCGTCGGGGCGACCGAGACGGGATATGAATTCGCCTCCGTCGACGCCGCGAAAGCGGAGGCCCGGCGCGTGCTGGCGGAGATGGCCGCCGAAGGTCTGCCGGCGGAACCTCTGAACATGCTGTCGGTGGAGCTCTTCGACGAAAGCCGGCAGCCGCTTGCGGAAATCCGGCTGATCCTCGAGGAAATCCCCAAATAGCCGCAGCCGGCAAGCCGCCTGCGATGTTGCTCCAAGCAATGGCGAGTATGTCAAATTTAATTGCCGGCTATGAAGGCGGGTCTTAATGCATAGCGCCCGGAAGCGTGCAGCGGTTCCGGGATGACGACATGCATAAAAAGAGCTTAAGCGTCGCGGCGACCGAGTCGGATTCATACGGCAGAGACCGGCGGCAAACCTTGAACGGCGGCCTATCGGAAAACGTCGAGCCATTCATTGTTGAAGACGAGGCTGGCAACCGTAATCGGGTCGCCGCTTTCGTCGCGAACGGTGACGGCGATGATGGTGCGATCTCCCGCCGGCAGTTCGTCACGGGCCACATCCAGCAGGATGCGGGTCACCTCTTTCGGAATGTCCGCGCGCGATCTGAGCTCGGTGCCGTGCTCATCGCGTGTGGGACCTTCGCCGTTATGCAGATCGAAAAAGTAGCGAGCCATGTTTTTTCCTGTGCGTCACAGGGGGAAATTACAGATGAAGACAATTGTTCCCGAGGCTAGGCATTGATTCTTATAGAAAATACAGGTCGCATCGTCATGATCTCCCCTTGCGCTATCGGTGGAAAAGCCCGTGATTGAAGCCCTGCTGCTCAATCTTGGAAGCCGCGATGTGCTTTCGGCGGAGGAGGAGAACCTTCTCAGGTCGATTTTGGTCAAGGACAGGCATTTTGTTGCCGGAGAGGATATCGTCCTCGAAGGCAGCCGGCCGCCCTACAGCACGCTGCTGCTCGATGGTTTCGCGGCGCGCTACAAGGTGATGGCCGATGGCAGCCGGCAGATTACCGCGCTGCATGTCGCCGGCGATTTCGTCGACCTGCATGCCTTTCCCGTCAAGAAGATGGATCACGGCATCGTTGCGCTGTCGACCTGTCATGTCGCCTTCGCCGATCATGCCGATCTCAGGGCGATCACCGAGCGCATGCCGCATCTGACCCGGCTGCTCTGGCTCGATACGCTGGTCGATGGCGCCATTCACCGCGAGTGGATCGTCGCCATGGGCCGGCGCTCCAAACGCGCCCATATCGCCCACCTCGTCTGCGAGCTTTTCGTGCGGCTGCAGGTCGTCAAACGGACGCGCGGCGCCAGCTTCCAGTTTCCGTTGACGCAGATCGAGATGGCCGATGTGCTCGGCGTTTCCGTCGTCCACCTGAACAAGACGCTGCAGGCCCTCAGGCGCGAGGGCGTCTTCACCTGGGAAAACCGGACGATCACCATCGTCGACTGGGAGCGCCTGCAGGAAATCGCGGAATTCGACCCCGCCTATCTGAACATCTTCAAGGAGCCGCGCTGACGCCAGACACGCGGGGCCAGACACGCGAAACCTGACACGCGATGCCGGAAGGCGCGACATCATATCCGCTCGCTGCAATTGACAAACCGCTCATCGGAGCAGAACACCGTTCTGACATTCACGAAAACCTTCTGAAGGCCGCGGCCTCCCATCGCCGGCCGGTGACATCGCAAATGGACATATCCCAAGGCCCGCGGAGCGTTCTTCGCCACCCCGGCTATCTGAACTTCGCTGCCTCCCGCGTCTTTTCCTCGCTTGCCTTCCAGTCCATCAGCATCGCCATGGGCTGGATGATCTATGATCAGACGCACAGCGCCTTTGCGCTCGGCCTTGTCGGCCTCTGCCAGTTCCTGCCGATGGCGGTTCTGACCTTTGTCGTCGGCCATGTCGCCGACCGGTTCGACCGGCGGCGTATCGGCCTCATCTGCCAGCTGATCGAGGCGGTGACGGCGCTGGTGCTGGCGGTTGCCACCTGGCAGCAATGGCTGACGCCTTCAGGTATCCTTGTCGCCGTCACGGTGCTTGGCGCCGTTGTCGCCTTCGAGCGGCCGACCATGGCGGCTCTGCTGCCGAACATCGTGCCGGCTTCGATGCTGCAGAAGGTGGTCGCCACCTCCACCTCGCTGATGCAGACAGCGCTGATCATCGGCCCTTCGCTCGGCGGCTTGCTCTACGGTCTCAATCCTGTGGCGCCCTTCGCCGTGTCGGCACTGCTCTTTGCCGTCGCGAGCTTCAACGTCATTTCGATCCGCATGCAGTGGGCGCCTTCCAAACGCGAGCCGGTGACGCTAGCCTCGGTTTTTGCCGGCGTCTCCTTCATCCGCAGCCGGCCCGTGATGCTCGGCACGATCTCGCTCGATCTCTTCGCGGTGCTGCTCGGCGGCGCCACCGCGCTGTTGCCGATGTTTGCCCGCGATATCCTGAATGCCGGCCCGTGGGAGCTCGGCCTGTTGCGCGCCGCACCGGCGATCGGCGCGCTTGCCATGTCGATCGTGCTCGCCCGCCGGCCGCTCGAGAGCAATGTCGGCCGCAAGATGCTTGCCGCCGTCGCCGTGTTCGGCCTCGCCACCATCGTCTTTTCGCTGTCCACCAATATCGTGCTTTCGGTCGCCGCCCTGCTTGTTGTCGGCGCGTCGGATACGGTCAGCGTCGTCGTGCGCAGCTCGCTGGTGCAGCTTCTGACGCCGGATGAGATGCGGGGTCGCGTCAGCGCGGTCAATTCGCTGTTCATCGGCACCTCCAACCAACTCGGTGAATTCGAATCCGGCATGATGGCGGCCGCACTCGGCCCGGTCGCCACCGGCATTGTCGGCGGGCTCGGCACTGTTATCGTCGTGCTTCTGTGGATGCGGCTCTTCCCCGATCTTACCAAGGTCAAGACGCTGCAGGGCTGAAACATGCAAGGTGCGTTGAAAGTGGGAGGCGGTCCCGTTAGGGTCCGCGCCGCGCCAACGATTATTCGGCGGGGGCCGCGTGACGAAAACTTTTCTATCCTATGTCCTGGCGGCGATTTTCGCCTTGTCGCCAGCCGCCGCACGGGCCGAATGGCAGGCTGTGGAAGAAGTGCGGCCCTATTCGATATCCGGCAAGACCGGCGCCGAACTCTACGAATCGATCGGGGCGCGGGGGCCTGAAGTCGGCGAGGGCCGGGTGATCGCGCATACGACCTTCAAGCTGACCTGGACGCGGAAATACGAAGCGCAAGGCGCCGCCTGCGTGATCACCACCAACCGGCCGAAACTGATCATCACCTATACGCTGCCGAAACCCTCGACGGCGCTGCCGCCGGCCGTCCAGACCAGTTGGGAGAGCTTTATCACGGGCGTGCAGGCGCATGAGCGGGTGCATGGCGCGACCATCAAGGAGATGGTTAGGGAAATCGAGACGATGAGCATCGGCCTCACCGTTGCCGACGATCCCGATTGCAAGAAGATCCGCATCGAACTGACGCGGCGCCTCGGCGAGATCTCGGCAAAACAGCGTCAGCGTGGCCGCGACTTCGACAAGATCGAAATGGGCGGCGGCGGCAATATCCAGCAGCTCATCCTCAAGCTGGTCAACGGACCCTGATTGCCGCTGTCGGCGCCTCATCCCTGGACCTGCCCGGCCTGTTTCCTATCTCTCCCCCCCACGCGAGAATGTGGAGGAGGCGTATTATGTCCTATATCGACGGTTTCATCGTGGCAGTGCCGAAGGAGAATATCGAGGCCTATAAGAAATTCTCGACCTTCGCCGGCTCGATCTGGAAGGAATATGGCGCGCTCGAATATGTCGAATGCATCGGCGACGACGTGCCCTATGGCGAGCTGACCTCCTTTCCCCGCGCCGTGCAGGCCACGGAGGACGAGGTGGTGATGTTTGCCTGGATCGTCTACCGGTCGCGGCAGGGGCGCGACGATATCAATGCCAAGGTGATGGCCGATCCGAGGCTCAAGGGCGACCAATGGCAGATGCCCTTCGATGGCAAGCGGATGATCTATGGCGGCTTCGAGACGCTGATCAAACTCTGAACTCATCCAGGTATTGACTTGCCCGTCATGACGCGCCACCTCGCGGCGATAACATTCCGAGACGGGAGAGCGCCTTGCCCCAGACGATCCTGAGCCTGTCCACACGCGGACAGGGCCTTTACGAATTCACCGATCAGGCGGACGCCTTCGTGCACCAATCGGGGCGGGAGGAGGGGCTTCTCACCGTCTTCGTGCGCCACACATCCTGCTCGCTGCTGATCCAGGAAAATGCCGATCCCGACGTGCAAACCGACCTGCTTTCCTTCTTCCGCCGCCTCGTGCCGCCGGCCTCCGACCCGTCAATGGGCTGGGTCGTGCATCGCGCCGAGGGGCCGGACGACATGCCGGCGCATATCAAGGCGGCGCTGACGCAGGTCTCGATCGGCATTCCCGTCGCCCGGGGCCGGCTGGTGCTCGGCACCTGGCAGGGTCTTTATCTCTTCGAGCATCGCGACCGGCCGCACCGGCGGGAAATCGTTCTGCATCTTGGCTCGTGAAATGATTAATCCTTCTGAATGAAAACTGAATGGCTGGTTCGAACACCATTCAGTTTGCAGCGTTTACTGTCGGGACAATCCCTGAAGGGAGAACCCAGCATGTCGCGCGATAACGACATGCGTAAAGACCAATCGACGGAGACGCCCCATGACACATTTTCTCGCTAAGGCCTCGCTTGCCGCATTGCTCGCCCTCTGCGCCGTCCCGGCCACTGTCACCACCGCGGCAGCCGCTGGACCGCAGACGAATTTCGTCGTCGAGGCGCAATATCATCGCCCGATCCGCGCCTGCTCGCCGATGCATGCGGTGCGCAAGGCACGTGATTTCGGCCTGCGCGATGCCCGCATCACCCGCATGTCGCCGCGCGTCGTCGTCGTTGCCGGCCGCGACCGCCGCGGGTGGGACAGGATCACCTTCGCGAATGTCCGCGGCTGCCCGCTGATCCGGCGCTGAGGACTGCGCCGGCAAGCGCCCACCGGCCGCTTTTGCCTTGACGGCGACACTTTCAGCCGTTTCTTCTCTGACCCGTATGGGTGATTCCCGCATGACGCTTCGGCGGAGGGCGGAGTAACAAGGCAGGCCGCTCGGCCGCACCGACTTTGAAACGAAAGGTTTTTCGATGATGCAGTTTTTGGCAAAGGCGGGTCTTGCCGTCATGCTGACCGCCGGCACCCTTGCCGGCACGGTGGCGCCCGCCGCCGCGCAGTTGAATATCATTATCGGCGATCAGGACCGTGACGCGCCGCGGGATTACCGCCGTCCGCCTCCGGGCTACGACCGTCCGCCTCAGGGCTACGATGGCCGCCGTCCGCGCGGCTGCGATCCGCGTCTGGCCCAAGATATGGCCCGCGATTACGGCTTCCGCCGCGCCCGCGTCGTCGACATCACGCCCCGCCGCGTCATCGTCCAGGGTTGGACGCGCCGCGGCCCCGACGAAATGAGCTTCGGCAACGTCCGCGGCTGCCCGGCGCTGCGCCGCTGATATAGATTAGAATACCGCCACGTCTCCCCGATGCGGCGGCCAGAACCGCCTTTTGCCAGTCTCCCCGGATCGGCAGGGGCGGTTTTCTTTTTGTAGGATTTTCTGCGCTCGGCAGACCCCTCCCCAACCCCTCCCCACAAGGGACTCTTGTGGGGAGGGGTTTTCGCTGCCGCCGGCGTGATTTCACTGCTCAATCGCAAAAGTCACCGTCACGCTGACAGTGTAATTGTTCTCGCCGCTCTGGACGGGAACGGCCGCATCGGCCTCCTTCATCATCGTGGCGCGATAGGCCGGCTGCGGCATCGGACGAGGCACATTCTCGTTGATCTCGATGATGCGTCCGAGCTTGACGCCGGCGGCTTCGCTCAGCGTCTTCGCCTTCTTCACCGCCTCGGCAACGGCATTCTTGCGTGCCTCTTCGAGGGCTGCTTGCGGCTTGTTGTTGGTGAACTGGATGTCGCCGCCCTGGTTGATGCCGAGGGTGACGGACTGGTCGATCACCTGGCCGAGCTTGGCGAGATCGCGCAGCCTGATGGTGATGGAATTGATGGTCTGGTAGCCGATCAGCTGCGGCTGCTGCTGCTGACCATCGACCGGCTGCGGATAATTATATTGCGGCTGGATGGAGAAGCCGGAGGTCTGCAGATCGCGCTCGGCGATGCCGCCGTCCTTCAGCGCCTTCAGCACCTCGTTCATCGCCTTGTTGTTCTCGTCGAGCGCTTCGCGGGCGGTCTTTGCCTGCTTGACGACGGCGAGATTGACGACGGCCATATCGGGCGCGAGGGCCGATTCACCATCCCCCGTCACCGAAATCACCGCCTCACGCGGCTTTGTCTCCTGCGCCAACACTGGCGCTGCGCTGCCGAGCGGCAGGGCCAGAAGGGCAGTCATCAGAAGAGTCTTGGAGAGAATCGGCGCCATGTTTCATTCCCTAGTTGTCGTTTCCCGGATGAACTTTCTGTCGGTTGATTGTGAAGCTATTGCGGCGGAAGAGAAGGGCGAGTGCGTGCGGAGAGAAAAATGTGAAGGTGCCGGTGTGGAACCAGCATGGAGAGGCTGTGCCGTGGCCGCCCCCCTCTGCCCTGCCGGGCATCTCCCCCACAGGTGGGGAGATTGGCTGGGCGCGCTGGCTTCCCCAAACAATTGACGTCACAGCACGACGAAACGCTCGACGGACGCGAAGGTTTGGCCACTTGCGATCTCCCCACCTATGGGGGGTCCGAAGGGCGGGCGAGACCCGTGGCTCGCCCCGGGCCCGGCAGGGCAGAGGGGGCTGGCACGGTACAATCTCTCCACTCCTGCGTGTTCGTGATCGTAAAGCCCACCACCTTCCCAAATCCCGCAAACCTGATAGCAAAGACGGCGGGTTAAGAAACAGGGGCGGGCACGCCGTGCCCGGCAACGGGGCAGCATGCGCTTCATAACAATTCTTTCGATCAGCCTTGCTATCGGCCTGGCGGGCTGCTCTCAGGTGGCGGAAAAGGCTGAAAGTGCCGCCAACCGGTCCTACACCAGCTATGCGCTGGGCAAACCCTATACGCAGATCGCCAACCTCGGCCAGTCGCCGATGGCGCAGCTTTCCGGCTCCGACGCGACCTATGGGCCGATGATCGGCGCGACGCCGTTGAAGAGGCATGACGATCTATCGGCATATGACGCCCGCCGCCAAGACGGAGACCGGCACGAATTTCGTCGGCCTGGTCGGCAGCTCCACGGTGTCGCAGAACAACCGGCTGTCCTATTTCCTGGTGGGCGCCGATGGGATCGTCAAGGATTGGGCGACGGGCTCGGTGCAGGGCAGCGCCAGCGACTGCGTGCAATATATCGGCGGCATCATCAACCGCTGCAACGACATGCGGCAGCTTGAGGCTTCGCTCGCGCTCTATGATGTGAGGGTGGCAACCAAGGCCGGTCAGCCCATATCGAGTTGGGGAGAGCCGGCAGCGCCCGCAGTGAACTGAGGGCGCGCGCCAGCCAGGATAAGGTCGTTTGCCTTACCTGCGGCCAGCGGACACATTGCAGATTTAAGCGCCGAAATCATCCATAAAAGACGGATGGATCGCCGGCTTGCGCTCTTCGCGCGCGTCGCGAAAACGCTGGGGAACCGCGCCGAGACCAGTCACGAAACGGGTTAGGAGGTTGCGGTTGAAAAGTCTATGCAGGGCCCTCATGGCAGTTCACTCATTCTTTTTTTTGTTAGCCGGCAGCATATATTTTGCCCAGGCTGCCATCGCAATGGGCAATTTTACATGACAGTTATGCGACAGTGCATGGCTTGGGAGATCACATTGGCGTTATGAGGACCGCCCAAGGGCACTCTCACACCATAAATCCTCGCGAACATACGGGATCGCGTGGTAAATTCTCCGTTCGGGCCAAGCCAAGGCCCTCCGAAGGAGAAGCTCAGATGAACCGATTTTTCGCATTTATCGCGACCGGAACGCTGATCAGCCTTGCCACGATCACGTCGGCCTGCACCTCATCCGGAAATCTCGATCAGACTTCGTCGATCGGCGGCGGTTATTATCGGGAAGAGCTGCCGCTCAACCCGGCCTGCGGCGGCGGGTTCAGACCCAGCGACGGTCGTTCCTGCAGCTATTAAAGGCCGGCTCGAGCATTGGCAGAAAACAACCAAGCCCGGAACCGAGATAGTCGGTTTTCCGGCTTGTGACGTGCCGCAATGCACATCACCGCTTTGGACCCCTGCCTGGCGTTCAAGCGTATCACTCAGTGAAGCCCTTGCAGTCTGTTCCGCCGCTCTGCCAGCAGTTCATTTTGAACCAAATTCCTGGCATTGTCCGAAAGACCATTCGGCCCCAGCAGACCAAGTTCGGTAAACCGCGCTTCGATTTCTTTCGGAATGCTATCCGCTTCGTGTTGGCAAAGGCGCACAAGCCACTTCCATTCGTCGCTCGTCATATCCCTGTGCACGACCATGAATTGCTATCCCTCCCGACAACAACGACATCCACTAAAAAGTACCACAACTTCTATCGAAACGCAGGTGGTTTGACGGTTGGGCCGATCATGCATGTGCCAGTGAAGATATCCTAGTGATTCCCGATCGCTCAAGGCGGCGGGACCCTGCATGGCTATGGCATTAAGCCTGACCGCAAGAGTTGGTTGAAAAGCACCCGGGCAACGGTCTAATCTCCAGACAACTGGGGATATACTGATGGCAGCCGTGTTTCGCGTAATCTTGAGCGCTCTGTTTTCCACAGTCCTTGCTTCCACATGTCTTGCCGACGGCCCGACGTCATCAGGGACCGGCTTCGCAGTAACCACGGATGGATGGCTGCTGACCAATGCGCACGTCGTCCAAGCTTGCAAGCGCATCGAGGTGAAAGGCAAGGGAGACGCCACCGATCCCCGCATCGACGCCACGAATGATTTGGCGTTGGTGAAGGTCAACGCCGTGGAGCCGTTGAAGCCTCTTGTCTTCCGCCACGCTCCAACGCGGGTCGGCGAGGACATCGTTGCCATAGGCTACCCGCTGGCGACGTTGCTGTCGGATTCGGTCAAGGTCACCACAGGCAACGTGAACGCGCTGGCGGGGCTTCGAAATGACACCCGGTACATACAGATTTCCACACCGATCCAGCCCGGCAATTCGGGTGGCCCGGTCGTTGACCGCGACGGCTTTCTTATGGGCATCACCAGTGCGACGCTGTCGAAAGGCATCGCGGATGAGATCGGCATCACGGCGCAGAACGTGAACTTCGCTATCCGTGCCTCGGTTGCCGACCTCTTTCTGCAGTCTCAGAGCATCACAGGGCAATCCGGCGACAAGGCAGCAGACCAGCAGCTGATCTCGACAGCCGACTTGGCGGACAAAATCACGCCCTCAGTGTTCCAGATTCTCTGCTACGGCGAGGAGCAGGAGCAGGAACAGACCGCCACGCCAAGCGCTACGACCAATCTGCCTGCGCAACCAACCGCTTCGTTCATGGATGCTCGTGGCTACGACGCGATCGGCTTCGACTACCGAGCCGTCAAGAACGTTACATATTCGGGGTGCCGCGAGATTTGCGAAGGCGATAGCCAATGTAAGGCGATTACCTACAACACCAAGCACAGCGTTTGCTTTCTGAAGGATAATGTTGTCGCCCTGATACGGAATTCGGATGCGGTCGCGGCCTATACATCGTCAAAGGCAGCCGATGTGATCGTGTCTGATTTCACGAGCTATTCGGGCATCGATCTTCCCGGCGGCGACTACAAACGCCTAAGAGGCAGCAACTATTTGCAGTGTTTCACCGCTTGTATCGGCGACAATGCTTGTAAGGCTTTTTCCTATGTTCCTAAGAAAACCGAATGCTGGCTCAAGGACACGATCGGTCAGCCTAAGGTGACTAAAGGTGTGGAGTTAGGGATTAAGTAAAACGGTGAACGCCCTTACTGAGCAAAACTCGCGCGCAACGCGATGACGAAGTTGCCGCGATAATTGTCTATCAAGATTGTTGTCGGACACAGTAACCGAAAAATGTGGGAATCTCCGGGATTAACTGGGAGTGATAGGCGATCTAGACGCTGCTTCCGACGAGACAAAACTGTCGCCAAGTAATCGGCTACGGAGGACAGTAACTATGCCCGAGACGGCGGTCCGGCCATTTAAGCTTCTTGACTGATATGTTCGCGAAGTGCGCTCTCCAAGTCCACCGGGAGCGACATTGGAAAGGTGACGCGGGGTGCTTCCCCTATCACCTCGAAATCGTATTCATCCGGGATCCGATCGAACACCGAAGACCTATTGCCAGTATAGTGCGTTAAAACCTCCAATACCTGATCTACCCCGCACCAGGAGGTTTCACCCAGTGAAGGCAACTGATCGTCAAATGGCCGAGGCGCGGCAAACATTTTGTGTGATCCGGGAAACCAGCGATCAACGACCAGTGTATCGTCGATGTGGCTCACGTAGTAGGCAGCGTCAATTTTGCTAAAAGTGTTGCCGACAAGCGAAACATTGTCCACATCCTTACGAACGTCATTTTGCTCGCCGACATCCCAATAGTCGCGAAATACGATTAGCACACGATCCAAATTGACGAATGAACCATTCTCGCTTCCTATGAATTCGAATGCGCCTCCAAACGCATGGTCGAGATGTCGGCCTTGGCGTTGTTGCCCAAGGAGGAAGCGCGCTTGAGCGGCTATTGTGCGTTTAAAAAAGGTTAAACCGTCCGTCTCGGCGGCGCTGTCCAAATTCAACATCTCTCGGAATGTTCGCGCCCCGGAACCAGCAACTAGAATGCCACCGCTCTCTTCCTGGGCCACTCTCTTCATATTGTGGCTAAATTCCACCAACCCTCGATCACTCGTAAACGCGTCGATGAACCAAGCTGAATCCTGATCACGCGGAAGGCCCGCTTCACTCAAGATATTCTGCAATTCCGGCAGCGATCGATGATCATAAAGCCCAGATGCGTAAAGATACCGAAGTGCATGTTCAAAATTTGCCATCGGCCCGCTCCACCCGAAGACGATATGAGGACCGATTGTGAAAACCTTCCTCGCTAGGCCAGCAACCCAGCGACCACTTCCATCCAGTTGCTCGGTTTCATTGGGGAGGTCTCGTGTGGGTATGGGGGTATCTTCGTATGTTTTCTTCGGGGTGGTGACCAACGTGTCTCCAAACGCAAAGTAGGTCTGCCTCCACTTGAAGCTCGCGATCAACGTCATCGTTCATACACCCCAGTGATATTGCGGATTGCCTCTCTGGCCATTCCGTTTCGAGTGGCGATCTATAAAGGAAATTGCTGTCTGTGACGATCACTACATGGTCAAACGACCATCGCAATTTTTCGGGGCGGAATGACATTGAGGATGGTTTGAGGCAGCTTCAAACGAGCTTTGAGAGGGCCTCAAGAGATTTCCAACAATTCCGGAACCTCGTGACAAAATTCCGGATTTTCGCGTCCGGCTATACCTCTTGAAATATATGGTGGGCCCGGAGGGACTCGAACCCCCAACCAAGCGGTTATGAGCCGTAGGTGGTTCTGTTTCTTCATGTAGCACCGCGTTTCATTCTTCGCAACATCCCGCTGAAAAGCTTGATTTATTCGCGCTCCGATGTTTCACTGCGTATCGCGATGTTTCACCAGATCCCGCGCATTCTGTTGCCCCGACGTTGCCCAATGGAGATTGCCGTTGCCCCGCGAAAATCTGACCGATAAGCGGCTTCAAGCCCTCAAGGCTGCACCCAAGGGAGAGCGGTACGACATCACCGACGGCATAACGCCCGGTCTCGCGGTCCGTGTGACCGACAAGGGAACGAAGACATTCGTGCTGGTTGCCCGATTTCCGGGCAGCTCGAATCCGACGCGGAGGGCGATCGGCGAATATGGTGCACTGACACTCGAAGGCGCGCGTGAAACTGCCCGGAAGTGGTTGCAGCTCATTCACCGCGGCCTCGACCCCAAGGTGGAAGAGCAGAAGGAGAGGGAGGAGGCCGCCCGCAAGCGCGAGAACACTTTTGAGGCGGTGGTGGGGGACTACCTCACAGACATTCCCACGCGCAAACGCAACCGCCATGTGGAGCAGGATGAGCGCGAGGTCCGGCGCGAGCTGCTACAGCGTGTCGACAAAGATGGCAAAGTGGTTTGGCGGAACAAATGGGCAAAAAAGCCGATAACTGATGTGACCGATGCTGATATCGCCGAGCTCATCGGAGAGATCCGCGATCGGCCGGCGCCGGGTATGGCCTACAATGCTTGGGGTCATGTGAAGGCGATCTTTTCCTGGGCGATGTGGCCCGAGCGCCGGCAGGGATATGGGCTGACCGTCAATCCGACAGCACACCTTCAGCCGAAGCACTTCAAGCTCACGAAGACGGTCAGCACACGCGTTCTGACCGACGATGAGATCCGCGCCTATTGGGCGGCGGCGGACGCAACGCCTTATCCTCTTGGCCCATTCTACAAGATGCTCATTCTGACAGGGCAGCGGAAGGCTGAGGTGGCCGAAGCGGAGTGGCCGGAATTTGCGGGGGCAAATAGGGCCCTCTGGACGGTTCCTGAGGAGCGTTTCAAATCCGGTCAGTCGCACATCGTCCCCATCGCCGATGATGTTCAGGCGATCCTGGATTCCTTGCCTCGATACAAAGGCGAGAAAACGGGCAAGTTTCTCTTCAGCACCACATTGGGATCGAAGCCGATCAACGGCTTCAGTCGAGCGAAAGAAGCTTTGGACACTGCGATGCTTGCCGAGCTGCGCAAGGCCGACCCGGATGCGGAGCTTCCTGAGTGGGTTTTTCACGATATCCGCCGGACGGTGCGCACGCGCCTCTCTGGTCTCCGTGTGAATTCGGATGTTGCCGAGATGGTGATCGGCCACGGAAAGACCGGCCTACGGCGGGTCTATGATCAATACGAGTTCGAACCGGAGATGCGTGAGGCTCTTCAGCGCTGGGCTGTGGCCTTGAAGCAGATAGTCGCGCCAACTGGTCCTGAAAATGTCGTCACATTCGAGAAAAGAGCCGGTTGACGAAGTGTGATTTTCAGGGCTGATGCTTCACACGATCTCACTGCGTTTCAGAGAAGTTCAAAATAGGAGGTGCCCGCGGAGTTTGGCTTGAGCGCGATGCCTGTCGCATTGCGCAGCAAAAGTTGAGGCAAGCAATGCGGTTCATCTCTTCGGAAGAGCTGAAGGCGAAGGGCGTGACGATCTCGCGCGCCACCCTTTGGCGGCTGATCAAGAAGGGTCAGTTCCCCAAACCTATAAAGCAGTCACCATCCCGTAACGCCTGGCTTGAAAGCGAGGTGGATGAGTGGATGCGGTCCCGTGTGGATGCGCGTGACAGGGTTGCGCAATGACCCGGCGCGACTTCTCTAAGCTCAAGAGCCGGGAGAACGTTGCGAGGCGAGGGCATGAGCACGTTCAAGGCGGGTTGCCGATTGATGGCTCGCCAAGGCGCCCGCGCCCGTCGCGGGCCGATCTCCGACTGGAAACCAGCAATCTACTGGACGCCGCGACGTTGATCACCCGCGTGTTCCATTGCTCGCGTTGCCGGCTCCAATTTCATGCTCGGCAAGCGATCGTGCCGACCGACCCGATGCTGTGCATCCGCTGCGGGAGGCCGGTATGACGACTGAGGCGCCGGAAAAGGTGCCGGTTTCTGAACGGTTTTTCGCGATAGACCGCAATGTCTGGGCTCGCGTTTGCGATCTGGGTCTCAATGAGGCGGTCTCTTATGTCGTGATCGCGGCCGGAACCGGGAAGAGCCACACCGTGTCGAATTGGTCGGCCGAGGCGATCGAGAAGCGCACCGGCATGCATCATACTCGTGCGAAAGACGCTATCGGTAGGCTTGTCGAGCACGGGCTTATGACAGTCACGCCGAAGGGCAAATTGCGCCGATATGACCTGAACATAAGCGAGGAGCCGGCCTTTATTTGGCTGCCACTTTCTATTGTCGAAGGGATTGCCGGCCAGAGGTCTCCTCTTAAACTCCTCCGAAAGGCTCAATGTATCAGCGCTGTTCGGCTGTTCATTGACCTCTACTTCTTCCACGATCTCGCGGGAAATGGCGGCTGTGAATGGAGGCGGGGCATTGGTATCAGGATCCCGTTCGAACGGCGCTCAGAAGGCAGTCAGGGTTGTCACAATGTGTGGAGTTTTTCTCCGCAGCTGCGGCCCGATGGCGGCATCAAAATAGAAACTTGGGAACAAGCTGAATTTGTTTTCCCAGACATCTTTCAAGGGTTTTCAATTCTCCAGCGAGCGGGCTTGATCGAGTTCGTGGAGCATCTGGTTGATAGCGACACAAGAGAGGGCGAAATCATTCATCCGCTACCGATTGGGGATAAGGGTGAGCCCGGCGAGAGAGCGATCACGAGAGCTGCCTGCGCCGCTGGCTGGAAGATGGCTCCTTCGTGGACGCCAGCAAGACCTGAAACCGTCATCGTGCCGGTTGAGGCGATAGCCCAAAATGTCCAGCTCATCGGCATAGCTCGCCTGCTGTTCAAGCCGCATGTGAAGCAGACGAAAGCTTGGATCGCGCAATCCTCAGAGTGGGCAAACCTCGCGTGCGGTTTCATGGATCTGGCTTCCGGTATCAAGAGGGCGACGAATTCCGGTATCAAGGATATCTCAAGGAAGGATCAAGGATAGTTCAAGGAGGGATCAAGTTCTTGCTCCCCGTTACTATCACGCGCTCATTGCCGCGCAGCTAGTCCTCATTGCCGGACCGGCTAGTCCGACCTTCGTTCGGCCACCGATTTTCGAATAAACAACTCTCAAGCGATGGAGAAAACGAAATGACCAGATTTGAAGATTGCTTTCCACCCGACATCGTGAGGGCGGTCTATTCCCGTCTCGAGCGCAAGGAGACGAGCAGGGATGACGAACAGCGACCAGTCAGCAGCAACGTGATCTCCTTCCATGAATACCGTCGTAAGGCGATGGTTGAAGAGCATCAGGTGGTGTCTTAAGCGGGCAGGGGAGCGAGCCCCAGCATTTCGCGAGAGCGGCCGTGGATGCATCGTGAATGACCAAGCGGTTGTTAGCCGTGTGGTCAATGTGTCGATTTCTCTTGAATGTCGTTGAAATATAAGGGATATGAAGAGTCGCGTGGTGCAATGAAACGGCGTCGATACTGCTTCTGGGCAACGCCAGGGCAACGTGAGGCGCCGTTTCAGCTACGATTTTGCCGGAGCGATGGCCGGAGAGACCGAGAAAACTACAACCGGAGCCTCTCAAATGCTGCCCAAAGTGCCCGCATATCATCGTAATGGTGACGTCGCCGATCTTCCCGAAATCGATGCGAAAGCCGCCGCGACCAATCACCCCGACGAATGGTCTCTTGAGCCGTGGAGCGCCGGGCAACGGCGTGCCTACGACCTGCAGAAGGCGGAAGAGCGCCAGGCGGCATCGGCAGCCGTGAGAGAGCGCGCCGCCGATCAGGTGAATGGGAAACTGCTCATCCGGTCGCCGGGTTAGCCATCGTGTCGCTTGCTGTGGCGGACTGGTGTCCGTCGAGCGGCCCCCACCCCCTTCTTCCTGTCATCGCTCCACAGCGAGGGGGGTGGGGGCAAAACTCGGCGGTAAATTCCCAGTTCCACCCTCACACGCGCCTCGCACTATCCGGAAGACCCGGCTTGAATTTTTTCACCATCACGAGGAATTCCCGATGCCCCTATCGAACCCTTCGCCCCTCCCGTCGGTCCTGCCGCACCGGGCGGTTCCGCTCGATGTTGCCACGGCCTTTGCGGTAAGCCCGCAGACGCTGACCGCCAGTGGCTACGTGAACAGCCAGCAGGCTCAGGTCGATATCGGCAACGGCTTGTGGGAGGGCCGGCTCACGCTCGAATTGTCCGCCCTCGATCTTTCGTCGAATGATGAGACATATCGGCTGATGCTACTCGGCTCGAACGACGCGGCGTTTGGGAACGGCAACGTGGACATTCTGGCGACCCAGGACTTCGCCGCGGCGTCGGCCGGCCGACTGCTGCCGACGGTGGCGCCGGCTTCGAGCTCCGTTCCGCCGGCGGGCCGGCAGTCCGGCCGCTTCGTGGTGCCGGTGACGAATTTGCGCGGGCAGTTCCTGTTCCGCTATTTGCAGCTCTATGCGCTGCTTGGGGGCACCACTCCCTCGATCACGTTGTCGGCCTGGCTGGCAGCGGATGAGGGCTGACGATGGCGGCGCGGCACGATCAAAACCCATTAGCATTGCTGAAGGCTCAGGAGTTGAGGGCTCCGAAGCCGAAGCCGAACCACGGTTTGACGCCGCGCATCCGCAAAGCCGTCGACTTCATGGTTTTCGGACATCCGGAGCGGCCCGGCGAAAACTTGACCGGCCAGCAGGTTGCCGGACTTGTTGGGCTGACCTGGCGCACGCTACGCGAGGCATTGGCGAAGCCGGTGGTCAAACGATATTTCAACGACTGCTATAACTCGCTGCGCGAGGCGGAGAAGCCAGCGAGTGTGCGCGTCGCGGCCAACGTCCGTGATGATAAGACCCTCAACGGAAACGCCGCCGGCCGGCGAACGCAGCTCGAGGCTGCGAAGCTCCTTCTTCATGAGCCTGCAAACACTTCTGTGCAGGTGAACCAGCAGTTCAACACGATTACCGGGCAGCCGATCGTGCCGGGCTACACCATCGATCTCCGCAAGGATAAGTCGAGGCTGGGCGTCCAGCGCGGCGCTGCGCTTGTCGACGATGGCCCGGTGATTGATCACAATTCAACGGAAGGTGTTTCATGAGCATACAGAATTGCCTCGCGCGTCTCGTCCAGGCAAACCGGATCAGCCAGAAGGCGGCGGATGACGCCCTCGCGCTGCACGAAGGCATTCAGGGCCGGCTCTATCCGTCGATGGGGCCCGCCTCTGCTGACGCAGCCGGCGCGCTCGAGGCGGCCCGGGTGATGATGCAGGCGGCGCAAGAGCGGAAGCTGATGGCGGCGAAGATGGCAATTCGCCAATCTGAAATCCGGCAGCGGATGGAGCTTCACAGCAAGGGTAAGGTTTCGGGTCTCTTTTCTGCTCTGACACGCGATATCTGGGACGACCCAAACTTACCGGACCGGATCAACGTCGAATCCCACGGTGAGGCGATCACCAAGGAACTGATGAAACGAGCCTATGGCTTGGTCGAGGCCTACGGATCGAAGCACGCGGGATTGAGCCAGGACACCGTATCTGTCTGGAACGTCGTCGATGAGCTCTATGGCGTCGACACCGGTGACGATGTTGCCAAGGCGGCGGCGAAGGGTTGGCAGGACGCTGTGACCTATGCCGTCGATCGCATAAAGCGTGAGGGCAAGCCGCTCTCTGTGAAAGATGACTGGCGCCTGCCGCAGTTCTGGGACACCGCACGCGTGCGTCAGTTCAGCCAAGCAGAATTCACCAACGACCTTATGGCTGAGTATCAGGCGGGCAATATGCGTGTGCTTGACACCGCCGGCAATGGCGAGGCGCCCGTTGCCGCTGTCCCTGGTATCATCGCCAACGCCCATCGTGATATCAGTCTCGGAATGGGTCAGGGAGCCGGAGGCGGCTTCGCGAGCCAGCTTCGAGTGTTCAATTTCGAAAACCCGGACACCTACAAGCGGCTCATGCAGAAGTATGGCGCCGGGTCCGGTGGGCTTCACAAGATGCTCGTCGGCCACCTGTCGTCGATGTCCCGCGAGATCGCATTCACCGAAGTTTTCGGGCCGAACTACGACGCGACATTCAAGAAGCTGCTCGTCGAGGCGCGCGAGGACGACATCGCCCGTCGCATCAACGAGACCAAGGGCCAGAAGGTCAAGAACATCGTCGTCCGTCCTATCAACTCGCCTGCGGCGCTCGATCGCGCATACCGATACATGACGGGCCAGCTCGGCATCGTCGAGAGCGATACCATGGCTGGGTTCTTCGGTGCGCTGCGCAATATCCAGACCGGCGCCCGGCTCGGCAGCGCGATTGTGTCTGCGATCCCTGGGGACAGCGTGACCGCCGCGCTCGCCTCAAATGCCAACGGCATTCCTGCAGTCGCAGTGCTGGCTCGTGCCGCTCGCGATCTGGTCGGGGATAAAGAGTCCGAGGCGATTGCCCGGCAACTCAATCTCACCGCTCACGCCGTGATGGATTCGGCACTCGGAGCGAAGCGGTTCGAAGATGACATCCTCGGCCCCAACATCACCGGCCGCATCGCGGAAACCGTTATCCGGGCTCAGGGACTTCAGGCATGGACGGAAGGTCTCAAGCGTGCGTTCTCGATGGAATTCATGGGGCTGGCGGCTCGTCAGGCCGAACATCAATTTGACGCGCTAGACCCGACGTTCCGTGGATTCCTGCAGCGATATGGTTTCACGCCGGCGCAATGGGACAGCCTGCGCTCAACACCTCAGCTCGAACATGATGGCGCCCGCTTCTTCGATGTGTCGGCGGTGGAAGATCGCCGGCTGGGCGATCGGCTAATGTCTGCGATCCTCGACGAACGTCAGTTCGCCGTCATCGAGCCGAATGCCCGGATCAAGGCGATCACCACCGGTGGGTTGCCGCGCGGCACGCTCTGGGGCGAACTCGCGCGATCGACGATGATGTTCAAGTCCTTCTCGATGTCGATCATGGCAACCCATATGCTGCGAGCGGCGACGCAGGGAACCGTCGGGCAGCGTGCGACACGTCTCGGCGGGTTCGTGCTGTTGTCGACGATCGCTGGCGCCGTGACAGCCCAGATGCAGACGATCATCGCGGGCAAAGATCCGCAGCCGATGGATACCCCGCAATTCTGGGGTCAGGCGCTGATCCGTGGTGGTGGTCTGGGGATGTACGGCGACCTTGTCTATTCCGGCCGCACGCGCGGCGGCGAAGGGCTCGGCGAGCTGTTCGGTGGTCCGGTGTTAGGCGGACTTGTCAGCGGAGCTGGGTTCGTTCTGGGCGGCGAGAAGGTGACCGGCAAAAACCTTGCGCAGTATGTGAAGGGTTGGACCCCTGGCTCCACACTCTGGTATGCGCGCACTGCTGCGGACCGGCTGATTTTCGATCAGATCCAGACGCTGGTCGATCCGAACTATCGAGCCTCATTCGCCCGCTACGAGCGTCGGATCACGAAAGAATTCGGCCAGTCGTTCTGGTGGGCGCCCGGTGATGGGCTGCCCAAGCGTGCTCCGGATTTTGGGAACGCCGCGACCAAGCGCTAATAGTCGTCCATCTGCAGCAAAACCATGTGCACAGGCTCGACCGTTGTCTCGACGGATCAATCGTCGCGTGCAATTCTCGCGCGATTCTTTGTTGTTGCCGCACTCATGGAGGTTTGATGGGCCAGCATCAGATTACCGTTCACAAGGTATCAGACCAGCTATTACTCAATTTCTTCAAGGAAGCCGCCGAAGCGATCGGCTCCACCACGATTTCGGTAAATGTAGTCGGCAATACACAGCCTATTCAGATGAATTGGAGCGAGCAAGCTTGGTCGATTCAGAAAGAATTTAGTTGGCTCCTCAAATCGGACGATTACTCGATTGAGTATGTTTCGACAGCAAGACCCGGAATCCAGGTGAACGGTGACCGCCGGACGTTTTCAGGGAATGTTCTCTACGACCAGTTGACAATAAGTAGCGACGTCAACCAGACCGGTGGGCAGCCTCCGCTGTCTGGCGATCGCATCCAATTACTCAACGATCTGGTGTCGACATATCTGATGGCGAACCTGAGCGCAGCCTCACTTGCCTTCAACAGCCCACAGACCGTTCAAAGCCTACTCAAATCTCACCAAACGATGGTAACGAGACTTGAAGGAATGGTCGTGGATATCGGAGAGCGGGCAACACGCGCGCGGATCGAGCTCGATGAAGAGTTTAACGCGCGCAAGAGTGAGCTGGAACGTCAGTTCGCTGAGCGGCAGACCGACGCTCAGCGCACTATTGAAGAGCAGAAGCGGATACTCAACGAACAAGACGAAGAGCTCCGCACACGCGCGAAACTCCTTGATGACCGTAACAACACTCATGCCCGCCGCGCGTTGCATGAGCAGTTAAAAAATCGTCTCGCGGACCGCTTTAAGAATCTTGATCTGACGCCTCAAACGAAGTCCTCCCGCACTCCAATCCATACGGCTGTCGTTCTCGCATCGATCATCCTTGGGATCCTGATTGCCGCATTTACCTATGAAGCGATCACTATATTGGGAAGCGCGGAGAGCACGTTATCTGAGCGGTTACTCGTCATCGCCAAATCAGCGACTGCCTCGCTGGGATTTCTCGGAATCATCACTTGGTATTTGAGATGGCTGAACAGGTGGTTCGAGCGTCTGGCAGATGCCGAATTCCAGTTGAAGCAATTTGAGTTGGATATCAATCGAGCGCAGTGGGTCGTTGAAACCGCATTCGAGTGGAAGATCACCCAGAACGCGCCAATACCGGATCCCTTGCTCGAGAACATATCCCGTAACCTATTCTCGAAATCGGAGAAGGACGAGAATGCTGACATGCATCCTGCAGATTTTCTTGCGTCTGCGATCCTCGGCCGTGCTTCCGCAGTCAATCTGAAGATTCCTGGCGGCGGCGAAATCTCACTGGATAACCGAGGCATTCGGAAGTTGCAGAACGGAGGGGCAGCCGAGTAATAGAGCCAGTGCTTTGTGGCTGGAAAAGATGCCGGGGATACTCCCCGGCATGAGCACGGCCACGCCCGACGATCGCATCTCGACCTATAACCCTGTCGTCGCGACCACGCAGTTCGCGGCGGGTTTCCCAGTTTTTGACAATGCAGATATCGGCGTCACGGTCGATGGCGTCGAGCGCTTCGATTTCACCGTTACCGCGACCTATACCGCCGGGATCTCGACCGACGCGAAAGCTGTTTTCTCGCCCGGCATCGTCGGCGACGTTGTTGTGTTCGGCAAGCGAGCACCTCGCCGATCCTCTCGCTTTATAAACGGCAGCCCGCTATCAATCCCGGATCAAAACCTGGCGCTCGATACTCTCGAAGCCGAGGCGCAGGAAGCCGCGCGTGAAAACCGCCGCGCGCACAAAGCTCCCTATGGCGAGGAAGGCGGCGTGTTTACCGCATCAGATGTGGGGAACGCGCAAGCCAATGCGGCGAGTGCTGCGGCATCGGCTGCTCTGGCGGCGAAGTGGGCGGAGAACGGTGACCTCGATGTCACGCCTGGAAAACGCGCCTCTGAATATTGGGCCCGCAAGGCGCAGGAATGGGCTATCGGTGGTGTTGCCGGCGTCGGCTCATTCAACAGCCGCACCGGGCCGGTCACGGCACAGAGCGGCGATTATTCGTCAGCTCAGATTTCCCGAGGCGGCGGCAGCGTCGAAACTGCGCTCGCTGCGATCGAGGCCGACATCACGGCCACCAAGGGATTGCTGCTTTCCGGTATCGAAGACCTTCTCTTAAGCAACAACTCCGGCAATCCAAACACCCATATCGATATCGGAACGGGCAAGGCGCGCGTCGGATCTGTGGTTGTCGCCAACCTGGCAACGCTGACCAAGCGCATCAACGCCACTTGGGTTGCCGGCAGCGGAAACGGCGGTCTCGACACCGGTGCCGTCGCGGCAAACGGCACCTATTTCCTTTATGCGCTGCGCAAGGTTTCCGATGGGAGCTTTGAGGCTGTCTTCTCAACCTCGGCAACGATCGCCGGCGTCAATGTCTCGCTGCTGGCTGGTTATACCATCGTGAAATGCATCGGCGTGGTGCTCACCAACGCGAGTTCGGTTATCCGGCCTTTCATCATGTACCCGCGGGATGAATATGCCTTTGTTGGGCCAATCGCAGAGGTCACCAACACCACTATTACGACGACCTCGGCACTGCTGGCGATCACTGTGCCGAACGGGGTGAGGGTCAAGGCAAACTTGCGGTTTATGTTTTCATCTAGCGCAACGACTGCTTCCGCTCTTTTCTCTGACCCGGCACAAGGGGTTCTCGTTGCCGGTGGCAACAATGAGGGCGGCAACGTTGGAACTATACAAGTAGCGAGCGGCTTCGCATGCGGGAGCGACGAAATCTGGACTAACACCAGCAAGCAAATCCGCCGAGTGTCTGGCGCCACTGGCAATATGTGGGTTTGGAACGATGGTTTCCATTTCCCATGCGGGAGGAACGCATAATGCCTTATGTATCTCGATCAAACGGCGCCATCGATGGCGTGTTCGAGCAGCTGCAGGAGGGCCTTGCAGAAGAATTCCTGCCCGACACCAATTCTGCCGTCGTCGCGTTCCTCGACGCCCCGCCAAAGGTGTCGTCGGTGTCGGCTCGCCAATTTCGGCTGATGCTGCGGCGTGCCGGCCTGCTCGACCAGGTGAAGGCATGGGTAGCGCAGCAGGATGGCGAAACCCAAGATGCCTTCGAATACAGCGGTACCTTCGTCAAAGACAGTCCGATGATGACCGCCGGCTTTGCGGCAATGGGCTTCACCTCGCCGCAGATCGACGCCTTCTTTTCGGCCGCGGCAAAACTCTAACGGATATCAGACATGACCGAGAAACTCGCAGCGCTGCAGAAACGTGAGTCGTCAATCCAAGCCGAAGTCGATGCACTGGTGGCGGCGGACGTCGAGGCGGTAACCGCTGGCGCCGAACCGGCGAACAGTGACAAGATCCTTCGGCTCACCCAGGATATCAACATCATCAGCACTGCACGCGAGCGCCTCCGCTCCGCCGACTGACCTGTGCTTTGTCTGCCGATGGCAACTCATGGCAACTGATGCCCGGTCTCAACATCGCACGTCAGAGGAAAAAAATGCAGTCGAAGCGCGAACGCCATCAAGCCCTTCTCAAGAGCAGGGAAGCCCTCATTGAAAACCTTGCCGGCCTGCGGGCTGAGCAGTCCATCGCCCTGATCGACGGGATGGAGTTTACCCGTGGCGCCGACATCCGCGCGCTCACGGATGACCTCCAGGCGCTCGACGCGGCGATCGATGTTGCATCGGCCGCTGCGGATGCGGAAGAGGAGCGGCAGCGAGCCACTTCAAACGTCGAGCGCCGGCAGCAGGACCTTCAACAGTTCGATGGGAACTCCGAGCGCTGGCTGACGATCGTCGCTCATATCGAAGCTGCCGTCGGTTCCGTTGTTGCATGGCTAGCCGAGCTTCACACCCTTGCTTCTGAAATGGAATCCTTCGCCCTGCCGGTGAGTGGCGAGCGAGTGCTTCCGTCCCTCAACCATCAGAACATCGGGATCCGAATGTCGGAGCGCATAGCCCGCGCACTTGCACCCCTCGATCCTGCATCAGTCGGCGCGTTCGGCATCATCCGCTGGCAGCCGCAACCGGGTCGGAAAGAGGATTGGGTCGCTGAAGAGCGCGCGCAACTCGATGGCCTCATCGGTCATCTCCGGCGCGTGAGCGAGCAATACATCGCTGAGCAGTCAGCGATTGCGAAGGAGGAATAGAGCATGCCAGCGATGGGCAGCCCTTATCTCGATAGCCAGGAAGTTTGCGAGCGGTATCGGATCTCGGAGCGGACGCTTCACCGGTGGGCGCGCAACAAGTCCTTGGAATTCCCTCAGCCGTTCCGGATTAACCGACGGTTCTACTTCAAGCTGGGCGAGCTCGACGCGTGGGATGCGAAGCAAGGCGCCCCCGCTGAGGCTCCGGAGACGGCAAAGGGCATGCCGATCGTGTCCGAGGTGATCAGAACCTACGGCGACTTCGTGAAGGCCATGACTGCGCGACGCGCCGAACTGAATATGACCGCCATCGAGCTCGACGCCAGATCGGGAATGCAGGAAGGTTACTCGAACAAGCTTGAGCACTGGCAGAAATCCGTCCATGGCCGCGGCATGGGCGCCGACACCTTCCCGCTGTGGCTGGGCGGTCTTCGTGTCGGGATCATCCTCGTCGATCTGCCTCGACGCCCCTACGTCAAACGCAAGGCTCGGCGGGTTGACGATGCTGCAGCAGCATGAATGATGACCCCGCCAACGAGCGGGGTTTTCTTATGGCAAGATCAGATACTCTTTTCATCACAGACGGCGAGCTCTCCAGGCGCCTCGGCCTTACGCTCGACCAGTTGAAGATCGCGCTCCCGGGCGCGATGAAGGCCGGCTTTCCGGCGCCGGATGAACTGTTTGCCAACCGTCGCTATTGGCCGGCGTGCGTTGCCTGGCTGGATCGTCGCTACGGCCTTCGCGCGGATGGCGCCGGCGGGCCGTATGTGCCAGATGGTCAAGAGAACTGGAACAACTGAGCTTCAGCCGTGCTTATATGCGGTGAACTTGTGGTCTAAGAGGAGGATGTGGAAGGTGCGTCCGTCTCGATAGCCGATCATGGCTTTTTTGCCATTGAACCGAAGCACCAGAAACGTGACGTCCTCCGTCACCGACGCTGGTAAAGGTGCCTTAATGCTTCCCCGCTCCATCTTTTCCGTGCCAAGCCCGTGCCGGTGGGCGGACTTGATATCTCTCCACGACAAACGAGATAGTGCGAAAAGCTGCCGAGCAAGGGCGGCTTGATCGTCATTCTGGCAGCAATTCACGCTGTAGCCCGTATCAGCAACCATCATCTCGAAAGAAAAGATCGGCGGTTGCGCATCTGTGTTTTCACTGGTAGCGGCGCCCAGACGAGCCTTAAATGGGCTTTTCGAGTCCTTCCTATCGGGCTTCATGATAGGATTTCACGTAATCCTGGTCGATCTCGCTCATGAAGAATTCTTTGAGTTCGGCAGTGGTGATGACCTTGTTATCGCGCGCGAACGCGGCTTTCCAAGGCGCCTCATCGTGCGTCATATTGCGAAGCTTCCAAGCGGAATACTGACCATAAAAGTCATAGACATTATCGAGCACCATGCGGTCGCGAGCTTCAATCTGGTCCGTGTTGAAATCCTCAACAGGGGGTATTGCATCAGCTCCAAGGTGTTTGAAGCGGCCGTACTGAGCCGGAACAACAGGGCCATGTGTCCATGCTTCGATACGGTCAGAGAAAAGCGGCCGCCCATCGTCCTGGCGTACTGCGGCCATAATGCCGGCGCCGTAATAGCACAGCTTCTGCAGCTTCAGATTGGAGAGAATATCCCCGACATCTGGATTTGCGCGAGACCGAAAGAAGTCCGCGATGACGTTAGATTGATAGATTTGCATTCTTCACCCCTAGAACGCGATTGTGGTCATCGTATAGCGCGAGTCTTTCGAAACGAATAATCACATTATCTACTGAGACAGGCGACAATCCCATTTTTGCCTCTTATCTTCATAGCTGAGCCTGATACGATTTCGCTCATCGAACCATTCCCCGAAGCTCCTGACGCGCCTATCGTTCATGAGCATGTACGGCTTGAACAGGTCGGCGATCGACTGGCGTTCCAAGCTCAGGGCCTTCACACCGTCCCATTTTTCTTTCACTAGTCGAGGGTGGTCTTCGGAGATTGTTTCCATCTCCGCCTCTGCCGTCTCGATCTTGATGATCACAGCCAAAAGCTCGTCGAGACGCCCGGCAACCTCGGCGCCGAAAAGAAACTGTGACTCTCGCCAAGCCTCGAACATGTTCTTGAAAGCGGCGGTGCCCTTCGATCCGCCATGCGCGGCTATGAGAACGAGTGAGGCTTGAACGTTCTGATACACGGCATAACGCTTTTCGAAGAGATCAAGGTTAAGTTTCGACCTCGCTGTGCGCCACTGTTGAAATGAAATCCAGGCGACCGCCAAGGCAATCGTTGGGGTTAGAAGCGCGGCCAGGACCTCAATCATCGCTTCAGCCTCACGCCGATCCCACCGTCTACCGTGGCACCATCAGCCAGGAAGCTTATGCCGGCTGCATCGAATGCCTCAGTTATGGCTGCGATCGTCCGCTCCTGCGCAGAAAGGGCGCCAGGCTGCCCCTCCAATCGTTTGATCGAAGGCAGTGACACCCTTGATGCCTCTGCCAGATCCTTTTGCTCCCACCGAAGGAGAGCGCGTGCTGCACGTATTTGCTCACTTGTGATCATAAAAGTGTTCCAAAATGATACTTGGGGTATTGAATATTCCTGTGGTATCATATAATACGTAAGGTATCGAATAACACAAGATGGAGAAGTGAAATGCCGAACACATCAGTTCCGGCCGCCGCCGAAGGTGCGCCTATATTCCAGGATCCACTTCTGATCCTCATTCGCGAGTACCGGCTCGCTCTCGCCGACTTCGAGCGGAACCATCCTCGCGAAGATGTTGCAGGGGCGGATGCTTACGCCGATGCGACGTACGGGCCCTTCCTTGCTCGGCTGCAACAGTGGTGTGGGCCGGCAACCAGTATGGAAGGCGCCATCGAAGCCCTTCGGCTATGTATGGAAGATGAGTTTGCCATCAGAAGGACGGACACCGTTGACCGGATGGTAGCCGCAGCTCTCGCATTCTTAGAGAAGCAGGCGACACGGCATGGTGACCAAGCCAAGCAGCCGATGACGTACGGAGACCTGGAGAACCCGATCTGTGAATTGGTCAGTATGGCGCGTGTCGCCGAAGAACTTCTCGACCAGGTGTTCGAAGCGGCGCCACCAAAAGGGGGTTTCATTACGGTGAGCCTCAATCGAGATCAGATCGACGCATATTCGTTCGCTTACAAAAACGTCTTGGATCGAGCGATCGACCTTAAGCAGGCCTTCTATGCGGCTGCCTATGCTCGCCATTGGTCATGAGCGAGCTATTCGATCACCTCAATTAGCTCGGCTATTCGCTTATCGGTCACGACGATCGAACTGTTAACGGCGTGTCGAAAGCGGAAGACGGCGCGCCGCTCCGCCTCTCCCTCGAAGGATTTGGGCTTACAAAAAACAGAAGGAAGCTCCGCCAGTTTAAGTAACTCCTCGGAGTGCTTATCAAATAGGGTAACCAACCCTTTTGGATCCAGGTTCCCATCGTCCTTGCCAATAATAAGATCGGCGATTTCGGAAGCGATGGCCGTCTCATGAGAGTAGACTTTGACGTCTGAGTACTGAACATCCTTCAGTTCGTAATCTACTACATCCAGGTGACGAGCTATGACTTGCAAAAGAGCGTGGGTATCGGGAAAACGAACAAGCCTCTCTCCAAATTTCCCCTTCATTTCAGCTCGATTCTCGGATGGGCTTGCACCAGTGAAGCACATCACGCCGCAGTTCACACCCGCCCCAGCCGCAAAGTAAGCAGCCGTCCGTCCGTCGTGGAGGTAAAAGGCTCCGAGACCCTCTTGTTCATCTCGGGCGAATGCATTCTCCATCTGTCGATATACTGACACCGGCGAAATCTGCGCTCGGCCCGCCAGCCAGTGCGAGAGCGCGGTGTCGGACATGTACTTGTAGACGGCGCCAGTGTCGTAAGACTGCGGCACGTCCATGATTCTCGAGCGGCTTTTCCAATCCTCGAATCGCCGATTGAGCTCTTCCTCCGACAGTTCCGGCAACCCTGCGTTTTCCTCTTCCAGTGATAAAAGGTAATCCTTCAATGCGGCCCCGATCGTGACAAGTTGCTCATCCGTCAGGCCCTCTTTGAATATGGCGATGTTGTTGATCGTTATCTGTTGTCCATCCTTGGTGAGCCGCCATCCGCTGAAAGGGAGATATTCGTATTCGGTCATTCAAGCACTCTACTGCTGGAAGCTTCGTCAATGTGTTTGAGCAGGCAGTCTATGAGATTCCGCGCAATCAACAACGCGAATCCCACGCTCTCAAAAAATTCTGGACCTGGTGTCAAAATCCCGGTTCGCGCGGGCGGACTAAAGTTGCCCCAAATGTTGCCCGGAAATGCGAAAGGGCTTAGCCGACCAATGAAAGTATCGACTAAGCCATTGAAATCTTTGGTGGGCCCGGAGGGACTCGAACCCCCAACCAAGCGGTTATGAGCCGCCGGCTCTAACCATTGAGCTACAGGCCCTTGACGCCGATGGTGGGCGCCTTGGCGCCGGAGACCGGCACCGTGATGCCGGGGCAATGGTTCCCGCAGCATCGGTTCGCTCTAACGCAAATTGCAGGGAGCCACAAGCGCAGAGCGCAAGCATCTGTGGACGATGCATATTTCATCGGTTCCTGCACTGGAACCTTCTCGCGCGGACGACAATTACAGAGATTGGATTCGATGAAAGAGGGCGATCGCAGATGGTGGCGTTGAACAGTGCCGTGGTGCTTATCGTCGAGGATGAGCCGCTGATCCGGTTCAATGTCCTCGATGTGCTTGAAGAGGTCGGCCATGTGGCGCTGGAGGCGGCGAATGCCGACGAGGCGATGGTGGTGCTGAAGGGCCGGCAGGATGTCGATATCCTGTTCACCGACGTCAATATGGCGGGTACGATGGACGGGATCCAGCTTGCCAAGCGGGTGAGGGCGATGCGGCCGAATATCGGCATCATCATCACCTCGGGCATGGTGCGGCTCGACCCCATGGCGCTGCCCGCCAACACCGCCTTCCTGCCGAAACCCTATATGCACGACGCGCTGATCTCGACGATCGATTCCCTGATGACGTGACGGCAATCCCCTGATGACATGAAGGGGCGCGCAGCCGCAAAACGGGGACAGGTTTTGCGGCTGCGCGCGAGGCGCCGGGAGACATGCTCGTCTTCAGGCGTGCGGAGGGGGTCGCGCCCTCAGCTGAAGCTGCTCTTCAGCGCCTCGTTCTCGTGATGAGCCTTCTTCTCGTAGATCGTGAACAGCGCCATCGAGAGGAGATAGGAGAGGAAGGGATCCCCGATCTGCGTGGCGATGTCGCGGGAGGCGAGCACGTGGCGCTCCAGGGCGCCGATATCTTTCTGTATTGCGGTTTCAGCGAGGCGGTTCATGCTGCCATCTCCAGGAATTGGGTCACGACCGAGCGGGCCGGAACATGTCTGATATAGAGGGGTAGGGTCAGGCCGAGGGCGGTGCGCATCTTGCGCAGCACGCGGTCAGACACTTCGAAGGCGCCGCAGCAGACGGGGTATTTGCCGTAGCCGTCTGCGCGGCCGAGTTCTTCCACTTCGGCGCCTGCGCGCTTGTAGACGCGCTTGAGATAGGGCTCGTAGTTGGAAATCATCGTATGAATGCCGTGATCGAGCGCGCATTCGCAAAGCGCAAGCAGCATCATCGAAAAGGCGCGGCCGGCATCGATCTGGGGGAAATCCCTGGCGATCGCCTCTTCGTCGATGCACATGCGCGTGCCCTCCCAGATGCCCGGCGCGATGAGATCGGCGGCATCCGGAAACGTCTCACGGAAGACATCGTAGAGAAGGGTCGGGCCGGTCGTCGGCATCAGGCGCATGCCGCCGTAAAGACGTGTGCGGCTGTCGTTACACCAGACGAGGTAGGCAGGAGCCAGCGCATCGTAGCTGTCGCGTTCGTAAGGGCCGATGACGGGAACGTCCCAGCCGAGCGTATCGGCGAACACCTTCTTGCGCAGGCGAAACATCTGGTCGAGTACGGCAGCGTATTTCTGATACTCATGTGCCTGAATGATAACGAACATTTTGCCCTCCAGCGTTTACAAGTTCGTGGAGAGCAGAATGGTTCAGGCAGGCCCGATCGGAAATTCCCTCAGATGGGCCCCCTCAGATGAGGGGATTAGCCCAAAAGTATGACGACCGACGTCACGAGATGCGCCGGCCGAAGACTATGGATTGATGATGCGCAATTGCACGGCCCGCGAGGCGGCGGCCGAGATCGTGGCGCAGCCGAGCTTGAAGCGGGCAGTCTTCAGATAATCGCGCGTGGTGTGCTCTGATATGCCGAGGATGACCGAGATATCCTTGTAATCCTTGCCGAGTGCCGTCCAGTGCAGGCACTCGATCTCGCGCGGCGACAGGGCCGGCACGGGGTCGTTCTCGCCATGCAGCTCGTAGACGGCCTTGCGATGGATCAGATGGGCGATTTCGATCCATTCGTTGCGGCAGCGGCGGACAAGCTCGGTCCATTCCTCGACCGGGATGCGGGCATTCACCGACAGCAGCGCGCGGCGCTGTGCCTTGTCGGCGACCGGAATGGAGTAGCCGTTGCCGCCGATGCCGTGCTTCTGGGCGTCGACCAGCATGGCATAGGCCTCGGGCGTCGGCTCGACCTCGCTCCAGTCGAAAGGCAGCTGGCGCTCGAAGCCCTGTTTGACGATCGGGTCGACCTTCACATAGCTGTTCAGCAGGTAGCGGGAGACCCAGGCATCCGGATAGGTGGTGCGCACGAAGGGCGAATCGATCTTGCTGGCGATCGTCTGGGCGAGATGGTAGGTGACGAAATCGAGGCCATATTCCGCCTGCAGAATGCGGATGGCCGCATCCACATTGGCCGCCGCCTTGATCTGTTCGAAGGCGGGTTCGAACTTATCGCTATAGGTATTCTCGATCATTTCCACTGCCCCAATTCCCTCAATCCTACCGTGAGGACCGTCACAAATACAAGGCATCCCCACATATGCGGGGAATGACAATCCCGGCGCCGCCTGCTAGCGCCTTTCCACGAGGAGACCTCATATGGACAGCAAGCGACCCTTCGAGATTGCCGAATGCCAACAGGCCGCCAAGGGCCTGAAATCCAGCTGGCAGGACATGGCAGGCTCCGAAGCGCTGATCCGCGCGCTCGTTGCCGAACGCAACGGCGACACCCCGCTGGCACTGTTCTGGACCGAGGTCCACAGGGCGCTTAGCGTTGATAATAACGTTTTCTGACACGGCCCGCCCCGGCGGGGCTTTCAGGCTTTTCCCGATATTATAGCACCGACCGGGACATCGGGATCGGCCACGACGAGATGAAATCCGCGTCCTGCGACCGACCACGTTTTCATTCTCATCCGTTTCCGATTTTGCGAAGAAAGTGTCGAGCGGCAATGTCACGGGCCGGCAGACGGAAAGCCGGTACTCCATGGGTTTGTGCCAATATGCTTGATGAATGGTTTCCAGCGGCGGCGCTGGTGTCTCAGGAAACGGCTAGACTGTGCCATTGCTGACGCTCCTCTTCTCTCCACCTCATCCTGAGGTGCCCCGTAGGGGCCTCGAAGGACGAGGTGGCCACCGCTATCTCCTCCGGCAATGGGGGCTGAGGCTATCACCCGCCCCCGTCCTTCGAGGCTCCGGCCTTTGGCCTACGCACCTCAGGATGAGGGCTGATCGTGGTGCCGTGTGGCTGGTGGCGGATGTTATACCGTATGGCTTGGAGGCGATCGATGTGTCGGGTCGCGGTGTGGGAGATCTGGGTGCCGTGCCATGCGGAGCGCGCTATTGGCTTGCCCCTCCGCTCTCCGGTGCCACAAGCGGGACCCTCTCTCCGACCTCATCCTGAGGTGCCCCACAGGGGCCTCGAAGGACGGGGTCGGCCACCGGTGTCTCCTCGGTAAATGGATGGAGCGGTAGGCGCCCATCACCCGCCCCCGTCCTTCGAGGCTTCGGCCGTTGGCCTACGCACCTCAGGATGAGGGCTGATCGGTGTGCCGTGTGGCTGGTGGCTGATCGTTTGCCGTATGACTGGGGAGCGATTGGTGTGCCGGGCGGCTGGTGGGAGATCGGGTGCCGTGCCATGCGGAGCGGCTGAGCGGCACCGGATAATCTGACCGTTGGCTGCCGTTCCGCTCTCCAGTGAGCCACAAGCCGCACCCTCTGTCCGACCTCATCCTGAGGTGCCCCGCAGGGGCCTCGAAGGACGGGTCGGCCACCCGGCCACCCGCGATCACTCCACCTCGATCGGCCCGCGCTTCGACAACTCCGGTAAGGCCTCGTAGTCCAGGGCAATCAACGCCTCCTTCTTGCGGCGTGACCAACCCTTGATCTGGCGCTCGCGGGCGATGGCGTCGATGATGCGGTCGTAGGTTTCGGTGAAGACGAGTTCGACGGGAAGGCGCTTGGCGGTGTAGCCGTCATAGGTGCCGGCATTGTGCTCCCAGACACGCGCCTCGATCTCCTGCTTGGTCAGCCCGGTAGAATAAGAGCCGTCGCTGCAGCGGAGGATGTAGACGGTGACTTCCATGGCAGGAGGCTAGCATGGGGAGCGAGCGGGCGGCAATTGTGCAGCGCTGGAGCGTTCCAGCCACCCGCCCTCGTGGTTCGAGACGGCCCTGCAGGCCTCCTCACCATGAGGGCTAGTTGTTGTGCCGCGTGGCTGGTGGGCTGAGCGGTGGGCCGTGTTTTGCAATTGGGCTCCGACGTGCCGTTCCACTCTGTGATGAGGCAAGCCGAGCCTTCTCTCCGCCATGAGGGCTAGTTATTGAGCCCAGCGGCTAGGTTATCGGCGTCACGGCACTCCGCTCTCTGCTGAGCCACAAGCCGCAACCTCCCTCCGCCCTCATCCTGAGGTGCCGCGCAGAGGCCTCGAAGGACGAGGCCGGCCACCCGAGATTGGGATTACCCAACCTTCGTCGAAGGGTTGAGCCAATCCTGGAGCGGCAGTTCGGGCCGTGGCTGTTTCGGGCGGAATTTCACCAGCACCTCGCGGCCGTCGACAGAGGCTTGCGTGCGTTCCAGGGCGTTGCGCTCGGCCACTGCCTGGCGCCAGTGCTCGTCACCGCGCCCGTCGGGACGGCCCTGTTCTTCCCAGATCGCGTAAGCTCTTTTGCTGATCCATTCGTGGCGTCTGTCGCTCATCTATCTATTCCATTCGGTGTTATTCGGCAATCCTGTCCTGCTGAACCGGCCCGTCGTGTCGAACCGGCAGGCGCCGCTTGGCAGCCATCAGCAGGTCGAGTTCGATCGAGGAGGGCCCAAAACGGGTGAAAAGACTTTCGGCCTGCTCGCCGCCAAGACCATATTTGGAAGCGAATTCATCAAGGCTGTAGGGGCGGCCGCGCAGGATTCTGCTTCGGCGCTCCGGTTCATGGATTTGCGTCATTGGTGATTACCCCAGACTGTTTTTCGAAGTGTGAGAACAAAACAAATTACAGCGGCAAAAGTTCCGTGAATTTGCAGGGTTTTTTCGCCCCGTCGTGCCATTGCGGGGCGATTTGCAGCCGCTGGCATGGATTTTCAGGAAGGGGCGTGGCTTTAGAAAATTTCCACTAAAACACGCAGGAAAATCAGCGCGTTATGGAATTGGCTTCCGCGTGGGCGCAGAATTGGGCTTTACCCCAGCGCGTTACTCTATAGAATCAATAGTGTTATTCGGTTCGCAGGGGCAGCAAAACCTGCCATTCCCCGCGTTGGCGCGACCGAGACCGGAGGACTTTGGCCTCAACCCATCAAGAGGAGACAGACATGATGAATGCCCTGCCGCCACTTCATGACGGCCACGCGCCGTTTACCCTCCAGCAGCTGTTCCGCGAAGCGCTTTACGCCTTCGAGGAATGGGACAGCGAATTGACCGAACCGATCGTAACCTACGAAGGACGGGTCATCCCCATCGGCTTTGTTTTCGAAGCCATGCGCGAATGCACCGACATCGTGCCGATGAACATTGTCGGCGCCGTCACCGAGCGGCTGACCAAGCCGTGGGAGGGCGAAGGCCCGCTCGACCAGATGACCTTCTCGACGGCGGCGCGCGTCATGCGCGTGCTGGTGCGCAAGCGCCTGCTTGCCAACGGCACGGTCGATCTCGTCGCCGTTTCGGCCCACGCGGCCGAAGATCAGAACCGCGACTGACAGGATGAGGATCGCGGCCCTGGCTGCGATCCTTTTCCGCTTCTCGGCGGAACCTCGCCCATTGCCAGCCGTTTACTGGCATGCCCGCCGCCAGTGCGGGTGAGGAATAAGCACCATGCTGAAATCCATCGTTCATGAAATCATCGGCACGCCGCGGCGTGAGCCGGAACTTCCGCAGTCGCTTGAGCAGTTTCGCGACAGGAAGCGGGTGCTGATCATCTTTGCTGATGCCCAGGACGATCGCGCCGTCATCCAGGACGAATGGCTGCGGAACGCGCATATGCGTCTCATCGAGGAAGACGTCGAGGTTTTCATCATCGCCGGCGGCGGCGCTTTCTCGCTGTTCGACGACGGCTCCGACCTCGATGCCGACGATGTCAGAGAGCGGCTGCAGGGCCCGCCATCCGGCGAGTTCGGGCTGATCCTGATCGGGCGCGACGGGACGGTCAAGCTGCGCTCCACCGAGCCGAGGACTGCCGAGGATATCTTCGCGGCCTTCGAGATGCTGCCGAAGCAGACGCCTTGGTAGGCGTGTCGGATTGCGCTTGACGGACGGCGGGCGTGGCGAAGCCACGCCCCCGGCGCCTTCGCATGCCGATCGTCTGAAGGACGGTTCTAAAGCTCGAAGGCTTCCTTGAGGCCGAGGCTCTTGCGTTCGCGCAGGTCGAGATCGGTCTCGATATGGGTGATGTGATGCAGCATCAGCTGGCAGGCGCGGTCGAGCTCGTTGTTTTCGATCGCTGTGATGATCTCGCCATGTTCGGAATGACCGCAGCTTGAGGCGGTGGACTGGCCGTAAAGGGCAATCACCAGCGACGAGCGGGCGACAAGCTCTTCCATGAAGCGCTGCATGATCGCATTGCCGGAAATCTCCGCCAGCCTCAGATGAAAATCGCCCGACGCCTTGATCTCGGCGCGCCGCGCCGTCTGGCCGCGCTCGCTCATCAGGCGGCCTTCCTCCAGCAGAAGCTGTTTCAGCTGGCTGATGTCCCCGGCCGTGATCCGTGCCGCCGCCTCGCGCAATATGCCGGGCTCGACCAGGCGGCGGGCGGCAAAGATCTGCCGGGCCTCGTCGGGCGAGGGATAGGCGACAAAGGCGCCGCGGTTCTTCTCGACGCTGACCAGGCCTTCATAGGAGAGCGCCTGCAGTGCCGCGCGGGCAAGCGTGCGGCTGACGCTGAAGAGATTGCCGACATCTTTTTCGGAGAGCTTGGTGCCGGGTGAAAGCCTGCGCTCGACGATTGCTTCGCGAATAGAATCACGGATCAGTTGTGTGCTTGTTTCGGCGGAGTCTTCGGCCTGCATGGCCTTGGCAGCGGATTTCATGAAAATCGATTTCCTGATGATGGGCAAACCATATCCGGCTTCTCGGCAAAAGTTAAACGGAATTTGTGCTCGAAGCGTCGAGCAAATTGTATACGATCATCTGCATAAATTGAGGACGATAGCCTAAATCCTGTGCAGGTATTGTTTTGCTCATATTTTATCTCCATCCGATCTACAGCAGATAAAACCCATGATTCACAATGGGTTGAGAAGTCGTCGGCGAATTGGCACGGCAAGTGCATCGTCTTTTCCAAACAGGGGAAGGCATGATGTCGAAAGCGGCAGAGATCGATATAGTATCCGTTTCGAAGGTCTACGGGGCGACGACCGCGGTAGAGGCGATCAGCCTGAAGATTCCGGCTGGCTCCTATTGCTGCTTCCTCGGCCCGTCCGGCTGCGGCAAGACCTCGACGCTGCGCATGATCGCCGGCCATGAGAGCATCTCGTCGGGCGATATCCGGCTCGGCAATACAGTCGTCACCGATTTTCCGCCGGCCCGGCGCGGTACTGCGATGATGTTCCAGTCCTATGCGCTGTTTCCGCATCTCGATCTCATCGACAATGTCGCCTTCAGCTTGAAAATGAAGGGCGTCGACAAGGCGGAGCGGCGGGCCAAGGCGCTCGACATGCTGAAGCTGATGCAGATGGAGCCCTATGCTATCAGGCGCCCGGCCCAGCTTTCCGGCGGTCAGCAGCAGCGCGTGGCGCTGGCGCGCGCGCTGATCACCGATCCGGAGGCGCTGCTGCTCGACGAGCCGCTGTCGGCGCTCGACCCGTTCCTGAAGATCCGCATGCGCGCCGAACTCAAGAAGCTGCAGAAGTCGCTCGGCATCACCTTTGTGCATGTCACCCACAGCCAGGAAGAGGCGATGGCGCTCGCCGATATCATGGTCATCATGAATGACGGCCGGATCGAGCAGGCGGCTGCGCCCCGCGAAGTATTCGAAAAGCCGGCGACCGCTTTCGTCGCCCGCTTCATGGGCGACCACAACGTGCTCACCGGACGGGTGACCTCAAGCGAAAACGGCGTGATCGTCATGACCGTGCCGGAGGGGCAGAGCTTTTCCGTGCGCGGGGCGGGCAGGGAGGTCGGCCAACCGGTCGATATCGGCATCCGCACCGACCGCGTGCGCCTGCAGGTGGCGTCCGAATGGACGCTCGGCTTCAATGCCATCGTCTCCAATGTCGAATATCGCGGCTCTTCGGTGAAGATCACCGCACACGGGGCCGGCAGCGACGACTTCACCGTCATATCAGACGATAGCGATTATTTCGCCCGGCCGGTCGCCGTCGGTGATGCCGTCTCGCTCAGCTGGACGCTCGACGATGCCGTACTTCTCGGCCGCTCATCCGCATGAACCATTGCCAACCATCCTTCCGCATCAACAAAAAGGGGAACTGACATGACGACTGAAACCACATCGACAAAGGCTGCGAAGGGTCTTTCCCGCCGCACGCTCTTAAAGACGGGTGCTGCTGCCGTCGGCGCCATCGCCGGCTCCGGCGCGATCACCGGCTTTCCCACCATCTGGGCGAAGACGAACATCACGCTTCGCCAGTTCGGCACCGGCGTTTCCAACATTAATGCCATCGCCGAGAAGTGCAAAGCCGATCTCGGCATCACGCTGGAGATGACGGCGACCGATTCCGACGCCGCCGCCCAGCGCGCCGTCACCCAGCCCGACAGCTACGACATTGCCGATATCGAATACTGGATCGCCAAGAAGGTGTTCCCGACAGGCGTTCTGCAGCCGATGGACGTCAAGAAGCTGAAATATTACGACAAGATCGTGCCGCTGTTCATCAACGGCAAGCTGAAGGCAGACAGCGTCATCGCCCAGGGCACGGCGCCGCACACCGTCGGCTTCGTCGAGGCGCAAGGCTCCAAGAAGTTCGCCAAGGAACCGACACAGTGGATGACGATGGTTCCCACCATCTATAACGCCGACACGCTCGGCATCCGCCCCGACCTTACCGGCCGTCCGATCACAAGCTGGGCTGATATTCTCGATCCGGCCTTCAAGGGCAAGACGGCGATCCTCAACATTCCGTCGATCGGCATCATGGATGCGGCGATGATCATGGAAGCCGCCGGCAAGATCAAATATGCCGACAAGGGCAACATGACCAAGGAAGAGATCGACAAGACGATCGAATTCCTGATCAAGACCAAGGGCGACGGCCAGTTCCGCGCCTTCTGGAAGAGCTTCGACGAGTCGGTCAACCTGATGGCCTCGGGCGAAGTCGTCATCCAGTCCATGTGGTCGCCGGCCGTCGCTGCCGTCCGCTCCAAGGGCATCGCCTGCACCTTCCAGCCTCTCAAGGAAGGCTACCGGGCATGGGGCGGCGGTCTCGGTCTTGCCGCGCATCTGAGGGGCGCCGAGCTCGACGCGGCCTATGAATATATCAACTGGTACACGTCGGGCTGGGTCGGCGGCTACCTCAACCGCCAAGGCTATTACTCCGCCTGCATGGACACCGCCAAGAACTTCATGTCGGCTGACGAGTGGGGCTACTGGATCGAGGGCAAACCGGCGCAGGGCGATATCCTGTCGCCCGAAGGCAAGGTCATGGAAAAGGCCGGTGCTGTCCGCGACGGCGGCGCCTTCGAAGCCCGCATGGGTGCGGTCGCCTGCTGGAACTCGGTGATGGACGAAGACCGCTACATGGTCCGCCGCTGGAACGAGTTTATCGCTGCCTAAGCATTAGCCGCTTTTCCCCTCCCCAACCCTCCCCACAAGGGGGAGGGAGCCCGGCGAGGTTGCGGCAAAAAACTCCTGCCCCTTGTAGGAAGGGAGCCCGGTGAGGGCGCGGCACAGTAACTCCCTCCCCCTTGTGGGGAGGGTTGGGGAGGGGTCTTTTGAATCTTCCCTATCCCAAAGCAAGGTTCGCGGTGGCCGAGACGTTGCCGCGGTTCCTCTTCTCCCCAGCGGGGGTCCGAAGGACGGGTCGAGACCAGTGGCTCGACCCAGGTAAGGGTGCCGGCAGGCGAATGAGGGGGCTCCTTGCCCGACCTGCATAATGAGGAAACGGAGAACCGATCATGGCGATCATCGCAGCGGCAACGGAGGAAGGCAAACACGGTGCGCGAGTCCGCACTTTCCGCCTCTCCCCCTCAACCATCTCCTATCTCCAGGCGACGCCGCTGATCGCCATTCTCGGCTTCTTCTTCCTGCTGCCGATCGCCATGATCGCGGTTGTCAGTTTCTGGGATTATGACTTCGCCGGCCTCTATCCCGATTTCCTCACCATGAATTACACCGATACGCTCGGTTCGTGGGTGACGTGGAAGACCTATCTCAACACGCTGAAATTCACCGCGATCGTCTGGTCATTGACGCTCGTTATCGGTTTCTGGGTCGCCTATTTCCTGGCCTTCCACATCCGCAAGACCTCGACGCAGATGATCCTCTTTCTCGTCTGCACCGTGCCGTTCATGACCTCGAACATCATCCGCATGATCTCGTGGATTCCGGTGCTGGGGCGCAACGGGCTGGTCAATTCGACGCTGATCGAGATGGGCATCATTCCGCAGCCGATCGAATGGCTGCTCTATTCCGATTTCGCCGTCGTGCTCGCCATGGTGCATCTCTATACGCTGTTCATGGTGACGCCGATCTTCAACACGCTGATGCGCATCGACCGGTCGCTGTTCGAAGCGGCGCGCGATGCCGGCGCCTCCGGCTGGCAGGTGCTGTGGAATGTCGTCATTCCCTTAGCAAAACCCGGCATGGCGATCGGCACGATCTTCGTCGTCACCCTCGTCATGGCGGATTTTTCGACGGTGCAGGTGATGTCCGGCGGCCAGAGCGCCTCGGTGGCGCTGATGATGAAGAACCAGATGTCGCTGCTGCAATATCCGGCGGCGGCCGCCAATGCGGTGGTGCTGCTGGCGGTGGTTCTGCTGATGGTCGCGGCGATCCTGCGCGTCGTCGACATCCGCAAGGAGCTTTGAGATGAACCACGAAAAACGCGGTCTCGAATTCTATCTGCTGGCGATCTTCTTCGCCGTCTTCGTGCTGTTCCTCTACGGTCCGCTCTCGGCGGTGCTGATCCTCTCCTTCCAGGGGCCGGACGGCGGCCTGACCTTCCCGATGAATGGCGTTTCCACCCATTGGTTCTTCAACCTGTTCGAAAAGCAGGCGGTCGGCGATTTCGGCGCCTCCTTCCGGCGCTCCTTCAGCCTCGGGCTGATGGTGATGGTCGTGACCGTCACCGTGTCGCTGCTCGCCGGTCTTGCCTTCCGCCGCCGCTTCCGTGGTTCGACCGTGCTGTTCTATGCGACGGTCGCCAGCCTCGTCGTGCCGTCGATCATCGTCTCGCTCGGTATCGGCGTCGTCTTCCAGGAGGGCGGGCTGAAGCCCGCCTGGTATTCCTCGGCCTTCGGCGCCCATCTCACCTGGACGCTGCCATTCGGCGTGCTGATCATGTTTGCCGTCTTCAACCGCTTCTCGCCGGCCTATGAAGAGGCAGCGCGCGACCTCGGCGCCTCCGCCTGGCAGACGTTCCGCCATGTCGTGTTGCCGATGATCGCCCCGAGCCTGATCGGCGTCGGCCTATTCGGTTTCACGCTTTCCTACGACGAATTCGCTCGCACGTTGATGACGTCGGGCACCTACAATACGCTGCCGCTCGAAATCTACGGCATGACGACCAACGTCACGACGCCGGTGCTCTATGCGCTCGGCACGGTGACGACACTGTTTTCCTTCACCATCATTCTCGTCGCGCTCGCCATCATGACGATGCTCAGCCGGCGGCAGGCAAAGATCAACTGACATCATGCGCATCCTCATCGTCAATCCCAATACCACGGCCTCCATGACCGAGAAGGCCGCCAACGCCGCGCGTGCGGTGGCCGCTTCCGGCACGGAAATCATCGCCGCCACATCCAGCATGGGGCCTGTCTCCATCGAGGGCCACTACGACGGGGCACTGGCGATCCCCGGACTGCTTTCCGAACTGAAGGAGCGGCAGACGGCGGGTTATGACGCGGCCGTCATCGCCTGCTTCGACGATACCGGGCTGGAGGCGGCACGCAGCTTCGCCGATGTGCCGATCCTCGGGCTCTGCGAATCCGCAGTCGCAACGGCGGGTTTCCTGGGGCAGCGTTTCACCGTGGTGACGACGCTTGAGCGGTCGCGGGTGCTGATCGACAATCTGGTGCGCCGCTACGGCATGGGCGAGCGCGCCAGGGTGCGCGCCTCCGATATCCCGGTGCTGGAGCTCGAAGATCCGGCCTCGGGCGCGATCGGCAAGCTCAGGGCCGAGATCGAACGGGCGCTTGCCGAAGACGGCGCCGAGGCGATTGTGCTCGGCTGTGCCGGCATGACGGATCTGGCGAGGGAACTGCAGGCAATTTATGGCGTGCCCGTCATCGACGGTGTCTCGGCCGCCGTCAAGCAGGCCGAGGCGTTGGTTTCGCTCGGGCTTTCCACCAGCAAGCGCGGCTCCTATGCCTCGCCGCTGCCGAAAGCCTTTACCGGAGCGATGAGCGCCTTTTCGCCGGCCGGGAAGCTCGGCTGAGCCATGGCCATCTCCTTCGACTTCAAAGAGCTCAGTGAGCGCGAGCGCTACAAGCTGATGATCGGCACGATCATTCCGCGGCCGATCGCGCTGGTGACGACGGTCGACGAACACGGGCGGATCAACGCAGCCCCCTTCAGCTTCTTCAACTGCCTTTCGGCCGATCCCCCAATCTGGCGATCGGGGTCGAAAACAATGCCGACATGTCGTTCAAGGATACCGGCCACAATATCCGCATGACCGAGGTCTTCACGGTCAACATCGTCTCCTTCGCCATCGCCGAGGCCATGCATGTCTGCGGCGCCCGTTATCCCCGAGGGGTCGACGAGTTGAAAGAAGCGGGATTGACGGCAATGCCGGGCGCGAAGGTGGCCTCGCCCTGGATCGCCGAAGCGCCGGCCGCGTTCGAATGCCGGCGGCATGTGACGCTGGAGCTGGGGCGCTCGCGGCAGATCGTCATGGGCGAGATCGTCTATGCGCATTATCAGGACGGCGTCGTCGATCCGGAACGGCTGCATGTCGATCCGGCCGCCGTCGATGCCATTGCCCGGCTCGGCGGCGATACTTGCGCCACCATCCGCGACCGCTTCGAGATGCTGACGCCGAAGCTCTGAGGCTTTGGTAGCTCCAAGTTTTTGCTTTACTTTTTTGCTCCCCGCAAGAATGGTCGCAGCGGATCATCACGGCAGAGGAGTGCTTGGCCATGACAATCGAACAGGATCTCAGCCGGATCGCAGAGCAGGAGAAGGCCCTGAGCTTCGACGCCTTCGACCTGACGACGGCATGGCAGCTCGGCAAACTCCTGCAGGAACTTGCCACCGAGCGCGGCCTCGGCATCGCGATCGATGTGACCCTGCATTCGATGCCGGTCTTCTATGCCGCACTGCCTGGCGTGACGCCCGATAACGTCAACTGGGTCCGCCGCAAGCGCAACATGGTGCTGCGTTATTTCCGCAGCAGCTATGCCTCCGGCCTGAAGCTCAGCAAAGATGGCAAGACCGTCGAGGATAACGGGCTTTCCGGCGCCGATTATGCGCCGCATGGCGGCAGCTTCCCGATCAACGTCAAGGGCACCGGCTGCATCGGCGCGGTCACCGTCTCCGGCCTGCCGCAGCGCGACGACCACAATCTCGCGGTCGAGGCCTTGGCGCTGATGCTGGCAAAGGATCTGGATACGCTGCGGCTCGACCCGCCGCTCTGAGCGGGCCGTTTGCTGAGCCGGCGGGCGCGGGGTACTGAACCTCAGAGCCTGCCGCCGGCCTCGGTAATGCCCTTGGTCAGGCTGCCGGTTGCCGGGAAGAGCGGGATCAGGCAGGCTTGCAGGGCGTGGTAGATGTCGCCCTTGCCGGGGAAGAGCGAATGGGCGGGAACGAGATCCTCCGTCAGTTCCTCATGCCAGCCGCCGTTCCGGTGGTCGATGAAGGCGCGTTCGATCACGTTCCAGATCTTGCGATAACATTGCTCGTGATAGTCGCTCGGCAGGTGCTCGTTGAGGAAGTGGGCGGCGGCGGCACCCTCGCAGGCAGGCCACCAAAGTTTATTGCGCTTGGCGGGCTTGTCGTCCCAATCGAGCGTATAGAAAAAACCGCCCTTGTCGCTGTCCCAGCCGAGCGCCATGGATTGCTCGAAGAGCGCCTTGGCCGCGTCCGGCATCCACTCGATACGTTTGCCGCCGAGTGACCAGAGCTGCAAGATGAGACGGGTCCATTCCAGCCAATGGCCGGGCGTCGTGCCGGCCGGGCGGAACATTTCGTTCGGATGATAGTAGGTCTTGTCGAGCTTCCATTCGGCGTCGAAATGTTCTGCGACGCGCCAGTCGACCGAACCCGCCGCGCGCCGGATGACGAGATCGGCGATGCTTTCGGCCTTGGTCAGGTAGTCCCTGTCGCCGGTCGCTTCGAAGGCGGCCATCAGCGCTTCGGTCAGGTGCATGTTGGAATTCTGGCCGCGATAGGCGCCGCCGTCGAGCGGCTGCCAGTCGGCGGTGAATTCCTCGGCGATGGCGCCGTGGCGCGGCTCCCAGAACTTGCTGTTCAGGACCTCGGTGATGTCGGCAAGCATGCCGTCGGCGAGCGGATGGCCGATCGTCTTAGCCGATGAGGCGGCGAGCAGCACGAAAGCATGGCCATAACCCTGCTTGTTGCTATCGACCGGACCGTTATTGTCGAGCGACCAGAAATAGCCGCCGTTTTTGCGGTCGCGATGATGGTTCCAGAGATAGTCCATGCCGTGGTCGACGAGGTCGCTGGCACCCGGGCGGCCGACCAGCGCGCCGATTGCGAAGCAATGCACGGCGCGCGCGGCGATATGAATGCTGCGGACCTGGCCTTCGGCGTCAAGCGGCTTGCCGCTATCGTCGAGATCATAGAAGCCGCCCTTGGGATTGACCGAATTGTGCTGGAAGAAATCGAAGAGGCCATTCGCCTGGGCAAGCAGCCAGTCGCGGTGATAGACGCGGCTCGTCCAGTTTCCAAGCAGGGGTGCCATGATAATCCTCCGATTTCGTGCGCGATGCTTTTGAAATGCCTATATAGAGGCCATTCGAGTCTGTCATGGGGCCAGGCTTGCAAAGCACGAAATCGACAGGCATATATTGACATAAAGATATCTTTATGTGATTTGAACTGTCTGGTCTTACGACGTCAAGGAGCCCTCCCGTGTTCGATACTCTCTTTGGTCCGGAAACGGGCAAACGTGACGGCAACGAAGTTTTCGCAGCGCTGCGCAAAGCTGCGAGCGAACGCATCCTCGTCCTCGACGGCGCCATGGGCACGCAGATCCAGGGGCTGGGCTATGACGAAGACCAGTTCCGCGGCACCCGCTTCATCGGCTGCGCCTGCCACCAGAAAGGCAATAACGACCTTCTGATCCTCACACAGCCGGATGCGATCGAAGAGATCCATTACAAATACGCCAAGGCCGGCGCCGATATTCTCGAGACCAATACCTTCTCCTCGACCCGCATCGCGCAGGCCGATTACGAGATGGAAGGGGCGGTCTACGACCTCAACAAGGAAGGCGCCGAGATCGTCCGCCGCGCGGCCCTGCGCGCCGAGCGCGAGGACGGCCGCCGCCGCTTCGTCGCCGGCGCCATCGGCCCGACCAACCGCACCGCCTCGATCTCGCCTGATGTCAATAATCCCGGTTTCCGCGCCGTCACCTTCGACGACCTGCGTTCGGCCTATGGCGAACAGATCGACGGTCTGATCGACGGTGGCGCCGACATCATCCTGATCGAGACGATTTTCGACACGCTGAACGCCAAGGCGGCAATCTTTGCCTGCGAGGAGCGCTTCGAGGCCAAGGGCGTGCGCCTGCCGGTGATGATCTCCGGCACGATCACCGACCTTTCCGGCCGCACGCTCTCCGGCCAGACGCCGTCGGCCTTCTGGAATTCGGTGCGCCACGCCAATCCCTTCACGATCGGGCTGAACTGCGCGCTCGGCGCCAATGCGATGCGCCCGCATCTGCAGGAGCTTTCGGGTGTCGCCGACACCTTCATCTGCGCCTATCCGAATGCCGGCCTGCCGAATGAATTCGGCCAGTATGACGAAACGCCGGAGCTGATGGCGGCGCAGATCGACAGTTTCGCCCGCGAGGGTCTGGTCAACATCGTCGGCGGCTGCTGCGGCTCGACGCCGGAACATATCCGGGCGATCGCCGAGACCGTCGCCAAGTACAAGCCGCGGCCGCTCCCCGAGCACCGTCCCTTCATGTCGCTGTCCGGCCTTGAACCCTTCGAGCTCACCAAGGACATTCCCTTCGTCAACGTCGGCGAGCGCACCAACGTCACCGGCTCGGCGAAGTTCCGCAAGCTGATCACCAATCACGACTACACCGCAGCACTCGATGTCGCTCGCGACCAGGTCGAGAACGGCGCGCAGGTGATCGACATCAATATGGACGAGGGCCTGATCGATTCCGAAAAGGCGATGGTCGAGTTTCTCAACCTGATCGCCGCCGAGCCCGATATCGCCCGTGTGCCTGTCATGATCGACAGTTCGAAATTCTCGATCATCGAATCCGGCCTGAAGCGCGTCCAGGGCAAGCCGATCGTCAACTCGATCTCGCTGAAGGAAGGCGAGGAGAATTTCCTCGCCCAGGCGCGGCTGTTGCACAATTACGGCGCCGCCGTCGTCGTCATGGCTTTCGACGAGACGGGGCAGGCCGACAGCTACGAGCGCAAGGTGGAAATCTGCACCCGCGCCTATAAGCTTCTGACCGAAAAGATCGGCTTCCCGCCTGAAGATATCATCTTCGATCCAAACATCTTCGCGGTCGCGACCGGCATCGAAGAGCACAATAATTACGGCGTCGATTTCATCGAGGCGACCCGGACGATCCGCGAGCGCATGCCGCTGGTGCATATATCGGGCGGCGTCTCCAACCTGTCCTTCTCGTTCCGCGGCAACGAGCCGGTGCGCGAGGCGATGCATGCCGTGTTCCTCTACCACGCCATCCAGGCGGGCATGGACATGGGCATCGTCAATGCCGGCCAGCTCGCCGTCTACGACAATATCGATCCGGAACTGCGCGAGGCCTGCGAAGACGTGGTGCTGAACCGCCGTCCCGACGGCACCGAGCGGCTGCTCGAAGTGGCGGAGCGTTTTCGCGGTGCCGGCGCCAGGGAAGGCCGGGTCCAGGATCTTTCCTGGCGCGAATGGAGCGTCGAGAAGCGTCTCGAACATGCGCTGGTCAACGGCATCACCGAATATATCGAAGCCGATACCGAGGAAGCGCGCCAGCAGGCCGCCCGGCCGCTGCACGTGATCGAAGGGCCGCTGATGGCCGGCATGAACGTCGTCGGCGATCTGTTCGGCTCGGGCAAGATGTTCCTGCCGCAAGTGGTTAAATCGGCGCGTGTCATGAAGCAGGCGGTCGCCGTGCTGCTGCCCTATATGGAAGAGGAAAAACGCCTGAACGGCGGCGAAGAACGTCGCTCGGCCGGCAAGATTCTGATGGCGACTGTTAAGGGCGACGTGCACGATATCGGCAAGAACATCGTCGGCGTCGTGCTGGCCTGCAACAATTATGAGATCGTCGACCTCGGCGTCATGGTGCCGGCGACGAAGATCCTCGACACGGCGATCGCCGAAAAGGTCGACATCATCGGCCTTTCCGGCCTGATCACGCCCTCGCTCGACGAGATGGTGCATGTCGCGGCCGAGATGGAGCGGCAGGGTTTCGACATCCCGCTCTTGATCGGCGGGGCGACGACCAGCCGTGTGCATACGGCGGTGAAGATCCATCCCGGCTATAACAAGGGACAGGCGATCTACGTCACCGATGCGAGCCGCGCCGTCGGCGTCGTCTCGGCGCTGCTGTCGCCGGAGACGCGCCAGGGCTATGTCGACGATACAAGGGCCGAATATGCCAAGGTAGCGGCCGCCCATGCGCGCAGCGAGGCCGAGAAAGTGCGCCTGCCATTGCCGCGGGCCCGCGAGAATGCGCATAAGGTCGACTGGTCGGCCTACCAGCCGACGAAGCCGGAATTCTTCGGCACGCGGGTGTTCGAAGATTACGATCTGGCCGAGCTTGCCAGATATATCGACTGGACGCCGTTCTTCCAGACCTGGGAACTGCGCGGCCGTTACCCCGCCATTCTCGAGGACGAGAAGCAGGGCGAGGCGGCGCGTGCCCTCTGGGCCGATGCGCAGTCGATGCTCAAGAAGATCATCGACGAAAAGTGGTTCCGTCCGCGCGCCGTCATCGGCTTCTGGCCGGCCGGCGCCGTCGGCGACGATATCCGCCTGTTTACCGATGAGAGCCGCAGCCAAGAGCTCGCCACCTTCTATACGCTGCGCCAGCAGCTTTCGAAGCGGGACGGGCGGGCAAACGTGGCGCTCTCCGATTTCGTCGCGCCTGTCACAAGCGGTGTGCACGATTATGTCGGCGGCTTCGTGGTGACGGCTGGTATCGAGGAAATCGCCATCGCCGAGCGTTTCGAACGCGCTAACGACGATTATTCCTCGATCCTCGTCAAGGCGCTGGCCGACCGCTTTGCCGAAGCCTTTGCCGAGCGCATGCACGAGCAGGTGCGGCGCGAATATTGGGGCTATGCAAAAGACGAGACGCTCAGCAATGAGGATCTGATCACCGAAGCCTATGCCGGCATCCGGCCTGCGCCCGGTTATCCCGCCCAGCCCGACCACACCGAAAAGGCAACGCTCTTCAAGCTGCTCGACGCGGAAAAGGCGGCGGGCGTCAAGCTGACGGAGAGCTATGCGATGTGGCCGGGCTCGTCGGTCTCCGGCCTCTATATCGGCCACCCCGACTCCTATTATTTCGGCGTCGCCAAGGTGGAGCGGGATCAGGTGGAAGACTATGCCAAGCGCAAGGGCATGGAGGTTTCCGAAGTCGAACGCTGGCTCGGGCCGGTGCTCAACTACGTGCCGCGCAAGACCAACGAGGAGATCGAAGACGCGGCATGATTTGCCGAGTCTTCTCGGTCGCTTAAGGCGGCGTGCTGAGAGATCGATTCAACGGATGGAGAGTGAACTTGCGCCGCAGCCCCGGTCGCTTTCGGGCAATAGGCATCAGCGGCGGACGGAGTCGCTTTTCCTTGCCTTGGCAAGATCGAGAAAATTCGCCTTGATCGTTGCGAAAAGTCCAGGCGGAATGAAGCCGTAGGCGAACATTCCCTCGCTGCCCGGCACGGGTGAAAGCCCGCCATTCGGCCATTCATCAATATTGTGTTCGGAGACGATGACCCAACTCGGGGCGTCGTCCAGACCGATCGCCTGCTTCACCTTCGGTGGGATCTCTATTCCCACGATTTCGCCGGACGGCGGCGTATGCGTGATCGGCAGCAGAACGACATAGCGGGGACTGGCTAGGCTGTCGCTCGCCGCAACAAGACAGGCGGGCCTATCCTTACCCTGGTCGCGACCCGCCAAGGCTTCGCGCGACCACAGGTAATCATAGCGCACGACAAGGCCGGGCTTCGGCTCGGGGATTGAGGCCATGACGCGTTATTTCAGCAACTCATCGAGAGAGGTGTGGGCAGCATCCATCTCCGCTCTCTCGACGGCATCGATGACGACGGACAAGGCATCGGCCGTCAAGTGCGTGCGTTGCGCGGCAGCCCTCAGCCAATCATAATGCTCGGCCGACATCAGCACGAATTCGCGGCGGCCATGCCGGGTGATCTCGACGGGCTCGCGCTGCGCCTGATGCTGAAACGCGCCGAATTTTCGCTGAAATTCCAGAGCCGTGGTCCGGGCCATGATAAGGTTCCAAACTTTGATATCCAGATTATACGTATAATCTGGATAAGCTCAAGGCATCAGGTTACCCCGATCGTCAGCTCGGCGACGAAATCATAGGCGTCGCCGCGATAGAGCGAGCGGGTGAATTCCACGGCGCGGCCGGAGCCGAGATAGGAGATACGTTCGATCGACAGGCCGGCGGCGCCGACGGAGACGCCGAGAAGCTGGGCGTCGGCTTCCTTCATGTTGGTCGCCGAGATGCGCTGCACGGCGCGCACCGGGCGGACCTGGAGGCGTTCGAGTTCGGCATAGAGCGAATTGGTCACGGCCGAGGGATCGGGGAGAAACTCGCCGGAGACGCTGGCATTTTCGATTGCCAGCGGCTGGTCGTCGGCGATGCGCAGGCGGGAGAGGCGGGAAACCTTCACGTCGGTGCCGAGGCCGAGAATCATCATTTCGTCGGGCGAGGGGGTGTGGATGCCCTTGTGCAGCCATTCGGAGCGGGAGGACATGCCGCGGCGCGCCATGTCCTCGGTGAAGGAGGTAAGCTGCGACAGGCGCTGCTCGACCCTGGAGACCGGTTTGGCGACGAAGGTGCCCGAACCGTGACGGCGTACCAGCAGGCCGTCGGCGACGAGTTCGTCGATCGCCTTGCGGACGGTAACGCGGCTGACGGCGGCGAATTCGGCGATATCGCGTTCCGGCGGCAGCGCATCGCCATGGCCGAGCGTGCCGGTGCGCACGGCCTCTTCGAGCGTGCGGCGCAGCTTGACGTAGAGCGGGCCGGTGCCGGCTGCCTGCAGACGCTCCAGGGACAGAAGGGTGGCGAGATCGTCGGTCATGCCGCACCTCTCTGTCCGTCGTGCAGGAGCTTGACGGCAAGTTCCACCGCACCCTGCAGGGCATCGCCCTTCGGCCTGGCAAGCCGTGATCTGTAGCGTTCGGAAAGCCACGGCTCATAGGCTCCTGCAAGGCCGCCGAGCAGGCAGATCGACGGGCATTCAGGCCAGAGCAGCGCTTCGAGGCTTTCACCGATTGCCGTTGCCGCGTCCGTGACGATGCCGACCGCGACGGCATCGCCCTTGGCTGCATGTTCGAAGACGACGGGCGCATAACGGGCAAAATCCGTCGGTCTTGCCGAATGTGCGAATTCGACGACGCGCTCAGGATCGTTGCCGTATTCGGCCATGATCGCTTCGGTCACGGGGGACGTCGGGCGCACGCCGTCATGGGCAAGCAGCGATCGCTCCATCAGGTCGCGGCCAAGCCGGGCGCCGCTTGCCTGGTCGCCGACGATAAAGCCCCAGCCGCCAATGCCGTTCAGCCGGCCGTTCCTGCGGGCGTTATAGACCGAGCCGGTGCCGAAGGCGCCGACGATGCCGTCGCCATCGCCGAGCGCGCCCTGCAGGGCAATCAGCGCGTCGGTGACGACGCGGCCTTCGGCAAAGGGCAGGGCCTTTTCGATGCGCTGGCCGTAGTCCGTGACATTGGCGCCGGCAACGCCGACCACTGACGCAGCGGAGGCGATGGTTTCAGCGGCAAGCCCTGCATCGATCAGCGCCTGCCGGGCAGATTCGACGATGTTGAGAAGAGAGTTTTCCAGATCGGACAGGATATTGGCCGGACCTGCTTTGCCACGGCCGATGACATTGCCGTGTCTGTCCGCGACCGCGGCTCGGCAGCTCGTTCCACCGCCGTCTATGCCGATTGCAAACTCCGTCATCGGGCCTCCGAATACGCCGTTCCCTATGTTTTTAAATACAATACCAAAAAAATACCATTTACCAAGTGGGAATGATGGAGAAAATCGATCTTTTTATCTTGTTGATTTCATTGATTAAAATTTTTTAACGAATTTTTGGCGACCGAAAAGTTAAATTCGGCTGGACAATTGGTATTTTTTTGGCATTAATTTGGCAAAAGGGAACAGCACATCGAAGCCCACGAAAACCGGCAGCAAAGCCAAGCCGGAACTGCTTCGAGGATGATCGAGAGAACGACCCGCCGCCTGTTAGGCTGGCGGTGAAGCTCAGCATCCATCGGCTTTTCCCGTCAAATTTTTGCCGTGCTCGATGCAGGTCATGGGCAAGGCGCAGTCCGGCCGCAGGCGATCCGCCTTCGTGTCCGTCGAGCTTTCGGGGCCGGCAGTCGCTGGCGGCCCTCAAGGGGCGTTGGGTGTTTCCTCAAGCACGCCAACCGCTTGTTTCAGATCGAAAACGGCGCCTTTCGGCGCCTGAAAACAGGAGAGGGAAATGAAAAACACTGCTCTGAAAAGCTTCCTGCTTGCCTCCAGCCTGCTGACATCGGCTGGTCTCGTCCATGCCGCCGACGTCACGCTGACTGTGGAAAGCTGGCGTAACGACGACCTGCAGATCTGGCAGGAGAAGATCATCCCGGCTTTCGAAGCCAAGAACCCGGGCATCAAGATCGTCTTCTCGCCGACCGCGCCGACCGAATACAACGCGTCGCTGAACGCCAAGCTCGATGCCGGCTCCGCGGGCGATATCATCACCTGCCGTCCGTTCGACGCCTCGCTCGAACTCTTCAACAAGAAGCAACTCGTCGACATCACCAGCCTGCCCGGTATGGAGAACTTCTCGCCGGTCGCCAAGGCCGCCTGGTCGACCGACGACGGCAAGTCGACCTTCTGCGTGCCGATGGCTTCGGTCATCCACGGTTTCATCTACAACAAGGATGCCTTCGACAAGCTCGGTATATCAGTGCCGAAGACGCAGGACGAATTCTACGCGGCGCTCGACAAGATCAAGGCCGACGGCACCTATATCCCGCTCGCCATGGGCACGAAGGACCTCTGGGAAGCCGCAACCATGGGCTACCAGAACATCGGCCCGAATTACTGGAAGGGCGAGGACGGCCGCGACGCCCTGATCGCCGGCAAGCAGAAGCTGACCGATGCCGACTGGGTCAAGCCCTATGAAGAGCTTGCCAAGTGGAAGCCCTATCTCGGCGACGGTTTCGAAGCCCAGACCTATTCGGACAGTCAGAACCTCTTCACCCTCGGACGCGCCGCCATCTATCCGGCCGGTTCCTGGGAAATCGCGCTCTTCAACACGCAGGCGCAGTTCAAGATGGGCGCCTTCCCGCCGCCGGTTCCGAAGTCCGGCGACCAGGGCTACATCTCCGACCATCCGGATATCGGCGTCGCCCTGAATGCCAAGAGCAAGCATGCCGAGGAAGCCAAGAAGTTCCTCAGCTGGGTCGCTTCGCCCGAGTTCGCCGACATTTACGCCAACTCCCTGCCGGGCTTCTTCAGCCTGAACTCCAACCCGGTCAAGATGTCCGATCCGCTTGCTCAGGAATTCGTTTCCTGGCGCGGCCCGTACAAGTCGACCGTGCGCTCGACCTACCAGATCCTGTCGCGTGGCACGCCGAACCTTGAAAACGAGACCTGGGTCGAGTCGGCCAACGTGATCAACGGCACCGATACGCCGAAGGTCGCTGCCGAAAAGCTCCAGAAGGGCCTCGACAGCTGGTACAAGCCGGCCAAGTGATGTGATCGGGGGCTGCGTTTGCGGCCCCTCATCCGGCCTGCCGGCCACCTTCTCCCCGCGAGCGGGGAGAAGGAGACTCGCAGCGACCTCCCAGCCCGATCTGATCAGGGCGCGTTCCCTCTCTTCCCAGGTGGGTAGAGGGTCAGGGTGGGAGCATGTTTTCCATCTGCGCTGCGCCTCGCAGCCAGTCGACAAGAACAGGCAAAAGCCATGAGCGAAACCGACAACGCGATCGATATCGTCCCGATCAAGCGCCCGGTGCGCTGGCACATTTTCGTCTTCATGCTGCCCGCGGTGATCGTCTATTCCGCCGTCATGGTGCTGCCGCTCATCGAAACGCTTCGGCTTTCGCTCTACAATATCGTCGACGGTCAGCCGGCCTTCGTCGGACTTGCGAATTTCCAGGTGCTGTTCGGCGATCCGCGCTGGGCGCATGATTTCTGGAATGCGCTCGTCAACAACCTGATCTTCTTCGCCATCCACATGTGCGTGCAGAACCCGATCGGCGTCGCGCTTGCCGCCCTGCTTTCGGTACCGAAGCTGCGCGGTGTCGCCTTCTACCGCGCGGCGATCTTCCTGCCGACGCTGCTCTCCTTCGTCATCGTCGGCTTTATCTGGAAGCTGATCCTTTCGCCGATCTGGGGCGTGGCGCCCTGGATGCTCGATCTCATCGGCTTGAAATTCCTGTTCGCGCCCTGGCTCGGCAAGCCCGGCTCGGCGCTGATCGCCGTGTCGCTGATCTCCAACTGGCAATATATCGGCATTCCGATGATGCTGATCTATGCCGCCTTGCTCAGCATCCCCGAAGAGGTGATCGAGGCGGCCGAATGCGACGGCATCACCGGCTGGGCCCAGTTCTGGAAGATCAAGCTGCCGCTCATCCTGCCGGCGATCGGCATCATCTCGATCCTGACATTCGTCGGCAATTTCAATGCCTTCGACCTGATCTACACGGTTCAGGGCGCGCTCGCCGGACCCGACATGTCGACCGATATTCTCGGCACGCTGCTCTACCGCACCTTCTTCGGTTTCCAGCTTCAGCTCGGCGACCGCTCGATGGGCGCGACGATCGCAACGGTGATGTTCCTCATCATTCTGGCCGGCGTCTCGCTTTATCTTTTCGTCATCCAGCGGCGCATGCGTCGCTACCAGTTCTGAGGAGCGCGCATGTCCAAGGCACGCACATCTCCGATCCGCACCGGCCTCGTACATCTGGCGCTTGGCGCCTATACGCTGGTCGCGCTGTTTCCGGTTTTCCTGACCGTCGTCAACTCGTTCAAGGATCGCGCCTCGATCTTCCGTGAGCCGCTGATGGTGCCGACGCCGTCGACCTTCAGTCTGGTCGGCTATCAGACGGTGCTGGGGCAGGGGGATTTCGCCACCTATTTCCAGAACAGCTTCATCGTGACGATCGTCTCGATCCTGCTGGTGCTGCTCTTCGGCGCCATGGCGGCTTTTGCGCTCTCGGAATACCGTTTCCGCGGCAACACGCTGCTCGGGCTCTATATGGCGATCGGCATCATGATCCCGATCCGTCTCGGTACGGTGGCAATCCTGCAGGGCATGGTGGCGGCAGGCCTCGTCAATACGCTGACGGCGCTGGTCCTCGTCTACACCGCGCAGGGCATACCGCTGGCAATCTTCATCCTGTCGGAATTCATGCGCACGGTTTCGGACGATCTGAAGAATGCCGGGCGCATCGACGGGCTTTCCGAATATGCGATCTTCTTCCGCCTGGTGCTGCCGCTGGTGCGCCCCGCCATGGCGACGGTCGCCGTCTTCACGATGATCCCGATCTGGAACGATCTCTGGTTCCCGCTGATCCTGGCGCCCTCCGAGGCCACGAAGACCGTGACGCTCGGCTCGCAGATCTTCATCGGCCAGTTCGTCACCAACTGGAACGCGGTGCTGGCGGCGCTGTCGCTGGCGATCCTGCCGATCCTCGTCCTCTACGTCATCTTCTCGCGGCAGCTGATCCGCGGCATTACGTCAGGAGCCGTCAAGTGAGCCCCGAGAAACCCATCCGCGTCCTCGTTGCCGGCCTCGGCAACATGGGCCGCAGCCATGCGCTCGCCTATCACGACAATCCAGGCTTCGAGATCGTCGGTCTCGTCAACCGCTCGACGCCGAAGCTGGAGCCCGAGCTGCAGGCCTATACGATCCATCCCGATTTCCTGACGGCACTCGCCGAGCTGAAGCCGGACCTCTGCTCGATCAACACCTATTCCGACAGCCATGCCGATTACGCCGTCGCCGCCTTCGAGGCCGGCTGCGACGTCTTCGTCGAAAAGCCGCTGGCGACAACCGTCGCCGACGCCGAACGGGTCGTCGCTGCGGCGAAGAAGGCAGGCCGCAAGCTGGTGATCGGCTATATCCTTCGCCATCACCCGTCATGGACGAAGCTGATCGAAGAAGCACGCAAGCTCGGTCCGCCTTACGTCTTCCGCATGAACCTCAATCAGCAGTCCAGCGGCCCGACCTGGGCGACGCACAAGTCGCTGATGCAAACCACCTCGCCGATCGTCGATTGCGGCGTGCATTATGTCGACGTCATGTGCCAGATCACCGACGCCAGGGCGGTCGAGGTGCGCGGCATGGGGCTGCGGCTCTCTGACGAGATCGCCGCCGACATGTATAATTACGGCCAGTTGCAAGTGCTCTTCGAGGACGGTTCGGTCGGCTGGTACGAGGCGGGCTGGGGGCCGATGATCTCCGAGACCGCCTTCTTCGTGAAGGATGTGATGTCGCCGAAGGGCGCGGTGTCGATCGTCATGGATCCGAACGCTAAGTCAGACGATATCGACACGCACACCAAGACCTCGGTGATCCGTCTGCATACGGCCGAAACCGGCCCGGACGGCAAGTTCATCCGGCCCGACCAGGACATGCGGATGACGGGCGAGCCCGGTCATCAGGCGCTCTGCGACCTGGAACAGGCCTTCATGCTGAGGGCGATCCGCGAGGATCTCGACCTCAATCGCCATATGGCGGATGCCGTGGCGTCGCTGCGCATCTGCCTTGCCGCCGACGAGAGCGTGCGCACCGGCCAGCCGGTCAGATTATAAGGAAAAATCAGTGGGATCACTTCAACTCAAATCCATCCGCAAGACCTATGGCACGCATGAGGTGCTGAAGGGCATCGACCTCGAGGTGAGGGATGGCGAATTCGTCATCTTTGTCGGGCCATCGGGCTGCGGGAAGTCGACGCTGTTGCGCAGCATTGCCGGCCTCGAGGACGTCACGTCGGGCGCCGTCGTCATCAATGGCCGCGACGAGACGCTGACGCCGCCGGCCAAACGCGGCATCGCCATGGTGTTCCAGTCCTATGCGCTCTATCCGCACCTGACGGTCAAGGATAATATGGGGCTTGGTCTCAAGCAGGCCGGCACGCCCAAGGACGAAATCGACAGCCGTGTCAGCAAGGCATCCGGCATGCTGTCGCTTGCCCCCTATCTGGCGCGGCGGCCGGCCGAACTATCAGGCGGCCAGCGCCAGCGCGTTGCGATCGGCCGCGCCATCGTGCGCGAACCGGAACTCTTCCTGTTCGACGAGCCGCTGTCGAACCTCGATGCGGCGCTGCGTGTGCAGACCCGCCTCGAGATCGCCCGGCTGCACCGCAGCCTGAAGGCAACGATGATCTATGTCACCCACGACCAGGTCGAGGCGATGACGCTTGCTGACAAGATCGTCGTGCTGAATGCCGGCGCGATCGAACAGATCGGCTCGCCGATGGAACTTTACAATCGCCCGGCTAATGTCTTCGTCGCCGGCTTCATCGGCTCGCCGCAGATGAATTTCATCGCGGCCGAAAAGGTCGGCGATCACAGCGCCAAGACGATCGGCGTGCGTCCCGAACACATGACGCTGTCGCGCGAGCAGGGGAGCTGGGCGGCGAAGGTCGTGCATGTCGAGCATCTCGGCGCCGACACGATCATCTATCTGGAATCCGATCAGTGCGGCTTGCTGACGGCGCGTCTGTTCGGTGAACACCAATATGAACCTGATGAGATCGTTTATGCGACACCGGATCAGGCCCGTGTGCACCGGTTCGATGTGGACGACCAGGCGATCCGCTGAGCGTATCACAGAAAGAAAAGCCCGCCGGTGAACTGACCCTATAAAGTCGGACAGTTTACAGTGCGGGGCTTTTATTTCAGCCTGTTGCGCCAGTTCGATCAGCCGAGAACCGGCCGCATGAAGCTGCGCTCATAGCTGATGATGCTGCGGTTGCGTTTGTCGAGTTCGAAAGCGGCCTGACATTCCGGATCGCTTGCCATGCGCGTGCGATAGTCCTCGTAGGCGGCAAGGCTCGGGAATGAAAACAGCGCAATGGCAACGTTGTTGGCGCCTTCGGATGGCAGGAAATAACCGTGATGGGTGCCGCCCATCCTGTTGACGATCGGAATCCAGAGCCGGGCATATTCCTCGAATTCGGCAAGCTTGTAGGGATCGATCACATAACGCAGGTGGCAGGTAATCATTGACATATCTCATCGTGTAAAATACCAGGCGGACGGTCGCAATGCTCACCTTCTGGCACCGAGTTCAGAGAGTTCAAGTGCTTTGCCGTGATGGCTGCATCACGATTGGTGATAGGTCGGTCGGCCTGAAATGAAAAGGGCGCCGTTTCGCGGTGCCTTTTGCGTGAGCGGTATTGTCAAACTCAGTCGCGGATGACCAGCAGATCGGCCGCCATGAAGCGCAGCGTGACGGTTTCGCCGGCCTGCGGCGGGGTGACGCCCGGGCTATTGAACATGTCGAAGGAGATGACGTTGCCGCCGACATTCGTGCGGGTGCGGATGGCCGACCCCAGGAGGTGGGCTGAAACGACTTGGCCGGTGAGCGCGATATCGCTTCTGGCGGTGTCGGAGAGCGAGCCTGCTTCCGGGCGTAGCGCCAGCGAGATGGTTTCGCCGGCCTTGTGGGCTGCGCCGACTGCTTCAGCATGATGTTCTTATCGCCGATCTGGATGCGGTTGGCGTCGGGGTCGACGACCTTGGCTTTAATGAAGTTCAGCGTGCCGACGAAAGAGGCGACAAAACGCGTTGCCGGCGTATTGTAGATCTCGAAAGGCGAGCCAATCTGGTCGGCTTTGCCGGCATTCATCACGACGATGCGGTCGGAGATCGACAGCGCCTCTTCCTGATCGTGGGTGACAAGCAACGAAGACCAGCGGCAGCGTCTGCTCCCGGGCGTCACGAGCGTCGACAGCGCACGTCGCGAACTTGCCGGGGCACATTGCCTGAGATGGAAGACGCAGATCTCATCATTGTCTGAGTGTTCCCATCGCGCTTCCCGCATCCCCAAGATCGCGCGATGCTCGTCGTCCGCGGCCTGGAGACAGGTGAAACCCTGTCGTCGGCGAAGCGGATCGTGGTCAGGATCATACCTTCGCTGGCGCCGGAATATCGTCGTCGCTGCTTACCGCAGCGCAATCTCCTTTCTGCTCGCGTTCTGCCGTCGCCCTGAGGTCGCTCTCACTTGACTTTCTTATCGTATATCGTATACGTTATTTCAAGTTGAAGGGTGTGGCCTCCACGGATTAGCTTTCCTGCAATTTCGGCCGCGAGATTGCTGTACGGTTTTGTCGGACGGCTCCAACTTCGAAGAACAGATGCGGGGAACATCAAATGCGTACCTCCAAGATCGTGCATATCGTCAGCTGCCATGCGGAAGGTGAGGTCGGCGACGTCATCGTTGGCGGCGTTGCCCCGCCTCCGGGCGCAACGGTGTGGGAGCAGTCGCGGTGGATTGCCGAGGATGAGACGCTTCGAAATTTCGTGCTGAACGAACCCCGCGGCGGCGTGTTCCGCCATGTCAACCTGCTTGTCCCGCCGAAGAACCCCAAGGCGCAGATGGGCTGGATCATCATGGAGCCGGCCGACACCCCTCCGATGTCGGGTTCAAACTCCATGTGCGTGTCGACCGTGCTGCTCGATACCGGGATCATCCCGATGCAGGAGCCAATCACCCGCATGATCCTCGAGCCGCCGGGCGGCCTGATCGAGGTCGAGGCCGAGTGCCGCAACGGCAAGGCAGAACGCATCCGCGTCCGTAACGTCCCTTCCTTTGCCGACAAGCTCGATGCCAGGATTGAGGTCGAAGGTATTGGTACGGTCACGGTCGATACGGCCTACGGTGGGGACAGTTTCGTCATCGTCGATGCGGCGTCCATCGGGTTCAGCCTTCGACCGGACCACGCCCGCGATATCGCTCGCATGGGCGTCAAGATCACCGAAGCCGCAAACGAGCAGCTCGGCTTCAAGCACCCCGCCAATGATTGGGGCCATATCTCCTTCTGCCAGATCACCGATCCGGTCGAGATGAGGGATGGCGTGTTCTGGGGTAAGAACGCGGTCGCCATCCGTCCGGGCAAGATAGACCGTTCTCCCTGTGGCACGGGATGTTCGGCTCGCATGGCCGTGCTCCACGCCAAGGGCCAGATGAAGGCAGGCGAAAAGTTCGTCGGCACCTCGCTGCTGGACACGGAATTTCACTGCAGCATCGATAGCGAAGTCGACATCAACGGCAAGCCCGGCATCATCCCGATTATCTCGGGTCGCGCATGGGTCATCGGCACGAAGCAGCTCATGGTCGATCCGGCCGATCCGTTCCAGGCCGGCTACCGCCTCTCCGACACCTGGCCGATGGACCTTTAAAGAGGCGACTATACCGCTAAGCAACGAAAAAGGCGCCGTTTTTTGCGGCGCCTTTTGCATGGGTGGTTCGTCAAGCTCAGTCGCGGATAACCAGCAGATCGGCCGCCATGAAACGCAGCGTCACCGTTTCGCCGGCCTGCGGCGGGGTGACGCCGGGGCTGTTGAACATGTCAAAGGAAATGACGTTGCCGCCGACATTCATGCGGGTGCGGATGACCGACCCCAGGAAGTGGGCCGAGACGACCTGACCGGTGAGCGCAGTATCGCTTCTGACGCTGTCGGAGAGCGAGCCTGCTTCCGGGCGCAGCGCCAGCGAGATGGTCTCGCCGGCCTTGTGGGCTGCGACCGACTGCTTCAGCGTGATGGCCTGATCGCCGATCTGGATGCGGTTGGCGTCGGGATCGACGACCTTGGCCTCGATCAGGTTCAGCGTGCCGACGAAGGAGGCGACGAAGCGTGTTGCCGGCGTGTTGTAGATCTCGAAGGGCGAACCGATCTGGTCGGCCTTGCCGGCATTCATGACAACGATGCGGTCGGAGATCGACAGCGCCTCTTCCTGGTCGTGGGTGACGAAAACCGTGGTGATGCCGAGCTGCTGCTGGATCTGGCGGATTTCCTCGCGCAGCGAGACGCGGATCTTGGCGTCGAGTGCGGAGAGCGGCTCGTCGAGCAGCAGCACCTGCGGCTTGACGGCAAGCGCTCGAGCAAGGGCTACACGCTGCTGCTGGCCACCCGACAATTGGTAGGGGAAGCGGTCGGCCAGGTGATCGAGTTTGATCAAGCCGAGCATTTCCTTGACGCGGGCGTCAATTTCGGGCTTGGGGGCGCCGGCGACCTTCAGGCCGAAGGCGACATTGTCGTGCACCGTCATGTTCGGAAACAGCGCGTAGGCCTGGAAGACCATGCCGATATTGCGCTGGTTCGGCTTCAGTGCGCTCTGGTCCTTGCCGTTGATGGTCAGCGTGCCGCCGGTCGGCGTTTCGAAGCCGGCGATCATGCGCAGAACGGTTGTCTTGCCGCAGCCCGACGGTCCGAGGAAGGAGACGAATTCGCCCTTCTCGATGTTCATGTTGAAGTTCTTGACGACCTGGACCGGGCCGAAGGATTTCTGAATATTGTTCAATGTGAGAAAGGACATGAGCCGAATACCTTAAGCCTTTGCCGGGCGGGCTTTGCCGAAGCGGGAAACGAGGTTGAGCAGGCCCATGCTGAGCCAGGTGATCGAGAAGGCGATGACGGCAAGCGCCGAAGGCTCGTAAGCCTTGTTGGCACCGACGAGCTGCAGGTAGGGGCCGAAGGCAGGACGGTTGAGCAGGGCGGCGAAGGTGAATTCGCCCATGACGATCGCGAGCGTGATGAAGGCACCCGACAGCACGCCACTCATGACGTTGGGGAAAATGCACCTGAACATGATGGTCGTCCAGCGGGCGCCGAGGCTCTCGGCCGCTTCCGTGAGGGTGCGGACGTCGATGGCGCGCATGGCGGTGTCGACGGCGCGGTACATGTAGGGCAGCGACAGCGTGATGTAGGAGAAGACCAGCAGAACGTTGGTACCGGTCGTCGAACCCGTCAGCGGCAGATAGGACGACGAGTTGTACATCCTGAGATAACCGAAGACGATGACGATTGCCGGAATGACGAGCGGCAGCAGCGTGATGAATTCGACGACCGGGCGCATCTGCGGCAGCCGCAGCCGCACCCAGTAGGCCGTCGGCACGACGAGCAGCATGCCGAAGACAATGGTCAGAAGCGCCATCATCATGGAGTAGCCGAAGGTCTCGCGGAACTGGGCGTCCGAGAAGACCGACTGATAGGCATCGAGACTGTATTCACCGCGGCGCATGCGCAGCGAAAATTCAATGGTGCCGATTAGCGGAATGATGAAATAGGACGCGCCCAGGATGATGGCGATCCAGGCTCCGAGACGTTGCGCTTTCATTTCTGCCACCGTTCGGCGCGCATGCGCAGCATGAGGTAAAGGACATTGGAGACGCCGGTGATCACGATCATTCCGAGCGCGATGGCGTAACCGAGGTTGGCATTGTGCAGAACGTCGCCGCGGATCTGCGCGTAGAGTAGGATCGGCACGATGTTCAGCGAACTGCCGGTCAGCGCGAAGGCGGTGGCGATGGCGCCGAAGGCGTTGGCGAAGAGCAGCAGGGTCGTGCCGAGCAGGCTCGGCCAGAGGATCGGCAGCGCGACCATCGTCCAGTACTGGCGGTTGGTGGCGCCCAGGATCTGCGAGGCTTCGCGCCATTCCTTCTTCATGCCGTCGAGCGCAGGAGTCAGGATCAGCACCATCAGCGGGATCTGGAAATACATGTAGGTGATGGTGAGGCCGAGGAAGGACAGCAGGTTGAAGCCGGTGCTGTAAAGGTTGAAGTCGAACCATTCCCGCAGGAAGACCGTCACGAGGCCGGTGCGGCCGAGCGTTGCCAGAAAGGCGAAGGCGAGCGGCACGCCGGCGAAATTGGAGGCGACGCCGGAGAAGGTCAGAAGCGTCGAGCGCACCGAGTTCGGCAGGCCGCCGAGCACGACGGCCCAGGCCAGGAAAAAGCCGATCAATGCGCCGCCCAGAGCCGAGGCGACCGAGACGCGGATACTGATCCAATAAGCGCTCATGATCGACGGCGTAAAGAGATCGCCGATATTCTTCAGCGTAAAACTGCCCTCAGGTGTCAGGAATGCGCCGGCCACGAGATAAAGCGTCGGGATGATCAGAAACAGCAGCGAGAAGATAATGAAGGGTGCAATGCCCAGCCAGTCGATCACGCGATCTCTGTTGATCAAGGGGGCGCTGCTGACCATAGGCGTTGAGACGGTGCTCATGGAAAAGCTCATCCTGGGGCGTCGGAGTGAGAAAACCTCCCCGCCATTGCGGCGGGGAGGCAGGATCAGAGGTTACTTGACGCTGGCGCCAACCACGGAATCCCAGTTCTTGGTGATGGTTTCCTTGCCGGCGGCCTGCTCTTCGAGCGTCGGGAAAACAGCCTTTTCATAGGCTGCTGCCGGCGGCAGCTTGTCGAGCAGGTCCTTCGGGATCTTGTTGTTCTTGGCAAGATCGTTGAAGCGGATCGGGTGGCAATAGCCCTTCAGCCAGCCGAGCTGACCTTCGTCGGAATAGAGGTATTCCATCCAGAGCTTGGCAGCGTTCGGGTGCGGAGCGAAGGCCGAAATCGCCTGGACGTAGACACCGGCAACGACGCCCGTCTTCGGAACGACAACCTCGAACGGAGGATTGCCCTTGAGGCTCTGGCCCCAGGACAGGGCGTTGTAGTCCCAGGCGACGATGATCGGCGTCGAGCCCTGCGCGAAGGGAGCAGCCTTGCCGACGACGGGCACGAAGTTGCCAGCCTTGTTGAGTTCAGCAAAGAACTTCAAGCCTTCTTCGCCTGCCTTGGCCGCGTCACCGCCTGATGCGGAAAGACCAGCAGCATAGACGCCCTGGACGGCCTGGTTGGCCGTGCGCGGATCGCCTGCAAGCGCGACGGTGTTTGCGTAGTCGCTCTTCTTCAGGTCGGTCCAGTCGGCCGGCGATTCCTTGACGAGGTCCTTGTTCACGAGGAACGAGAGAACGCCGTAATAGTCGCCGTACCAGAAGCCTTCGGCATCCTTGGCCGTGTCCGGGATAGAATCCCAGGTGGAAACCTTGTAAGGCTGGATCAGGCCGTCCTTCTTGGCGGACGGACCGAAGGAGAGGCCGACGTCGATGACGTCAGGAGCCTGCGGGCCGGTGTTGCCCTTGTTGGCCTTGATGGCTTCGACTTCGTCGCCCGAACCGGCGTCCGGGTTCAGTTCGTTGACTTCGAGGCCATACTTGGCCTTGAAGCCGGCAATGACGTCGCCGTAGCCGCACCAGTCGTGCGGAAGAGCGATCGTGGTCAGGGTGCCTTCCTTCTTGGCGGCGGCGATCAATTCAGCGCTCGGCTCGGCGGCGGCAATCGCGGTCGAAGCCACGATCATCGCAGTAGAGAGCGACAGAAGTCGAGAAATGTTAGAGATCACTGTTGTTCTCCTTCGGGTTTTCAGTGTCTGGCGATGCTGTTAATCAGCTTACATGAAGCTTGTGTGACGGGTGGATGACGTTAACTTTGCTATGAATAGCAGGCGTTTGCGACACGTGTTTTATTTGCGACGACACGACCTGTTTCCGCGAAAGTCCGTCCTTGTTCTCCTCTTTGTTTTTCTTGTCCCTCCTAACCCGGTTTGCGGAAAAGCTTGGTCTGCTCGAACAAGCCCTCAAGCGTCTTCATGCGCTCCTTCGTCTCGTCCCAGGTGGAATTCTGAACGGCCTCGATGAGCGCTTCGACGATGAAGAGGGTGACGACGGAGGAGTCCCAAGCCGACGGCGCCTCGATCCGAACGCGGAAGGCATGCCGGGCGAGCTTGGCGGCGGGCGAGCTCCACTGGTCGGTGAAGACGACGATTTCTGCGCCGCGTTTGCGAGCGGCAGTGGCAAGGCTCACCATCTCCTGCTCGTAGCGGCGGATGTCGAAGATGATCAGAATGTCACCGGCATTCATGTTGAGAGCATATTGCGGCCAGCTGCTGGAGTTCGAAGACAGCAGCGTCGTCGCCGGCCGAATCACCTGCATGTGGGTGAAGAAATATTCGGCAAGCGCGCCGGTGATGCGGCCGCCGACGAAATAGAGGCCGCGCTTGCGGTCCGACAGCAGCGAGGCAACGCTGTCGAAAGTCGCGGTGTCGAGATCGGTCAGCGTCTGGCGCAGATTGCTCATGATGGCATCGGCGAAGCGGTTGAGGATATGCGTGCCGGGTGCGTTCTGGGCCCAGCGGTCGTGCTTGGCGATCGGGTTGGAGATCGTCGCCTCGACCTCCAGATGCAGATGCGCCTGAAAGTCCGGATAGCCCTTGAAACCGAGCTTTTGCACCATGCGCACGACGGTCGGCGTCGAAACGCCGGCATTCTCGGCGATCGTGGTGATGCTGCCAAGACCGGATACCGGATAATTGTCGAGAAGGCTTTCGGCCAGTTGCTTCTCGGCGCGCGTCAGCACCCCGAAATGCGAGTGTATGACGTCCGAAACCGTCTTCGACGCAACTGTCACTTAACGATGCTCCCCGGGATGGTCTGGCGCCACTTTCCCACTCAAAGTTAACAACGCTGTCATAATCCATGTCAACTACTGTCATGAAAAGAAATTTTCAGTCGACGCTTGACAGTGACCGAAACCTGAAGAATTCTTTTCTTGTAAAGATTTTATTAAGGGATAGGAGTGGCGCCATTGGTGCTGGCCGGGCCGAAAATCCTCAGCGAAGCGGACGGCGATTGCGTCGGGATCGAGCGCGTCGGCGGTCGAAGCCCGGTGCTGCTCGTCTGCGAGCACGCTTCGAATGTGCTTCCCGCTCATTTCGGTGATCTTGGCCTGCCCAGCGAAGCGCTCTTAAGCCACATTGCCTGGGACCCGGGGGCTCTTTCGGTCGCCCGCGGCATATCGGAAGGGCTCGATGCGACGCTCGTCTATCAGCGCTTCTCCCGGCTGATCTACGACTGCAACCGGCCGCCGAGTTCACCCGGCGCCATGCCTGAAGCAAGCGAGATCTATGCCATTCCCGGCAACACGGATTTGACCGCCGAAGAACGGCTTGCGCGCACCGACGCGCTCTATGTGCCTTTCCACGACGCCATCCGCGGACTGATCCGCGATCGCCGGGCGAGGGGCCAAGACAGCATCATCGTGACGATCCACAGCTTCACGCCGGTCTATCACGGCCGCGAACGCGCCGTCGAACTTGGCATATTGCACGATGAGGACAGCCGGCTCGCCGACCGCATGCTGGAGGCTGCGGCCGAGGCGCCGCTTTACAGGACGGAACGCAACCAGCCTTACGGGCCCGAGGACGGCGTGACCCACACGCTGATCCTGCACGGGCTTTCGAACGGCTTGCGCAATGTGATGATCGAGGTCCGCAACGACCTCGTCGCAGACGATGTCGGCCAAGGGGTCATGGCCGACTATCTAAAAGGGCTGCTCCAGCAAAGCCTGGACGCCTGATAAAAAGAAGACCCGAGGGAGCAGTCTAACTGCGAACGTCCGCACGGCGCAAATGCCGCGGGCAATTTGGCACTGAACCGGCCCGCAATCCCGCGGCCGATCGTGAACAGGGGGAAGTCATGTCGGATTATTCCGAACTGGATAAGAAGCAGGATGTGCACATCCTGCATTCCATGGGTTATGCCCAGGAACTCGAACGACGCATGAGTTCGTTCTCGAACTTCGCCGTCTCATTTTCCATCATCTGCATCCTCTCCGGCGGCATCAATTCGCTGGCGCAAGCGACCTCCGGTGCCGGCGGCGCGGCGATCGGCATCGGTTGGCCTGTGGGATGCTTCGTTTCGCTCGTCTTCGCCATCGCCATGGCGCAGATCAGTTCGGCCTATCCGACGGCCGGTGGGCTCTATCACTGGGGCTCGATCCTCGGCAACCGCTTCACCGGCTGGCTGACCGCCTGGTTCAACCTGCTCGGGCTCGTCACCGTGCTCGGCGCCATCAACGTCGGTACCTATTATTTCTTCATGGGTTCTTTCGGCACCACCTATCTCGGGCTGACGGACACGACGACGGTGCGCATCATCTTCCTCGTGATCATCACCGGCGCGCAGGCGCTCGTGAACCACATGGGCATCGGATTGACCGCGAAGCTGACCGACTTTTCGGGTTATCTGATCTTCGCGAGTTCGATCGCGCTGGCGGTCGTCTGCCTCGCGGCGGCACCCTCCTATGAGATCGGCCGGCTCTTTACCTTCGCCAATTATTCCGGCGAAGCCGGCGGTAATGTCTGGCCGGCCACTTCCGGCGCCTGGGTCTTCCTCCTCGGTCTGCTGCTACCGATCTATACGATTACCGGCTACGACGCTTCGGCGCATACGTCGGAAGAGACGGTCAAGGCCGCCGAATCGGTGCCGCGCGGCATGGTCGCCTCGGTGCTTTGGTCGGCGCTTTTCGGCTACATCATGCTGTGCGCCTTCGTCCTGATGCTGCCGAATATGGATGATGCTGCAAAACAGGGCTGGAACGTGTTCTTCTGGGCGATGGACAGCCAGGTCAACCCGATCGTCAAGGATATTCTCTATCTCGCCATCTTGGTCAGCCAGTGGCTGTGCGGCCTTGCGACGGTCACTTCGGTCTCGCGCATGATCTTCGCCTTCTCGCGTGACGGCGGCCTGCCGGCTTCGAAGGCGCTTTCGAAGGTCAGCCCGCAGTATCGCACGCCGGTGGCAGCGATCTGGACCGGCTCGATCCTGTCGGTGCTGTTCGTCTGGGGTTCCTCGCTGGTTTCGATCGGCGACACGCCTGTTTATACGATCGTCGTCGCGTGCACGGTCATCTTCCTGTTCTTCTCCTTCGCGATCCCGATCACGCTCGGCCTCTTCGCTTGGGGCACGTCGAAGTGGGACAAGATGGGTCCGTGGAATCTCGGTGAAGGCGTCTTCAAGCTCTTTGCCGTGCTGACTGTCATCGCGATGATCCTGATCTTCGTTCTCGGCATCCAGCCGCCGAATGAATGGGCGCTCTACATCACCGTCGGCTTCCTCCTCGTCACCGCGATCGTCTGGTTCGGTTTCGAAAGCCGGCGCTTCAAGGGACCGCCGATCGGCGCCGAAGTGGCAAAGCGCCAGGCCGAAATCGCGGCAGCCGAAGCGGCGGTTGGCGAAAGCGGCGAAAAGTAAGCATCGAGGCTTCCCTCTCAAATGGCGGGGCCGCTCCTGCGGCCCCATCACCGGTTCAACGAAAAGGCATCAGGCCCACTATCTGGCCGAGCGCATGCGATTTCGTTGCCCCGATCTTCTCAATTCCAATGTCAGGCGGATCAACCATGAGCAGCTACACGTTCGACGATCTCAAGAAGGATGTTGCCGAAGGGCGCATCGATACGGTTCTGGCCTGCCAGGTGGACATGCAGGGCCGGCTGATGGGCAAGCGTTTTCAGGCGGAATATTTTGTCGAGAGCGCCTGGAAGGAAACGCATAGCTGCAACTATCTGATCGCCACCGACATGGAGATGGAGACGGTTTCCGGCTACAAAGCGACGAGCTGGGAAAAGGGCTACGGCGACTATACGATGAAGCCGGATCTGGCGACGCTGCGCCGCATTCCCTGGCTCGAGGGCACCGCGCTGGTGCTCTGCGACATGCTCGACCATCACACCCATGAGGAGGTCGCCCATTCGCCGCGTGCGATCCTGAAGAAGCAGGTGAAGCGGCTCGAAGACATGGGCATGAAGGCCTATATGGCCTCCGAGCTCGAATTCTTCCTGTTCGACCAGAGCTACGAGACGGCGCAGGCGTCCGGCTACCGAAACCTCAAGCTCGTCAGCGCCTATAACGAGGACTATCACATCTTCCAGACCACCAAGGAGGAGGAGGTGATGCGGGCGATCCGCACCGGGCTGCAGGGCGCCGGCATTCCGGTCGAAAACTCCAAGGGCGAAGCATCCGCCGGCCAGGAGGAGATCAACGTGCGTTATGCCGATGCGCTCGCCATGGCCGACCGTCACGCGATTATCAAGAACGGCTGCAAGGAGATCGCCTGGTCGAAAGGCAAGGCCATCACCTTCCTCGCCAAGTGGAATTACAATGCCGCCGGCAGCTCCTCGCATATCCACCAGTCGCTGTGGAGCCTGGAGGAAAAGCCGCTGTTCTTCGACCATACCGGCAAATACGGCATGTCGCCGCTGATGCATAATTATGTTGCCGGACTTCTCGCCCATGCGAGCGAGATCACCTATTTCCTGGCGCCCTACATCAATTCCTACAAGCGCTTCATGGCCGGCACTTTCGCGCCGACCAAGGCGATCTGGAGCAAGGACAACCGCACCGCCGGCTACCGCCTCTGCGGCGAGGAAACCAAGGGCATCCGCATCGAGTGCCGTGTCGGCGGCTCCGACCTCAATCCCTATCTCGCCTTCGCTGCGCTTCTCGCCGCCGGCATTGACGGGATCGAGAACAAGCTCGAGCTCGAAGCTCCCTTCGTCGGCGACGCCTATGGCGGCAAGGATATTCGCGAAATTCCGCGCACGCTGCGTGCAGCGACGACCGCAATGACGGAATCGGCAATGCTGCGCAAAGCGTTCGGCGATGATGTGATCGACCATTATACCCGTGCTGCCGAATGGGAGCAGGAAGAATACGACCGCCGCATCACCGATTGGGAAGTGGCGCGTGGGTTCGAAAGAGCTTAATAGCATTTCGCGGGCTTGCACCTCACCCTAACCCAACCGGGGTCGAGCCGCTGGTCTCGACCCGTCCTTCGGACCCCCGTAAAACGGGGAGAGGGGACTTGCCATACGAGAGGTAGATGGGACGGAGAGGCTGCGGCCATCCCTCCTTCGCCCCGTTTACGGGGAGAAGGTGCCGGCAGGCGGATGAGGGGCTCATGCCCTCGACGAAATTTTTGATCAATACGAGGACGGAAATCGATCATGGCAATGATCCAATGCATTTCACCGGTTGACGGGTCGGTCTATGCCGAGCGCGCCGCACTTTCTTTCGATGCCGCCAAGGATGTGGTGGCGCGGGCCCGCAAGGCGCAGAAAGCCTGGGCGAAACGGCCGCTCGAAGAGCGCGTGCAGTTGGTGCTGAAGGGTGCTGCGCGGCTGAACGAAATGTCCGACGTGGTCGTGCCGGAACTTGCCTGGCAGATGGGCCGGCCGATCAAGTATGGCGGCGAATATAAGGGTTTCAACGAGCGCTCCAACTATGTCGCCTCGATCGCGGCGGATGCGCTGGCGCCTGTTGTCGTCGAGGAGAGTGATCGTTTCGAACGCCGCATCGAGCGCGAGGCGCATGGCGTCGTCTTCGTCGTGGCACCGTGGAACTATCCCTATATGACGGCGATCAACACGATCGCGCCGGCGCTGATGGCCGGCAATACGGTGGTGCTGAAACATGCCTCGCAGACGCTGCTGGTCGGCGAGCGGCTGGTACAGGCCTTCATCGAGGCCGGTGTGCCCGAGGACGTGTTCCAGAATGTCTTCCTCGATCATCAGACGACCTCGGCGCTGATTGCCGCCGGCAGCTTCAATTTCGTCAACTTCACCGGATCGGTCGAAGGCGGACGCTCGATGGAGCGGGCCGCCGCCGGTACCTTCACCGGCCTCGGCCTCGAACTCGGCGGCAAGGATCCGGGTTACGTCATGGAAGACGCCGATCTCGAGGCGGCCGTCGATACGCTGATGGACGGCGCCACCTACAATTCCGGCCAGTGCTGCTGCGGCATCGAGCGCATCTATGTGCACGAATCCCTCTACGACGCCTTCGTCGAAAAGTCGGTCGCCTGGGTGTCGAATTACAAGCTCGGCAATCCGCTCGATCCCGAGACTTCGCTCGGGCCGATGGCGAACAAGCGCTTCGCCAAGGTGGTGCGCGAGCAGATTGCCGATGCGGTTTCCAAGGGCGCCAAGGCGCTTGTCGACCCGAAACTTTTCCCGCAGGACGACGGCGGCGCCTATCTCGCACCGCAGGTTCTCGTCGATGTCGACCATTCCATGGCCTTCATGCGCGAGGAGACCTTCGGTCCGGCGGTTGGCATCATGAAGGTGAAGAGCGACGAGGAGGCACTCGCCTTGATGAATGACAGCCAGTACGGGCTGACGGCTTCGCTCTGGACCAAGGATGCCGAGCGGGCTGCGCGTCTCGGCCGCGAGATCGAAACCGGCACCGTTTTCATGAACCGCGCCGATTATCTCGACCCGGCGCTCTGCTGGACCGGTGTCAAGGAGACGGGCCGCGGCGGCTCGCTATCGATCATCGGCTTCCAGAATCTGACGCGCCCGAAATCCTTCCACCTGAAGAAAGTCACAGCATGAGCAGCAACATCACCGCAAACTGGAGCTATCCGACATCGGTCAAGCTCGGCCGGGGCCGGATCAAGGAACTGGCCGATGCCTGCAAGAGCCTCGGCATCAATAAGCCGCTGCTGGTCACCGACCGCGGTCTCGCCTCGATGGCGATCACCAAGAACGCGCTCGACATCCTCGAAGATGCCGGCCTTGGCCGGGCGATCTTTGCCGATGTCGATCCGAACCCGAACGAGAAGAACCTCGAGGCCGGCGTCAAGGCTTTCAAGGATGGCGGTCATGACGGCGTCGTCGCTTTCGGCGGCGGCTCGGGCCTCGATCTCGGCAAGTGCGTCGCCTTCATGGCCGGTCAGACCCGGCCTGTCTGGGATTTCGAGGATATCGGCAACTGGTGGACGCGCGCAAGCCTTGAGGGCATTGCCCCAATCGTCGCCGTGCCGACGACGGCGGGTACCGGCTCGGAAGTCGGCCGCGCCAGCGTCATCACCAATTCTGTCACGCATGTGAAGAAGATCATCTTCCATCCGAAGTTCCTGCCTGGTGTCGTCATCTCCGACCCGGAACTGACCGTCGGCATGCCGAAGATCATCACGGCCGGCACCGGCATGGATGCCTTTGCCCATTGCCTGGAGGCCTATTCCTCGCCCTTCTATCACCCGATGTCGGCCGGCATCGCGCTCGAAGGCATGCGGCTCGTCAAGGAATTCCTGCCGCGCGCCTATCGGGAAGGCACCGATCTCGAAGCCCGCGCCAACATGATGTCCGCTGCCGCCATGGGTGCTGTTGCCTTCCAGAAGGGGCTCGGCGCCATTCACGCGCTGTCGCACCCGATCGGCGCCGTCTACAACACCCATCATGGCATGACCAACGCGGTTGTCATGCCGGCGGTGCTGCGCTTCAACCGCAAAGTGATCGAAGAGAAGATCGGCCGGGCGGCCGCCTATCTCGGCATTTCGGGCGGTTTCGACGGCTTCTACGACTATGTGCTGAAGCTTCGCTCCGACCTCGGCGTGCCGGAGACGCTGACGGCGATGGGAATCGCTGCCGACCGTATCGACGAATTGTCGGCCATGGCGATCGAAGATCCGAGTGCGGGCGGCAACCCGGTTGCGATGACGCTCGAAAACACCAAAGCCCTGTTCAGGGATTGCTTCTGAGTATTTGGGGGTGGACCTGCAGAGCGGCCCGGAAAGCCTTGCTTTCCGGGCTTCCTTTATTTTAGCGCATCCCCAATTTTAGGGATGTGAAAAATACCGGCTGCAATTTCGGCGCGCGTGTTTGGAATTTGTTAACCATGATTAGAAAGGATGGATTAACCGCACGATGCTCCGATGGTGCGTAAAAGAGCGATTCCGGCTCGCACCATTTCCTTCCGAGGATTGAACATGCCTGTCATCACATTCGCAAATACCAAGGGCGGCGCCGGCAAGACCACCGCTGTTCTCCTGCTCGCCACCGAGCTTGCCCGCAAGGGTTACCGCGTCACCATTCTCGACGCCGATCCGCAGCACTGGATTTCGCGCTGGCACGAGATATCTGGTCATGTGCCCAATATCTCGGTGATCGATTTCGTCACCACCGCCTCGCTGCCGCTGCATATCAGCGAGAACAAGCACAATACCGACTATTTCATCGTCGACCTGCCGGGTGCACGCAATCCGCTGCTTGCCACCGCTGTCGGCCTTTCCGACCACGTGCTGATCCCGATCCAGGGCTGTGCAATGGATGCCCGCGGCGGCGCGCAGGTGCTCGAACTGCTGCAGTATCTGGACGAAAAGGCGGGTATCAAGATCGGTCATTCTGTGGTGCTGACCCGCGTCAACTCGATGGTCACGACCCGGGCGCTGCAACTCGTCAAATCACTGCTCAGCGAACGGCATGTGCCGGTGCTGGACACGGCGATCATCGAACGCTCCGCCTTCCGCGACATCTTCGACTGTGGCGGTACGTTGCACACGCTCGATCCCGCCCGCGTCAGCAATCTCGACAAGGCGCGTGAAAACGCCACCTGTTTTGCCGAGGAGATAATGAGCAAGCTGCCCGCCCGGCTGACGGCGTCGCCCCGTATGGCAACGGCGGCCTGAATACTTCCCGCATCGCAGACGAAATGCGTCCGGATTTTCCGCGACGCATTTCGCTTTAGGCGCTAGCTGTGCGGCTTCCGTCATTAAGAGAGTGAGCCAGAAGGTCGGAGAGACGCCTTTTCACGCCAGCCAATTCGTCCGACATGCGATTGCGTTGCCGGGGCAAGCCTACATCGACCACTTCGAGAATGCGTCCCGGCCAGGGGCGCATCACGACCACCCGATCCGCCAGAAACGCTGCCTCTTCAATGTCGTGCGTGACCAGCAGCATCGTCGTGGCATTCACGCGCCATAGATCAATCAGATGATCCTGAAGCTCGACACGTGTCATCGCATCGAGCGCTGAGAAGGGCTCGTCCAGTAAAAGCACGGTCGGCTTCGTCACCAGGGCACGCGCCAAAGCCACACGCTGAGCCTGCCCGCCGGAAAGCTCTTTGATCCAGCGTCTCTCGTAGCCGGCAAGCCCGATCTTCTCCAGGGCCGCCGATATCTGGCTCTCGCGTTCGCCGGTTGCCAGATGACGCAGGCCGAATCCGATATTGTCGGCAACTGTCAGCCAGGGAAAGAGTCGCGGCTCCTGGAAGACGAGGTTGACGAGCGCGTCCGGCTCCTTCAGCCGCCGTCCCTCCAGGCTGATTTCGCCCTGCGTGGGGACTTCCAGGCCCGACAGCAGCCTCAGAAGCGTGCTCTTGCCGCAGCCCGATCCTCCGATGACTGCGATCAGTTCCCCCTTGTCGACGCGCAGGGAAAAGTCCTGTAGCGCATGCGTTCCGTTGGGATAGATCTTGGATAGAGAGCGGATATCGAGCATGTCAGATCCCGCTCGCATGATTGTCACGCCAGCGCAGAAACGGCGCGGTCGCAATGAGAAGCAGGGTGTCGGTCGCCTTGCCGACAATGGCAAAGATCAGGATGGCGGCAAGGATCTGATCCGGCTTTCCGAGCTGTTGGCCGTCCACCAGGAGATATCCGAGGCCCTCCGACGCGCCCATGAATTCCGCCGCGACGACGAACATCCAACCGAGACCAAGGCCAGCGCGCAGGGCAAGGATATAGTCGGCTAGAACTGCTGGCAGCAGGATCAGACGAATAAGCTCGAACCCGGAAAGCCTGAAGACGCGGCCGACTTCGACGATGCGCCTGTCGACGCCGACGACGGCGCCATAGACCCCGAGATAGACGGGAAAGAAGACGCCGACGGCAATCAATGCGACTTTGGAGGCTTCGAAAATGCCGAACCACAGGATGAAAAGCGGCACCCAGGCAATCGACGGAATCGCTCTGAGTGCCTGGAGGGTCGGGTCGAGCAGGCGCGCGAGCGATTTGGAGGAGCCGGTCAGCGCTCCGAGCACGGTCCCGATCAGGGACCCGAAGGTAAAACCGATCGCCACTCTGCGCAGCGTCGCACTGACATGCGTTGTCAGATCTCCCGATGCTGCCAGCGTATAGACCGTATAAAGAATCCTCGAGGGCGGGGGCATCAGACGGCCCCCGACTATCCCAGCGCGGACGAGGATCTCCCAGGCGGCAAACAAAACAACTGGAAACACGAGCCCGACAATCGGGTGATCAAAAGGGGAGGCCCGACGCTGCCGGGCCTCCGCTCCTGTTTCGGTATTGTGCCATGACAGTGCGATGTTCACCAAAGACATGGGAACGCCTTTCTATCGCTCACTTCCCGCCGCTTCATTGGCCGAGAGCGGCCGAGGCATAGCTGGGATCGATCAGCGCTGAGACCGCTTGTTTGACATCGACATCCGCATTGATGACATCGGCTTTTTGCAGAGCAAGACCCGCGGCTTCGATCGTCTCGCGCTGGGCGTCGCCGATCACGGTATAGCCGAGGTTCGTACGCTCCAGCTGGCGCTCAATCACGGTATCGGGCAGCTTGGTGGCGGTAACGAGGGCGGCTTTCAGCCTGGTCGGATCTTTCAGAGCCTCGGTGCGGGCCTTCTCGTAGGATGCGAGGACGCGTTTAACGATGTCGGGGTGCGCGGCGGCAAACTCCTCGCGCACGTTGAGAACGCCCCAGCTGTTGTTTTCCGGCTTGCGATAAAACAGCACGTCGCCATCTTCGATCTCGGCCGACGCCATGATCGGATCGAGGCCCGCCCAGGCATCGACGTCACCGCGCTTCAGCGCAAGGCGACCGTCCGCGTGCTGGAGCAGAACAAGCGAAACATCCTTTTCGGTGAGACCAGCATCGGCGAGCGCGCGTACCAGGAAAATGTGCGGATCGGTGCCGCGTGTTACGGCGATGGACTTGCCTTTGAGGTCCTCAACCTTGGCAATGCCGGTATCCTTCCGCGTTACGAGCGCTGTCCATTCCGGACGCGAATACACATAGACGGACTTGATCGGATTGCCGTTGATGCGACCGATTAAAGCCGCCGCACCCGCGGTCGAGCCGAAGTCGAGGGAGCCTGCATTCAGGAATTCGAGGGCTTTGTTGGAGCCTGCGGACTGGACCCAGGTTATCTTGATCCCGTCCTTTTCGAATTCCTTTTCCAGGATGCCTTCATCCTTCAGGATGAGGCTGACCGGATTGTAGGTCGCCCAGTCCACGCGAATTTCCGAGACATCGGCAGCCCGCGCCGTGCCGATTGCAACCACACCCGCGAAGACGCTCAAAGCCAAGCGAAGAAACGATTTCATACGACCTCCTAATGTCAGGAGATGAAATCTACAGATTTAATAGCTTTTGGCGCGCTTTCAGGTTCCAAACTTTGAAGCGGGAGAGCAAATTTGAACTGCCGCCGCGGCTGCCGCTAGATTGTTGTGTCAAAAAGCGGACGGAATAGTCCGGCCGCATCTCGGTCAATCAACAGCGCCCCGCAATCCTGTTCCGCGGTCAATCGACGAATTCGACCGTCACTCCCGGCTTGACCATCTTGGCAAGCTCGGTTGCGTCCCAATTGGTCAGGCGGATGCAGCCGTGGCTCTGGGTGCGGCCGATCTTGGAGGGCTCGGGCGTGCCGTGGATGCCGTAGGTCGGCTTCGACAAGGCCATCCAGACGGTGCCGACCGGGCCGTTCGGGCCGGGCGGAATGTTGAGGATCTTGTCGTTGGCGCCCTGCTGGAAATTGATCTTCGGATTATAGGTGTAACCGGGATTGAAGGCGACGCGCTCGACGGTCACGATGCCCGACGGGGAGGGGGTGTCGGTGGAGCCGATCGATGCCGGATAGGCGGCAATGAGATTGCCGGCGCTATCATAGGCAAAGACCTGCTTGCGGCCCTTGTCGGCGATGATGCGGGCAACTTCGCCGCTCTTCGGCTCACCCGGATTGACGACCTTGATGACGGTGCCGGCAACGCTGAAATCGGCGCCGGGGTTCATTTCCTTGAGGAAGGCTTCGTCCATGTGGAAGCGCTCGGCCAGCATTTCGGTGGTGGATGTATAGGCGAGCGACGGCAGCAGCGCCTTGTGCGAATAGTCTTCCGGGATCTCTGCAACGTAAGGGCCGGCGGCATCGGCCGGCGTGATCGTGTAGCTGACGACCGGCAGGCCGCCGTTCATGCGCAGCTCTTCCAGAATGGCGTCGGTGTCGTTCGGGTCGAGTTTGGAGCCGGTCATCTGGTCATAGGCATAGACCGATTTGGTGACGTTCGAGCCCATATGGCCGTCGATGACGCCGGGCGAGATGCCGGCGCGGTCGAGGAAGACCTGCAGCGCGACGATCTCCGGCTTTGACTTGTTCTTCAGCGTGATGACGGGTTCGTCCGGCGCGGCCTTTGGCGCGTCGGCGGGCGGAATCTGCTGGTCGGGATCGATCGAGGCATAATCGTCGCCGGACTGCGGATTGCCGATGCTGTTATCCTGGGGATAGGGCTGCTCGCCGAGCGGCTGGCGTTCGATCGCCGCGTCGCGCGGGATGCCGCCGGTGACCGCACCGCGCTCGGAGTATCGCGTGTCGCCATCGTCGGCGTAATAGGGATCGTTGCCGTTCTGGTCGGCATAGACCTCGCGCGGGCCGGGCCGCGGCGGATAGTAGCCGCGGGCGCGCATCTCGGTGGCGACGACATTGCCGTAGTCGTCAATCAGCACGCGGTTGCCGCTGCGGTCGCGGGCGTAAATATAGCCGCGCGGGACATAGTCGAGGATTTCACCGCTCGGGGTGACGAGCACGACATCACTCTGGCGGCGGTCACGGAACTGCTGCGCGCCGGCCTCCGGTGCTGCAGCCGCAATGGCTGCCAGCACGGCCGCAAGCGAAAATGCCGACTTTAAAAAACGATTCACGTCTCACACCTCGAACAGTGACTAGGCCGACACACACCTGCGAATTTTGACGCTAGTGTGGAATTTATGAAACCGTGCTGAACAAAATATGAAAATCACTAAGATTTCCTTTTACTCATAAACGTTTGCGTCTCCGTGTCAGTTCCGCAAAATCCATGGTTGGGGCAAAAGCGCAAGAGAGGAACAGGGTTCGATTGACGAAAGACGGCGCAAAATCTAACGCTACTCGGCCGATAAGCCCCTGAGGAGACTGCGATGATCGAATTTGCCGCTGCAAGCGGGCCGCGCCTGATGCTCGATGAAACATCGGTGCTGGATATCGGCGGCTGCATCGTCGAAGGCGTCGATATCGCGCCGAAGCGCGCCATTCCCGACGATGGCGATCCGCGAATCGATCACTCGCTCGAAGGCTTCCTGTTCACCTGCGGACCGGATCATATCCGCCACCGCCAGCCGATCGCCGGTAGCGCCGAGGGCAAGGTTTATCCGCTGCACGGATCGGCCTCCGGCCATGCAGCCAAGGTGCTGTGGACGAAGTTCGAGAACGGCAATGCCGAATGCCGCGCCGATATCGATATCGTGACTGTCGAGGGTCTGCCGCAGCGCATCGAGCGGCTGTGGCGGATCGACGGGGAGACCGGCGAGGTGTTGCTCGAGGACCGGGTCGTCAATACCAGCGATCAGACGGTGCCGACCTTCCTGATGTATCACATGAACGCCGGCGGCAAATGGCTGGACGAGGGCACGCGGCTCGAGGGCCGGATGCTGGAGAATGGCGGTTTCCCCTGGGCATTCGGCGAGGAGCCGGGCGGCATCTTCTGCGTGCCGGCGCCGGCAACGGAGCAGGGCTTTGCCGAAATTCGGCTCGGGCCCATCGCCGCGATCGGCGGCAGGACGCTCCGCGCGCGCTTCCGCGCCGACACGCTGCCTTATCTGCAGGTCTGGCGGAACCAGAAGGCGCCGGCCCATATTATCGGCATCGAGCCGGTCTCGCATCGCTGGGTCACGCGTGACGAGCTTCAGGCTGCCGGCGAATTCAACATGCTGGCATCAGGCGAGAGCCGCAGCTATGGGCTGAGCTTTGCCTTCCTGTGAGCGAAGTGTTGTTGACGCTTGCCAAGCTGCGTCGTAGACCTTCAGCCCACCATTTTTGAGGAGACAGGACGATGGATATTCGCCAGATCGACGATGAATATTCGGTTTCGGGTCAGATCACGCCCGAGGACCTCGACGAGATCAAGGCGCTGGGGTTCAAATCGATCGTCTGCCACCGCCCCGACCATGAGAGCCCCGACCAGACGTCGTTCTCCGTTATCGAAGCGCGCGCTAGGGAACTCGGTATCGAGATCTCCCATGTGCCTGTCGGGCCGATGGGCGTGACCGAGGAAGCCGTGCAGGGCATGGTCGACGCGCTCGACGAATTCCCGAGGCCGATGCTCGGCTATTGCCGCTCCGGCGCCCGCTCGACGGCGATCTACCAGAAGACCCACCATATCCGCAGCTAGACCCCGTTCCGGCTGCCGATTTTCCGGCGCTGCATCGCAGCGCCGCTGCCTTCCATTCACTCAGGAGACTATGATGAGCATTAAGCGTATCGACGTCGGCGCACGCATGAGCGGCGCCGTCATTCACGGCAACACGGTTTATCTCGCAGGCCAGGTCGGCGAGGGCGAAAGCGTTACCGATCAGTGCAAGTCCTCGCTTGCCGAAGTCGACCGCCTGCTGGCTGCATCCGGCAGCAACAAGTCGAAGATCCTGCAGACGATCGTCTATCTCTCCGACATTGCCTATTTCGCCGAGATGAACGCCGCCTGGGAAGCCTGGATCGATCCGGCCAATCCGCCGGCCCGCGCCACCAGCGAAGCCAAGCTCGCAGCGCCGAAATACAAGGTCGAGTTCATCGTCACGGCCGCGATCGACTGATCGTCGCCGCAGCATTGCATCAAAGCCGGTAAATCCGCGAACTCACGGACTTACCGGCTTTTTGTTTGCGCGATTTCCGAGAGCGTGCGGGTCGGCGTGATCGCCTCGGGATCGAGTTTGACTTCGATGATTGCCGGCTTGCCGCTTGCACGGGCCCGCTCGAAGGCGGGGGCGAATTCTTCCGTGCTTTCCGCCGTCTCGCCATGGCCGCCATAGGCGCGGGCAAGGGCTGCGAAGTCGGGATTGGTGAGATCGGTGCTGCTGACGCGGCCGGGATATTCGCGCTCCTGATGCATGCGGATCGTGCCGTAGATGCCGTTGTTGACGACGACCGATATGATCGGCAGGCCGTAGCGGATGGCGGTGGCGAATTCCTGGCCGTGCATCAGGAAACAGCCGTCGCCGGCAAAGCAGATGACCTCGCGCTCGGGAAAGAGCCGCTTGGCGGCGACGGCGGCAGGCAGGCCGTAACCCATCGAGCCGGAGGTGGGGGCGGCCTGGGTGTTGAAGCGGCGGAAACGATGGAAGCGGTGCAGCCAGGTGGCGTAGTTGCCGGCGCCGTTGGTGAAGATCGTCTCCGGCCCGGTATTGGCTTCCAGCCACTCCATGATCGGCCCCATATGGACGGCGCCCGGACCTGTTGCCGGCGGTTTCGACCAGGCGAGATAGGACTGATGCATGCGCTCAGTGCGCTCCGCCCAATGCGGCTCGGCCGGCGCTTCCAGATCGACAAGTGCAGCGACGAAATCGGCAGGCGCGGCGCAGATGGCGAGATCCGGGCGGTAGATACGCCCGAGTTCCGACGCATCGGGATAGACGTGCACCAGCGATTGCTGAGGGTAGGGGATATCGATCAGCGTATAGGACGAAGACGGCATTTCCGACATGCGGGCGCCGAGCAGGATCAGCAGATCACTCTCCTTGATCTCCTTTGCCAGCGCCGGATTGATGCCGATGCCGACATCGCCGGCATAAGAGGGATGGAGATGATCGAACAGCATCTGCCGGCGGAAGGAGCAGCCGACTGGCAGTTGGAAACGCTCGGCGAAGATTGCAAAATCGGCGACGGCATCGGCATCCCAGCGCGTGCCGCCGAGGATCACCATCGGCCGCTCGGCTTTGAGCAATCGTATATAGAAATCGTCGATCTGCCGGCGGCCGGGATGCGCCTCGACGCTGACGTAATGCTTGGCGCGGGGCGCCTCGACCTCGTCGCGCAGCATATCCTCCGGCAGCGTCAGCACCACGGGGCCGGGACGGCCGGAGGTTGCGATGGCAAAGGCGCGGGTGACGAACTCGGGAATGCGGGCGGCATCGTCGATCTCGCCCACCCATTTGGCGAATTCGGTGAAGGCGCGGCGGAATTCGACCTCCTGGAAGGCCTCGCGTTCGCGTGCTTCGCGCTGCACCTGGCCGATGAAGAGGATCATCGGGATCGAATCCTGCTTTGATATATGCAGACCGGCAGAGGCGTTGGTGGCGCCGGGGCCGCGGGTGACCATGCAGATGCCGGGTTCGCCGGTCAGCCGGCCCCAGCAATCCGCCATCATCGCCGCGCCGCCCTCCTGGCGGCAGACGATCACATCGATATCGCTGTCGCGCAGCGCGTCGAGGACGGCGAGGAAACTCTCGCCGGGCACGCAGGAGAGACGCTTGACGCCGTTCGCCTTCAGCGCCTCGACGATGAGTTGCCCGCCCGTTCTTTTCATGACAATACCTTCTTCATGACGATGCCTTCCTCTCGCGCTCGGCGAGTTCCGCCAGAATTTCTTCGGTGTGTTCGCCGAGACGCGGGCTCGGCCTGCTGTAAGACAACGGCGTTTCCGACAGCACCACCGGCGTCCTGACCCCCGGGATGACTGTACCGGCGGCATCGGCCAGATCAATGCGCAGGCCGCGGGCTTCTACCTGTGGATCGGCGAACATTTCCTCGATCGTGTTGATCGGGCCGGCGGGAACCCCGTTCGCCTCGCAGGCCTTCAACAGATCCGCCTTCTGCCATTTCAGCGTCTCGGTGGAGATGAGACGGCGTACCTCGCCGCGGTTGGCGACGCGGGCCTTGTTGGTGGCGAAACGCTCGTCGCCGGCAATCGTCTCCAGGCCGAGGATGGTGCAGAGGCGGCGGAATTGGCCGTCATTGCCGACCGCGAGGATGAGATAACCGTCCGCCGCCGGCACGACCTCATAGGGCGAGATATTGGGGTGGGCGTTGCCGAGGCGGGTGGGTGCGGCGCCGGAGACGAGATAATTCATATTCTGATTGGCGAGCACGGCCGATTGCACGTCGAGCAGGGCCATGTCGACAAGCTGGCCTTCGCCTGATTTGAGTGCGTGGATCAGGGCGGCTTCGATTGCCGAGACGGCATAGATGCCGGTGAAGATATCGGCGATGGCAACGCCCGCCTTCATCGGCTGGCCGTCCGGCTCGCCGGTGATCGACATGAAGCCGGACATGCCCTGGACGATGTAATCATAGCCGGCGAGGCTGGCATAGGGACCGGTCTGGCCGAAGCCGGTGATCGAGCAATAGACGAGCTTGGGGTTCACCTTGCGCAGGCTGTCGTAATCGAGACCGTATTTGACGAGACCGCCGAGCTTGAAATTTTCGATCACCACATCGGCTGACGCAACCAGGCGGCGGACGAGATCCTGGCCTTCCGGGCTCTTCAGATCGGCGGTGACGGAGCGTTTGCCGCGATTGGCGGCGTGGTAATAGGCGGCCGAGAGATTTTCGCCATCGGCACCTTCGACGAAGGGCGGCCCCCATTGGCGGGTATCGTCGCCGCCGTCGGGATTTTCGACCTTGATGACATCGGCGCCGAGATCGGCGAGCATCTGTCCAGCCCAGGGGCCGGCCAGCACGCGGGCCAGCTCGATCACCCGGATGCCGGCAAGCGGCGGCTTTTTCGTGGTCTGCGTCATATTCCCTCGTCGGTCTTTACGGCGCCAGCGTCGCCTCAGATGTATCGGATACGGGCTTTGAAGCAAAGCGGCGCTCGCGCCAGAGAATGTACAAGCCCGATGCCATGATGATGGCGATGCCGAGCCATTTGACCGCATTCGGGAAGTCGCCGAAAACCAGCCAGGCGAAGATCGTCGCCGAGACGATTTCGAAATATTGCAGCGGCGCCAGCGTCGAGGCCGGTGCGGCGCGAAAGGCATAGACGCCGAAGATGCCCGCAATTGCGGCCATGGCGCCGACGCCGGCGACGTAGAACCAGGCACTGCCTTCGGGCATGACGGGATCGAAGAGATCGGAGCCGCTTCCATTGCCGATAAAAAGCAGGATGGCGCAGAAGATCAGGCCCCAGATGCCCATCTGGAACTGCATCGCCCAGGGATCTTCCCGGTGCGAGAGGACGCGGGTCATCAGCACGAAGATCGCGATGCAAAGCGCGCTGAGGACGGGCAGGAGGGCGATATAGCCGACTTCCTGGAAACTCGGCTGGATGATCAGCATCGCCCCGAAGAAGCCGACGCCGCAGGCGGTATAACGCCGCCAGCCGATCGTCTCCTTCAGGAAAATGCCGCCGAGGATCGTCACCATGATCGGCTCGACGAAGAAGATCGCAATCGCGTCGGCAACCGCCATGTATTTCAGCGTGGTGACGAAAGAGATCATCGAGACGGTGATGATTAACCCGCGGATGGCGTGGAACAGGCTCTGGCGCCAGGAGAAATCGGCAAAGCTGCGCCGCCATATGACGACCGGCAGCATGCACAGCGCCTGCACGACGAAGCGGCCGGCGGTGACCTCGGCGGAGGGGATGGTGACGACGGCAAGCTTGGCGAAAATATCGATGAGCGGCGAAAACATCACCGAAAGAAACATCAGCGCGAGCCCCGTCGTTACCTCGGAGGCTGAGGAAACGGGGCGGGCGGAGGTGCTGCTCATGACGGAATCTCTCTGGTTCAGGATTTTGCCGTTTGGAATCTGGCGACGGCCTCGTCGCACCAGTCCGCGAAGGCGGCGGTTGCAGCATCCGCGCCGATCTCGTTCAGCGTTTCATGCCGCATGTCCTGATATATCTCAGTGCTGATGCGAGAGAAGCCGCGGGCTTTCAAATGGTTTGACAGCCAAAGCACGGCTTTTCCGCGCTCCGTCGCCGGGTCTTCTCCGCCGCCGACGAGGTGGATCGGCAGGTCGCGGGGCAGCCGATCCAGATGAAGCTTCTGCGGGGCGCGAAACGTCAGTTCGAAGAGATCGAGCCAGAGCGAGACCGAGGCGTCGAAGCCGCAGAGCGGATCGGCGATATATTTGTCGACTTCATCGGGACGGCGCGACAGCCAGTCGAACTCGGTGCGGTGGGCGGCGATCGATTTCCCCCAGGCTGCGAAGGTGAGTTTCGGCAACAGGCCGCTCGGCACGTCGGAGCCCTTCAGCATGCGTTCGGCAAGCAGGATCGCCTGGGCGGCGCGGCCGGCAAGGCCGACGGCGAAATTCGAATTCCAGACGGCAACAGCGTCGAAATCGGCCGGCGCCGTGACGGCGGCATTGAGGGCGATCAGGCCCCCCATCGAATGGCCGAAGAGGATTACCGGCAGGCCGGGATGGCGCATGGCCGCGTAAGCGCGCATGGCACGGACGTCGCCGATCACCCTGTCGACGCCGCCGCGGCGGGCGAAGCGGCCGATCGGCGCGTCGGGCGCCGTCGTCTCGCCGTGGCCGCGATGATCATGGGCATAGACGTGATAGCCGCGTGCCGCCATCGCCTCGGCGAAAACGCGATAACGTTTCGAATGTTCGGCGAGACCGTGCGATATCAACAGGATGCCGCGTGCGGGGCCTAGGGCCTCGGCATGGTGATAGGCGAGCGACGCCCCCGTCGAAGCGAGCCTTTGCGTTTCTGAAAACATCTGGTCCTCCCTGACGTAACAGACCAGATCACCGCCCAAAAGCAACATCGGTTCCGGGTTTATCCGATAACAAATTGCTTGTCCGCTGCGATTCAGGGTTGCGGGCTTTCGATCTTCGTGCTTATTTGTTCCTGTATTGTTCTTTTTGGGGGTTGAAATGAGCAGCATGCAGTTGCGTACCTTGACGTTCGCCGTATCGATGGTTCTTGCAGGCGCCGCCGTGGCGCAGGAGGCTGGCGGGCGCACCCGTTTTATTCTTTCGGCGAGCTGGCAGCCGGCCTTTTGCCAGACGAACCAGAAGAAGGCCGAATGCGCAAGCCAGACCGGCGAGCGCGCCGATGCGACGAATTTTTCGCTGCACGGGCTCTGGCCGATGCGTCAGAACTATTGCGATGTCAGTGCCGAGCAGAAGGCTGCCGACAAGGACGGCAAGTGGGACACATTGCCGGCGGTCACGCTGTCGGCCGAGACGCAAGCCGCGCTGGCAAAGGCGATGCCCGGCACGCAATCCGGCCTGGAACGGCATGAATGGGTAAAGCACGGCACCTGCACGAAAATGAGCGCCGACGATTATTTCGGCGTCGGCGTGCATCTCGTCGGCGCGCTCAATAGCTCGGCCGTGCGTGATCTCTTCGCCGCCAATATCGGCAAGCCGGTCAAGGCCGAGGCGATCAAGGAAGCTTTCGACAAGAGCTTCGGGCCGGGTGCCGGCGACCGCGTCAAGATGAGCTGCCGGCGGGCCGGCAAGGTCAAGATGATCAGCGGGTTGACCATCGGGCTTTCGGAAGCCGCCGGGGCGGCGTCGGCGAAGAGCACCGGGCTTGGCGATCTGATCCAGGGCGCGGGAAAAACGACGTTCGGATGCGACGAGGGCGTTGTCGACGCTGCGGGCTTCTGACCGGAAATCCTGCGTAAACCGGGTTTCGGCGTTGCCCGCAGGCGCTGTTTCGCCTACATAGCGGCACAATCGAAGTTTCCCGCCCGGAGCAGCGCAGCATGGCACGTCAGTTCATCTATCATATGTCCGGCCTCAACAAGGCCTATGGCAACAAGAAGATCTTGGAGAACATCCACCTTTCCTTCTACCCGGATGCCAAGATCGGTATTCTCGGGCCAAACGGCGCCGGTAAATCCACTGTGCTGCGCATCATCGCCGGCCAGGACAAGGAATATACCGGCGAAGCCTGGCTCGCCGAAGGAGCGACGGTCGGCTACCTCGAGCAGGAGCCGCACATCGATCCCAACAAGACGGTGTTCGAAAACGTCATGGAAGGCGTTGCCTCGAAGACGGCCGTGCTCGAGCGTTACAATGAACTGATGATGAACTATTCCGACGAGACGGCGGAAGAGGGAGCCAAGCTTCAGGACATCATCGACAGCCAGAACCTCTGGGATCTGGAAAGCCAGGTCGAGATGGCGATGGAAGCCTTGCGCTGCCCGCCGCGCGACGCCGATGTCACCAGCCTGTCCGGCGGCGAGCGCCGCCGTATCGCGCTCTGCCGCCTGCTGCTGTCGCAGCCGGACCTGCTGCTGCTCGACGAACCGACCAACCATCTGGACGCCGAGACGATCGCCTGGCTCGAAAAGCATCTGCGCGACTATCCGGGCGCCGTGATGATGATCACCCACGATCGCTACTTCCTCGACAACGTCACCGGCTGGATCCTCGAACTCGACCGCGGCCGCGGCATTCCCTACGAAGGCAATTACTCGGCCTACCTGCTCGCCAAGGCCAAGCGCATGCAGCAGGAAAACCGGGAAGAGGCCGGCCGCCAGAAGGCGATCAGCCGCGAACAGGAATGGATCGCTTCCAGCCCGAAGGCCCGTCAGGCAAAATCCAAGGCGCGTATCAAGTCCTATGAACAGCTGGTTGAGGCGGCCGAAAAGCAGCGTCCCGGCGACGCGCAGATCATCATCCCGGTCAGCGAGCGCTTGGGACAGGTGGTCATCGAGATGGAAGGCATCACCAAGGGCTTCGAGGGCCGCACGCTGATCGACGACCTGTCGATCAAGCTGCCGCCGGGCGGCATCGTCGGCATTATCGGCCCGAACGGCGCCGGCAAGACGACGCTGTTCCGCATGATCACCGGCCAGGAAAAGCCGGACGCCGGATCGGTCCGCATCGGTGAAACGGTGCATCTCGGTTATGTCGACCAGAGCCGCGATGCGCTTGACGGCAGCAAGACCGTCTGGGAGGAAATCTCGGGCGGCGCCGAAATCATTAAGCTCGGCAAGTTCGATATGAACTCCAGAGCCTATTGCGGCGCTTTCAACTTCAAGGGCGGCGACCAGCAGCAGAAGGTCGGCAATCTCTCGGGCGGCCAGCGCAACCGTGTTCACCTTGCCAAGATGCTGAAGGCCGGCGGCAACGTGCTGCTGCTCGACGAACCGACCAACGACCTCGATACGGAAACCCTCGGTGCACTGGAAAGCGCGCTTGAGGCGTTTGCCGGATGCGCCATCATCATCAGCCACGATCGCATGTTCCTCGACCGTCTGGCGACGCACATCCTGGCCTTCGAAGGCGAAGGTCATGTCGAATGGTTCGAAGGCAACTTCGAGGATTATGAGCAGGACAAGGTGCGCCGTCTTGGTCCCGATGCCCTCAATCCGGGCAGCCAGGCTCATAAGCGCCTGACGCGCTGATCGCAGCCATTTTTGCAGTCACGAAGCCCCGGTTTCGACCGGGGCTTTTTCACGCCTGGCCTGTCGCAATTTGAGCAGGCAATTTCGCTCAAGTGCGAATTGCCGCTTGTCACCATCGTTCAAATCACATAAAGATATCTTTATATCTTGATCGGATCGAAGATGAGTGAACCCTTGAAGCTTGGACTGGATGCGCTGGTGGACGTCATGAAGGCGGCCGGCGAGCCCACGCGCCTGCGTCTTCTGGCGCTTCTCGACGGCGGCGACCTGACGGTGACCGATCTTACCGAAATTCTCGGCCAATCCCAGCCTCGCATCTCCCGCCATCTGAAGCTGCTCGGCGAGGCCGAACTGATCGAACGCTACCAGGAAGGCGCCTGGGCCTATTTCCGCCTCAAGCAGGAGGGCAAGGCGGCCCTGCTGGTGCGGGCATTGCTGAAGCATGTCTCCGAGAACGATCCGACCGTGCTTCGCGACGGCGAAAGGCTGTCGCAGGTCAAGCGCCAGCGCGCCGAGCGGGCGCAGGCCTATTTCAGCCGCAACGCGGCTGAGTGGGACGAGCTTCGCCGCCTGCATGCCGCCGATGAAGAGGTCGACGCCGCCGTCATCCGGCTGCTCGGCAGCCAGCCGATCGATTCGCTGCTCGATCTCGGCACCGGCACCGGCCGCATCCTCGAACTGCTGTCGGGGCTCTATCGCCGGGCGATCGGCGTCGATGCCAGCCGCGACATGCTGAGCGTGGCGCGCGCTAATCTCGACAAGTCCCGCATCACCAAGGCCACCGTGCGCCACGCCGATATCCTGAACCTGCCGTTCGAGGGCCAGGATTTCGACCTGGTGACGATCCATCAGGTGCTGCATTTCTTCGACCAGCCGGAGATTGCGATCGCGGAAGCGGCGCGCATGCTGCGGCCGGGCGGCCGGCTCGTGGTCATCGACCTTGCGCCGCACACGCTCGAATATCTTCGCGACGAGCATGCGCATGTCCGTCTCGGCTTTTCGCACCAGGCGATATCCGACTGGCTGCACAGGGCCGGGCTCGACGTCGAGCAGGTCGTCGATCTTCATCCGGGTCAGCAAAGCGGGCAGGGGTTGACGGTCACCGTCTGGCTCGCGCGCGATCCGAGGCGCCTGATGGCTTCGCAACTAAGCGAAGGCGCCGAACCTACATTTGCCGGGAGAGTATGACATGGCTTTGAATAACGAGGCACGCGGCCGCAACATCGGGATCTCCTTCGAATTCTTCCCGCCGAAATCGGAGGAGATGGAAGGTCAACTCTGGGATACGGTCAGCAAGCTGCAGGACTGGGACCCGGATTTCGTCTCGGTGACCTATGGCGCCGGCGGCACCACCAAGGCGCCGACGCTGACTGCCGTCACACGTTTCCTGTCGCAGACGCCGCTCGCCACCGCTTCGCACCTGACCTGCGTCGGCGCGACGAAGGAAGAGACGCACCAGATGATCGAGACGTTCCGCAAAGTCGGCGTCACGCATTTCGTAGCGCTGCGCGGCGATGCGCCCGGCGGCGCCGGCGCGCCCTACCAGCCGCATCCCGGCGGTTATGCCAATGCGGCCGAGCTGGTGGCCGGCCTCAAGGCGGTCGGTGATTTCGAGATTTCGGTTTCCGCCTATCCGGAAAAGCACCCGGAAAGCCGTGACACGGCCGCCGATATCGACATGCTGAAGCGCAAGGCCGATAACGGCGCCGACCGGGCGCTGACACAGTTCTTCTTCGACAACGACAATTTCGAGCGCTACCTGGAGAAGGTGCGCGCTGCCGGGGTCTCGATCCCCGTTGTGCCCGGTATTATGCCGATCCAGAACCTGACGCAGCTGAAGCGTTTCGCCGGCGCCTGCGGCACGATCATCCCGGCCTTTCTCGATGAGCGCTTCGCCGGCTTCGACGACAAGCCCGAGGAGCGGGCGAAGGTCGCAGCCGATGTCGCCGCCGAACAGATCGAGGATCTCGTCCGGCGCGGCATCAATGAGTTCCATCTCTACACGATGAACCGCGCGCCGCTGGTTTCCGCCGTGCTCGACAATCTCGGCTTTTCCCGCCGGGCGGCAAAAAGTGCGGGCGCGGCCGCCTGATCTATACGGCTGAAAAGGTGAAAAAGCGCATGTCGGGCGGGACATGCGCTTTTTCATTGGCGGATTGATCAGGGGAGTTCAGGTACTACCAGTCATTCCGCTTTCCCCAGCCAGCTCAGATGAAGAGCATGGACAAGACGAAAGCAAACGCTGCACTGACCAACAGAACATTCAAGGATTGCGTGAGTCCCATGTCTGTCTCCTCGCGTTAACCGGACGATAATATGTCGGAAATATGTCGGTTGGGAAGCGGATTCTATGCTGCGCTGCCGAAGGGCGCGGTGGACAAGTCGAAGAGCCTGTCGGCAAGCTGTTGAAACTAATCGATTATATTCGATATTTTTTTGTTCACAGATTTTAACGTGCGGTTAAATTCGGCGATGGCCGGTTTACCTATGCGCCGAAAACATGGCGAATGGCCAACTGGTTGAAAACACGTGGAATTCACAACCAATATCAGGTGGTCTTCGCCAGCAGGCGATAGGCGCGGCCGTCGAGAATGACGAGGCCGAAACCGATCAGCGCCATGCCGGCGAATTCGCCGGATGTGAGCCTTTCGCCAAGGAAAAGCACGCCGAGAAGGATGGCGCTCGGCGGCACCAGCAGGGTGACGAGCGAGGTGTTGGTGGCCCCGGCTGCCGCCATGATCCGGAAATAGAGGATATAGCCGAACGCGGTCGAGAGCAGGGCCAGCGCCAGGATGGCAAGCAGCGCATCGAGCGGCGGCGCGGCCAGTGTCCAGGGACGATCCCAGAGCAGCGACAGCGGCAGCGCGATCAGCGAAGAGGCGGTCAACTGGCCGGCAGCAGTGACCGGGGCGGGAATATTCTTGAAACGTTTGCCGTAGGTGGCGGCGAAACCATAAGAGATGGCGGCAAGCACGGGCAGCAGCAGCGCCCAGAGCGGCGCCTCGCCGCCGGCCGAGATGCCGGGACCGATCAGCACGATCGTTCCGGCGAGACCGACGAGGCAGCCGGCGATTTTTGCCGATGACAGCTTTTCGTCTGATGTGAAGTAATTGGCAATGAGCACTGTCCAGATCGGTGTCGTCGCGTTCAGGATCGCCGCGAGGCCGGCGCCGATACGGGTCTGGCCAAAGAAGATCAGCGCATGCGGCAGGGCATTGTTGATGAGCCCGAGGATCAGGAATTCGCGCCAGCGGGCCTTGAGGATCGAATAGATATCGAAACGGCCGGCGATATAGATATGCAGCGCCAGCGCTGCGATCAGCAGCCTGAGAAAGACCAGGGTCAGCGGCGGCACATGCTGGACGGCGATGCGGGCAAAAAAGAAGGAGGCGCCCCAGATCAGGCCGAGCAGGACCAGCAGGCTCCAGGTCCAGGCATTCATTCTGCTGTCCACGCTAGTTCCTCCGCCGCAAGCCGCGTTTACCGAAAACCGGGAGCGGTTTCCGGGACTGATGCTTAGGCCATACGGCTGACCGCGCCACCCGTTTCTTGCGAAACAGGTGGCGGTGAGGTGTCGGCGGCGATCAGAGAGCGTTGAGGAGGGCAGGCGTTGCCCAGCCGTCGGCCGGCATGCCGAGGCGCTGCTGCTCTTTCTGGATCGCGACACGCGTGCCGGAGCCGAGAATACCGTCGATCTCGCCGACATCATGACCGAGCGACTGCAGCTTGGTCTGCAGCGTCTTCATCTGGTCGTTGGCGAGCCCCTGTTCCGGCACGCCCTTGAGATAAGTCGGAGCGCCGGAAAGCCGGGTCCCGAAATAGGCGGCCGAGGTCGTGTAGATGAACGACTTGTTCCATTCGAGATAAATCTTGAAATTCGGGTAGGCGATGAAGGCCGGTCCCATGCGGCCCTGCGGCAGCACCAGATCGCCTTCCAGGTTGCCGAAAGCGGTGTTGCCGTCGCGCGGCTTGACGCCGAGCGTGAACCATTCGCCTGCCGTCATCGTGCCGCCGAGGCCGGATTTCTCCCAGGGCAAGTTATCGGCCAGGGTGACCTCCTGCAGCCAGGGCTGGCCGCGCTCGAAGCCGAGATGCTGGATGAATTTCGCCGCCGTCAGGATGGCGTCCGGGCCGCTCTGCTTCAGGCGGATATGGCCGTCGCCGTCGCCGTCCATGCCATAGGCGATGATGTCGCGCGGCAGCATCTGAACCTGGCCGATCTCGCCGGCCCAGGCGCCGGTATTGGTGGCGGGGTCGAGATCGCCGTGCTGGACCATCTCGATGAGGGCGATCAGTTGCGGGCGGAAGAGCTCCGGGCGGCGGCAGTCATGCGACAGCGTCACCAGGGCGTTGCGGGTGTTGAAATCGCCCTGGACGGCGCCGAAATCGGTTTCCATCGCCCAGAAGGCGGTGATAACGCCTGCGGGAACGCCGAATTCCTGCTCGGCGCGGGCAAAGACGTCGGCATATTGCTTCATCTTCTGGCGGCCGATGTCGAGGCGGGCCTGGCTGACGGTGCGCTGGGAGAATTCGAGGAAGGTCTGTTTGAAGACGCCCTGGGCTCGGTCCCGGCTCAGAACCTTGGGGTCGATCTCGGCGCCGGCAAGGGCTGCGTCGGCGGCTGCCGCACTGGCGCCGGCGGCAATTGCATCCTTCTTGACGCCTTCAAGGAAGGCGGACAGATCGCCGCCGCAGGGCGCGGCCGGGGCTGCGTCCGGCGCCTGCTGGGCGGCTGCGCCGCCGGCAAGCGCGAGGGCAAACAGAAGGGCGAGTGCAGAGCGGCTTGCGAGCGAGCGGTGCATGGATGCGGTCCTTATATCAAACAGATTGCCGTCGCTTTCACAGAGGAATGTGACGGAAGCAAGAAACATCATAAGACGTTACTAAGAATTTCTATCCTTGGAAACGGCGGCAACCCAATTGTTCCAGTTCTTTGCACTGCCGGCAAAGACATTGATATCGGTTGGACCGCTGATGCCGGGAATGACGCCGGTCGAGGTATATTGCCAGAAGGCCCAGCGGCGGTCGGAATAGGTCACTTCGGGGTGTTTTGCCACAGAACGCACCCAGAAATGATAATCCTGGAAGTAACCGGCGAGATTGTCGCGGTGGAAATCGACCGAAGTGTAGATGATCGGACGCTTACCGTAATAGGCCTCCAGCCGGTCCATGAAACGTTGCATTTCGGCGCGCACCGTTTCCGGGTCGGGACGGTAGCGGCACGTCTTCGATTCGGCGTTCCATTCGACGTCGAGCACCGGCGGGAGGCGCATGGCCTCCTTCGGCACGTTGCGGATGAACCAGTCGGCCTGCTGATCGGCCGAGGAGCAGAAATAATAGAAATGGTAGGGCGCGTGCGGGATGCCGGCGGCGCGGGCCTCGCGCCAGTATTCGTCGAAGCGCGGATCGACCCTGTCCTTGCCTTCCGTCGCCTTAATGAAGGCGAAGGCGACGCCGGAATTTTTCACCGTTGCCCAGTCGATATCGCCCTGCCATTTGGAGATATCGATGCCGTGGACCGCGTTCTGCTGCGGATGCTTCGGGCCGAAATCCTGCGGATCGGTGTCCTTGAAGCGCGTCTTCGGCTTGATCGATGCCGTTTCGAGATAGTCGTGGCCCGAAGAGGAGCAGCCTGCCAGGAGAATGGCCAGAGGCAGAACGCAAAACAAAAGCCGGCGCATGGGTATCCCGTCGTGAACCGAATGATCTTTTTGCCCCACAGCCTGACCTTCGAAAAAGACGAGTCGGCAGAGGATAACCCTCTTTTCACCATATCAACGTAAAAAATCGGTTAGTTTCAAGCGAATTATGAGCGCTTGCTGATAATGGCCGCCCGCCAGGCATAACCGCCGCCGACGGTATCGAATAACAATCTCGCGTTGTTTTCATGGGCTTGCGCTTCCAGGACCTCGCGCAGATCGGAGCGCGGAGTGACGTGGAATTTTGCGAGCCATGACTGCAGCATGCGGCGGAACCAGCCCGGCAGGCCTTCCTGCTGGCCGAAATCGACGATGTGCAGTTGGCCGCCGGGGTTGAGTGCGGCGATCGACGCATCGACGGCGCGCTCCCAGTCCGGGATCATCGACAGGGCATAGGAGATCAGGATACGGTCGAAGCCGCTGACGCCGAATTCGCGCGGCGTGAAGGCGGTGGCGTCGGCGACGCGGAATTCCGGGATCGTCGCCTTGGTGGCGAAGGTCCTGCGCGCCGAAATCAGCATTTCCTGGGAAATGTCGAGGCCGAACAGCTTGGCCGTCGGGAAATGCCGATGGGCAAAGGCCATGTTGCGGCCGGTGCCGCAGCCGACTTCGAGCAAGGTGCCGCCCTCGGGCACGTCGAGATTGCGGATCGTGCTGTCGCGGCCGAGAAGGTAATATTTGCGCGTCAGATCGTAGATATGGCGCTGGTAACGGTACATGCCATCCATCAGGCTGGCATGTTCGCCGCTCTTTCCTGCCGTCTCGGTGCCGACCTTGCTCACGCCTTCTTCCCGTAAATGTGGAAGCCGCCGTAGATCGCCGAGCGATCAAGCGCCGTCAGCTCGCGCGACTTCTCCCCGAAGTAATCCCACTGGTCGCGGATCGAGGGAGACAGACGGCCTTCGATGATGCTCTTTTCGGCCGCGGTGCGGAAGATCACCCGGGCGCCTTCGCGCGCCGTGCGGGTGATTTCCCGCCAGACGTCGTTCAGTTGCTCATCCGTCATCCAGTCCTGCGCGTCGAGCAGGATGTAGCGGTCGCGCGAGGCGGCCGGCTCGCGGGCCAGAAGCTCGGTGAAGCTTGCATGGTGGACGTTGACGCGGTCGACATTGGCGCGGATCACCTCGTAGTGCTCCGACTTCAGATAGGTCGGCAGTGGGCCTTCCTCTTCAGTGCCGTAGCGGCGGCCGAAGGCCTGCCAGGCGAAATAATTGTCGCGCATCGGGAAATGACAGGCGAGCTTTTCCAGGCGGTGCTTCAGCACCGGTGCGATCGAATGATCGGCTGCAAGGCTCGCGAGCTCGTCATATTGCTGCGGCGGAATGCCGAGGCCGAAGAGCGAGCTCTTGCGGCCAGTGATCCAGCGCACCACCGGCTTTTCGAACAGCGGCGCGATCTGCTCTTCGAAGAACTGGCGCTGCTCGCGGATCGAGCGGGTCTTGGTCATCTCGCGCAGCTTGACGCCATGCAGGCGTGCAAGAAGATGGGCCGCGCCGATGAAGCGGCCGAGCAGACCGGTTTCGTAGATGTTGCGGTCGAAGACGGTGACGCGGCGACGGCCGAACTTGCGGCCGTTCCAATAGCTGTGCGTCGCCTCGTCGAGCTTGGCGGCGAGATGCCGGTCGTAGGTGCGGCTGTTCGACTTTTCGTTCGGCATGGCCAGGAAGCGGATGAGATCGGCATGATCCGGCAGATGCTTGAAGGCCGCAAGCTTCAGGCGGTTCAGCGCGATATGGTGCGGGTTGAGATCGACGACGTCGATCGAGGCCGGCGCCTTGGAGAGATAGGCGAGCATGTTGCAGCCGCCGGAGCCGATGGTGATGATGCGGTGGTTCGGCTTCAGCTCCATCGCCTGCATGTCGAGATCCGGATCCTCCCAGATCTGCGGATAGACGAGACCGGAGAAGAGAAGGCCGAAGAGACGCTCGGAAAAACCATCCTTCGAAAAAGCCTTGTGGCGGAGAAGGGCGTCCTTGAGTTTCCGGTTCTTGCGGAAGCCGGCATCCGGTGCAAATTCTGACATGAGTCTGTCACCTTTTTAGCGTTCAGGGCGTGTAGCGCGCCACTGCTACAGTTTGATGACGTGGGCTGTGGGGCATCGTTCGCGGGGAGGATCGCCCTCCTGGTAAAGTGATCGCGAGGGCGGCTCTTCTTCGCTGCGGCCTCTTTCCGGCGCGTGCGATTCCTGCTTCTCTCCCGGCATGGAGGAATGCCATGCGATTTGTCATGCGTATCCTGAAGGCGCTTGCTCTCCTTGTCGTGCTCGTCGTCATCGTCGTCGCCGGCTGGCTCTTCGTCCAGCCGCCGGAACTGCTGCGTGTCGGCGACGGCTATGCCGCCAAGATCGTCTGCTCCAACGTCTTCATATCAGGCCGTGAGGCCGAGGAGGTGCTCCATGACGATGTCCAGGCGCCTGGAAATCCGCTGCTCCGGCTGGTGCGCGTCAGCGTCGACCGCGACAGCGACCGTGTGACGGCCCGCTTCATGGGACTGTTTGCGCCGAGTTATGCGCTCTATCGCGGCGCTTTCGGCTGCACGAGCGTGCCGGACGGCAATTTCGAGGCGGCGGCGAAGGCGGTGCCTTTCGATGCGCCGGCCAGGGCGGAGGTGAACGAGGCTCTGTGGCCGGAGGGTGAGAGCGCCGGCGATCGGCCGGACGGGAAGATCGCTGCGCTACTGGCCGATGAGAGAGTCGCCGGCCCGGCCATGCGGGCGATCGTCGTGGTGCGCAACGGCCGCATCGTCAGCGAAGCCTATGGCCCCGGCTTCTCGGCGAAGACACCGCTGATCGGCTGGTCGATGACGAAGACGGTGAATGCCGCGATTGTCGGCCGGCTGATGCTCGACGGTAAAATCTCCTTCGACGATGACAATCTGCTGGCGCAGTGGAAGAATGACGGGCGCGCCAGGATCAAGGTTTCCGACCTGCTCGGCATGGAGAGCGGCCTTGCCTTCAACGAGGATTATGGCGCTGTCGCCGATGTGACGCGCATGCTCTATCTCGATCCCGATATGGTATCGCTGCCGGCCAACGCGCCGATGGAGGCGGAGCCGGGCAAACGGTTCCGCTATTCGAGCGGCACGGCGGTGCTCTTGTCACGCATCTGGATGGACAGGGTCGGCAATGCCCAGACGGCCTTTTCCTATCCTGACGACGCGCTGTTTTCGCCGCTCGGCATGACGAGCGCCGTCTTCGAGCTCGACGCGCGCGGCACGTTTGCCGGAAGCTCCTATCTCTATGCGACGGCGCATGACTGGGCGCGCTTCGGGCAGTTCCTGCTGCAGGACGGCGTCTGGAACGGCCAGCGGCTGCTGCCGGAGGGTTTCGTCGGCGCCATGCGCACCCCGACGACGGCGTCGAACGGCCGCTATACGCAGGGCCAGGCCTGGCTTGCGCCCGGCGGTTCAAATGCAAAATTCGGGCTGCCGGAGGATACGTTCTGGCTGACGGGGCATGACGGGCAGAGCATGGCGATCGTACCGTCCGCCGATCTGGTCGTAATCCGGCTCGGCCTGACGCCGAGCTGGCTCGGCTATCAGCCGCAGACGCTTCTCAAGGCGGTCCTGGCGGCCTTGCCACAAGCGGGATCGCCGCAACAGCAGGCCGGGTCGCCACGGCAGAGCCAGCCGCAGCCATAGGCTCGTGATGCCGTTCGTCCATTATCGGTCTTGGTCGTATCAGTAATTGCCCTGGGCGATGTCGGTCATGCCCTTGCGCTTGGCGTCGTAATAATAGCCGCGCGCATAGAGGCGCACGGCATCGTCTTCCTTGCTGTCGGAAACGAGCCAGGCGCCGCGCAGATATTTCGCGGCATATTTGATATTGGTCTCGGCATCGAAGAGACCGCCCGGGGCGCCGTCATACCCCATGGATTTGGCGGTGTTGTACTTGATCTGCATGAGGCCGAAATAGCCGCGCTTGTTGTAGGCCTTGGCGTTGTAGCGGCTTTCGCGATGGACGATGCGGTGGAGCAGCGTCTCGGGAATTTCGTAGAGCTTCGAATATTTCTGAATGAGCTTGGTGACGAAGCTTTTTTCGACGGTCGGCGCATCGTCCTTGTCGTCGTCGCTGAACATCGGCGGCGCCGTGGGCGGATCGATCGGCCCGGATTCATCGAAGCCGTAGTCCATGCTGGCACGCGGCGTCGTATCGACTGCGGCAAGTGCCGCAAGCGCGCCGTTCTGCGGTGTCGCGGCAAAGGCAAGCTGGGTCGCCGGCTGTGCCGGGGCTCCCGGACGCGGCGTCGGCACCACGGACTGGATCGCCGTCATCTCGGGTGTCAGCGGGATTTGCGCATAGGCCGCCGGCTGCATGGTAAGATCGGCAGGCTGAGAGGTTGTCACGGTAGGCATTGCCGTCGCGGTCAGGGCCGGGGATGCCTGGGGAAGGGTGGCGCCGGCGACCGCCTGACCGGCTGTGCCTTCGGCTGTCGGGATTGCGGCAAGCGTGGCGTCTTCACCGGGTTTCGGCATCGGCACCACGGTCTGCGCAGCTGTCAGTTCGGCCTGAGAGGTGTATTCGACGCTCGCGCACCCGGTCATCACGCCGCAGCAGAGCACCGTAGAAACGACAAGACTGCGTTTCAGCCCGGACAATCCGATCGCTACCATTCCGTCACTTTCGTGAAATCGCGCCGCCCCGGCAGCGTTATAAAAGTTACTAAAAAGCTTAAATCCGATGACCCCATTAACCTATTCGTGACATTCCGGCAACCACGGAATATTTCTAAGCTGCAATACGGCGATACCCCGCGGTTACGGCGCCTGCGGCGATCAATAGGGTGCCGCCGGTGCGGTTTACAGCGCGCTGGACGCTCGCCTTGCGAATCAGTCCGCGTGCGGTATGGGCGAGAAATGCGTAAGTGGAGGCGTTGAGGATCGCCAGTACGAGGAAGGTCGCTTCCATGATCGCCATCTGACCGACGAAGGGCAGGGCCGGATTGAGGAACTGCGGCACGAAGGCGACGAAGAAGATGATGCTCTTCGGATTGAGGGCGGTGACGACATAGGCATGGAGGAAGATCTTGAGCGATTTCTCCTCCGGCAGATTGTCGTTGTCGGCGACCGGTTCGCCGATGACGGGAGCCCGCCAGAGCTTGATTCCCAGCCAGATCAGGTAGGCGCCGCCGATCCACTTCAGGACCGTGAAGAGGGTGGCGGAGGCGGCGAGGACGGCGCCGAGACCAAAGAGGGACGCCGTCATCGCGGTGAAGTCACCAAGCGCCACGCCGCTCACCGTCGCAAACGCAGTCCTGCGTCCATGACCGAGCGCATAGGAGACAACGAGCAGTATCGTCGGTCCCGGTATGGCCAGCATGATGGCGGATGCGGCCGCAAAAGCGAGCCAAGCTTCGAATGACATGGTGTCTCCTCCTATTCCTCAGGAACAAGCAAAGACATCATATTAACCATCCGTCAATCACGCTTCTTTGTATTTCTGGCCTATATTGTCCATGACTTCGGCAAACCATGCCGTCGACAGGTCAAAAGCCTTGCCGCCCTTGATGCGCGGGAATTCTATAGTGCGCAATTTACCGTTTTGCGCTTCATCGTGGCCGGTGACGCCGGAGACTTTGTTGAGCGCGCTTTCGACGGCGAGATCGACCATGCTCTGGATCAGCCGGAGGTCGTCGCCGTTGGCCGGCGCCGAGCGGGCGAAGTAGCCCGATTTCTGCACGAGCGAACGTTCGGCGTTCAACAGGCTGGCGAACTGCTTCTGGAACCAGGCGCCGACATTGATCGTGTCGATCTTCACATGGCCGAAGGCGTCGCGCTTGACCGTCTCTCCGGCGGCTTCGCGCTCCGCGACGATGGCGTCGAGGCAGGCGCCTTCGGAGACGAAGACCGTGGCGTGGCCGTTGCGGTCCATGCTTTCCTTCAGGCGGGCGGCCTCGGCGTCGAGGTCGAAAGCCATCTCAGGCAGATAGACGGCGTCGATGCTCTTCAGATGCGCGTCCATCATCAGGCCGTCGACATACTGGTTGCGGCTGGTGCGCTGGAGATAGGCGCGGGCGGTGGCGGCCGTCAGCCAGCCGCAATGGCGGCCCATGACCTCGTGGATGACGAGGGTGCGGGGGGCGGCCGTCTGTTCGTTGCCGACATTGTCGAAGAAATGCGCGCCGACTTCGGCCGCCGTCCAGGCGCCGAGCGACTGGCGGATCGGCACCACGTCGTTGTCAACAGTCTTCGGCAGGCCGACGACGGTCAGATTGTAACCGTTGGCGGCGAGATAGGCGGCAAGATCGGCGGCCGTGGTGTTGGTGTCGTCGCCGCCGATCGTGTGGAGAATGGTGATACCGTCATTGGCGAGACGTTCGGCGGCCACCCGCAGCGGGTTATCGCCTTCCTTAACCAGGCCGCGCTTGACGCAATCGGCGGCATTGGTGAGCTTGACGCGGCTGTTGCCGATCGGCGAGCCGCCATAACGATGCAGCAGCGGCGCCTTTTCGCGCATCTCGCGGGTGATCTCGATGCTGTCGCCGAGCAATACGCCCTGATAGCCGGACTTGTAGGCGACGATATCGATGTCGGGAGCAATGTCGCTGTAGCGTTCGATGAGGCCGCCGACGGCGGAGGAAAGACAGGGGGCCAGGCCTCCGGCGGTCAGCATTGCGACTTTCTGCTTGGCCATGATCCCTCCTATGGCGTTTCGGTGCGGCGGCGTCAGCTATCGGCGTTGCACTGAATTCGATTCAAGCGACGCGCTTACCTCATTGTTTTCATGCATGTCGTCATCCCGGACCCGCTGCACATTTCCAGGCGACATGCATGAGCGCATGGATGCGGCAGGGAAAGGAGCCTGTAAAGTAAAGAATTTATGAAAACGCGCCTTTCTGCGGCGTGGCGACCAGAAGAGCTGATATAATCGTTTCAAGCCCGTTCTGGCTGTCGAGAACTCTTGTGGAAATTACCGGCGAGCGCGCTCCGAAGCGCAGGTGCCCGGCGCAGGAGGACGCTTTGCTGCGGTGCGACAATTACCAAATCGTGAAAACTGTGTTCGGCCCTACGACCAATAGTCGCCTTGCAAAGGCTACGATTCTTTGGTCAAGCTGTTTGTATATAAGTTGACAAGCGTGCGAGAGATTTCGATGTCCTTCTGGGAAAAACTGTTGAATGCCATTGGCAATACCGCGGGCAATGCGCTGTCTGCGGTGGTCGAGGCTATCCGAACGGTTTTCGAAGGCGATCCCGAGACCCGGCGCAAGGTGGCTTTCTCCGTGGCGATCATCGCGCTGTCGGCCAAGATGGCCAAGGCCGACGGCATCGTCAGCGAGAAGGAGGTCGATGCCTTCCGCGAAATCTTCGAATTTCCGCAGGATCAGGCGAAGAACGTCGCCAGGCTTTACAACCTCGCACGTCAGGACGTGGCCGGCTACGAAGCCTATGCCGAAAGGCTTTCGACGCTCTGCGTGACCTGTGCGGCCAATTGCACGGTGCTGGAAGACGTGCTCGACGGTCTCTTCCATATCGCCAAGGCCGATGGGCTGATCCACGAGAAAGAACTGAATTTCCTCAGCCATATCGGCGAGATCTTCCAGATGAGCGAGACGCGCTTCGAGCAGATCGCCGCCCGTCACGTCTCCACAGGCGGCGATCCCTACAAGGTGCTCGGTGTGTTGCCCTCGGACGATTTCCCGACCATCCGCCGCCGCTATCACGGCCTCGTCAGCGAACATCACCCCGACCGGCTGATCTCGCGCGGCGTGCCGAAGGAGTTCCACGTCATCGCCAATGAGCGCATGGCGGCGCTGAACGCGGCCTATGCGGCGATCGAGAAGGAACGCCGCGCCGCATGACCTCTTTCGAGGCCGACTGCGGGAGCGCCCGCGTGCAGCCTTCGCCGAACCATGGCGAGCGCGCGGGCGGGCGCCGTCCTGACATGATCCTGCTGCACTATACCGGCATGCCGACGGCGGATGGCGCGCTCGACTGGCTCTGTCGCGCCGAGAGCCAGGTTTCCAGCCATTATTTCGTGCATGAGAACGGCGAGGTGGTGCAGCTGGTGCCGGAGGTGCGGCGGGCCTGGCACGCGGGAAAGAGCAGCTGGCACGGCGAGACGGATATCAATTCGCTGTCGATCGGCATCGAGATCGCCAATGCCGGCCATCCCGGCGGGCTTCCCGATTACCCAAAAGAGCAGATCGCCGCGGTGATCGAATTGTGTCGCGACTGTGTCAAACGTTGGTCGATCACGCCGGAGCGGGTCCTTGGGCACTCCGATGTCGCTCCGATTCGCAAGGTCGATCCGGGTGAGAAATTCCCCTGGGCCGAACTCTACAGGGCGGGCATCGGGCACTGGGTCGAGCCGGCAACGATCACCGGCGGGCGCTTCTTCCAGCGGGGTGATGCCGGCCAGCCTGTCGAGGCACTGCAGTCGATGCTGTCTCTCTATGGTTACGGCACTGAAATCACAGGGCAATTTTCCGAAAAGACGGCAGGTGACGTGGAGGCTTTCCAGCGTCATTTCCGGCCCGAACGGGTGGACGGCATCGCCGATTTCTCGACGATCGACACGCTGCACCGGCTTCTATCGGCGCTGCCGCGTTATTCCTGAGCGGAAGAGCCCCGACATCAGGTAGTTTTCTCGCGGCCGTCGAGAAAACTACCTCGCCACATCATTTCCCTATTATCTCCTCATTGCGATGGTCTAAGAACGCCCGCTGAACAGCGCTCACGGCTTTTTAAAGTGTAACCACGGGCGCCAAATGAAACGATAAGAATTGCTGCGGAACGCGATCAGTTCTTGATCGCGTATGACCGGATGACGGCGAGGCGCGCAGTCCTGCAATTCTATGGGTCGGAGTGATTAGACTACATGAAGAATATGATTGTTGGTGCTGCGGCATGCGTTGGTATGCTGCTGGCGGGAAATAGTTTTGCCTTGGCTGGTGATGACTGGGGTGCCAGGGCCGAAACCATCCCGCTGAAAACCGTCGATCGCCAGAGCGGCTATGCCATGCCCGATTTTTCCGCCAGCGTTCCCTATGCCGCGCTGATCAATAAATATGCTGCCGAATACGACGTACCGGTGGCGCTCGCTCAGGCCGTCGTGCGTGTCGAGAGCAATTTCAATCCGAAGGCACGCGGCAGTGCCGGCGAAATCGGCCTGATGCAGATCAAGCCCGCGACGGCGCGGATGATGGGGTATTCCGGCACGAAGAAGGGCCTGTTCGATCCGGAAACCAACATCAAATACGGGATGAAATATCTGGCAGCCGCCCATCAGCTCGGCGGCGGGCAGACCTGCAACACCATCCTGAAATACAATGCCGGCCATGCCGCCACGCGCATGAACCCGGTGTCGAAGACCTATTGCGGCAAGGTCCTGGCGATGCTCGACTGAGCTTCGCCAGACGCGTCGGGCGAAAATTCTCCCGGCATTTTTGCGATATGAATCAGGACGCTTGCCGTGATATCCCCACCTGAATCGAGGTGAGCCACCTCGAGACGAGGTTAGGCCACCTCGATGCGAGGTTAGGTATGGCAATCGATTTCAGGTTCATCATCATCGGGCGCGGCATGATGGGGGCAGCTGCTGCACGGCATCTCGCCTCGATGGCCGACGGCATCGCGCTGATCGGCCCGCGCGAGCCGGAGCAACGCAAGGCCCATCACGGGATATTCGCCAGCCATTACGACGAGGCGCGCATCACCCGCACTTTCGACGGCAATCTGGCCTGGGGAAGTTTCGCCGCCCGTGCGCTCGACCGCTACCGCGAAATCGAGGCAAGGAGCGGCATTTCCTTCTATTCGGAGGTCGGCTGCCTGTTTGCCGGTCCGACGCCAAGGGATGAGCAGGACTATATCAACCGGGCGCTAACCGTCAGCCGGACGCTCTGCAGCAATATCGAGACCATCGCGCCGTCGGACCTTGGCCAACGTTTTCCCTATCTTGCCGCCGATCCAGATTTCACCGGATATTTCGAGCGCAAGCGCGCCGGGCACATCAACCCGCGGGCGCTGGTGCGGGCGCAGGCGAGGCTTGCCGAACAGGGTGGCGTCTCGCTGATCGAAGCAGTCGCCACATCCGTGCGCGACGCCGGTTCCCATGTCGAAGTGACGGCCGGTGGCAGAAGCTACAGTGCCGAGCGCGTGCTGGTCGCTGCCGGCGGTTTCAGCAATTTCAATGCCCTGCTGCCGCGTCCCGTCGATACCAGGGTGATGGCGCGCACGGTCGTCTTCTACGAGATCGGCGCGCGCGAGATGGCGATCTTCGGCGATATGCCGTCGACGATCGTGCTCGGCGACCGGGAGGAGGATCACATCTATATCCTGCCGCCGGTGCGTTATCCCGACGGCAAGACCTATCTGAAACTCGGCGGCGACACCGAGATGCTGTCTTTCAGAGCGCTGGAGGATGTCGGCGCGTGGTTCCGTTCCGATGGCTGCGTGGCCGAGCGCGAGCATCTCGCGCGCGTCGCCCTCAAGTTGATGCCAGCGCTTGCCGGCTGCCCGGTCACCTCGGGGCCTTGCGTGGCAAATTTCACGCCGACCGGTTATCCCTACGCCGGATTTACCCAGTCGCCGCGCATCGCGGTGCTTACCGGCGGCAATTTCGTCGCGGCCAAATCTTCCGACGAACTCGGGCGATTGGGCGCCGTGCTTCTGGCCGAAGGGGCGCTCGGCGACAAGGATTTCGGCGGCGAGCTGACGCCGGTCTTTGCCTGAAAGGGAGCATCATGGCAGTCGATTTCAAATATATCGTCGTCGGCCGCGGGCTGATGGGGGCTGCGGCGGCGCGGCATCTGGCGCGACAAGTGGATGGTGTGGCGGTGATCGGCCCGGACGAGCCTGATGATCGCAAGGCGCATCAGGGCGTCTTCGCCAGCCATTACGACGAGGGGCGCATTACCCGCACCATCGACCCCGACCGCAACTGGGCGCTGCTCGCCAACCGCGCGATCGGCCGTTACCGCGAGATTTCCCGCGACAGCGGCATCGACTTCTATCGCGAGGTCGGCTGCGTCGTCGTCGCGCCTGATGGAAGCGATTATCTCCAGAGGACCCGGCAGGCGGCCGTCTCGCTTGGCGTCGAGACCAGCCTTCTCGGTGAGGCCGGGCTGAAGGCCGCCTTTCCTTTCTTCGCCTTTCCCGATGGCGCCGCCGGGGTCTTCGAGGCGAGAGGGGCCGGGCATATCAGTCCGCGCAAGCTGGTCAAGGCACAGTCGCTGCTGGCGGAAAAGGCCGGTGCCGCCGTCATTCGCGACCATGCCGTCTCGATCCGCAGCGTGGGCGGATCGGCTGTCGTCGAGACTGCCGGCGGCCGGAGCTATCGCGGCGAGAAGGTGCTGCTGGCAGCGGGCGGATTTTCCATTGCGGAGAATCTGTTGCCGCGTCCGGTTGCTATGACGGTTTATGGCCGGACGGTCACACTTTTCGAGGTGAGCGAGATCGAGGCGGAGCGTCTTGCGACCATGCCGTCGCTCATTCTCGATGTGCCCGGCATCCATATCTACCTGCTGCCGCCGATCCGTTATCCCGACGGCAAATTCTACCTGAAGATCGGCGGCGACCCCGACGATCTGGCGCTCGGCGACGAGGCAGCGATGCGCGCGTGGTTCAAAACCGAGGGGCGCGAGACCGTGCGCGCCTATCTCAAACGTATCGTCGAAGGGCTCGTGCCCGACATGGCGCCGCTGTCGATTTCGACGGCGGCCTGCGTCGTGTCGCAGACGGAAAGCGGCCATCCGATGATCGGCTATACCTCATCGCCGGAAATCGCGGTGCTGACGGGCTGCGCCGGCACCTCTGCCAAGAGCTCGGACGAAATCGGCCGGCTTGGGGCCGAGCTGCTTTTATCAGGCAGAATCAGCGAACAGGGCTACTCCACGGATTTCACACCGCAATTTCGCTAAATAAATTTTGATTTAGGTGGCAATTGCCGTCTCTCTCGTTTATGGGAGCCCTGCCAGTTGGCTGGGCAGCCGCGCTTTACCAATGCCGAAAGGCGGTAGGGTGAGGAAAGTCCGGGCTCCACGGAAACACGGTGCCGGATAACGTCCGGCGAGGGCGACCTCAGGGAAAGTGCCACAGAAAGCAAACCGCCTGTCATGACAGGTAAGGGTGAAAGGGTGGGGTAAGAGCCCACCGCATCTCCGGCAACGGAAATGGCACGGTAAACCCCACCGGGAGCAAGACCGAATAGGGATGACGCGGCAGGCCGAAAGGCCTTCCGGCCGGTTTCCAGGCCAGTCATCCGGGTGGGTTGCGCGAGGCAGCGTGCGAACGCTGTCCCAGAGGAATGGCTGCCACGTTCCGGTTCACGCCGGAGCCATACAGAACCCGGCTTACAGGCCAACTGGCGATTAACTTTTGTGGCGCGATCAAGCCCTGATTTTAGGAATCACTTCCCCGTAAGCCGCTGAAATCGAAGGTTTTCAAGTGGATGCTCATGCAATCCGCCCGTTGAAAATTCTTTTTGCAAAAGCACCGCTGCGCGACCATCGCAACAGGGCGATCCTAACTCTTTGTTAAACTTAACAGCTTATAAATTTTTGATCATGCGTCTGTTGCAAAATGGGCGTATCCCATTGACGCCCATATGGTCCCATGCTATCCCAAATGCGCACTGCACCAGGGCAATCACCTGCCCATTCATCGCAAAGCAAAGGCGTCTTCCTCTCCGGAAGCGTCGGAGGGGTTTTTGCTCATCCGGCTTGCGAAGCTGTGCCTGATATTGGGAGTTTCGGGCGTCTTTTGGTCCGGATCCCTGCGGGAACGGATGTTTCGTGTGATGAGCCGCTTCCTTTCGAATGCGACCAACAGGATCGATGCCAAGGGCAGGGTTTCCGTGCCTTCGGCATTTCGTTCCGTGCTGGTGCAGCGCAATGTTCAGGAGCTCTATTGCTTCCAGGACTTTGTGTTTCCGGCGATCAGCGTCGGCGGTCCGGATCTTCTCGAAAGATTCGAACGGCAGATTGCTGCGGAGGATCCGTTTTTGCCGGATGCGAACGAGATGTCGCTTCTCATTCATGGAGGCGGGGTCTTCATGAAGCTCGACGCCGAGGGGCGGCTGATGGTCACGGATTTCATTCGCGGCTTTACCGGCATCTCGGACGAAGTGACCTTCGTCGGTCGGGCGGATCATTTTCAGCTTTGGCAGCCGCAGGCTTTTGTGGCTGCGCAGGCGCAGGCACGAGGGGAGCGCAAGCTGGCGGGCAAGCGTTCCTGAAAGAACGAGGGAACGGAATGGTGGCGAATCCTGGCGGAGGTTCAACTGATGCCGGTGGCGGACCGGTTCGTCACATTCCTGTCCTTCTTGATGAAGTGCTTTCGGCGCTGGCGCCCGCGCCCGGCAAGCTCATCCTTGATGGTACCTTCGGTGCTGGCGGTTACAGCTCAGCCATTCTTGCGGCCGGCGCCGAGGTGATCGCGCTCGACCGCGATCCGACGGCGATTGCCTCCGGCCAGGCAATGGTTGCCGCCCATGGTGGCCGTCTCAAGCTCGTTCATTCGCAATTCTCACATCTTGCCGATCATGCGCCGCAAGGCGGGCTCGACGGTGTCGTCCTCGATATCGGCGTTTCCTCGATGCAGATCGATGAGGCCGAGCGCGGTTTCTCTTTCCAGAAGAACGGGCCGCTCGACATGCGTATGTCGGCCGCAGGCGTTTCGGCCGCCGATGTCGTCAATCGCGCCAAGGTCGCCGATCTCATCCGCATCTTCCATTTCCTCGGTGAGGAAAGCCAGGCGCCGCGCATCGCGCATGCGATCGAGAAGCGTCGCGAGGAAAAGCCGTTCGAGACGACACGCGATCTTGCCGGTCTCATCGAGCTGGTCACGCCCCGCAAGATGAAGGACAAGATCCATCCGGCAACGCGCGTCTTCCAGGCCTTGCGCATCTTCGTCAATGACGAGCTCGGCGAACTCGCACAGGCGCTGTTTGCGGCGGAAGCGGCGCTGAAGCCGGGCGGCCGGCTCGTCGTCGTCACCTTTCATTCGCTCGAAGACCGCATCGTCAAGAAATTCTTCTCCGACCGCGCCGGCAAGGCGTCGGGGTCGCGGCATCTGCCTGTCGCGCATGAGCGGGCGGCAACTTTCGCGGCGATCGGCAAGCCGATGGTTTCGGCAAGTGAGGCGGAGGCGGAGATCAATCCGCGCGCCCGTTCCGCCAAACTGCGCGCCGGCCTGAGGACGGAGGCCGCCGCTGAAGCCGCGGATATGTCGCTCTTCGGGTTTCCCAATCTCGCCAGTCTCGGAAAGCTTGGAGGTTGATATGCTGAAAACGTTCGATCTCGTGCTCATCGGCGTCATGACGGCCACCGCCGCCGTCACCTACACGATCAAGCATCGCGCCGAATTGAAGCTCGAAGAGGTTCATCGCCTCGAAGCCGAGATCAAGCTCGAGGAGGACACGATCGACCTTCTCAAGGCCGACTGGGCGCTTCAATCACAGCCGAACCGGCTGGAGCGGCTGGTCAAGGCCTATGATGACGAGTTGCAGCTGCAGCCGACGCAATCGACGTCGCTGGTGCATGCCAAGGAATTGCCGATGCTGAAATCCGAGGTTCCCGTGCCTGAGGTAACGGAGGCCAAGGCCAGCGCCAAGGGCGCGACCGAGGCCAGCGCCAAAGGCGCGACCGGGGCCAGCGCCAAAGGCGCGACAGGAGCTAGCGCCAAGGGCGCGGCTCTCGCCGGCGCGACGGTTACGACGAAGGCGCAGTCTGTTCCCAAGCCCGCGCCGCGCGCCGCGGAGGAGGATGAAGCAGACGAGATCGAAACGGGGTCGGTGGAATAATGTCGTTTCTTTCCCGCATCATGGTCTTGAAGAGCCAGGCGCATTTCTCCGCCGGCGTCTACAATCGTTTCGGCGGTCCTTCTCCTGCCGGCCTGGCGATCGAGGGGTCCCGCAAGAAGAAATCAGGGCAGGCAAAAAGCCGCGTCGGCCTGCTGATCCTCGGCTTCATGGGTGTCTATGTCGTCATCGGCGGCCGTCTCGTCGAATATGCGATGAAGGATCAGGAGGTCGTCTCCAGCATCCTGCCGCCCGACCGGCTGATGGCCTCGCGCCCCGACATTCTCGACCGCAACGGCGAAGTGCTGGCGACCGACATCCGCACCGTCTCGCTGTTTGCCGAACCCAACAAGATCGTCGATGCCGACGAGGCGGTCGAGAAGCTTGCGACTGTTCTGCCGGAGCTCGACGTCCGGGATACCTATAAGAAGCTCTCGGTCAAAACCTCGCATTTCGCCTGGCTGCGCCGGCAGCTGACGCCGAAGCAGCAGAGCCAGATCCTGGCGCTCGGCATTCCCGGCATCGGCTTCCGGCCGGAAAAGCGCCGCTTCTACCCGGGCGGCTCGACCGCCGCGCATATCCTCGGTTACGTCAACATCGACAACCGCGGCGTCGCCGGCATGGAGAAATATATCGACGACCAGGGGCTTGCCGATCTCGCCTCGGTCGGCATGACCAGCGACCAGCCTCTCGAGCCGGTGCGGCTTTCGATCGATCTCCGCGTCCAGAACATCGTCCGGGACGCCGTCGTCAACGCGGTAAACAACTTCCAGTCCAAGGGGGCGGGTGCTGCCGTCATCGACGTGCATACCGGCGAAGTGCTGGCCATGGCCTCGGCGCCGGATTTCGATCCGAACGATCCGCAGGAAGGGGCCAAGGAGGGTTGGCTCAACCGGATGACCAACGGCACCTTCGAAATGGGATCGACGTTCAAGACCTTTTCGCTGGCGATGGCGCTCGACACCGGCAAGGTGAAGATGACCGACACGTTCGATGCCAGCAAGTCGATCTATATCGGCGGCTTCACCATTCACGATTTCCATGGGCAGCGCCGCTGGCTGACCGTGCCAGAGATTTTCCAGTATTCGTCGAATATTGGCACCGCGCGCGTCATCGATATCGTCGGCATCGACGCGCAGAAGGACTATCTGACCAAGTTCGGCCTGCTGACCAAGATGCAGACCGAACTGCCTGAGGTGAAGATGCCGAGCCAGCCGAGGGTGTGGAAGAAGATCAATTCGATCACGATTTCCTTCGGCCACGGCGTCTCGACGACGGCGCTGCAGACCGGCGTGGCGGCCGCCGCTCTCGTCAATGGCGGCAAGCTGATCGAGCCGACATTCCTGCCGCGCAGCCGCGAACAGGCCGATGAAATCGCCACGCAGGTCATCAAAAAGACGACCAGCGACGAGATCCGCTATCTGCTCGATTTCAACGGATACAAGGGATCGGGCCGCGTCGCCCGGGTGCCGGGTTTTGCCGTCGGCAGCAAGACCGGTACGGCCGACAAGGTGGTGAACGGCCGTTATTCCGCTACCTTGAACTTCAATTCCTTTATTGCCGCATTCCCGATCAACGATCCCAAATATGCCGTGATCACCTTCTGCGACGAGCCGAAGACCGGCGAGAAGCAATATGGCGGAACGATCTCTGCCGGTACCGCTGGCCCGATCGCCCGCGAAATCATCAGCCGCGCAGCTCCCATTCTCGGCATCGAGCCGAAATTCGGGGAGGGCGGATCGGCCTTGCTGGTGTCTTATTGAGTGTGAATGAATATCGACGCCGATTCGCGAGGGGTGGACCGGCTTCAAGAGAGAAAAGTGCATTCGATGAAATTGCGAGACCTGGCCGGAGATCAGTTTCCGGAAATTGAAGCACAGCTCGAAGGCCCGGCAGGCTTGCTTGATATTTCAGGCCTGTCTTCGGATAGCCGCCATGTGGCGCCGGGCAATGCTTTCGTCGCTGTCGCCGGCACCAAGGCGGACGGCGCGGGCTTCATCGCCGATGCTGCCGGCCGAGGTGCCGCCGTTGCGATTGCTTCCCAGGCCGTCGAGGCTTCCATCCCGGTGCTTGCGGTCAAGGAGCCGCGCCGTTTCCTTTCGATCGCCGCTTCGCGCTTCTTCGGCAGGCAGCCAGAGACCATGGTCGCCGTCACCGGCACGGCGGGCAAGACCTCCGTCGCCTCCTTCGTCAGGCAGATCTGGGCGCATGCCGGCCATGCGGCGGCGATGATCGGCACGACCGGCGTCGTTTCGCCGACACGCAACGAATATGGTGCGCTGACGACGCCGGATCCGGTATCGCTGCACAAGCTGCTCGCCGAACTTGCCGGTGAAGGTGTGACGCATGCGGCGATGGAGGCTTCCAGCCACGGCCTCGACCAGAGCCGGCTCGACGGCGTCAAGCTTGCCGCCGCTGCCTTCACCAATCTCGGCCGCGACCACATGGATTATCATCCGACTGTCGAAGCCTATATGGCCGCCAAGATGCGGCTTTTCCAGCTGCTGCCGAAGGGTGCGCCGGCGGTGATCTTTGCCGATGATCCGTGGTCGGCGCAGGCGATCAAGGCTGCTGCGGATGCCGGTCATGATGTACGCACCGTCGGGCGCAAAGGCGATTACCTCACCTTGAAACGTGTCGAGCACTTCCGCCACAAGCAGACTGCCGAGATCCATATCGACGGCGAGATCTTCGAGGTGGATATTCCGCTGGCCGGCGATTTCCAGGTGGCCAACGCCCTGGTCGCGGCAGGTCTTGCCATGTCGACCGGAGTCGAGCCGAAAGTTGCGATGGCCGCGCTCGAGAAACTCGTCGGCGCGTCCGGCCGTCTCGAACTCGTCGGCCATACGAAAGACGGCGCGCTCGCCTATGTCGACTATGCCCATAAGCCGGACGCGCTGGAAAACGTGCTGGGCTCGGTTCGGCCCTTCACCACCGGCCGCGTCGTCGTCGTCTTCGGCTGCGGCGGCGACCGTGATCGCGGCAAACGGCCGATCATGGGCGAAATCGCCTGCCGACTTGCCGACGTCGTCATCGTCACCGACGACAATCCGCGCTCGGAGGAGCCGGCCGCAATCCGGGCGGAGATCATGGCGGCAGCATCCGGCGCCTCGGAAATCGCCGATCGCGCTAAGGCGATCCGCGAGGCTGTGGGCATGCTGCGATCCGGCGATACGCTGATCGTCGCCGGCAAGGGGCATGAGGAAGGGCAGACGATCGGCAGCGTTACCCTGCCGTTCTCCGATCATGCGGAGGTGCGCAAGGCTTTGGAGGAACTGCAATCTTGAGCTGGCTCTGGACGACCGAAGATATGATCGCAGCTATGGCGGGGCGCCCCTTCGGCACTCTGCCCGAAGGCATCACCGGCATTTCCATCGACAGCCGCTCGATTGCTCCAGGCGAGGCCTTCTTCGCGATCAAGGGCGACCGTGTCGATGGTCACGACTACGCATCGATGGCGATGGCGAACGGCGCCTCCCTTCTCGTCGTCAGTGAGGCGAGGCTTCCCGCCATGGGCCGCCTGACGGTGCCGATGATCGTCGTGGAAGACGTGCTCGCCGCCCTCGGCCGGCTCGGCCTTGCGTCGCGCCAGCGCTCCAGGGCCCGGATCATCGCGGTGACGGGATCCGTGGGAAAAACGACCACCAAGGAAATGCTGCGGCACGTGCTGTCGCCCTCCGGCAAGGTGCATGCCTCTGTCGCCTCCTTCAACAATCATTGGGGCGTGCCGCTGACACTGGCGCGCATGCCTGACGATACGGATTACGGGGTTTTCGAAGTCGGCATGAACCATCCCGGCGAAATCCGGCCGCTGGTTGAGATGATCCGTCCCGATGTCGCGATCATCACGACGATCGCGCCGGCCCATCTCGGCAATTTCAAGAACATCAAGGAGATCGCTGCCGCCAAAGCGGAGATCTTCGAGGGGCTGGAACCGGGCGGCCATGTCGTGCTCAACCGCGACAACGACCAGTTCAACTTCCTCGACCGAACCGCGCAGTCGCTCGGGATCGAGCATATTCATTCCTTCGGCCAGCATGCCAAGGCCGAATTCCGCCTCGCCGAATTCAACGGCGCCGACGAGAATTCGACGCTGTGGCTGACGATCGGCGGTGAGACGCTGGAAGTCGCGATCGGCGCGCCCGGCCGCCATATCGCCGAGAATGCGCTTGCAGCGCTCGGGGTCGTCAGGATCGTCGGCGCCGACATGGAAAAGGCGATCGCAGCGCTGGCGACGCTGAAGCCGGAAAAGGGCAGGGGCAAGCGCCACCGGCTTTCGATCGGCAGCGGCAGCGGCAGCTTCACGCTGATCGACGAAAGCTACAACGCCAATCCGGCTTCGATGCGGGCGGCGATCGCACTGCTGGCGGGCTCCGAGCCGACCAGCCGCGGACGCCGTATCGCCGTGCTGGGCGACATGCTTGAAATGGGCGAGTATGCGCAGAAGGTCCATACCGATCTCGTAGTGCCGCTGCTTGCAGCCGGCATCGAACATGTCTGGCTTGCCGGCGCAGAGATGGCTGCGCTCAAGGAATCACTGCCGGAAAGCGTCCATGTCGAATATCGCGAGAACACCGGCGAATTGACGGATTATGTATTGAACTCGGTCGCGCCAGGCGACGTGTTGATGGTGAAATCGTCTCTGGGCATCGGTTTCGGCAAGATCGTTGCCGCGCTCCTTGACAAGTTCCCGCCATTTTCCGACACGCAACGCGAATTTTGATCGGGTAAACAAGGGGCCCTGAATGCTGATCTGGCTTGTCGAACTGTCGGAATATTTCAAATTTCTGAACCTGTTCAGATATATTACCTTCCGTACAGGCGCTGCTCTCTTCACCTCAGCCCTGATCGTCTTCCTGTTCGGACCGACGATCATCAATTCGCTGCGTATCCGGCAGGGCAAGGGTCAGCCGATCCGCGCCGACGGGCCCCAGACCCATTTCAAGAAGGCCGGCACGCCGACCATGGGCGGGCTGATGATCCTTGCCGGCATCGTCGGCGCGTCGCTGCTCTGGGCCGATCTTTCCAACGTCTATGTCGTCGCCACGCTGCTGGTGACACTCGGCTTCGGGGCGATCGGCTTTTACGACGATTATCTCAAGGTCACCAAGCAGAGCCATATGGGCTTTTCCGGCAAGGCGCGTCTCGGCATCGAATTCGTCATCGCCGGCATCGCCGTCTATTTCATGATGCGCACCGCGCTTGCCTCGGGCGTTGCCGGTTCGACCTTCGGCTCGTCGATTGCCTTTCCTTTCTTCAAGGACTTCATGATCAATATCGGCATCATGTTCGTCGTCTTCGGCGGCTTCGTCATCGTCGGCGCCGGCAATGCCGTCAACCTGACCGACGGCCTTGACGGGCTTGCTATCGTGCCTGTCATGATCGCCGCCGCCTCCTTCGGCGTCATTGCCTATCTCGCCGGCAATGTGGTGTTTGCGAACTACCTGCAGATCAATTTCGTGCCCGGCACCGGCGAGCTCGCCGTCGTTCTCGGCGCCGTTATCGGCGCCGGCCTCGGCTTTCTCTGGTTCAACGCGCCGCCGGCCGCCATCTTCATGGGCGATACCGGCTCGCTCGCACTCGGCGGTACGATCGGCACTGTTGCCGTCGCCACCAAGCACGAGATCGTCATGGCGATCATCGGCGGCCTCTTCGTCATGGAGACGCTTTCCGTCATCATCCAGGTCGGCTTCTTCAAGATGACCGGCCGGCGCGTCTTCCTGATGGCGCCCATCCATCACCACTTCGAGAAGAAGGGCTGGACCGAAAGCCAGGTGGTGATCCGCTTCTGGATCATCGCCGTCGGCCTTGCCATGCTCGGCCTCTCGACGCTGAAGCTGCGGTGAGGCGGCGATGATCCCGGTCACGACGCTCAAGGACAGGAAGGTCGCGCTCTTCGGGCTCGGTGGCTCAGGCCTTGCCACCGCCCGGGCCCTGGTTTCAGGCGGCGCCGAGGTGACCGCCTGGGACGACAATCCCGACAGCGTCGCCAAGGCTTCCGCCGAAGGCATCCGCACCGAGGACCTGCACAGCATCGACTGGAGCCAGCAGGCGCTGTTCGTGCTCTCGCCCGGCGTGCCGCTCACCCATCCGAAGCCGCACTGGACCGTCGATCTTGCGCGCGCCGCCGGCGTCGATATCGTCGGCGATGTCGAGCTCTTCGTGCGCGAGCGCCGCGCCCATGCGCCGGATTGCCCGTTCATCGCCATCACGGGCACCAACGGCAAGTCGACGACGACGGCGCTGATTGCCCATATCCTGAAATCCGCAGGCTACGATACGCAGCTCGGCGGCAATATCGGCACCGCGGTTCTGACGCTCGATCCGCCGAAGGCCGGGCGTTATTACGTCGTCGAATGCTCCTCCTACCAGATCGATCTGGCGCCGACGCTGAACCCTTCCGCCGGCATCCTGCTCAACCTGACGCCCGATCATCTCGACCGTCACGGCACGATGCAGCATTACGCCGATGTCAAGGAACGGCTGGTCGCCGGCAGCGATGTGGCGATCGTCGGCGTCGACGACAGCCATTCGGCTCTGATTGCCGACCGCGTCGAGCGGGCGGGTGTCAAGGTGGTGCGCATTTCGCGCCGCAGCGTGGTGGCGTCAGGCGTTTATGCCGAGGGCACCAGGCTCATTCAGGCCGCCGGCGGCGCCATGCTGCCCTTCGCCGATCTCGATGGCATCCAGACGCTGCGCGGCAGCCATAATGCGCAGAACGCCGCCGCCGCTGTGGCCGCCTGTCTTGCCGTCGGTGTTTCCGCCGACGATATAAGCGCCGGCCTTGCCTCGTTCCCCGGCCTCAAGCACCGCATGCAGCCGGTGGGGCAGCGCGGCCGCGTCGTTTTCGTCAATGATTCCAAGGCGACCAATGCCGATGCTGCGGCACCGGCGCTTTCGAGCTATGATCGCATCTACTGGATCGCCGGCGGCCTGCCGAAATCAGGCGGCATCACCACGCTCGCTCCCTATTTTCCGCGCATCGCCAAAGCCTATCTGATCGGTGAGGCGGCGGCGGAATTCGCAGCGACGCTCGGCGAGGCCGTGCCTTACGAGATCTCGGGCACGCTGGAGCGCGCGGTCGTGCATGCGGCAGCCGATGCCGAGCGCGACGAGGCCGCCACTTCGGCCGTCATGTTATCCCCGGCTTGCGCAAGCTTCGATCAGTATAAGAATTTCGAAGTCAGGGGTGAAGCCTTCGTCGGACACGTGGCAGCGCTTGACGGGATTGCGATGCTGATCGGTTCGGCAACAGGAGAGAAATGACATGGTAAGCCGCGCGGAACGTGGGCCTCTGGCCGATTGGTTCTGGACCATCGACCGCTTCTTCCTGGCGATGTTCATCTTCCTGATGGGCATCGGCTTCATGCTGTCGTTCGCGGCGTCTCCCGCGGTTGCCGAGCGCATCGGGCTCGAGCCCTTCCACTTCGTCAAGCGCCATGCGGCCTTCATGATCCCTTCGATCTCAGTCATGCTCGGACTATCGTTCCTGACGCCTCGGCAGGTGCGGCGAACGGCGATCCTGCTCTTGATCATCTCCCTCGCTATGATGGTGCTGGTGCTGTTCGTCGGGCAGGAGGTCAAGGGCGGCAGGCGCTGGATCTGGATTGCTGGCCTTTCCATCCAGCCGTCGGAATTCATGAAGCCCGCCTTCGTCGTGGTTTGCGCCTGGTTGTTTGCCGAACATGCGCGCCAGCCGGAGATTCCCGGCAATCTCTTCGCCATCATCCTGTTTGCCATCGTCGCCGCCCTGCTCGTCGCGCAGCCCGACCTCGGACAGACCATCCTGACCACGGCCGTCTGGGGCGGGATGTTCTTCATGGCCGGCATGCCCTGGATATGGATCATGCTGCTCGGCATCGGCGGCGCCGGCGGCCTGCTCAGCGCCTATTACGTCTTCCCGCACGTCGCGCTGCGAATAGACAAGTTCATGACCGGCGAGGGCGACACATTCCAGATCGACACGGCGCGCGAGGCGATCATCCGCGGCAGCTGGTTCGGCCAGGGACCGGGTGAGGGCATCGTCAAACGCATCATCCCGGATGCGCATACCGACTTCATCTTCTCGGTCGCGGCCGAGGAATTCGGCATCGTCTTCTGCATGGCGCTGGTGGCGCTGTTTACCGTGCTGGTGCTGCGCGGCCTCTCACATGCCTATCGTGAGCGCAACGACTTCAACCGCTTCGCCGTTGCCGGCCTGGTGCTGCAGATGGGCATCCAGTCGATCATCAATATCGGCGTCAACCTCGAGCTGCTGCCGGCAAAGGGCATGACGCTGCCGCTGATTTCCTACGGCGGCTCGTCGATGGTGGCGATCTGCGTCACCGCCGGCTTCATTCTGGCGCTGACGCGCCATCGACCGGAAAAACGTGCGCAGGACCGGAGCCTTTTCCGCGTCCCGCACGGCATGCCGGCGGAGTAAAAGGCCATGAGCAAAGGCATCGTGCTGCTTGCCGCCGGGGGAACCGGCGGCCATGTGTTCCCGGCGGAGGCGCTGGCCTTCAAGCTGAAGGAGCGCGGCTACTCGGTGCATCTCGTCACCGACAGCCGGGCCGAGCGCTATGCCGGCAAGTTCCCGGCCGAAGAGATCCATGTCGTGCCGTCGGCGACGATCGGCTCGAAGAACCCGGTCGCTGTCGCCCGCTCGCTGTGGACGCTGTGGAGCGGCATGCGGGCGGCAAAGAAGCTGATCCAGCGGCTGAAGCCCGTCATCGTCGTCGGTTTCGGCGGTTATCCGACAGTGCCGCCGCTGCTTGCCGCCACAAGGCTTGGCGTGCCGACGATGATCCACGAGCAGAATGCGGTGATGGGCCGTGCCAACAAGGCCTTGGCGACCCGCGTGCAGGGTATCGCCGGCGGTTTCCTGCCGGAGGGGGGCGGCGCCTTCCCGGAGAAGACGGTGACGACGGGCAATCCGGTCCGCCCGGCAATCATCGCTGCCGCCGAGGTGCCTTACACGCCGTCTCATCCCGGCGAAGCCTTCAATCTTGTCGTCTTCGGCGGCAGCCAGGGCGCGCAATATTTCTCCAAGGCGCTGCCGACGGCGATCAGCCTGCTCGACGACGCGCTGCGTCTGCGACTGCGCATCACCCAGCAGGTGCGTCCCGAGGATATGGAAATGGTCGGCGGCTGCGTCGCTAAGCTGGAGATGGGGGCCGATATCGCGCCTTTCTTCACCGATATGGCCGAGAGGCTGGCGAAAGCCCATCTCGTCATTTGCCGCTCGGGCGCCTCGACGATTTCGGAGATCTCCGTCATCGGCCGGCCGGCGGTGCTGGTGCCTTACCCCCACGCTCTCGATCACGACCAGGCGGCGAATGCGGCAGCGCTGGCTGCGACCGGCGGGGCGAAGGTGATCGCCCAGTCGGAGCTTTCGCCGGAGAAGATCGCGGCGATCCTGACGGCTGTGATGAACGATCCGGAAAAGCTTTCGCATATGGCAGCGGCGGCGAAACTCGCCGGGAAACCCGATGCCGCGAACTTGCTTGCCGACATGGTTGAGGCTATTGCCGCCGGACGGACAATTGCGGAATTGAAGAGGACACGCGCATGAAACTGCCGAAGGCGATCGGCCTCGTTCATTTCATCGGCATCGGCGGCATCGGCATGAGCGGCATTGCCGAAGTGCTGCACAATCTCGGCCACAAGGTGCAGGGATCCGATCAGGCCGACAGCGCCAATGTCCAGCGCCTGCGCGACAAGGGTATCGAAGTGTTCGTCGGCCACCGGGCAGAGAACCTGGGTGATGCCGAAGTCGTCGTCGTTTCGACGGCGATCAAGAAGAGCAATCCGGAACTGATCGCCGCGCGCGAAAAGCTGCTGCCGGTGGTGCGCCGCGCCGAAATGCTTGCCGAACTGATGCGCTTCCGCAATGCGATCGCCATCGGCGGCACGCATGGCAAGACGACCACCACGTCGCTGGTCGCAACCCTGCTCGAAGCCGGCGGGCTCGACCCGACCGTCATCAACGGCGGCATTATCAATGCCTACGGCACCAATGCCCGTATGGGCGAGGGTGAGTGGATGGTGGTCGAGGCCGACGAATCCGACGGCACCTTCCTGAAGCTCCCTGCCGATGTCGCCGTCATCACCAATATCGACCCGGAGCATCTCGACCATTACGGCAATTTCGACGCCGTGCGCGCCGCCTTTAGGCAGTTCGTCGAGAACGTGCCGTTTTACGGTTTCGGCGTCATGTGCCTCGACCATCCCGAGGTGCAGTCGCTGGTCGGCCGCATCGAGGATCGCAAGATCATCACCTATGGCGAGAACCCGCAGGCCGACGTACGCTTCAAGAATGTGCGCATCGATGGCACACGCTCGATCTTCGACGTCGAAATCCGCCGCCGCCGCACCGGCCAGGTGATCGAGCTCAAGGGGCTGGTCATGCCGATGCCGGGGCGGCATAATATCTCCAACGCGACGGCGGCGATCGCCGTTGCCAACCGGCTCGGCATATCGAGCGCCGATATCGCCAAGGGACTTGCCTCCTTCGGTGGCGTCAAGCGCCGTTTCACGCTGACCGGCGAATGGAACGGGGTGCAGATCTTCGACGATTACGGCCACCATCCGGTCGAGATCAAAGCGGTGCTGCGCGCTGCCCGCGAAGCCTGCAAGGGGCGCATCATCGCGGTCCACCAGCCGCACCGCTACAGCCGCCTGGCAAGCCTGTTCGAGGAATTCGCCGCCTGCTTCAACGATGCCGACAGCATTTTCCTGGCGCCGGTCTATGCGGCAGGTGAAGATCCGATCGCGGGGATCGATTCCGTGTCGCTGGTCTCGCGGATAAAATCCGGCGGCCATCGCGACGCCCGCTTTCTGAACTCGGCGGAGCTTCTGCCGCAGATGGTTGCGGAGGTTGCAAAGCCCGGCGATTTCGTGGTTCTGTTGGGGGCTGGGAGCATCACATCCTGGGCGGCGGCGCTGCCCAAGCAACTGGAAGGCCTATCGGGAAAGTCCGTATGAAACAGGTGAATGGGGAAAAGCTTCTCGCGTCTCTCGGAGACGGTGTAAAGGATATCCGCGGTCGCATCACGCCGGATGCCCCAATGGACCGCGTCACCTGGTTCAGGGCAGGCGGCCTCGCCGAGCTGATGTTCCAGCCGCATGATATCGACGATCTCGTCGCCTTCCTGAAAATCTTGCCGGAAGAGGTGCCGCTGACGGTGATCGGCGTCGGCTCCAACATCCTGGTGCGCGACGGCGGCATTCCCGGCGTCGTGCTGCGCCTGTCCGCCAAGGGCTTCGGCTTCGTCGAGCTTGCCGGCGAAAACCGCATTCTGGCCGGCAGCATCTGCCCCGATAAACATGTGGCGGCGATGGCGATGGATAACGGCATCGGCGGCTTTCATTTCTTCTACGGTATTCCGGGCAGCATCGGCGGCGCAGCGCGCATGAATGCCGGGGCCAATGGCGTGGAGACGCGCGAGCGGCTGATCGAGGTCAACGCGGTCGACCGCAAGGGCAACAAGCACGTGCTGTCCAATGCCGAGATGGGCTATTCCTATCGTCATTCGACCGCATCCAGCGAGCTGATCTTCACCTCCGTGCTGTTCGAAGGCTATCCGGAAGAGCGCGCCCAGATCCGCGCCGAGATGGACGCCGTGCGCAATCACCGCGAGACGGTGCAGCCGGTGCGCGAAAAGACCGGCGGCTCGACCTTCAAGAACCCTGCCGGCCATTCGGCCTGGAAGCTGATCGACGAGGCGGGCTGCCGCGGTCTCGTCATCGGCGGAGCGCAGATGTCGTCGCTTCACTGCAACTTCATGATCAATATGGGGCAGGCGACCGGTTACGATCTCGAATATCTCGGCGAACAGGTGCGCCGCGAGGTCTTCGAGAAAGAGGGCATCAAGCTCGAATGGGAAATCAAGCGGCTCGGCGTCTTCATGCCCGGCCGCGAAGTGCGCCCGTTCCACGGCGTCACCAGCGAATAGCTTTTTACTTCACGGCAAGCTTCAGACCTTCGCGCGGCGTGACGATGGGCGACCAGCCGAGCACGTCGCGGGCGTGGGATATGTCGACCTGCAGGGAACCGCAAAGACGCTGGTAGACGGCGTCTTTTCCCGTCAATTTTGCGCCCAGCTGCAGCAAGGCGGGGGGGAAGGGGAGCAGCATCGGTTTGAGACCCAAGCCTGCGGCAATGCCCTCGATGAGCCCGGGCGTGGAGAGATCTTCTCCGTCGCCTGCGAGAAAGGTTTGGCCGGTCGCATCCCGATGCGTCATGGCCGTGACGATCAGGTCGACGAGATTTGGAAGCGCAACCAGTGTGCGGTGGTTCTTCAGCGACGCGAAGGGGAGCGGTATCTTCTTCCGGACAAGTCCGACGAGCAGGGCGAAGTTGCCCCTGGCGCCAGGCCCGTAGACGAGGGGCGGGCGAATGACGACGACTTCCATGCCTGTTCGGGCTGAGATTTCATGCAGGCCGATTTCGCTTTCCAGCTTCGAAACGCCATAGGGATCGAGCGGCATCGGCGTATCGTCGTGGCGGAAGGGCCGTTCGGTTTCTTCACCATTGACTTTGATGCTGCTGATGAAAACGAACCTTTTTACCCCGGCGCGTGCGGCCTGCTCGGCGAGATTGAGCGTGGCGGCGGTGTTGATCCGGCGGAATTCCGTCAGAGGATCGGCCGCGCGGTCATTCATGATGTGCACCCGGGCGGCGAGATGGACAACGACGTCGACACCGTCGAGCGCGGCCGTCCAGTCCGTTTCGCTGGATATCTCGATGGGGAAATGCCGCATCTCTGCCGGAAAGCCGGCGGCTGCGGATCGCGTCGTCACCCGAACCTCCCACAGCCTCTCGCCATGCAGTCTTTCGACGAGAGGCCCGCCGACAAAGCCGGCCGCGCCGGTGATGAGGCATCGCATGATATGTTCCCCGCTTGACCTTGAGTGCTCCGGTTAGCCGGAAGTGCCGAGCGCATCAATAAAAAAGCCGCGCTGGCTGTGTTCCTCGGATACACAGTTTCTCGATCCTTGCGCGAAGCTTGCCGCAGCATTTGCAGCCAGCTTGACCGGACTCGAATTGTGGCAGATTCACTATGAACTCTCTGGTTGAGATATAGGAGGCGCGCATGCAAAAGAGTCTTGTTGCGGAGTTTCTCGGCACGTTCTGGCTTGTCTTTGGTGGATGCGGCAGCGCCGTCCTTGCCGCGGCCTATCCCGAATTGGGCATCGGTTTTGTCGGGGTGGCCTTTGCATTCGGCTTGACCGTGCTCACCATGGCCTATGCCGTGGGCGGTATTTCGGGCGGTCACTTCAACCCGGCCGTCTCCCTCGGCCTGACGGTCGCCGGACGGTTTCCTGCCGCACGCCTGCTTCCCTATATCGGCGTCCAGCTTGTCGGCGCCGTCGCCGCGGCCGCGCTGCTTTATCTCATTGCCAGCGGCAAGGCGGGTTTCGAACTCGGCGGCTTTGCCGCCAACGGCTATGGCGATCATTCCCCGGGCGGTTATTCGCTGCTTTCGGCACTGCTGATCGAAGTGCTGCTGACCATGTTCTTCCTGATCATCATCCTCGGATCGACCAGCAGCAGGGTGCCTGCGGGCTTCGCACCGCTTGCGATCGGCCTCGGGCTGACGCTGATCCATCTCATCTCCATCCCGGTGACAAATACCTCGGTCAATCCGGCGCGTTCCACCGGTCAGGCGCTTTTCGTCGGCGGCTGGGCATTGCAGCAGCTCTGGCTGTTCTGGATTGCACCGCTTGCTGGCGGGGCGCTCGGCGGCCTGGTGTGGAAGGTTCTCGACGACGCCGACTGACTGCAAGACTTGAGGTTATCTCTTTGAGCCCGCGTGGTTTTTCCATGCGGGCTTTTCTGATTTGACAGATCGGCTGGGGTGTCCGCCCTGACACTTCGAAGACGTGAAGCTTCGAAAAATCAAGTGCGCGGCACGGACAAATGCCGCGCCTGGGAAGAAGAAGTTAACGAAAGTAAACACTTCATTAACCATAATGATGCTCTAATGCATGCAGGTCGGACAAAGGCCCGAAACGGCGCAGACAGCTTCGCGCAAGCGTCGATTTCGACAATAAAAGTTATTTTTGGGGGTGTTGATGAGTCGCAAGCATGTCGCTGTCCTGATGGGCGGATTTTCCTCGGAACGGCCTGTCAGCCTTTCCTCGGGAAAGGCTTGCGCAGAAGCCCTCGAAGCGGAAGGCTTCGACGTGACGCGCATCGATGTGGCGCGCGATGTTTCGGAAAAGCTTGCCGCCTTGAAGCCCGACGTGGTCTTCAATGCGCTGCACGGCCCCTTCGGCGAGGACGGCACCATTCAGGGCATCCTCGAATATCTCGAGATCCCTTATACGCATTCGGGCGTGCTTGCCTCGGCGCTGGCAATGGACAAGGACAAGGCGAAGCTTGTTGCTGCCGCTGCCGGCATTCCGGTCGCCGAATCGCAGGTCATCAACCGTTTCGCCTTTCCCTCGACGCATCCGATGAAGCCGCCCTATGTGGTGAAGCCGGTGCGGGAAGGGTCGAGCTTCGGCGTCGTCATCGTTACGGAAGATCAGGCGCATCCGCCGCAAATCGTCAGCTCGTCCGAGTGGCGCTACGGCGAGGAAGTGCTTGTCGAGCGCTATGTCTACGGCCGCGAACTCACCTGCGGCGTCATGGGCGAGACTGCGCTCGGCGTCACCGAGGTGGTGCCGCAGGGACACAATTTTTATGATTACGATTCCAAGTATGCAGCGGGCGGTTCAAAACACGTCATCCCGGCAAAAATTTCACCGAATATTTACCAAAAAATACAAAGATTGGCCCTAAGGGCGCATCAGGCAATCGGTTGTCGCGGCGTCAGTCGGTCCGACTTTCGTTACGACGATCGTTTCACCGAAGACGGCGAAATCATCTGGCTGGAAGTCAATACCCAGCCAGGCATGACTCCAACCTCGCTTGTGCCCGAAATGGCCGGTCATGCCGGTTATTCCTTTGGTGAGTTTCTCCGGTGGATGGTGGAGGACGCGTCTTGTTTGCGTTGACAGTCAAGAGGATAGGGCGCCCCAGCCATCATGCCGTGCTTCCGGCCATGGAAGCCGAAGAGCGATTCGTCCTGCCGCGTCCGCTGCGCCGCGTTACCCGTTTCCTCATCAGCCTCGGCAGCGGCCGCATCTACATCCCGGCCCATGCCGGCACGATCTCGGCGCTGGCTTTCCTGGCCGCGACCGGGCTTTACGGCATGTCGCTCGGCGGCCACACCGAAGCCGTTGCGCAGGCGACGACGACGGCGGCGGGTTTTGCGATCGAGGACGTGAAGGTCTCCGGCAATTCGGAGACGTCTGAAATCGAGATCCTGCAACTGATCGGCCTCGACGGCACGACCTCGCTGGTCGCCCTCGACGTCGATGCCGCCCGCCGGAAGATCGCCCATCTTGCCTGGGTCGAAAGTGTCGAGGTTCGCAAGATCTATCCGAAGACGATCGAGGTGAAGCTCAAGGAGCGTCAGGCCTATGCGATCTGGCAGCACGGGCAGGAGCTTTCGCTGATCGAAAAGAACGGCAGCGTCATTGCGCCGCTGCGCGACAATAAATTTTCGTCGCTGCCGCTCGTTGTCGGCCGCGATGCGGAAACGGCAGCGGCGTCGCTCGACGAGGCCTTCTCGAAGTGGCCCGACGTCAAGGCTCGCGTGAAGGCCTATGTCTGGATATCAGGCCGTCGCTGGGACCTGCATATGGATAACGGCGTCGTCGTCAAATTGCCGGAAGACGGTATCGACCAGGCGCTGGCGACGCTTTCGAAGTTCGACAAGGAGCACCAGCTCCTGGAGCGGGACATTGCCGCGGTCGATCTCAGGCTGTCCGACAGAACCGCGATCCAGCTGACGCCGGAGGCGGCAGTCCGCCGTCAGACGGCTGTGACGGAGCGCACCAAGGAATTGAAGAAGGCGGGGCAGAATATATGAGCTTGTTCGGTTCATCCCATTTCGGATTGCCGCGCCTGAAGCCGCTTTCGTCGAAGCGGTCGCATGTCGTTTCGGTGCTCGACATCGGCTCGACCAAGGTCGTCTGCATGATCGGCCGGCTGACGCCGCGCGAGGAAAGCCAGATCCTGCCGGGCCGCACGCACAATATCGAGATCATCGGCATCGGGCACCAGCGGTCCCGCGGCATCAAGACCGGCGTGATCGCCGATCTCGACGCGCTGGAAGGCGTCATTCGCCTCGCCGTCGACGCGGCGGAGCGCATGGCCGGGCTGACTGTCGAGAGCCTGATCGTCAATCTGACGGCCGGCCGCCTCGGCAGCGACATTTACACAGCCACAATCGATCTCGGTGGCCAGGAAGTCGAACTCAACGATCTGAAGAAGGTGCTGTCGGCCGCCTGCCAGCAGTCGCTGCGCCAGGACCGTTCGGTGCTGCATTCGCTGGCAACCGGCTTTTCGCTCGACGGCGAGCGCGGCATTCGCGATCCGCTGGCAATGTATGGCGATGCGCTCGGCGTCGATATGCATGTGGTCACCGCCGAGCGCTCGGCGCTGAAGAACCTCGAGCTCAGCGTCAACCGCGCGCACCTGTCGGTCGAGGGCATCGTCGCGACGCCCTATGCATCGGGCCTCGCCGCTCTCGTCGATGACGAAGTCGAACTCGGCTGCGCGGCGATCGACATGGGCGGCGGCACCACGACGATCTCGGTCTTTGCCGAAGGCAAGCTCGTTCATACGGATGCCGTCGGCCTCGGCGGCCATCATGTGACCACCGATCTCGCGCGCGGCCTTTCGACCCGTATCGAGGATGCGGAGCGGCTGAAGGTCGTGCATGCCACGGCCCTTTCGAATTCCTCCGACGAGCGCGAGCTGATTTCGATTCCGCCGATCGGCGAGGATGATCGCGACCAGCCGTCGCAGGTGCCGCGGGCGCTGGTCTCGCGCATCGTTTCGGCCCGAATCGAAGAAACAATGGAACTGATCCGCGACCGCATTCAGCGCTCCGGCTTCAGCCCGATCGTCGGCAAGCGTGTCGTCCTGACCGGCGGCGCGAGCCAGCTGACCGGCCTTGCCGATGTGGCGCGGCGCATTCTTGCCCGCAACGTCCGCATCGGCCGCCCGATGGGCGTCTCGGGACTGCCGACGGCGGCCAAGGGCCCGGCCTTTTCGACGGCCGTCGGCCTGATGATCTATCCGCAAGTCGCGGACATGGAGACACATGCGTCACAGAGCGGTCTGCTCATGTCGCTGGGTGGAAATAACAGCCGCATAGCCCGGATGGGCCAGTGGCTGAAGGAAAGCTTCTGAAATTGAGTGATTGGCCGGCGTGGCGATGCGGCCAGAGAGAGAAGGAACAGGTACCATGACCATCAAGCTGCAAAAGCCTGACATCACAGAGCTGAAGCCGCGCATCACCGTATTCGGCGTTGGCGGCGGTGGCGGCAACGCCGTCAACAACATGATCACTGCCGGTCTCCAGGGCGTCGACTTCGTCGTCGCCAACACGGATGCCCAGGCGCTGACGATGACGAAGGCGGAGCGGGTCATCCAGCTCGGCGCCAACGTCACTGAAGGCCTCGGCGCCGGTTCGCAGCCGGAAGTCGGCCGCGCGGCCGCCGAAGAGTGCATCGACGAAATCATCGATCACCTGAACGGCACGCATATGTGCTTCGTCACCGCCGGCATGGGCGGCGGCACCGGCACGGGTGCAGCGCCCGTCGTCGCACAGGCCGCCCGCAACAAGGGCATCCTGACGGTCGGCGTCGTCACCAAGCCTTTCCATTTCGAAGGCGGGCGCCGCATGCGCCTGGCGGAGATGGGCATCCAGGAACTGCAGAAGTCTGTCGACACGCTGATCGTCATTCCGAACCAGAACCTCTTCCGCATTGCCAACGACAAGACCACCTTCGCCGACGCCTTCGCGATGGCCGACCAGGTTCTCTATTCGGGCGTTGCCTGCATCACCGACCTGATGGTGAAGGAAGGTCTCATCAACCTCGACTTCGCCGACGTCCGCTCGGTCATGCGCGAAATGGGTCGCGCGATGATGGGCACCGGCGAAGCCTCCGGCTCCGGCCGCGCGTTGCAGGCCGCCGAGGCCGCGATCGCCAACCCGCTGCTCGACGAAACCTCGATGAAGGGCGCCCAGGGCCTGCTGATCTCCATCACCGGCGGTCGCGACCTGACCCTCTTCGAAGTCGACGAAGCCGCGACCCGCATCCGCGAGGAAGTCGATCCCGACGCCAACATCATCCTCGGCGCCACCTTCGACGAATCGCTTGAAGGCATCATCCGCGTCTCGGTCGTCGCAACCGGCATCGATCGGGCGATCAGCGAAGCCGCCGAGCGCAACGTTCAGCCGGTCGCAAGGCCTGCTATCCGTCCCTCCGCGGCTGTTGCTCCGGCAGCGGCCGCAGTTCAGCCTGCCCCCGTGATGCAGGCACCGAAGGTGGTGGATCCGATCGCGCAGACCATCCGCGAAGCCGAGATGGAACGCGAACTCGAATTCCCGGCCCCGCGTGCCAGCGCCCCGGTACAGCAGCCTGTGGCACAGCAGGAAACCTTCCGTCCGCAGAGCAAGATCTTCGCGCCTGCGCCGGAAGCTCCCGTCATGCGTCCTCAGGTACAGCAGCAGGCTCCGGCGCCCGTGATGAGCCAGCCGGTGATGAGCCAGCCCGTCCAGCAGCAGCCGGTCCGGCAGGAGCCGATCATCCGCCAGGCGCCCGAGCCGATGCGCATGCCGAAGGTCGAGGATTTCCCGCCGGTCGTCCAGGCCGAACTCGACCACCGCACGCAGCCGGCTGCCGCGCATGCAGCGGAAGAGCGTGGTCCGATGGGCCTGCTCAAGCGAATCACCAATTCGCTCGGCCGCCGCGACGACGAAGCCGTTGCCGCCGACATGACTGCCGCACCGCCGGCCGCTTCGCAGCAGCGCCGTCCGCTGTCGCCTGAAGCAAGCCTCTACGCACCGCGTCGCGGCAACCTCGACGACCAGGGTCGGGCGGTTCCGCAGGCCCGGATGATGCAGGAAGACGACCAGCTGGAAATCCCGGCATTCCTGCGTCGCCAGTCGAATTGAGCGGCTGAATCAGCACCGTTCATGCCCGGGACCAAGGTCCCGGGCATTGCTGTTTTTCAGTCGGTGATTCGCAAGCGATTTCAATCGTGTGACTTCGTAACAAAGCGAAAGAAACAGTGATTTGGATTGGAGCGCCGGGGCACGTAAGTATGATGCAAGGAAACTGCCCCACGAGTCCTTCTAAAGGCTCGTTGTACAGAATGAACGATAACCGCGCCGATTGGGCAGACTGCCGGTGCGGAAGAATAAAGGCAGAATTTATGGCAATTGGCTTGCTGGGTTTTCAAACGACGGTATCGCGTCCCGTGACGCTTTCGGGCATCGGAGTCCATTCGGGCGCTAACGTCTCGATCACGCTGAACCCGGCCGAATCGGATACCGGCGTCATTTTCCAGCGCATGCATGCCAATGGCGATATCACCGAACTCAAGGCCGTCTCCTCGCAGGTCGGCAATACCGACCTCTGCACCGTGCTTGGCTTCTCGCCCGCCCATTCGGTCGCGACGATCGAGCATGTGATGGCGGCGATCTATGCGCTCGGCCTCGACAATGTGGTGATCGAGGTGCAGGGCTCCGAAATGCCGATCATGGACGGCAGTTCGCTGCCCTTCGTCGAGGCTATCGAGCAGGTTGGCCTGGTCTCGCTCGGCGTCAAGCGCCGCTATATCCGTATCACCAAGCCGGTGCGAATCGAGCATGGCGGCTCCTGGAGCGAATTCCGTCCCTATGACGGCACGCGCTTCGAAGTCGAGATCGATTTCGACTGCCCGCTGATCGGCCGGCAGAAGTGGGCCGGCGACATGACCGCGGCCGTCTTCAAGGCCGAGCTTTCCCGCGCCCGCACCTTCGGCTTCATGCGCGATGTCGAGCGTCTCTGGGCCTCGGGCCACGCGCTCGGCTCCTCGCTCGAAAATTCCGTCGTGATCTCGGACGACAATACCGTCATCAACGTCGAAGGGCTGCGTTACGCCAAGGACGAATTCGTCCGCCACAAGACGCTCGATGCTGTCGGCGATCTATCGCTTGCCGGCGCCCCGTTCATCGGCTGCTACCGTTCCTATCGCGGTGGCCATAAGATGAATGCCAATGCGCTGAAGGCGCTGCTCGCCGATCCCTCCGCCTATGAGGTTGTGGAGACGTCGACACCGCGCCAGCGCGTCGCCGCCCGCGAACTGATCGCGGTCAGCGCTTCGGAATTCGCTCCCTGGTCGGCATGACCTCCAGCACATTCTCAAGACCAGGCCGCCTCTTTCCCGGAGGCGGTTTTTTTATGTCCGCCTGGTCAGATGCTTTCCTGTCACAGGTCGGGGAAGAAGAGGAAAAGCCGGTCATTCCCCGGCCGCTGCCACAAAAATGCGTTAATGCCTTATCATTGCGTTGCTCTTGATGCACATTTATGGCTAGAAACGCCAGCGAGGCGTGGCTGCCGTGGAGCGAGCGGCGGCAGTGGGGTTCTTTCGAATGGGTTATGCAGGATCTGACGGTATGATGAAGACAGCGCGTGCTTTGTTCGCATCGCTTCTGGTGCTCAGCGCAGGCGCCTCGATATCCGGTTGCCAGTCGGATCCCGATATCGACATCACCAAGCTCGGCCTCGAAACCGATCCGCCGGATGTGCTCTACACCCAGGGCCTTGCCAACATGAAGGTCGGCAACATGGCGGAAGCGGCGCGCAAGTTCGACGCCATCGACCGCGAGAACCCGTTCTCCGAATGGGCGCGCAAGGCGCTTGTAATGAGCACCTTCGTCAAATACCGCCAGGGCCGCCTGGACGATGCGCTTACATCCGGCAACCGCTACATGTCGCAATATCCGAAATCGCAGGATGCGGCCTATGTGCAGTATCTCATCGGTCTCACCTATTCCAAGCAGATCGTCGACGTGACCCAGGATCAGCGCGCCTCGGCCAAGACGATCGAAGCGATGCAGGCCGTCATCGACAATTATCCGAACTCCGAATATGTCGACGACGCGCAGGCCAAGATCCGCTTTGCGCGCGACCAGCTCGCCGGCAAGGAAATGCAGATCGGCCGCTACTACATGGAGCGGAAGGAATATCTCGCCGCGATCTCGCGCTTCCGTATTGTCGTCGAGAAATATCCGAATACGAACCAGATCGAAGAGGCCTTGGCGCGTCTCGTCGAGGCTTATTACGCCATGGGCATCGTCGACGAGGCGCAGACGGCGGCTGCCGTCCTCGGTCACAATTATCCCGACAGCCAGTGGTACGCCGATTCCTACAAGCTGCTGCAGACCGGCGGTGCCGAGCCGCGTGAAAACAAGGGCTCGTGGATCGCTGCGGCAGGCAAGAAACTCCTGCTCGGTTCCTGAGGCCAATGCTGATCCAGCTTTCGATCCGCGATATCGTCCTGATCGAGCGGCTGGATCTTGCCTTCGAGACCGGCCTCTCCGTGCTGACCGGCGAGACCGGAGCGGGCAAATCCATCCTGCTCGACAGCCTGTCACTGGCGCTCGGTGGGCGCGGTGATGGCGACCTGGTGCGCCACGGCGAGGACAAGGGCCAGGTGACGGCGGTGTTCGACGTCGGCATGGACCACGGCGCCCGCAAGCTGCTGCGTGAAAACGGCATCGACGACGAGGGCGACCTGATCTTCCGGCGCCAGCAATCGGCGGACGGGCGCACCAAGGCCTATGTCAACGACCAGCCGGTCAGCGTGCAGCTGATGCGCCAGGCCGGCCAGATGCTGGTCGAAATTCACGGCCAGCACGACGACCGCGCCCTTGTCGACACCAATGCCCATCGTACTCTGCTCGATGCCTTCGCCGGTCTCACCGATGAGGTCTCGGAGGTTTCCCGGCTGTATCGTCTGTGGCGCGACAGCGAGCGGACGCTGAAGAAGCACCGCGAGAAGGTGGAAGGTGCGGCGCGCGAAGCCGACTACCTCCGCTCGTCCGTCGAGGAGCTCGAGAAGCTCTCGCCGCAGGATGGGGAGGAGGACGAACTCGCCGATCGCCGTCAAAAAATGATGAAGGCCGAGCGAATCGCCGGCGATATCGCAGAGGCGTCCGAGTTCCTCAACGGCAATGCCTCGCCAGTGCCTCATATCGCCTCGCTGGTGCGCCGGCTGGAGCGCAAGAGCCATGAGGCGCCGGGCCTGCTTGAAGACACCGTGACGCTGCTTGATGCCGCGCTCGACCAGCTTTCCAACGCGCAGATGGAAGTCGAGGCAGCGCTGCGCAAGACCGAATACGATCCGAGGGAACTGGAGCGGGTGGAGGAGCGGCTTTTCGCGCTCAGGGCGGCCTCGCGCAAATATTCCGTGCCCGTCACCGAACTGCCGGCTCTTGCGGTCCGCATGATCGCCGATCTTGCCGACCTCGACGCGGGCGAGGAGAGGCTCGCCCGGCTCGAAGCCGAAGTCGGCCTGGCGCACGAAAATTACGATGCGGCGGCGCGCTTGCTCTCCGACAAGCGCCATCACGCCGGCACCGCACTGGCTGCGGCCGTCATGACGGAGCTGCCGGCGCTGAAGCTCGAACGCGCCCGTTTCATGGTCGAGATCAGCACGGATGCGCAGGAGGCGCTCGCCGAAGGCATCGACGTCGTCGAGTTCCATGTTCAGACCAATCCTGGCACGCGGCCGGGCTCGATCATGAAGGTTGCCTCCGGCGGCGAGCTGTCGCGTTTCCTGCTGGCGCTGAAGGTGGCGCTCGCTGATCGGGGATCGGCCCCGACGCTCGTTTTCGACGAAATCGATACCGGCGTCGGCGGGGCCGTCGCCGATGCGATCGGCCAGCGGCTGAAGCGGCTGTCGGAGCGGGTGCAGGTGCTGTCGGTCACGCATGCGCCGCAGGTCGCCGCGAGAGCGGCGACGCATCTTCTGATCTCCAAGGGGCCGGCCGCCGAGGGATCCGAAAAGATCGCCACGCGGGTGGCGACGATGGCGCAGAAGGACCGCACCGAGGAGATCGCCCGGATGCTGGCCGGGGCTTCGGTGACCGAAGAGGCGAGGGCGGCGGCGAAGCGGCTGCTCGCCGGCAACGGCTGATTTTCCAGCCGCCGGCGGTGACAAAGATTCCGCTTCGCGTTATGCGCATCATTCCGAACATCGGCGATCCGGTGCCATGCGCCTTTTCCATTTCAGCGATGATCCCGATATTGCGGTGTTCGAGCCACGGCCAGTCCGTGTGCCCTCGATGCGCCCGGCAAGCCAGGAATGGCTGAACGGCCCGCTCGTCTGGGCGATCGATGGTGAACATGACTTCATGTATCTCTTTCCGCGTGATTGCCCGCGCATCCTGATATGGGCGACGCCCGAGACGCCGGAGACCGAGCGGCGGCAGTGGCTCCGAGATTTCCGGGCTGCGGCCTATGTCGAGCGCCATTGGCTGGAACGGCTCGAGGCGGAGACCATCCATCGTTATGAGATGCCGGCTGAGGACTTTGAGGATTTGGCTGATGCTGGCATGTGGGTCTCTCGCAGACGCGTCGTTCCGATGGAGAGGATCGCCATGGTCCGGCTCGATCGGGAGTTTGCGCTGCGCTGTGTGGAGTTGCGGGTTGTCGATAGCCTGCGGCCGCTGAAGAGCCTGTGGAACACTCGCCTGCATGTCAGCAGTATCCGGCTGCGCAATGCGACGGATTGGGATTAGAGCGGGCAGGGCGATCCGTTTGGCGCGAACGCTGACCCCACCCTCCCTCATTCCTGTGACAGGCACAGGAATGAGGGTGGAGAGGTGAATGCTCCAACAACGGTCCGAGAGAGGTTTCGTCCTTGGCATTTTCATCCTTGCCTTTGTCCGGCGTTTTACCGTACAATTCGAGAAAGGAGAAAATCCATGCCCCAGCAAAACAGCCGCACGACCCGATTGGAAGCCCGCATCAGTCCGGAGGCGTTGGCGGTCGTCAAGCGAGCTGCCGAGATGGAGGGGCGCAGCCTTAGCGATTTCGTTGTCTCTGCGGCACAGGACGCGGCGCGGCGGACGATCGAGGAAAACCAGCTTATCCGTCTGTCAATCGAGGATCAGTCGCGTTTCGTCGACATGCTGCTCAACCCGCCGGAGCCGACAGATGCGCTGAAACGCGCCAAAACGGCTCATGACGCCGTCATTCGGAAAGCGCAGTGACGGTGCAATTCACAATCGAGGGCTTGAATTCCGGGCATGACCGCAAAAGCTTTGTTTGCGGCGTATTCGTGCTGGACCGCTATTTGAAGGAGCGGGCAGGACAAGATATCAAACGCCGCGCCGCGCTTTGCTATGTCGCCTGTCCGGAGGGTTCAGCTCGCATCGCCGGATATTATACGCTTTCGGCCGGAGACGTGGCATTGAAGGATATTCCCGAAGACAAGGCTCGCCGCCTGCCGCCTTATCCGGCCATTCCCGTTGCACGCATCGGGCGGCTGGCGATCGACAAAGATTTCCAAGGCAGGCGACTTGGCGCAGCTTTGTTATGGGACGCCGCAAGCCGTGCCTTGCGTTCGGAACTGGGCGTTTTTGCTTTGGCCGTAGACGCGAAAGACGAGCAGGCTGCCGCTTTCTATCGGCATTTCGGATTTATTGCTTTCGACACGAAGCCCTTGCAGCTTTTTCTTCCGCTGGCGACCGTGGCGAAATTGATCTGATCTTTCGCGTCATCCCTGATGTTCGACTTCGGGCCTCTCTTTTCATCCGGCGATTTTGCTCTAAAAACAATCGAGATTTTCTGACCAGATTCTCTGGAGTCACGTTCCATGCCCACCGAAGGTTCCGCCGTCGACACGTTGACGATCGAAGAGGCTGCCGCCGAGCTTGAGCGGCTGGCAAAGGAGATCGCGCATCACGATGCGCTCTACCATGGCAAGGACCGGCCGGAGATTTCGGATGCGGATTACGACGCGCTGAAGCGCCGCAACGACGCACTGGAAGTGCAGTTTCCCGAGCTGATCCGAGAGGATAGCCCGTCGCGGCGGGTGGGTGCTGCGCCCTCCGTCACCTTTTCGCCCGTCGTCCATGCGCGACCGATGCTGTCGCTCGACAACACGTTTTCGCAGGAGGACGTGCAGGATTTCGTCGCCAGCGTCTATCGCTTCCTCGGCCGCCTGCCGGACCAGTCGATCGCCTTTACCGCCGAGCCGAAGATCGACGGTCTGTCGATGTCGATCCGTTACGAGAACGGCAGGCTGGTGACGGCAGCGACGCGCGGTGACGGCACGACGGGGGAGAATGTCACCGCCAACATTCGCACTATTGCCGAAATCCCCAACGAGCTGCCAAAGGGCGTGCCCGCGGTGGTGGAGATCCGCGGCGAGGTCTATATGGCCAAGAGCGACTTTCTGGCGCTGAACCGCCAGATGGAGGCGGAGGGCAAACAGACCTATGTCAATCCGCGCAATACCGCCGCCGGGTCGCTGCGCCAGCTCGACGCCAAGGTGACGGCCAGCCGCAAGCTGAAATTCTTCGCTTATGCCTGGGGTGAAATGTCGGAAATGCCCGCCGACACCCAGTTCGGGATGGTGCAGGCTTTCAAGGATTGGGGTTTTCCGGTGAACCCGCTGATGAAGCGGCTGAATTCGGTTGCCGACATTCTGGCGCATTACGACGAGATCGGTCTGGAACGCCCGGATCTCGACTACGACATCGACGGCGTCGTCTACAAGGTCGACAGCCTCGAGCTGCAGGCCCGTCTCGGCTTCCGTTCGCGTTCGCCGCGCTGGGCGACGGCGCACAAATTTCCGGCCGAACAGGCCTTCACCGAGGTCGAGAAAATCGAGATCCAGGTCGGCCGCACCGGCGCGCTGACGCCGGTGGCGCGACTGAAGCCGATCACCGTCGGCGGCGTCGTCGTCACCAATGCGACGCTGCATAACGAGGACTACATCAAGGGTATCGGCAATAGCGGCGAGCGCATTCGGCCTGAAGATCACGATATCCGCGAAGGCGATACCGTCATCGTCCAGCGTGCCGGCGACGTCATTCCGCAGATCCTCGACGTGGTGATGGAGAAACGCACGGCCGACGCCCGGTCGTACGAATTTCCGAAAACCTGCCCGGTCTGCGGTTCGCATGCGGTGCGCGAGGTCAACGAGAAGACCGGCAAGATGGATTCTGTGCGCCGATGCACCGGCGGCTTCATCTGCCGGGCACAGGCGACCGAGCATCTGAAGCACTTCGTCTCGCGCAACGCCTTCGATATCGAGGGGCTTGGATCGAAGCAGATCGACTTTTTCTTCGAACACGAGGATGCGTCGCTGCAGATCCGCACCGCGCCCGAAATCTTCACGCTGGAGAAGCGCCAGCAGGCTTCGCTGACCAAGCTGGAAAATATCGACGGCTTCGGCAAGGTCAGCGTCGGCAAGCTTTATGCGGCGATCGACGAACGGCGCAGCATTGCACTCCACCGCTTCATCTACGCGCTCGGCATCCGTCATGTCGGCGAGACCACGGCAAAGCTGCTGGCGCGCTCCTATGGCACTTACGAAGCCTTTGCGATGGCGATGAAGGAGGCGGCACCGCTTTCCGGCGACGCCTGGAACGATCTCAACGCCATCGAGGGCATCGGCGAGGTGGTGGCGCGCGCCATGGTCGAATTCTACAAGGAGCCGCGCAATGTCGAGGTGATCACCCGGCTCATCGAGGAAGTGACGCCCCAGCAGGCCGAACAGCCGGTAACGACCGGCAGTCCGGTGGCCGGCAAGACCGTGGTCTTTACCGGCTCGCTGGAAAAATTCACCCGCGACGAGGCGAAGGCGAGGGCGGAAAGCCTCGGCGCCAAGGTGGCGGGATCGGTCTCCAAGAAGACCGACATCGTCGTCGCCGGCCCCGGCGCTGGCTCCAAGCTCGATAAGGCGCGCGAACTCGGCGTGCAGACGATGGACGAGGACGAGTGGCTGGCGCTGATCAGCGGGTGAGGGCTGACGGCAAGCCGCCAGCCTCGTTTGCTCATAGCCTGAGCCGGGCCATCGTATAGGCGTCGACATACTCTCCCGATCGAAAACCGAAGGCCCTCAGCAGGCCTTCGCGCTCGAAGCCGAATTTCTCGTAGAGGCCGATGGCGGCATCGTTGTCGGTGTAGACGGTCAGTTCCAGCCGTTTGACATCCAGCCAGTCGTCGGCGGCATCGACCATGGCGCCGAGCAGGATGCGGCCGAACCCGCGGCCGGTGAAATCGTCATGTACGCCCATGCCGAGGCTGGCTGCGTGTTGCCTGCGGCCGGAGAGACGGTTGAGGCCGCAATTGCCGACGATCTTGCCATCCAGGGTAACGACGAGGTTCAGCGCACCCGGCGCTGGGTTTTCCAGGTATTTGCGGACCTCTTCGATCCTCTGGTACGGCGGCCTCAAGGTGCCGGCCCGATAGCCCGGCAGATTTATCAGATCGGTGATTTCCTCCGCATCGGAAAGGCGCACGGCGCGCACGAGGATGCCCTCCGGCAGGCGCGACCGGCGGCTCGGTTCATTCTCTTCGTTTTCGGACATTGGCTGCTCTCCGTTGGTTTCAAAAGGAGAGCCGAGTTTTTCTGAAAACCCTGCTCGCCTCGGCAGGGTTTTCGGGATGATCGGATCGCTGCTAACGCGCCATCGCTCCCGCGCACCCTTCAAGGGTCGTGGTGTGATGGATAAGCGCTGCTATGGTCACGGAGCCGATCATGACGGCAAGTTTCGATATGCGGGGTGAAATGTCAACCGTGCGTCGTATCGAATTTGCGCGGCCGGGAGCGGGACGGTATTTCTGTTTCGGAAAGAAACGATTCGGGTGCCGATTTGAAGACCATCGCGATTGACTTCGAGACGGCGAACGAACAGCGCGGCAGCGCCTGTTCCGTCGGCCTTGCCTGGATCGAGGAGGGCAGGGTCACGCGCGTCGAGGAGCGGCTGATCCGGCCGCGGGACATGCGTTTTGCCGGGATGAACATAGCGATCCACGGCATCCGGCCTGAGCATGTCGAGGATGCGCCTGAGTTTCCCGAGGTGATGGACGAGTTTCACGAGGATATCAGCGGCGCGACGATGATCGCCCATAATGCCGCCTTCGATTTCAGCGTCTGGCGGGCGAGCCTCGATCTCTACCGGCAATCCTATCCGGAGCTGACCTATCTCTGCAGCCTGAAGATGGCGCAGCGGATCTGGCCGCACTTCCTCTCGCATCGGCTGAACCTGATCGCCGAGCACCTCGGCCTGCGTTTCGTGCACCACAACGCCGCCGAGGACGCCGTCGTCTGCGCGGCTGCGGCCATCGAAATGGCAAAAGCGGTCAAGGCCAATGCCGTCCACGCCATACCGGCGCTGATCGGCATGAGGCCCGGCCGGCTAACGGCGGGGGCCTACGAGCCCTGCACCTGCCGGAAAGGCTGATCGTTTCCCTGCAGACGGCCATTTCTTGCAAAGAATGGGGGCGCACTTATCTAAAATGCGGATCATTCAGGGAGCCGCCATGTCCAAGCCTCGCAATCTTCTCCTCGCCGCCTTCTCCTTCGCCGCCCTTTCCGCCGGCGCCGCCTCGGCCGAGGTCGTCGGCAAGGTCGGGGTCGACTGGATCGGCAACGACATCATCGTCGAGGCGGTCTCCGATCCGGAGGTCAAGGGCGTCACCTGCCACGTCACCTATTTCGACCGTAGCCTGATCGACCGGTTCAAGAACGGCAACTGGTTCGAAGACCCGTCGAACAATTCTATCGCCTGCCGGCAGACGGGGCCGATCGAGATCGGCAATATCGACCTGTCCAAGGATGGCAGCGAAGTGTTCCGGCAGGGCATGTCGCTGATCTGGAAAACACTGGTCGTCAATCGCATCTACGACAAGGCCAACGACACGCTGATCTATCTCGCCCATTCCAGGGAACTGACGGATGGCTCTGCGAAGATGTCGATCTCGACGATTCCGCTCTATGGGCAGAATGTCACGTGGAAGAATGGGAAGCCCCAATAAGCTGCAGGTTTGTGTGCGACGCACGTTTCATCTCGAGTAGTGCATCTCTCCGAGCTCCCTCATGCCTGTGCTTGTCACAGGCATCCAGCGCGCCCAAGTCCTTGGGCGCGGGAGACCCCATTTGACAAGCAAGTCATTCACCGCGCTGACGCGCGGTGGCTGGATCTCTGTGACGAGCACAGAGATGAGGGAGGAGAGGATGGAGAGATCGGCGACGAGTCGGTCTTTTTCAAACGAAAAAGGCCCGGACGAGCCGGGCCTTCGCATTCCGTTTTGCGATAAATATCAAGCCGCCTGCGTCAGTTCGTCGGCAATAACCGTATCGAGGTTCAGGAAGCAGACCATGGTCTTTTCGAGCGCGACGATGCCGCGGCAGAAGGCGCGCTGGGCTTCCGGGATGATTTCCGGCGGCGGCTGCAGGTCTTCGCTCTTGATGGTCATCATATCGGATACCTGCTCGACCAGCAGGCCGACGAGCTTGCCGGCGATGTCGGTGACGATGATCGCCGAGCGCTCCGAGGGCTCGGTCATCTTCATGCCGAGGCGGCAGGCCATGTCGATGACGGGGATAACCGCGCCGCGCAGGTTGATGAGGCCGAGCACGTAGGGTGGGGTGTGCGGCATCGGCGTCACCGGCGCCCAGCCGCGGATTTCGCGGATGGCCATGATGTCGATGCAGAATTCCTGGTCGCCCAGGTGGAACGAGACGATTTCGAGATAAGCGCCCGACTGCTTGATGGCGTTGTTGTTGTTCATGGTCAGAATTCTTCCCAGTTATCCCCGGCGGAGTAGCGATGCAGAACCGCCGTTAAATATAGATGTGACGGCTTAAGTCTTTCCTAACGATATGTATTTTGGGATTGCCCGTCGCTCTGAAGGCAAGCTATTCACAAACATCGCTTTTTTTGATCCGTGCTGATTTCCGGGGCTGATTTCCGATTGGGGACGGCCGCGGCCGATGAGACAATTAATCACGGGTCAGAAAACATATTGTTGAGTTGCGCGCCTTCGGTCGAGACTATAATCACGCCGGCAGAGGCGGGCGACGCATCCGCCTGGATCGAGGATCTCGCCAATGAAGACATTTCGCATCGCCGTCTGGGTCGGTGTCCTGATACTTGCCGGGGTTCTCGGGTTCTTCAGGTGGTATCCTTTAAAATCGGGGGATGTGGCGGTGGAGGCGCCCTTCGGTGTTCCATTTACCCTGGTCTCGCAGAGCGGACGGCCGATTACCGAAGAAGCGTTACGCGGCAAGCCGACGGCGCTGTTTTTCGGCTTTACCCATTGCCCAGAGGTCTGCCCGACGACGCTTTTCGAGTTGAACGGCTGGATGGAGAAGGTCGATCCGAAGGGTGACAAGCTGCAAGCCTATTTCGTGACCGTCGATCCGGAGCGCGACACGCCCGAGATCATGAACGAATACGTCTCCAACGTTTCTAAGCGCATCACCGGCATCTCGGGTCCGCCCGACAAGATCGCCGAAGTCATCAAGGGCTTCCGCGTCTACGCCAAGAAAGTGCCGGTCGATGAGAAGGATCCGAACGGCGATTACACGATGGATCACACCGCCTCGGTTTTCCTGCTCGATTCTGCGGGACGGTTTGCCGGAACGATCGCCTATGGCGAAAACCCGGACACGGCGGTAAAGAAGCTGGAGAATCTCGTCAACAAGGGGTGATGGTTTCAGCGTGATGGGGCGTTGGCTCGACCGGTGGCGGGCAACGGAAACGGGAAAGACCGCCTATCGTGAGTGAAATCCGCCTTTACGTGACGACGACCGAGAGCAAGGCCGAAGAGATCCTCGATCTGCTGAGCTCGGTCTTCGGCGAAGAAGACTTTGCCATCGGGACCACCGAGATCGATGAGAAGAAAGACATCTGGGAAGCCTCGATCTATATGATGGCCGAGGACGAGGCCGAGGTGCATTCCCGCGTCGAGGACGCATTGAAGGCCTCTTTCCCCGATGCCCGGCTGGAGCGGGAAGTCATCCCCGATGTCGACTGGGTGGTGAAATCGCTGGAGGGGCTGAAGCCTGTCAGGGCGGGGCGCTTCCTGGTGCATGGCTCGCATGACCGCGACAAGGTCCGCCCCGGCGATATCGACATCGAGATCGATGCCGGCCAGGCCTTCGGAACCGGCCATCACGGCACGACCGCCGGCTGCCTCGAGGCGATCGACGCCGTGGTGCGTTCGCGCCGGGTCCGCAATGCACTCGATCTCGGCACCGGCAGCGGCGTGCTGGCGATTGCGGTGCGCAAGCTCAAGAACATACCGGTGCTGGCAACCGACATCGATCCGATCGCGACGCGGGTTGCGGCAGAAAATGTGTGCCGCAATGGCATCGCCTCGGGCATCGTCACCAGGACCGCGCCGGGCTTTCATTCGACGGCCTTTTCCGAGCATGGTCCTTTCGATCTGATCATCGCCAACATTCTCGCCCGGCCGCTGATCCGCATGGCACCGAAGCTTGCGACGCATCTGGCACCCGGCGGCTCGGTCATCCTTTCGGGCATTCTCGCCGCGCAGCGCTGGAAGGTGATCGCCGCCTATAGCGGCGCGAGGCTTCGGCATGTCCGGACGATTTGGCGGAACGGCTGGGTGACGATTCATTTCGATCGGCCGTGATTCTTCGAGACGCTGAGCAGGCAAGTGCCTGTCTGATGGCGCATCCGACGCGGTGTTTCGCTGCGCCGGCGGCGCGTTTGGCGAGATCGTCACCTCACTCTCCGTCTTCCTCGGCCTTGAGCCGAGGAACCATGCCACTGCTGCTGATGGATGCCGCGTGGATGCTCGGCTGAAGGCCGAGCATGACGGAGCGTGGGGTCGGCGGGAGGAGCCATTCACCGTACAGGCAACCGTATCAGGAACCCTGTCCGCCAGCTAAACCCTACCGACGACAAAGAAAAAGGCGGTGCCGATGGCACCGCCTTGGACCGGTCTATCCGGCCAATGCCCGCGAGCTCAAAGGGGAGGAGCGCTCGAGCGGGCTCTACTGCATTCCAATAGGCCGGTCCGGGAGGGAGGAGACGGACGGGCTTTCAGATTTAGAACGCGTAGCTGGGGGCGCCGTTGTGGCGCGTGGCGCGCTGGCCGGCGCCGAGCAGCTTGAGGCTGTCGTCGTTCTGCGGCCGGCGGGCGCCGATGACGTGACGTACGGTCTGGCGTTCGCCAGCCTGCACCGGGCTGCTATATGCGAAGCGCGAGAGAGAGGCGGTCATTTCAAAAATTCCTTAGTTGCAGGTTCATCGCGAACCGTTCGATGCCGCCTATATAGCTATTCTGAAAGGCGGAGGCAGAGGGTTTCGCTCATGGGAGCCATGCGGCTAATGCATAAAGCGTGCCAAATTAACTTTTCGCGTCACAGTTCTGTCAAAATATTGGGCGGCACCCAGGGTTTCGACTCGTTTCGTCGCTTTTTCTCCCCATCGATTGAAATTTCGCTAACATGGCCGGCATCCTATTTACCGTATTCGTTTCAACCATTCGGGTTTCCAGCATGTTCCAGTCCTTCGAAGTCACCTCCACGCCCCAATTCGGCAGGGATCGGGTATCGGCGCTGCGCGCTGCTTTCGATTCGCTCGGGATCGACGCCTTCCTCGTGCCGCGCGCCGACGACTTCAACGGCGAATATGTTCCGGCATGTTCGGAGCGCCTGGCGTGGCTGACGGGCTTCACCGGCTCTGCAGGCATTGCAATGGTTCTGCGCACGCAAGCGATCGTCTTCGTCGACGGGCGTTATGTGACGCAGCTTGCCGAACAGGTCGACGGTTCGGTCTTCTCGGGCGGCGATCTCGTCAACGAGCCGCCGCATCTCTGGCTGGCGGCAAACGGCGCCAAGGGGCTTCGGCTCGGCATCGATCCCTGGCTGCATGCCGGTGCCGAGGTGCGCCGTCTGGAACGAGCGCTTTCGCAGATCGGCGGCACGCTCACCTTTCTGCCGCACAATCCGCTCGACAGGCTCTGGAGCGACCGGCCGGCCGAGCCGCTCGGCGCGGTCAGCATCCAGAATGTCGCGCAGGCCGGCGTGCTTGCCAGGGATAAAATCGCGACGATCGCCGCCGACCTTTCGAAGAAGGCCCTGGCGGCAGTGCTGATCGCCGATCCCTCCTCGGTCGCCTGGACCTTCAACATTCGCGGCGCCGACGTGTCGCATACGCCGCATCCGCTGGCGCGCGCCATCGTCTATGCCGACGGGCGGGCCGATCTTTTCCTCGACAAGCGCAAGACCGGCATCGAGCCGGAGGCCTATCTCGCGCAGATCTGCACACAGCTGCCGCCCTCGGCGCTGGAGGAGAGGCTCGCTGCCGTTTCAAGGGATGGCGGCCGTGTGCTGATCGACCCGGATATCGCTTCCTATGCGCTGGCCGAGATCATCCGCAAGGCGGGCGGCGAAGTGGTGGAGGGGACTGATCCCGCCAAGATGCCGCGCGCGGTGAAGAACGACGTCGAGATCAACGGCTCGGCCGCCGCGCATCTGCAGGATGGCGCGGCGATGGTGGAATTCCTCTATTGGCTGTCGCAGACAAAACCCGGCACGGTGAGCGAAATTGCTGCCGCCGAGCATCTCGAAGCGGTGCGCGCCCGCGTCGGCCAGAGCATGCAGAACCCGCTGAAGGACATTTCCTTCGACACGATTTCCGGCGCCGGCGAACATGCGGCGATCATGCATTACCGCGTGACGACCGAGACCAACCGGATGATCGAAGGCGGCGAACTCTTCCTGATCGATTCCGGCGCGCAATATATCAACGGCACGACCGACATTACCCGTACCGTTGGCATCGGGGCGGTTTCAGAAGAGCATCGCCGCTTTTTCACACTGGTGCTGAAGGGGATGATCCAGATCAGCACGGCGCGTTTTCCGAAAGGCACACGCGGCTGCGACCTCGACCCGCTGGCGCGCATCGCGCTGTGGCGGGCAGGGGCCGATTTCGCCCACGGCACGGGCCATGGTGTCGGCTCCTATCTCTCGGTGCATGAAGGGCCGCAGCGCATCTCCAGGCTTTCGACGCAGGAACTGCTGCCCGGCATGATCCTGTCCAACGAGCCGGGCTATTACCGGCCCGGCAGCTTCGGCATCCGTATCGAAAACCTGATCTATGTGCGCGCAGCCGAGGAGATCGACGGCGGCGACGCGGCGATGCTCGGCTTCGAGACGCTGACCTTCTGCCCGATCGACCGCAGCCTCGTCATTCCGGAACTTCTGACCCATGACGAGTTGCATTGGTTCAACGACTATCACCGCCGCACACGCGAGGCGCTGATGCCGCTGATCCATGAACACGATGTCCGGGCGTGGCTCGAAAACGCGACGCTGCCGCTGGAATATTAAAGTGATGGCGCTGAACGCCGGCGTTAAACGCCGGCGGTATGGCGCCAGATCATTACGACGATCCAGGCAGCGACCAGCATCCATGTATGGGTGAAACGCAGGCCGACGAAGAGGGCGACGATCAGCGCCAGCTTCGAATCCCAGCCGCCGATGAAGAAGGCAGGTGCGACCAGCGTCGTCAGCACGGCTGCCGGCACGGCATTCAGCGCCGCCTCCATGCGCGGCGGGATGCTTTTCATCCGGGTGATGAGGATGTAGCCGCCGATGCGGGTGGCGAAGGTGGCGGCTGCGGCAGCGAGGATGACGAGCGCCATGTTAAGATCGAATTCCATGGCTCAGACCTCATGCACTTCGGATTGAAGGGCGTCGGCTTCGAGGTCGGGCTCCTGCGGCGGTAATGGCAGCAGGGCGGCGAGCACGATGCCGGCAGCGGCGCCGAGGCTGACATGCCAGGGCGAGCCGACATAACGATAGGCGAGCACGGACGCCACAGCGCTGACGAGCGCCACGGGCAGGAAATTGGCACGCTTCCGGAAGCCGAGGACGATGCCGAGGAAATAGGCCGGCAGCAGGATATCAAGGCCGATCGCCTTCGGATCGCCGATGAAGCCGCCGAGCATGCCGCCGATGACGCTGATCAGCACCCAGGGGATATAGATGATGATGCCGAAGCCGAAATACCAGGCGAAGGTCAGCGGTTTGCCGGCCTCGCTGCGCTTCACCGCCTCGGCAAATTGCGGATCGACGAGCAGGAAGAAGGTGAAAAATTTCTGCATCGGCGTGAAGTGGCCGATATAGCGCGCCAAGGCCGCCGAATAGAGCACGTGGCGGAAATTGACGGCGAGGATCGACAGCACGATCAGCCAGGCATGGACATTGTGGCCGAAGAGTTCGATGCCGACCATCTGGCTGGCGCCGGCATAGACCGTGGCGCTCATGAAGGCAGCTTCGGAAAGCGACATGCCGTTTTCGACTGCGAGCGCACCGAACAGGGCGGCAAAGGGCGCCGATGCCAGCGCAACGGCGGAGCCACCCCGCAAACCTTCAACAAAGTCGGCGCGATTCATATGGGTGATCCTGTTGGAAATTCAGCTTTCCCTTATGGTCTAAGGGTTGCCGCGGCAATTGAATTTCGTTGATTGACCAATCGATTTCGCTGAAGCATCAACGTGCTGATCGCATCCGGCAAAGAGAGAGCCCATGAAGAAGATCGAATTTTCGAAGGAAGAAAAGGCTGAGATCGTTTCGCGCATCCGCGCCTATTTCGACCAGGAACTCGATCCGATCGGCGCCTTGCCGGCCGAGTTCCTGCTTGACTTTTTCGCCACGGAGATCGGTCCATACCTTTACAATCGAGGGCTGAGAGATGCTCAAGCGGCCCTATTGAAGAGGATGGAAGACTTGAGCGAGGACATCCATCTTCTCGAGAGGGAGAGCAAAAGCTAGCGCCTGAGAATCAAATGAGAGCCTTCATTTAACGCCAAATTATGTCACGGCCGATATGGTCGTCACGCTGTCATTCACCGGGTTGCGTGTCATTTGGCCTCGATTGTCTCTGTTGTTGATGAACCGCGTTTCGCCAAGCTCGGCAAGCCGTTGATCTTTTTGATCTGGCTTGCGCTGGCGTCTGCTCTTTGCTGGTCCGAAACCGTTTGGCGTGACGAGGTTCGTGCATTGTCGCTGGCCCTTCAGGGGGACAATTTCGCCGATATGCTTCGCCAGCTGCATGGCGAGGGTCATCCTGCTCTCTGGTATATCCTGCTGCGCGCCGCCTATGTCGTGGTCGGCTCACCCGTCGTCCTGAAGGTCGTGGCGCTGGTGGTTGCAGCGGCAGCAACCTATCTTCTTGTTTTCAGGCTGAAACTGCCGCTTCCCATCATGATGCTGTCGCTGTTCGGCAGCTTTTCGATTTTCGAATACGCTGCGATGTCGCGAAATTACGGCATCAGCATGCTGGTGACTTTCCTGATCGTCCTGACCTGGGAGAAAGGAGCGCGCAACGGACTATGGATCGGCCTGTTGTTTGCCTTGCTGGCGAATACCAACGTCCATTCGGTCGTGCTTGTCGGCGGCTTCCTGGCTTATTGGTTTTTTGATTTGGTTCTGGCGCGGCCAAGGCCTCCTTTGAGGGAGTATCGAGCCTTGGTGACAGCCGCTGCCATCGCCACGGTTGGAATTGTTACATGTTTCCTGACGGTCTATCCGACCTTCAATGATACGGGCCAGAACAATCTCAGCGGCGAGAATTTCGCTTTGCTCGCCCTTCGTGCTCTTGCCCTGCCCAGTTCGTATTTTATGTCGTTCTATCCCGACAGTATCCTTGAACTGATGGTGGCCTGTCCGTTGGCGTTTCGCATCTTCGCCGCGTTGATGTCCGTACTCATCTACGGCAGCCTGTTTGCGTTGGCGAACCGACGGCCGGCAATGATCGCGGCCGCACTGGTGCTTTTGGGGCTGTCGCTGCTTTTTACGCTTGTCTACCCCGGCGGATACAGACATCAGGCGCTCTGGCTGGTTTTCATGATCGCGATGACCGCCTTGACCGCACAGTTCCAGCGTGAAGGGGCGGGCGTTGCCGGCATGGAAGCTGCCGGCGGCGGCGTAAAGTTCGGGCGTCTCTGCTTCCTGATATTGCTGGCGCTGCAAGTCGTGTCCGGTATCGAAAAGGTCAATCGCGCCTTCGTGGCCCAAATACCCTTCAGCCGAAGCAAGGATTTCGGTGCGTTCATGCAGTCGCGCCCCGATCTCAAGGATGCGATCATCATGGCCGATCCCGACTATCTCGTGGAAGCGCTGCCTTATTATGTTTCCAATCGCACTTATCTTCCGCGCGAGGAGCGGTTCGGCGCCATCGTGCGATATACCCGCAACGCGCGGCTTTCGCTCAGCCTTGCCGATATGCTGCAAACGGCACGTGGATTACAGCAGAGTGAGCAGGTGCCTGTCGTCATTCTGCTTTCGCAGCGGCTCGACCAGATTACGGCACCCGTCTCCCTGCGTGAAAGCTACGTTTGGCGGTTGTCGCTGACGCCGGAGGATATGTCGGCTTTCCAGAATGCGACAGAGCTCGTCAAACGCTTCGGCCCGACTGCCGGGAGCGATGAGAGCTACGACGCCTACGTACTGAAATAGGACGCCGGACAGCAGCCCCTCTTGTTGTTCAGAGCCATGGACTGATGGGCGTGCGCCAATCCGATATTTCCCACATTGTCTTTGGCGTGAATCAGCCGGCCAGCACCTCAGCGCTGTCGACGATCGCGATGCCACGCGAACGCATCTCCTCGATGGCGGCGGCGACGCCTTCGGGGGTGATGCCGCGGCTTGCATCCTCGATGAAGCGGACGCGGACACCGGGGATCATTTCCAACGCGTCGAGCGCGGAGAACTTGACACAATAGTCGGTCGCCAGCCCGCAGACGTCGAGATCGGTGACACTCTGGCCCTCGAGGAATTCGGCAAGGCCGGTCGAGGCATCGCGGTCGTTGTCGCGGAAGGCGGAATAGCTGTCGATGTCGGGATCCTCGCCCTTCTGCTGGATCAGGTCGATCTCTTCGGATTTCAGCGCGGGATGCAGTTCGGCATCGAGCGTGCCCTGAATGCAGTGGTCGGGCCACATCATCTGCGGCTTGCCCGACAGTTCGCCCATCTCGAAAGGTGCCGCACCCGGATGGGCGGAGGCGAAACTGCCATGGCCCGACGGGTGCCAATCCTGGGAGGCGACGATCAGATCGTATTTGCCGCTGTCGATCAGGCTGTTTGCGATAGGAACCACCTTATCGCCATCCGGGACCGGCAGATTGCCGCCCGGGCAGAAGCCATTCTGAATGTCGACGAGCAGCAGCGCTTTCATCAAGGCCAATCCCTTCGCTTATTCCAGTGTAAAGACGCCAAGCATATTGAACGCATCAACTAGTGGATTTCCAGGCGCCGACGCGCAAGTGTTAAATCTGGTGCTAGCGGTAGTAAGTGGCTGAAAAAGAATACGCTAATGCAATCAGCTCGAGAGTTGGCGACGACTCTCGTGTCGAAATGGAAGGGAAGGCGGAAGAGGCTTTTGCGTCTGGCGGATCGAGGCTCCCCCGGCGGAGCCTCATGCCGAACTATGCCGCGGTCATGCCTTCGGCTGCGGAATCACTTGCCGCGGGGGATGCGCCGTAGGTATTGCGATGGGCTTGGAGGGCCGTCTGCATGTCGCTCAGCACTTTGGTGAGCAGCGGATCGCTGTCGCCTGAGGTGCTGATCTTGTTCGGATCGGCGGCGAGGAATTCGGCCTCGGTCAACTTGCCGTCGCCATTGGTATCCATCGCGGCAAAGACGCCCTTGGAGGTGTCGTCGCTTTGATCGCTGTCGTCGCTCTGATCGTCGCTGCCGTCGGTCTTCTGAAGGGACAGCATCAGCGACAGTATGTCGGCGGTGATTTTCTTGACGATATCGGCACTGCTGTCGTCGCTATCGGCGGTGGTCGCAGCCGCGCCGGATGATGAAGACTGCGATGCGGCGGCGAGTTCGTCCGCCGAAACGACGCCGTCGCCATTCTTGTCGAGGCTGGAAAGCGGAGACTGGTACTGGGATAATGTGCTGCCGAGAGATGAAACACTGGTCACTTGAACCTCCTTCGAAAAGTTCGTCGTGAAGCCCGCCTTTCATGGACGGGCAGGTTCCGGGCTAAGCTGATTTGCGCAAAGCGTCAAAGCGACGTTTTGACACGTTAACTTCTTGGTTGCCAAAGATATCCTATTGGAATTATTGTATTTTCATAGTCGCTGAGTTCAGCCGAACGGCGCTCCGCGCCGATGATCGCATGAGATCGCGCCACCACGGCGTTTCGGTCGCGTCCCGGAGCGTGATACTGGAACAGGCGTTGGTGATGTTGCCCGAAAACCGCTCGCACTTTTCGGCATCAGGCTTTGGGCCGACCTTGCTCCCGGCCGCGATTTCTGCCTTTCTTGCTCAGACACAAGCCGGAAGCGAAACCATGTCCGAGGCAGAGCCGAACGAGAAGATCGATGCGACGTTCCGCAACGGATCGCTGACGGCGACCGGGATCATCCTCGGTTTCTCGCTCAATTTCATCAGCCTCTGGGTTTCCAATCCCAATGACTGGAGCCGCGTCGATCTGCTGCCGATGTCGTTCCTGATGGTCGGCATCGCCATTCAGGTGAAGGTGTTTGCCGATCTCTTGGCGCGGGACTCGCTGCTTGCCGTCAAATACGACCGGTCGCGCCGGCTCTTCCTGATCGGATTGTCGATCGTCGCCGTCGGGATGGGGATCGCCCTGATGAACGATATCCTCGGGCTCGGCAGCATGCGGATGCTCGGGTAAAGGGTCTCGTGTCGCGCCGAGGTGATTATCACACGCGCTCGACGAACCCGTCCAGCACCCGCTTCTGCCCGGCCCGGTCGAACTCGATCGTCAGTTTGTTGCCTTCGATGCCGGTGATATTGCCGTTGCCGAATTTCAGATGGAACACGCGGTCGCCAAGGGTGAAGCGTGAAGGCTCCGACGAGGTGGATTTTGCCACCAGCTCGCCTTCGATCGTCCGTCCCTTCGGGCCGCTTTCGCCATAGCCGATGCGTTCGACGGCGTGGCCGGAGCGGGAACCCCAATTGTCGCGCGTGGCATCGGTCTTGTTGGCCTGGGCGCGTTTCCAGCCGGGGGTAGAATAGGAATTGGCAAACGGCTCGGCCTTGTCGAAGCGGGACTGGCCGTAGCCGCCGCGGCCGTAGCCACCATAGCTCTGCTCCATTTCGGCAACCTCGACATGGGTTTCCGGCAGCTCGTCGAGGAAACGCGAGGGCAGGGTCGATTGCCATAGCCCATGGATGCGGCGGTTGGAGACGAACCAGATGTGGCAGCGGTGCTTGGCGCGAGTGATGCCGACATAGGCCAGCCGACGTTCCTCCTCCAGGCCGGCGCGGCCGCTTTCATCGAGCGAGCGCTGATGCGGAAAGAGGCCTTCCTCCCAGCCGGGCAGGAAGACGGTGTCGAATTCCAGGCCCTTGGCCGAATGCAGCGTCATGATCGAGACGGCATCGAGGTTCTCGTTGGTCTCGGCATCCATGACGAGAGAGACGTGCTCGAGAAAGCCGCGCATCGACTCGAAGCTTTCCATCGAGCGGATCAGTTCCTTGAGGTTCTCAAGGCGCCCGGGCGCTTCGGCGCTCTTGTCGTTCTTCCACATGTCGGTATAGCCGGACTCTTCGAGGATCTGCTCGGCAAGTTCGGTATGCGGTGTGTTTTCAAGCAGTTCCTGCCATCGGCGGAAGGATTGAATCACGTCGAAGAGGGCTTTTCGCGCCTTCGGCTTCAGCTCGTCCGTTTCGATGATGTCGGCGGCGGCCGCCAGCATCGGGATATCGCGGGCTCGCGCGTAGTCGTGCAGCGCGCGCACCGTCGTGTCGCCGAGGCCGCGCTTCGGCGTGTTGATGATGCGCTCGAAGGCGAGGTCGTCGGAGGCTTGAGCGACCAGGCGGAAATAGGCCATGGCATCGCGGATCTCCAGGCGCTCGTAGAAGCGCGGGCCGCCGATGACGCGATAGTTGAGGCCAAGGGTGACGAAGCGGTCTTCGAATTCGCGCATCTGGAAGGAGGCGCGCACGAGGATCGCTATGTCGTTGAGCAGATGTTTGCCGCGCTGAAGCTGCTCGATCTCTTCGCCGATGGCGCGGGCTTCCTCCTCCGAATCCCAGGAGGCGTGCACCTGCACCTTGACGTCGTCAGGATCGGAGCGGTCGGTGAACAGCGTCTTGCCGAGCCGCCCTTCATTATGGGCAATCAGATGGGCAGCGGCACCGAGGATATGTTCTGTCGAGCGGTAGTTGCGCTCGAGCTTGATGACCTTGGCGCCGGGGAAATCCTTTTCGAAGCGCAGGATGTTGTCGACCTCGGCGCCGCGCCAGCCATAGATCGACTGGTCGTCGTCGCCGACGCAGCAGACGTTCTGCGGCTCGCCCTTGGCGCGCTGGGCGAGGAGCCGGAGCCACATGTATTGAGCGGTGTTGGTGTCCTGGTACTCGTCGACGAGGATATAGCGGAAGCGGCCGTGATATTCCTTCAGGAGATCCGGGTTCTTGCGGAAGATCGCGATCGGATGCATCAGCAGGTCGCCGAAATCGCAGGCGTTCAGCGTCGTCAGGCGCGCCTGATAGGCGAAATAAAGGTCGCGGCCGCGGCCGTTGGCAAAGGCGCGGGCGTCGCCCTCGGGGATATCGGCCGGACCGAGCCCCTTGTTCTTCCAGGTGTCGATCATGCCGGCGAACTGCTTGGCCGGCCAGCGCTTGTCGTCGAGACCTTCGGCCTGGATCAGCTGCTTGATCAGGCGGACGACGTCGTCAGTGTCGAGAATGGTGAAATCGGAGCGCAGGCCGACCAGCTCGCCATGGCGGCGCAGAAGTTTGACGCCGATCGAGTGGAAGGTGCCGAGCCAGGGCATGCCTTCGACGGCGCCGCCGACCAGTAGCGCGATGCGCTCCTTCATCTCGCGGGCCGCCTTGTTGGTGAAGGTGACGGCGAGGATCTGTGAGGGGAAGGCGCGGCCGGTATTGAGGATATGGGCAATGCGGGTTGTCAGCACGCGCGTCTTGCCGGTGCCGGCGCCGGCAAGCACGAGGACAGGGCCTTCCAGGGTTTCGACGGCTTCCGTCTGCTCGGGGTTCAGCCCGGCGAGATAATCCGGCCGGCTGCCGCCGTCGCGGGCGGCCATGGCGCGGGCGGCAATGCCGCCGGTGGCGGGCGCCCTTCCGGCGGGCGCGGCAGGCGGCTGCGGCTTGCGCGCCATCTCGCCCGGCTCTTCGTCGAAGAAGGGAATATCGTCGAAACTATTGCTCATGGCGCGTAATGTAGTGATTCGGGAAGGAAAGACCAGAAAAGATGTTCTGCTTTCATTCCCGAACCGCCGCTATCCCAAGGGGTTTGCGCATGGCGGCAGCGGCGCCGCGCGCGACGGCTACTCCATGACGGAAAAATTTCGGCAGCACTCTGTCGGAACCCGCGCCGGCGGGGCGTCCTTGGATCGTCGGACAGGGGTCCGGGTCAACCGTCAGCAAGGAGGCTGTATCATGGCGAAGGTCGTTTCAAATCTCTGGTTCGCGGAGGAAGCACGCGAAGCCGTCGAATTCTATGTGTCCATCATCCCGGATTCCAGGGTCGGCCGCACCACCATCCTTCCGGCGGAAACGCCGAGCGGGCCTCCCGGCAGCGTCGAGCTGATCGAGTTCACGCTTGGCGATCAGGCCTTCCTGGCGATGAAGGCCGGCCCGCTCGACAGCTTCAACCATTCCTTCTCGATCGCGATCCTGCTGGAAAACCAAGCCGAGATCGATCGGGTCTGGGAAGCATTCCTCGCCAAGGGCGGCACGCCGGAGGCCTGCGGCTGGCTGAAAGACCGTTGGGGACTTTCCTGGCAGATCGTGCCGCGCATGCTTTCCGAGATGATTGCCGACAACGACCGCGAGCGGGCCAAGCGCGTGACCGAGGTAATGCTTGGTATGGTCAAGATCGATGTCGCCGCGCTGGAGAAGGCATTCAACGGCTGAATTTTGCCGGCGGCGAATGATTCGAACGATTGGCTCGCGGCCGGCATGCGGCCGTTTCCACCACCTCGGGCGTCGATCGGCACATGCTGTCCAGCATCGACTCTGCGCAGATTTGGCTGCCAATCGTCGATTTTTCCGGAACTCGAATCACGGGCGACATTGCACACCCTTTTCATCTTTCTGTCACGTCGCGAAATGTGCTGATACCGCACGGGTGCTTTTTTCAACTATAATGAGAAACAGTTTCGTAGAGTAAAAATAACCGGTGCATGCACGTTTTTGTGCGTTGCAAGAAACAGCCGGTGAGCGTCGAATATACCTACGAAATTATTGATTCTTAGGAACGTCGTAGCCATCTCGATGGTTATACGACTTTGAGCCTGCGGCATAACCTTACTGGAGGGCCCATGCTGAACGAATCCGTATTCGATGCGTTTACGCGCAGTTACGAAGCGCGCCGCGAAACCGATATGTCGGTGGCCGAGTATCTCGATCTCTGCAAAAAAGACCCGATCGCCTATGCCAATGCGACCGAGCGCCTGCTCGCCGCCATCGGCGAGCCGCAGATGGTCGACACTGCGAGAGATGCGCGGCTCGGCCGAATCTTCATGAACAGGACCATCCGGATCTATCCGGCCTTTGCCGGCTTCCACGGCATGGAAGAGACGATCGAACGCATCGTTTCCTTCTTCCGGCACGCCGCGCAGGGGCTCGAAGAGCGCAAGCAGATTCTCTACCTCCTCGGCCCGGTCGGCGGCGGCAAGTCGTCCCTGGCGGAACGGCTGAAGCTGCTGATGGAGGTTCATCCGATCTATGTGCTGAAGGCGGGCGACGAAATCAGCCCTGTTTTCGAAAGCCCGCTCAACCTCTTCGATCCGGAGACGATGGGGTCGCTGCTCCAGGAGCAATACGGCATCCCGCTGCGGCGCCTGAACGGGCTGATGAGCCCGTGGTGCCTGAAGCGGCTCGACGACTTCGGCGGCGACATTTCCCGCTTCCGCGTCGTCAGAATTCAGCCTTCGCGGTTGCGCCAGATCGCCATCGCCAAGACCGAGCCCGGTGACGAGAACAATCAGGATATCTCGTCGCTGGTCGGCAAGGTCGACATTCGCAAGCTGGAAACTTACTCTCAGAACGATCCCGATGCTTACAGCTATTCGGGCGGGCTCAACCGGGCCAATCAGGGCGTGCTTGAATTCGTCGAAATGTTCAAGGCACCGATCAAGATGCTGCATCCGCTGCTGACGGCGACGCAGGAGGGGAATTATATCGGCTCCGAGAATATCGGCGCCATCCCCTTCTCGGGCATCGTCCTTGCCCATTCGAACGAAGCGGAATGGCAGACCTTCAAGGCCAACAAGAACAACGAGGCCTTCATCGACCGCATCTGCGTGATCAAGGTGCCCTATTGCCTTCGGGTAATGGAGGAGCAGAAGATCTACGAGAAACTGATCGAAGGATCGGAGCTGGCGGATACCCCGTGCGCTCCGGCAACGCTCGAAATGCTGGCCCGTTTTTCGGTGCTGTCACGCCTGCGCAAGCACGAGAACTCGACGTTCTTCTCGAAGATGCGCACCTATGACGGCGAGAGCCTGAAGGAAACCGACCCGCGCGCCCGCAGCGTTCAGGAATATCGGGATGCGGCCGGCATCGACGAGGGCATGGACGGCATATCGACCCGCTTCGCCTTCAAGGTGCTCGCCTCCACCTTCAATCACGACACCACGGATATCGGCGCCGACCCTGTGCATCTGATGTATGTGCTGGAACAAGCGATCCGCCGCGAGCAGTTTTCCGACGATGTCGAGAAGCGCTATTTGGAATTCATCAAGGCCGATCTTGCGCCGCGCTACGCAGAGTTCATTGGCAACGAGATTCAGAAGGCTTATCTTGAATCCTATGCGGACTACGGACAGAATCTGTTCGACCGCTACGTCGACTATGCCGATGCCTGGATCGAAGACGTGGACTTCAAGGATCCCGATACCGGCCAGCTTCTCGACCGCGAGCTCCTCAACCAGGAACTGACGAAAATCGAAAAGCCGGCGGGAATTGCCAATCCGAAGGATTTCCGCAACGAAATCGTCAAATTCTCGTTGAGGTCGCGGGCAGCTAACGGCGGAAAAAATCCGTCTTGGACGAGCTACGAGAAGATCCGGGAAGTGATCGAGAAGCGTATGTTCTCGCAGGTCGAGGATCTTTTGCCGGTCATTTCCTTCGGATCGAAGAAGGATTCGGAAACAGAAAAGAAGCACAGCGAATTCGTCTCGCGCATGGCCGCGCGGGGTTACACGGAGAGGCAGGTTCGGCGCCTCGTCGAATGGTACATGCGCGTCAAACAGGCAAGTTAATGCGGAGCCACCATGCACATTGTCGACCGTCGGCTAAATCCGCGCGGTAAAAGTCTGGAAAATCGGCAACGGTTTCTTCGGCGCATGAAAGGCGCCGTGCAGCAGGCGGTCAAACGTTCTCTGCAAAACCGCAACATCCGCGATGTACTCGACGGCGGGGAGATCAGCCTGCCGATCGACGGAATGGCCGAACCGAGCCTTCGCAAAGGCGAAGGCGGCACCGCAGATCACATCCTGCCGGGAAACAGAGCCTTCGTCGAAGGCGATATCATTCCGCGCCCGCCGGGGGGCAGGGGTGGAAAGCCAAAGGATGCGGGCGAGGGCGACGGTGAGGACGGTTTCCGTTTCGTGCTGACGCGCGAGGAATTCCTCGATGTCTTTCTCGACGACCTGGAACTGCCCGATCTTGCCAAACGGCGTCTAGCCGAAACCGAAGAGGAAACGCCGCTGCGGGCCGGCTATTCGGTGTCCGGATCGCCGTCCAACATCGCCGTCGGCCGCACGACAAGGTTGGCGATGATGCGCCGCGTCGCACTTCACCGTCCGCGCCGCGAAGAGATCGAAGCCCTGCAGCGGCAGATCGAGGAATGCGAGGACGACGAGAGCCGCCTGGCGCTCGAGGCGAAACTCAAATCGCTGACGGAAAAAAGCCGCCGCATTCCCTATATCGATCCGCTCGACGTGCGGTACCGCCGTTTTGAAAACGAGCCGAAACCCGTGGCCAAGGCCGTGATGTTCTGCCTTATGGACGTCTCCGGCTCGATGTCGGAACACATGAAGGACCTCGCGAAGCGGTTCTACCTGCTGCTCTATCTCTTCCTGTCGAAGCGCTACAAGAAGGTGGAGATCGTCTTCATCCGCCATACCGACAAGGCCGAGGAAGTCGACGAGGAAACCTTCTTCTACGGCCCGGCAACCGGCGGCACGCTGGTGTCCAGCGCCCTTGCGGCCATGCGCGGGATCATCGCGGCGCGTTTCGATCCGGCAGAGTGGAACATCTATGGCGCCCAGGCCTCGGACGGCGACAACGCCCATTCGGACGGAAACCTGAGCGGACAGCTGCTGCGCGAGATTTTGCCGCTCTGCCAGTATTTTGCCTATATCGAGGTCGGCGAAGAGGGCGGCGACTCGTCGGTATCGCGTTCACCGCTTTGGATGCTCTATGACGGGATCCGCTCCGAGCTGCTGCCGCTTTCGATGCGCAAGGTCTGCCGGCGAAGCGAAATATTCCCGGTTTTCCACGATCTCTTCCAGAAGCGTGACGCACAGTCGAGGGTGACGCCATGAACACGACGATGAGGCCAAGAGAGCGGCTGTTGTTCGAGGGGGCCGACTGGGACTTTTCGACGCTCCAACGCATCCACGACGCCTGCGAGGAAATCGCGCTCGGCGAACTCGGCCTCGACGTCTATCCGAACCAGATCGAAGTCATCACCTCGGAGCAGATGCTGGATGCCTATTCCTCGACCGGCATGCCGCTGTTTTACCGCCATTGGTCCTTCGGCAAACATTTCGCGCATCATGAAGCCTTCTACCGCCGCGGTATGCGCGACCTCGCCTATGAGATCGTCATCAACAGCTCTCCCTGCATCTCCTACCTGATGGAGGAGAATACGGCGACGATGCAAACGCTCGTCACCGCGCACGCGGCCTTCGGCCACAACCATTTCTTCAAGAACAATTATCTCTTCAAACTTTGGACCGATGCGGAAGGAATCCTCGATTACCTCGATTTTGCCAAAGGTTATATCACCCGCTGCGAAGAGCGTTATGGCGAAACGGCCGTCGAGCGGACGCTCGATGCGGCGCATGCGCTGATGTCGCACGGAGTGCATCGCTACGCGGGCAAGACCACCATCGACCTTCGCCAGGAGGAGAAGCGGCAGCAGGAGCGCCGCGCCCACGAAGAGCAGATGTTCAACGATCTGTGGCGCACGGTTCCGGTCGGCAAGGCCAAAAAGGCAAGCGACGGCGGCCTGGAAAAGCGCCGCGCCGCACTTGGTCTGCCTCAGGACAACATCCTCTATTTTCTCGAGAAAACTGCGCCGCGGCTGCAGCCATGGCAACGTGAGATCCTTCGCATCGTCCGCCATGTCGCCCAATATTTCCATCCCCAGCGGCAGACCAAGGTGATGAATGAGGGGACCGCGACCTTCGTCCACTATCAGATCATGAACCGGCTCCACGAGCGGGGGCAGATCAGCGACGGCAACTTCCTCGAATTCTTGAAGTCGCACTCCAACGTGGTGTTCCAGCCGAGCTACGACGATCGGCGGTTCTCGGGCTTCAACCCCTATGCGCTCGGTTTTGCAATGATGCAGGATATCGAGAGGATCGTCACGCAGCCGACGGAAGAAGACCGCACATGGTTTCCCGATATCGCCGGCCGCGGTGATGCGATGGCCGTGCTGCGCGATATCTGGGCCAATTACCGGGACGAAAGTTTCATCAGCCAATTCCTCAGCCCGAACCTGATCCGCCAGTTGCGGCTGTTCCATCTCTACGACGACCCGGAACAGACCGAGGGTGTGCTGGTTTCGGCGATCCACAACGAGCGCGGATATCTGCGCATCCGCCGCCAGCTTTCCCGCGAATACGATATCGGCTGGACCGATCCGGCAATCGACATCGTCGATGTCGACCTCGCTGGTGACCGCCGCCTGCTGCTGCAACATATCATGATGAGCGGCAGCTATCTTCAGGAGGCCGACACGAGGGCTGTCCTGCAGCACCTCGCCGATCTCTGGGGCTACGACGTGCTGCTTCAGGAAATCGATAGTTCGAACAGCGTGGCGAGGGAGCACACGGCGAGCCCGCGCAAGATCGTTCAATGATCCCCGATCTTTCTCCAAGCCGCATTCGTTACCATCGATAGTTTGCAATTATCGATGGTAACGAAGACAAAGGCTTAGTAACTTACCGCCGCTGCAATCGCCGATCACTCACCCACATTCCACGTTTGCAGCGACCTTGCGGGAGCAGACAGCGCGGAGACGAGAGACCATGAGTGAAACGCGGCGCAAGCTGACGACGATCTTCTGTGCTGACGTGCAGGACTATACCCGGCTGATGGGGGCCGACGAGGAGGGGACGCTTGCGGCGCTGAAGCGCTGCCGGGAGGCGATGGGGCGCTTGATCGAAAGCCATGGCGGCCGTGTCGTCAACACCTGGGGCGATGGGCTGATCGCCGATTTCCCGAGCGTGGTCGAGGCGGTGCGCGCCGCCGTCGATACCCAGAACGAACTTGCCGGTTTCAACGCCCGCCGCCCGGAAGACGGACGCATGCTGTTCCGCATCGGCATCAATCTCGGCGATGTGATCGTCGAAGACGACGACATCTACGGCGACGGCGTCAACATCGCCGCACGGCTGCAGGCTTCGGCTTCGGCCGGCGGCATCGTCATCTCAAGCACTGTCTACGACCAGGTCCGCAACAAGGTCGCGGTCGGGTTTGAGTTTCTCGGGCCGCTGATGGTGAAGAACGTCGATGAAGGCGTGCCGAGCTACGCGGTGAAGATCGGCGATGCCAAGGACGAGACGCCGCCGCCCCAACGACCAGCGCCCGCGCAACCGCAGCCGGCGGCTCAAATTGCCGACGCAAGCGCGCACCCTGGCAGACGCAGACTGTTCGCTGTGCTCGGCGTCATCGCGGCGGTGCTGATCGGCATCAATCTTCTATCGTGGCAGGGCGTTTTCTGGGCGCGCTTTCCGGTGCTTGCGCTTGCCGTCGTCGCGGCCTTCGCCTGGAATCGCAATCAGACCCTGTTCAACCGGAAGATCACCTCGCTGGCGATCGTGGCGCTCGGCATTGTCGGCATCAACCTCTTCACCTGGACGGGGCAGTTCTGGGCGGTGTGGCCGATATTGGGAATTGCAGCCGTCATGGGCTTGCGATGGTCGATGAGGCGATAGACATTTAGGCCGCATCGGCAGAGATATTGCATGGCGTCTCGCCCGCCAATCGGCGGTGTCAAAGACACGGCGAGTGTTCGTTCAAGCAAAAGTGAGCGGTCGGGTTATTCCCATTCTTTGCTGATATTACAAATCGGTAATGCCGGCTGCTTATGCTTGCCGGTAAACTGTAAACGCGCGATATTGTCGCATCAGACGGGACCGTCATCCCGCAGCGCCTCTTTCGACCGACCCTGGTCCAACCTCGAGTCCCTCCGGAGACGTGAATGGCCTTTTGGAAGCAGTTTATACTTTCGCTCATCGTCATTGTTGCCGGCTTTGCCGCGTGGGTTTTCTTTGTCCCGGGCGCCGGCGACATGATGCGCGATGCGGGTATTCCAGACGGCATCGTTTCCAGGATCGCGCCGAAGGCTGAGCGGACGGCGGATGCCGACGCTCCCGCGCGGGCGCAAGGCCAACAGCGTGGCGAGGGGCAGGGACAAGGCCAGAACCGCCGCAATGGCGGCGGGCGCAACGGCGCCATTCTCGTCGCAACGCAGGCGGTCGTCCAGGGCGTCGTCAACGACCGGCTGAACGCCATCGGCACGGGGGATGCGATCCGCTCGGTCGCGGTCACGCCGCAGGCATCGGGTACGATCCGCGAAATCCTCATCAAGTCGGGCGACAGGGTGAAGGCCGGCCAGGTGCTCGCCAAGCTCGACAGCGAGGAGCAGGTGATTGCCCGCGGCCAGGCTGACGTGGCGGTCAAGGCCGCCGTCGAGAAATCCAATCTCTATCACAACATCAAATCAAGCGTATCGCGCATGGACGTGTTCGATTCCGAGATCGCCGAGCAGGGCGCGCGGCTGCAGCTGCAAGTCGCCGAGCTCAATCTCGCACGACGCAACATTGTTGCGCCGATCGATGGCATCGTCGGCATCGTGCCGGTCAATATCGGCGACAATGTCACGACGAGCATTCCGATCGTCACACTCGACGACCGTTCGGAAATCCTCGTCGACTTCTGGGTGCCGGAGCGCTTCGCCAACACAGTGTCGGTCGGCCAGCCGGTCGAGGCGATGTCGGTCGCAAAGCCGGGGCAGGTGTTTTCCGGGGAAGTCGAAGCTGTCGACAACCGCATCGACGCGGCAAGCCGTACGCTTCGACTGCGCGCCCGCATCGACAACGCTTCCGACGAGCTGCGCGCCGGCATGTCCTTCAGCGTCAGCATGAAATTCCCTGGGGACAAATATCCGGCGGTCGATCCGCAGTCCGTGCAGTGGGATTCGCAAGGGTCCTTCGTCTGGCTGGTCAACGACGACAAGTCGCATAAGGTGCGGGTCAGCGTCGTGCAGCGCAACCCGGATTTCGTCCTCGTCAAAGCCGATCTCAAGGACGGGGACAAGATCGTGACGCAAGGCCTGCAGCGCGTGCGCGAGGGTGGAGCGGTGCGCGTTTCCGCCGACGTGGCCGCGAATGGCGAGGTCGCCACGCAATGAGTGTGACCGAGATTCATCAGGACAGGGCCTCGGGCAAGCAGAGCTTCACCGCGCTTTTCGTTCGCCGGCCAATCCTGGCACTGGTGTTCAATACGCTGATGGTTGTCGCCGGCCTTGCGGCTTACGTTGGCGTCGAGGTGCGCGAACTGCCGGATGTCGACCGTCCCGTCGTCACGGTGCGCACGACCTTCGACGGCGCATCGCCGCAGACCATCGACCAGGAACTGACCAAGGTGATCGAGGGCGCCGTCGCGCGCGTCAGCGGCCTGAAATCGATCTCGTCCACCTCTTCCTTCGGCCAGAGCCGGGTGACGCTTGAATTCTCGGATGCGATCGATCTTGCGGTCGCCGCCAACGACGTGCGCGACGCGATCGGCCGCATCACCCAGAATCTGCCTGATGAGGCGGATGCACCGCAGATCGTCAAGGCGGATTCGGACTCCTCGGCGATCATGCGCCTTGCCGTCACCTCCACCAGGCTCAACATGGACGATCTGACGCAGCTCGTCGAAAACGAGGTGATCGATCGCCTCGCCTCCGTCGACGGTGTCGCCGACGTCGAGGAATATGGCGACCAGGAGAAGGTCTTCCGCGTCGATGTCGACCAAGGCGCGCTGGCAAGCCGCGGGCTGACCATCGGCGACCTGACCAAGGCGCTCGACAATGCCGCACTCGACGTGCCGGCGGGATCGCTGAAGAGTAACACGCAGGATATCGTGGTGCGTGCCACTGCAAACTTGCAGACGCCGGCGGATTTTTCCAAGGTCATGCTGCAGGACCGCGTCCGGCTCGGTGACGTCGCGACGGTGACGCTGGGCCCACGCGACGGCGAAACGGCGCTGCGATCGAACGGTAAGCCGGGCATCGGCCTCGGCATCATCCGCCAGGCGCAATCCAACACGCTGAACATTTCGACCGGCATCAAGGCCGCCGTCGAGCAATTGTCGAAGACGCTGCCCGAGGGCACGACGATCGCGATCACCAGCGACGACGCCGTCTTCATCCAGGGGGCGATCCATGAGGTGGTGCTGGCGCTGCTGCTCGCCGCCGTCATCGTTACCGCGGTCATCTATCTCTTCCTGCGCGACTGGCGGGCGACGCTGATCCCGGCGGTCAGCATGCCGGTGGCGCTGATCGGCACGCTGGCGGCAATCTACATGGTCGGTTTCTCGATCAACATCCTGACGCTGCTGGCGATCGTGCTGGCGACCGGCCTCGTCGTCGACGACGCGATCGTGGTGCTCGAAAACATCGTGCGGCGCCGCGCCGAGGGCATGGGGCCGCGGGCGGCCGCCGTGCTTGGAACGCGCGAGGTGTTCTTTGCTGTTGTCGCGACGACCGCGACGCTCGCGGCGGTGTTCATCCCGCTCTCCTTCCTGCCGGGACAGGTCGGCGGCCTTTTCCGTGAATTCGGCTTCGTGCTCGCCTTCTCCGTCGGCCTGTCGTCGATCGTGGCGCTGACGCTCTGCCCGATGCTGGCCTCGCGCATGCTGACGAAGCCGATGATCGAGGATCACGGCGCGCTCGGCCGTTTCGGCGGAGCGCTTGCCCGGCTCTATAAATGGGCGCTGCACGGCTGCCTCAACGCCCCCTTTGTCGTTATTCTCTTTTCGGTGATCTTCGCCGGCGCGGCGCTCGTCGCCTTTTCCACAGTCAAGAGCGAGCTGACGCCCGAAGAGGATCGGTCGATGGTGATGATGCGGCTGACGACGCCGCAAGGATCGAGCCTCGAATACACCCGCGACAAGATGCAGCTCGTCGAGGAGAATCTACAGCCGCTCGTAGACAGCGGCGACATCCGCAACGTCTTCTCGATCTCCGGCCAGGGCGGTTCGCTGGATAGCGGCTTCATGGTGCTGACGCTTGCGCCCTGGGGAGAGCGCCACCGGACGCAGGCGGAGATCGTCGGCGACATCAACCAGGCGGCAGCAAGGGTGCCGGCGCTGCGCGGCAACGCCATCTCCTCCAACAGCCTGCGCATCCGCGGCGCCGGCAGCGGCGTGCAGATGGCGCTGATCGGCAATGATCACGAGGCGCTGACGGCGGCCGCCGCCAAGCTGGTGCAGGCACTCGACGCCACCGGCCAATACGATACGCCGCGCCTGACCAACGAGCCGAGCCAGGCGCAGGTCTCGGTGGCGATCGACCGCGAACGTGCCTCCGATCTCGGCATCGATATTACGGGGCTTTCGACGGCGATCCAGTCGCTGCTCGAAGGGCGCTCGGTGGTCGACGTGTTTGTCGACGGCGAGTCCTATCCCGTGCTTTTGACCTCGACGACGCGGCCGATCGACGATCCGACCGACCTCGAAAACGTCTTCCTGAAAACCGGCGATGGCAAGATCGTGCCGATGTCGGTCATCGCCACGATGAAGGAAGGTTCGGTTGCGCCGCAGCTCAACCGCGAGCAGCAGCTTGCCTCTGTCGCGATCACCGCCGGCCTGAAGAACGGCATGTCGCTCGGCGATGCGGTCAAGCAGGTAACGCAGCTTGCGCAGCCGCTGCTGCCGGCAGGCGCACGCCTGCTGCCGCTTGCCGAAGCCGCGACGCTGGAGGAGAATTCAAGCGGTATGGCGCTGACCTTCGGCTTCGCCATTGTCATCATCTTCCTGGTGCTGGCGGCGCAGTTCGAAAGCGTGCTGTCCTCGCTGATCATCATGTCGACGGTGCCGCTCGGCCTTGCCTGCGCCGTCTTCGCGCTCATCATCACCGGCTCCAGCCTCAATATCTACAGCCAGATCGGCCTGGTGCTGTTGGTCGGCGTCATGGCGAAGAACGGTATTCTGATCGTCGAATTCGCCAATCAGCTGCGCGATCGGGGCGAGGACGTGCGCTCGTCGATCGAAAAGGCCTGCGCGCTGCGCCTTCGCCCTGTGATGATGACGATGATCGCCACCATTCTTGGCGGCGTGCCGCTGGTCTTTGCCCATGGCGCCGGCGCCGAAGCGCGCGTGGCACTCGGCTGGGTGATCGTCGGCGGTCTCGGCTTCGCGACGCTGGTGACACTGTTCATCACCCCGGTCGCCTATCTGCTGCTTGCCCGCTTCGGCAAGCCGCACGCCCATGAGGAAGCGCGGCTGCACGAGGAGATGGCGGTTGCCACGCGTCCACGCGCCGTGCCGGACGATGAGCAGTTGCAGGCTGCCGAATAGACTTTTTATCCGAATTGACCACGCCGCCGGATCGCCATTCGGCGGCGTTTCTTATGGTGTATGAAACCTTGCGAAATAAGATAAATTACTTCTGAAGTTTAGCCGTTTGTTAAGCATAAACGGCAATGATCGTGACCAGCAACCGGCTGGTCTTCTTCGTTTCTTGAAGGCTGCAACGCGCTGGAGTCTCCAGCGACCCCGGACATGAATGTCCGCGCGGCAACGGTTCATTTCTTGTGCAGTTTGCGTTCTGTTTGCGTTTTGGAGTTTAGTTCCCGTGAGTATTTATCAGCGCGTCTCCGTGGACGCGGCGCTTCATGTGCTGCGCGATATCAACCGGAATATGACGGTCACCCAAAACCACATCACCACCGGCATGCGTGTCGCAAAAGCCGCCGACAACGGCGTCTATTGGTCGGTCGCCACCACCGCGCGCACCGACAACAAGGCGGTTTCGGCGATCCAGGATGCGCTCGGCATGGCGGCGGCGACGATGGGCACAGCCTATACCGGCGTCGAGAACGTCATCGACGTCGTCTCCGAGATCAAGGCCAAGCTGGTTGCCGCGACCGAAGACGGAATCGACAAGAACAAGGTCAACGAAGAGATCAAACAGTTGCAGGAGCAGCTGCGCAGCGTTTCGGAATCGGCGACCTTCAACAGCGACAATTGGGTGATCCTCAACAATGACGCGACGCCGACGCAGCCGCGCCAGATCCCGGCCTCCTTTATCCGCAATGCGGACGGCACGGTCTCGGTCGGCATGCTGAGCTATCACATCGACAACACGCCGGTGGGAGCGACGAGCTCCAAGGACGCGCGCTATTTGATCGACGACCGCGCCACCGGCTCTGGCGAATACGGCGTGCTGACATCGGCCTATTTCGCCACCGAGCTCGGCGCCTCGCAGAATTATGTGCTGATGGAAAGCAAGAACGGCACCACCACCGGGCAGGTGGTGATCTCGCTTTCGGACGCCACGACGAAGGGACAGATCGGCGAAATGATCAGTGTCGTCGATGCCGCGCTGACGCAGCTGACGACGGTCGGTTCGGCCTTTGGCGCGCTGGAGAAACGCATCAACCTGCAGAACGATTTCGCCTCGAAACTGCACGACAATAACACCGCCGGAATCGGCCGGCTCGTCGATGCCGACATGGAGGAAGAGTCGAGCAAGCTCAAGGCGCTGCAGACACAGCAGCAGCTCGGCCTGCAATCGTTGAACATCGCCAATGCCACGTATGATACGGTCAGGCAGTTGTTCCAGAATTTCTAAAGGTGCGATTGTATGCTGAGAGCGGCGTTGCACTGCCTATCCCATTATTGATCTCCCGAGATATCGGCGGTCGATTTTGGGGCGGTGCTATCCCACTCTCCCTCATTCCTGTGCTTGTCACAGGAATCCAGTGCGCCCAAGTCTTTGGGCGCGAGAGACTTTTCTATTGTCGTATCGAGCTATTCACCGCGCAGAAGCGCGGTGGCTGGATTCCTGTGACGAGCACAGGAATGAGGGAGGAGAAAGTGGGCGCTCCCAAAGATGCCTGTGGAGATGTCAGTGGCGAAGCTAGCCGCAAGCTCTGCCACTTCGCGAAAACTGGTGATATCAGCGCAATCCCGCAACATGGCGCCTATTTCGGCGCCTGAAATTCCCCTATCACGAGAGCATCTTCATTTTCTTGCCGCAATCCTTGCCATTTGCTCGCATCAGCTTCGAACGGAGACCATCCTGTCCATGATCAAGAAATTCGTACTTTTGGCTGTCGCAGCAAGTTATCTCACCGCCTGCACGACGACCGATCCCTATACCGGTGAACAGAAGGTTTCCAATACGGCGGGCGGCGCGGCGCTTGGTGCGCTTGGCGGTGCTCTCGTCGGCGTGGCTGTCGGCGGCGGCGGCCACGGCAAGCGCAACGCAGCGCTGATCGGCGCCGGCGTCGGCGCGCTCGCCGGCGGGGCGATCGGCAATTACATGGATCAGCAGGAATCCGAGCTTCGCGCCCAGCTCGAAGGCACCGGCATTTCGGTGACCCGCAACGGCGACAACATCATCCTCAACATGCCGTCGAACATTACTTTCGACGTCGACCAGGATGCGGTAAAGCCGGGCTTCTATCCGACGCTGAATTCGGTGGCGATCGTGCTGCGCAAGTTCAATCGCACGCTGATCGACGTCAACGGCCATACGGATTCGACCGGTAGCCTGCAGCACAATCAGGACCTGTCGCAGCGCCGCGCGCTTTCGGTCGCCGATTATCTCGGCGGCCAGGGCATCGACCAGCGCCGCGTCTCGGCCGTCGGCTTCGGCCCGTCGCAACCGGTCGCCTCCAACGCCAGCGAGGCTGGCCGCGCCCAGAACCGCCGCGTCGAGATCCAGATCGCGCCGATCACGCAGGGCTGAGCCGGATTTTCCCATCTTTTAAGCGGCCGGGTTATGCCCGGCCGTTTTGTTATTGCTGCATCGCCGCACCCTTGGTGATCTTGTCGACGATCTTCTTTTCGGCCCGTACTGCGATGCCGACCACCTTGGCATCGTCGGGAGTGAATTCTGCGAAGACGGCGCGGTTGGCGGCGTCATGGCCAGTCGCAAACATCTCCTCGATGAAAAGAGAAGCGGTGACCTCACGGTCCAGCGCGCGGCGATGGATGGCTGACATCGTCGCCTCGTCGGCGGAGAGCACGATGATCGGCTGGATCGACAGCGGATTATAGAGATTGCCGGCGCGGTCCTTGTAGGGCTCGCCGATGATTTCGGGATGGCCGCCGGCGATGCCGGTCATCAGGAAAGCGGTAACGTTCAGCTTCTGCCAGCCTGCAAGATTGTTTCGCAGGACGACGGCAATTTTGGTATCAAACATCGGACAGTCTTTCACCTCGGGTTATGGAGTATCGGGCGCGTTGAGCCAGGATCTACATCCGCAGGCCTTCGAAGGTCTTGAACGTTTGTGCGCGGGACCATCCGGCAACGCCATCCTGGCGGCCCCGGCCTTTCCCGGTATCGAGCGCATCGAGGCGCAGTTTTCCGGCAATGCCTTCGAGCCGCATCGACACGACACCTATGCGCTCGGCGTGACGCTGAAGGGCGTGCAGACTTTCGGCTATCGCGGCGAGCGACGCTTCAGCCTGCCGGGCCAGGTGATCGTGCTGCATCCCGATGAGGAGCATGACGGCGGGGCGGGGACCGAAGACGGGCTGCACTATCGCATGCTTTACCTGGAACCATCGCTGCTGCTCGAATGCCTGGAGGCCGATGGCGTCGGCCTTCCCTTCGTCAGAGAACCTGTTATCGGCGATCCAACGCTCGCCGGCGTGCTGCTTGCCGCGCTCGGCGAACTCGACCGCGAGTTGGACGAGCTTTTCGTCGACGACTTCGTCTTGCGGGTGACGGATGGGCTGTCCAAGCATGCGCTGATGCCACGCCGGCCGCTCGGCGGCGTCGCCTGGCGGCAGGCGCGGGCGGCGCGGGATTATCTCGAGGCGCATGCGTCGCGAACGGTACGCTCAGGCGAGCTGGAAGCGGTGACCGGGCTTGACCGTTTCGCGCTGTCGCGGCATTTCCGTGCGGCCTTTGCCACCAGCCCGCACCGCTATTTGCTGATGCGGCGGCTGCAGCAGGCCCGCGCCATGATCGGTGCAGGAGAGGGGATTTCCGACGCGGCCGCGGCGACCGGCTTTGCCGACCAGAGCCATCTCAACCGGCATTTCAAGAAGGCCTATGGCATGACGCCTGGCCAGTGGGCAACGCTCGCCCACAATTCCGCCCCGCGCTTTATACGGGATTTTCCGCAAGGCCGGAGCGGCGGGCGATGAAGCGGGCGAGCGTCGGGCCGATCAGTAGAATGACGAGGAAGCGGCCGGTCTGCATCGCCATGACGAAAGGCACGTCGACATCGCTGGAGGCGGCGATGATGGCGACGGAATCGGCGCCGCCGGGGCTGGTGGCGAGATAGGCCGTCAGCGGATCGATGCCGGCGAAGATATGGAGGGCCGCCGCCATGCAGCCGCAGAGCGCCATCAGCAGCACGATGCAGGCCGACACCCGCGGCAGGGCGCGCGCCACGTGTTCAAGGATCGAGCGGGTGAAACGCAGGCCGATGCTCCAGCCGACGAGCGCATAGGCGATGGCGAGCAGCCACATCGGCAGCTCGATCTTCAGGAGGCCGACGCCTTGCAGGAAGGCGCCGAGGAAGAGCGGCACGATGATCGTGCCACCCTGGATACGCAGGCGCCGGACGCCATAGGCGCACAAGCCCGCAAAGGCGATCGTCGCCGCAAAGGCCGGCCAGTCGACCTCGGGAAAGAGGATAAGCGGCGGCGGTTCGGCCCCGTCGGCGGCCACCCACAGCCGTGAGATCACCGAGGCGCCGACGGCAACGAAGACGACGCGCAGATATTGCATGAAGGCGACGAGGCGGGCATCGGCGCCATAGGCCTCAGACATGATGACCATGGCCGACGCCCCGCCCGGCGAAGAACCCCAGACGGCGGTCGTTCCCGGCAGCACCTGCCAGCGCGTCAAGAGCCAGCCAAGGCCGGTGGCAATGGCGATGACCGAGAAGATGAACAGCAGGAAAAGCGGCGCGTCCTTCGCCATGGTGCCGAGAATGTCAGGAGTGATGGTGCGTGCCATCATCAGGCCGACGAGGACCTGGCCGAATTGCAGCGGCCAAACCGGAATGCGAAGCTTTCCCTTGCCGACCGTCAGCGCCAGCAGGATGGCCGCGGCCATCGGTCCGATCAGCAGCGAGGCGGGCAGGGCGAAGAGTTCGAGGAAGACGACGAGAGCGGTGGAGAGCGCCAGCAGCAGCGCCCATTTCGGCAGGCCGGCATCGCGCAGCAGGCGGCGTGCGTCGCTGAAAGGCATGATCCCCATATCTTTCCCGGCCGGTGCCAAGCCCTGAGGCTGAAGATGGGAGGAGGCTCCGGCATGACGAAGAGAGGCCGGCTGCAAGGACCGGCTGGCGCGGGTCCGGTATAGGTGGGTGCGAGGCGCGCGGTCAATTGCGAAATCTGGCGTCTCGCCGCTCGCGGATGCCAAACTGATACATCTGGCCGCTTCAAGCGATTGTTTTTCCATGTCATCGCGTCAAGTCGCCAAACGGTTTGGGCGGAATTTATCAGAGGCGCACATGGCTGGCGAGAAAATCGAGCAGGGCGCGCACGCGCGCCGGCAGCGGGCCGCCCTGGCCCATGTAGAGGGCGTAGAATTCTTCGAGATCGCCGGGATTGGCCTCATCGAGCACCGGCATCAAGCGTCCGGCATCGACGTCGGCGCGCACGGTGAAGGCGGCAAGGCGGGCGAGGCCGGTGCCTGATAAGGCGAGGTGGCGCATGGCTTCGCCGTCTCCCACCTGGACGCCTGGGGTGATCGGAACCGTCACCGTTTCGCCGTCCTCGCGTAGCGGCCAGCCCTCGACGGCGCGGGCATAGGAAAAGCCGATGCGGCAATGGCGGCGGAGATCGGCGACCGTGCGCGGCTCGCCGTGACGCCTGAGATAATCCGGCGAGGCGACGATGATCTTGCCGGTGGCGCCGAGCTTGCGGGCGATCAGGCTGGAATTCTTCAAGGGGCCGGCGCGGATCGCGACATCGGCGCGCTCCTCCATCAGGTCGACGATCCTGTCGGTATGGGAGATATCCAGGGTCACGGCGGGATGAAGCGCCATGAAGGCCGGCATCAGCGGCGCCAGCACATGATTGCCGAAAGAGCCGCTGGTGTTGATACGGATGCGGCCCGAAGCCTGTTCGCCTGATGAGGCCTGGCGCTCCGCCTCGGCAATATCGGCCAGGATGGCGATGCTGCGCTCGTAGAAGGCGCAACCCTCCGGCGTCAGCTGCAGTTTTCGCGTCGATCGATTGACAAGGCGGGCGCCGAGGCGTTGCTCCAGCCTAGCGACGAGCTTGCTGACGGCCGACGGCGTCATACGCCGGGCGAGGGCGGCCGCGGTAAAGCCGCCGCGCTCGACGACGCTGACGAAGACCTCCATTTCGCCGGAGCGGTTGATGTCCTGACGGCTCATGATGAATTTAAGTCACAGATGATTTGCTGGCAGGCAATCTATATCACCGCGCGGTCGAGGTCTATCTTAGCGGAAACGAAGGAGACAGATCCATGGACTACAGAAATGTCGGTGCATCCGGGCTCAGAGTGCCGGTGTTGAGCTTTGGCGCCGGCACATTTGGCGGCAGCGGCCCGCTGTTTGGCGCCTGGGGTAATACCGAGGCGGACGAGGCGCGGCGGCTCGTCGACATCTGCCTCGAAGCCGGCGTCAATCTCTTCGACACCGCCGACGTCTATTCGGCCGGCGCTTCCGAGGAGGTGCTCGGCCAGGCGATCCGCGGCCGGCGCGACGCCGTGCTGATCTCGACGAAGACGGCGCTGCCGATCGGCGAGGGGCCGCAGGACTGGGGAACGTCGCGGGCGCGGCTGATCCGTGCCACCGAGGCTGCGCTCAGCCGGCTCGGAACCGACTATATCGACCTCCTGCAACTGCACGCCTTCGATGCCTCGACGCCGGTCGGCGAGGTGCTGTCGACGCTCGACGGGCTCGTGGCATCCGGCAAGATCCGCTATGTCGGTGTGTCCAACTTTGCCGGCTGGGAGTTGATGAAGTCGCTCGCCGCCGCCGAGCGCCATGGTTATCCGCGTTACGTCGCCCATCAGGTCTATTATTCGCTGGCGGGGCGCGATTACGAATGGGAGCTGATGCCGCTCGGCGCCGACCAGGGCGTCGGCGCCCTGGTCTGGAGCCCGCTCGCCTGGGGACGGCTGACCGGCAAGATCCGCCGCGGCCAGCCGCTGCCCAGGGAGAGCCGGCTGCACGAGACGGCGCAATATGGCCCGCCCGTCGACGACGAGAAGCTCTTCGATATCGTCGATGTCCTGGATGCCATCGCAACGGAAACCGGCAAGACGGTGCCGCAGATCGCCATCAACTGGCTGCTCGGGCGGCCGACGGTATCGAGCGTCATCATCGGTGCCCGCAACGAGGAGCAGCTCAGGCAGAACCTCGGCGCGGTCGGCTGGAGCCTGTCGAAGGAGCAAATCGAAAAGCTCGACGCCGTCAGCGCGGTGACAGCGCCCTATCCCTATTTCCCCTATCGGCGGCAAGAGGGTTTCGCGCGGCTCAATCCGCCGATCGTCTGAGCCGCCCCGCTGCCGTCAGTGCAGCAGCACCACCTTGCCGAAGCGGCCGCCCCGTTCGAAATGGCGCATGGCGGTCGCCACTTCCGTCCAGGGAAAGGTCCGGTCGATGACCGGGCGGAGGCGGTTGACGTCGATCGCCCGGTTCATCGCCTCGAAGGAGGCGCGTGAGCCGACGGGGATGCCTCGGACGCGGGCCTGGCGGCGGAAGATATCGAGCGGGTCGATCGTACCGGCCGTACCACCGAGATAGCCGATGACATCGATCTGGCCGCCGCGCCGGACTGAGCGCAGCGAGCGGGCAAAACTCTCCGGACCGCCGACCTCGATAATATGGTCGACGCCGCTGCCGCCGGTGAGCCTCAGCACCTCTTGATCCCACGCGGGATGGCTGACGTAGTTGATGCCATCGGCAGCGCCGAGTGTGCGCGCGCGGGCGATCTTCTCGTCAGTGCTCGAAGTCACGATGACTCTGGCGCCCGAAGCTGCGGCAAATTGCAGGGCAAACAACGAGACGCCGCCGGTGCCCTGCACCAGCACCGTGTCTCCTGCCTTCAGTGCGCCCTCGGTGACGAGCGCATGCCAGGCGGTGACGCCCGCGCATGGCAATGTCGCTGCCTCGGCATCGGTCAGATGCGGGGGAACGGCCACGGCCGCCTGCTCGTCGATCCTGGTATATTCGGCCAGCCAGCCGTCGATCGGTCCGCCGCGCTGGTATTGCGCTTCCGCCATGTCGAAGCCGCCGGCGACCCAGCGCTCCCAGAAAGTGCCGCTGACCCGGTCGCCGATCTTCCAGCGCGTCACGTCCTCACCGATCGCCACCACCTCGCCGACACCGTCGGAAAGAGGGATGAGAGGGTGCGGGAAGGCGGTGTGATAGCTGCCGCGGGCGATCTCGATGTCGCGATAGTTCAGCGCGGTCGCCGTGACGCGCACGACCACCTCGTGCCGGCGCGGTTCCGGCTGCGGGCGGTCGACTAGCGCCAGGCTGTCGAAGCCGATGCCTTCCAAAGTTATGGCTTTCATTGAATGTCTCCGGGATCAGGTTCCGGCTGGACATGTACCGCCCGAAGCGGCTATTCTCAAATTCATAATATCCATAATGATTATGTTTTTGAAGAATGATTGACGAGATCAGGACGTTGGTTGCCTTCGCCGAGGAGGGCTCTATCCAGAGGGTGGCGGATCGGGTCAGGCTGACGCAGCCGGCCGTCAGCCGGCAGGTGCAGCGCCTCGAGGCGCTGCTCGGCGGCGCGCTGCTCGACCGCCGCCAGAAGCCGCCGCAGTTTACGGCCCTCGGCGCAAGGGCCGTCGAGAAGGGCAGGGAGATCCTTGCTGCATTCGAGGAGATGAAGGCGCTGGCGCACGGAGCGGAGCCGCAGGGTGTCTTCCGGCTCGGGCTTGCCAACGGCCTCTCCGACGATGGCGTGTCGAGTATCGTTGCCGAGGTCGTCGATGGTTTCGGTGGCATATCGCTGCACCTCAAGACCGGCTGGAGCGGCGAACTTGCCGAATTGTACCGGCAGGGGCAGCTCGATGCGGCAATCGTGCTCGGCGAGGCACCGCCTGGCGGTGGGGCAGTCATCGGTCACGAGGAGCTTGCAGTGATCGCCGCATCGCAATTCGCCGATCGATGGCGGGCCGGGGACTTCACGCTTGCCGACATGCCCTGGGTTTTGAGCCCCGAGCCTTGCGATGCCCGGCGACTGCTGGCAAGCCGCGTCGGCCGCAGGCATCTGCCGGTGACGGGCGAGCTCGACGATCCGAGACTGCAGCTTGCCTGGGTGCGCAGAGGCGCCGGCGCCAGTCTGTTGCCGCGGCGGCTTCTTCATGCCGTGGGCGAGGGCATCGAGGAGATCGAGGCCGCCAGCCTCGCGCTGACGCTGCCGGTCGTCCTGCTGGCCTCGCCGCATCTCGGCGCCCGCGGCGTCGTCGCAGACACGCTGGCGGCAAGACTTGCCGATGTCTTCGACAGGGCTTTCGAGGCGCCGGACAGCCGACCCGGCCGGAATTCACCGAAGCGCTCCCGGCCGAAGACGGTTCTATAACAAAAAGGGAATGAGATCTTCTCCCAATCTTAACTGGACAGTCGCTTTGACTTGCCGCATACCCAGCCTGACCCCATGGGACACGACATGCCCCGTGGAATGGCAGGGAGATCAAAGGGATGGCGCTGAAGGACGCGAAGGCCGGCACACGCAACGAGGCGGGGATATCAGCCGTGCTCGGCATTCTCAAGCAGAGCTTCGGCGAGCGCTTCCAGACCGGCCAGTCCTTCCGCGAACAGCATGCCCACACGACCACCTATATTCCGCCGCAGCTGCCTGATGGCGTGCTCTTTGCCGAGAGCGCCGACGATGTAAAGGCGGTGGTCAGGGCGTGTGCGATCCACAAGGTGCCGGTGATCGGTTTCGGTGTCGGGACCTCGCTGGAGGGCCAGGTCAATGCCGCCAATGGCGGTATTTCGATCGATTTCAGCCGCATGAACCGGGTGCTCGAGGTCAATCCCGAGGATCTCGACTGCACCGTCGAGCCGGGTGTCACGCGCGAGGCGCTGAACATCCATCTGCGCGATACCGGACTGTTCTTCCCGATCGATCCCGGCGCCAATGCCTCGATCGGCGGCATGGCCTCGACGCGGGCCTCCGGCACCAATGCCGTGCGCTATGGGACGATGAAGGACAATGTCCTTGCCGTGACCGCCGTTACCGCCAATGGCGAGGAGATCCGCACGGCCCGGCGCGCCCGCAAATCTTCTGCCGGCTACGACCTGACGCGGCTCTTCGTCGGCGCCGAGGGCACGCTCGGCATCCTGACCTCGGTGACGCTGCGCCTGCAGGCGATCCCGCAGAAGATCGCCGGCGGCGCCTGCGCTTTTCCGAGCATCAAGGCCGCTTGCGATGCCGTCATCATGACGATCCAGATGGGTATTCCGGTGGCGCGTATCGAGCTGCTCGATACGGTGCAGATTCGGGCCTGCAATGCCTATTCCAAGCTTTCCTATGCCGAAAGCCCAACGCTCTTCCTCGAATTCCACGGCACTGACGAGACCGTGCCGCTGCAATCGGCAGGCTTTGGCGAGATTGCGGCGGAATGCGGCGGGGGCGAGTTCTTGTGGACCGCCAATGCCGAGGAGCGGACCAAGCTCTGGAAGGCGCGCCACGATGCCTATTGGTCCGCAAGGGCGCTGGCGCCGGGGCTTGCCGCACTTTCGACGGATGTTTGTGTTCCGATATCGCGGCTTGCCGATTGTGTTTCCGAAACGCAGGCCGATATCGAGACCCATGGAATGCTCGGCCCGATCGTCGGCCATGCCGGCGACGGGAACTTCCATGTGCTGCTGTTGTTCGATGACAAAAGCGCCGAAGACATCGCCAAGGCCGAGGGCTTCGTGCAGCGGCTCAATAAGCGAGCGCTCGACATGGACGGGACATGCACCGGCGAACACGGGATCGGGCAAGGCAAGATGGCGTTCCTCGAACAAGAGCTCGGGGGCACGGTGGATCTGATGCGACAGGTGAAACAGGCGCTCGATCCGGACAATATCTTCAATCCCGGCAAGATTTTCCACCAGGGCTGAAAACGGAATATTCTCATGAACTTGGGCCTTGCCCCCGGCATGAATAGCGCTAGTGTCGGCAACAGAATGCTGAATGGAGAATCCTTGCATTGGTAGGCCGGTTCCTCGTCTTTCTGGGGGAGTGATCGTCGTAGTGCTGTTTGTGGCGCTGCTTGCGCCGCTGTTCATCGACTGGACGGATTTCCGCAAGAATTTCGAGGATCAGGCAAGCCGCATCATCGGCAAGAAGGTCACCGTCTACGGCACGGTGGATGCGCGCCTCCTGCCGTTTCCGTCGGTCACACTGCATGACGTGCGCGTCGGCCAGGAGGCGGACGGCACGCCGATCGTCAAGGTCGAGCAATTCTCCATGGATGCGGAGCTCGCGCCTTTCCTGTCGGGTGAAGCGCTGATCTTCGACATGCGCGTCGTCAATCCGAAGGTGCGCCTGAGATTGCTCAAGGACGGCACGCTCGACTGGATGCGCGGCAGCCGCGCCGAAATACCGGCGAAAAACGTCGTTCTCGAAAACGTGCATGTCAATGGCGGCGAGGTCGAGTTCATCGACGACCAGTCCGGCCGCTCACGCCGCATCACCGGCCTCAATGCGGAAATGTCGGCCAAGTCGCTGGCCGGCCCCTGGCGCATCGAGGGCAACGCGGCGCTTGACGGCGAGCACGGCAGCTTTTTGATCTCGAGCAGCCAGCCGGACGAAAAGGGCGTGCTGCGCATGCGCACGAAGCTTTCGCCGGACAAGCACCCCGTCAGCATCGATCTCGATGGCGAACTGAAGCTCGTCGACAGCAAGCCGAACTATCAGGGGCAGCTTTCAGCAGCGATCGAAAGCGGCAACAGCGCCAAGCCCGCCAACAAGAAGGAGCAGCCGCCGCGCGTCAAGGGCCGCTTCGAGCTCACCAATGAACGCATCCGCATTCCCGAATATCGGATGGAGATCGGACCGACGGACGATCCCTACGTCATAACCGGCGAGGCGACGCTCGATACCGGCAATGCGCCGGAATTCCTGTTGACCGCCGACGGGCAGCAGATCGACGTCAACCGCATCGGCAATCAGGGCGAGGCCGGCAAGACGACCCGCGATCCGGCGGTTTCGGCGCGCCAGCGGCTGAATTCGTTGATCGATGTCATCGCACAGGTGCCAATCCCGCAGGTGCCGGGCAAGGCAAGTGTCAAGCTGCCGGCGATTGTCGCCGGCGATACGACGCTGCGCGACGTGCAGCTGGAGCTCGAACCGGCCGGTACCGGCTGGATGATCGACAGCGCCACCGGTACGCTGCCGGGGCGCACGCAGGTGGAAGGCAAAGGCAAGCTCCTGCTGCAGGGCGAAGCCTCGTTCAATGGCCAGATCGTGGTGGCGTCCAGCCAGCCGACCGGGCTCGCCTCCTGGCTTGCCGGCTCGGTCGATCCGGCCATCCGGCAATTGCGGCAGGCTGGCTTTTCCGCCAATGTCAGCCTGACACCCGAATTGCAGCGTTTCGAAAATCTTGAGATCGCCATGGGGCCGGCGACGCTGAAGGGCCGGCTGGAGCGGCAGGCGATCTCCGGCCAGACGCCGACACTGTCGGTGGCCCTGAATGGCGACACGCTCGATCTCGATGCGCTGCAGGCCCTGAGCGGGCTGATGACCGGACAGGATGCCGGCGACAACGTGCTCGATCACAAGATCGCCGCCCAGCTCAAGGCCGATAAGTTCACTGCCTTCGGCGTCGATGCCGAGAATGTCGAGACCACCTTCACGATTGCCGACGGAGAGCTTGCCGTCGACCGGCTGTCGATCAAGAATATTGCAGGCGCCGAACTGACGGCGACGGGCAGGGCGGAAGGCTCGCTGCTCGATTATAAGGGCGCCGGCGAGATCACCTTCAAATCGGCCGATCCCGGTGGCTTTTTCACCATGCTGCGCGAGCACCTGCCGCATCACCCGGTGCTCGACCGGCTGGTGCGCAATGCCGGCTGGTACGGCAATACGGCGCTGCGCGGCGCGCTGACGCTCGGCGGCGACGAAGGCAACGCGCTGACGGTTACGCTTGCCGGCGTCTCGAACGGCAGCCGCGTCAATCTCGACTACCGCATGTCCGACCTGCTGGCGCTGACCGGCAACGGTACGACGAGCCTCGAGGCGACGCTCGAAAATGCCGTGCCGTCCATCCTGTTCGGCCAGGCCGGGCTCGATCCGCTGCCGGTCGATGTCGGCGCCAACGGCCGCCTGACGCTGAAGGTGAAGGCATCGGGCAACGATCCCGCCGATGCGGCGCTGACCTTTGCGACCGACCGGACCTCGTTCACGGCCAATGGCAAAGTCGATGTCCGGCCGGAAACTTTCATGAACGGCAAGATCGCGCTTTCGCTCGACAGCGCCGATATCGACCCCTATCTCATTATGAACGGGATCGCCTTGCCGCAGACGGGGGCCGGGCTGCCGTTCGGCCTGCAGGTCAATGCCCGCGTCGACAGCGACAAGATTGTCTTTTCCGATCTCAAGGGGCATGCGGCCGACAACGAGTTTTCAGGCGCGTTGAGCTTCGACCGGAAGGCTGCGAAGACGACCGCGACCGGCGATCTGACGCTCTCCAAGGCGGATGCCGGCTGGCTTGGCGAGGCAGTGTTCGGCCAGATCGTCGATCCCGCCAATGGCGCGCTGACGACGGCGCCGCTCGGTCTGCCCGTCTTCAAGGATCTCGACGTCAACGTGAAGCTGACGGCCAAGCAGTTCTGGCCCGGCCTGCCGGAAACGGCGGTCACCGACTTCACCAGCAACGTCGCCTACAGGGGTGACGAGCTGCAGCTCAACGACATGGCCGGCAACTGGGACGGCGGAAAGCTTTCCGGCAATCTGCTGTTCACCAATGCCAACGGCACCGGCTTCCTGCAGACGAAACTTGCACTTGCCGATTCCGATGTTGCCGGCGTCGTCTGGCTGCGCGACGGCGCGCCGATTGCCAACGGCAAATTCGGATTGTCGCTGTCGATGGAAGCCTCGGGCAAGACGATCGGCGAGATTGCCAGTTCGCTGAACGGTTCGGGCGAGCTGAGGCTCGGCGATACCAGTATACGCGGGCTGAACCTCGCCATCCTTCCGCCGCTGCTTGCCGCGACCGATACGATGCAGGAGCAGATCAATGCCGGCAAGGTGCATCCGATCATCGAGACGTTGCTCAGCAACGGAGAGGCGAAGCTGCCGCCGCTCGGCATCCCCTTCAATATTGCCGACGGGACATTGCGCGTGCAGAATGTCACTGTCGCCAACGATCTCGCCCGCATCACCGCCGATGCGCAGATCGCGCTGCCGGAGCAACGGATCAGCGCGACGCTGGGCGTCGGTCTCAATCCGGGCACGGAAGTGCTGTCCGGCGCTGAGCCGTCACTCAGGCTGAATTTTTCCGGCATGCTGCCGTCGCCCGGCAAGACGATGGATGTGACCGATATCACCAGCTACCTGTCGCTGCGCGCCTTTGAACGCGAGCGCCGGCGCGTCGAGCGGCTGCAGGCGATCGTGCTCGAAAAGCAGCGGCTGCGCCGCGAGGCGGCGCTCTACCGGTTCAACGACGCTGAGCGCGTCAGGGCGGCCGAAATCGAGCAGCAACGGCAGGCAGAGGAAGAGCGGCTGCGCGCATTGGCGCAGGCGGCGGCCGCGCAGAAGGCTCTCGCGGAAGCAGAGGCTGCACGCGCGGCGGAAGCCAAAGACAAGGCGGATGCGCAGGCGAGGGCCGCCGCCGAAGCGGAAGCAGCGCGGCGCGGCGGGCCGCCCGGTTCGCTTAATTTCGACCAGGTGCCGGGCGTTCAGGCGCAATGATAATGCGTGGAATTTGATTATAATCCGCGGCCAGCGGCGGCCTTCGCCCAGGCCAGTACGTGAAGCCGCAGCGCCGAGGACAGGTTGCTGTCCGGCGGCCGATGGTCATCGATTTCGGAAATCAGAGCGGCGAGCGGCATCGAACGGCTAGCAGCGATCACCTTCAACTCGTCCCAAAACTCGTCTTCCAGCGAGAAGCTGGTGCGGTGGCCGTGCAATGTCGCCGAATGCTTACGGATCATGACGCCGCATCAAGTTGAGTTTTTCGTACATTGATTCAGGGAAACTGCATAAGTGGCTGATCGCAGAGTGCATTCCGGCTTTTCGAGTTTTGCCTGAGCCATCAGGCGCCGTCGTCATCGGTCTCGATACGGCCGTCGCGATGGGCCTTGTCGGCCTTCTCGTTCAGGCTGCGGGTGAGCTGCTTTTCGGCCTTGGTGCGGCCGAAGGAAATGCGGTTCTGCTCGGCCTGCGTCTCCTTTTCGGAGCGGGCCTGCTTCTTGCGGAATTGGCGCAGATTAACGATTTCAGCGCTCATGCGGCCCCTTGATCCCTATAAAAAAGGGAGGCTTGGCCTCCCTTTGAAATCACTGCTTCTTGCGGAAGGAGTCGAGCGAGACGACCGAGCCCGGCTTCTTCTCTTCGCCATCGGCGGGTTTGGCGCCCGCGGCCTCATCCGGCTTTGCTGCGGCGTCGACGGGATAGGCGGTGATTTCACCAGACGGCAATTCCTCGCCATCGGCGAGCGGCACGTCGAATTCGAGCTCGAAGTTGACGGAGGGATCATAAAAGCCGCGGATGGCATTGAACGGGATGACCAGCTTTTCCGGGACGTCGGAGAAGGAAAGGCCGATCTCGAAATGCGACTCGGTGATCTTCAGGTCCCAAAACTGATGCTGGATGACGATGGTCATCTGCTCGGGATATTTCGATTTCAGGTGCTGGGAGATGCGTACGCCGGCAGCACCTGTGAGGAAGGTGATGAAGAAGTGATGGTCGCCGGGCAGGCGGCCCGTCGCTCCGACTTCCGCCAAAACTTTGCGGATGACGCCGCGAAGTGCATCCTGTGCCAGAATGTCGTAGCGGATATGATCCTGCCCCATGCTTTTCCTGTCTTTCGTCGGTTCGGAAGTCTTTTCACAAGGTTATATGCCACGTCCAGGCGCCTTGGGAAAGACCGGAGCCGAGTCACGTTTTTCAGCAGCATACATGATTTCGGCGGCAGGGAGAAGGTGAAGGCTTCTGTTGCCAGGTGCCTTCGGACCCCGCCTAGAGGTGCGAACCACTAGGACTTTGATTGAAGTGTCACACCGCGATTAAGCAGCGAGACGAGCTTCCGCATAGTTGTCGTTTGCAACTACAATTTTAGCCCGATAACGGCGGTACAATGCCGAGCAAAAAGACGATCTTTACACCCTTGTCGATCCTGTTTCGCCCCCATCAAAAGCCGGCCTTCGTGCCCGCCGGTTTTTGGTGGAGGCGCCGGGTACCGCCCCCGGGTCCAATAGGTTTATTACACCGCTCGTTTATCGCCATAGCCGGCCCGAAAGCCGGCATGGGTGATATAGTGGTTTCCGCTGTCCAAGGAAAGGGCCAACGTCATAAAAGCGTTATGCGACCCATCAGAAACATTGGGAAAATGCCCGCCGGCGATTGGTTTCCTGCTGCCGGGAGCTTAAATTAGGCCAAACGGAATCAGCGCGCCATGAAGCAATATCTAGATCTCCTCAACCATGTGATGGAAAAGGGCTCCGACCGGGGCGACCGCACCGGCACCGGCACGCGCTCGGTCTTCGGCTACCAGATGCGCTTCGACCTTCAGGAAGGCTTTCCCGTCACGACGACGAAGAAGCTGCATCTGCGCTCGATCATCCACGAGCTTTTATGGTTCCTGAAGGGCGAGACGAATATCGGCTATCTCAAGGAGAACGGCGTTTCGATCTGGGATGAGTGGGCCGACGAAAACGGCGATCTCGGGCCGGTCTACGGCGCCCAGTGGCGCTCCTGGCCGGCGCCGGATGGCGGCCATATCGATCAGATCGCCAATCTCGTCAAAGGCATCGTCAACAACCCGAACTCGCGCCGCCATATCGTCTCGGCCTGGAATCCGGCCGAGGTCGACCAGATGGCGCTGCCGCCCTGCCATTGCCTGTTCCAGTTCTACGTGGCCGACGGCAAGCTCTCCTGTCAGCTCTATCAGCGCTCGGCCGACATCTTCCTCGGGGTACCTTTCAACATCGCCTCCTATGCGCTTTTGACGATGATGGTGGCTGCGGTCACCGGGCTGAAGCCTGGCGATTTCGTCCATACGCTGGGCGACGCCCATCTCTACCACAACCATTTCGACCAGGCGAAGCTGCAGCTGGCGCGCCGGCCGAAGCCGCTGCCCTTCATGCGCATCAACCCCGATGTGAAGGACATTTTCAGCTTCACCTTCGACGATTTCGAGCTGATCGGCTACGAGGCCGATGCCAGCATCAAGGCGCCGATCGCCGTCTGATCCGGGACATTCCATGGCCGATATCCGCAGGACCATTATCGCCGCCGTTGCCCGCAACGGCATCATCGGCCGCGACGGAGACATGCCCTGGCGGCTGTCGAGCGATCTCAAGCGCTTCAAGGCGCTGACATTGGGCAGGCCTGTCGTGATGGGCCGCAAGACCTATGCTTCGATCGGCAAGCCGCTGCCGGGGCGGCCGAACGTCGTCATCTCCAGGCAGGCGGCGATAGACCATCCCGATGTTTCCATGGCGCATTCGCTGCCGGAAGCGATGACGGCGGCCGAAAGGCTGGCGCGCGAAAGCGGCGTCGACGAGGTCTGCATCATCGGCGGCGGTCAGGTCTATGCCCAGGCGATCGGCCTTGCCGACCGGATGTGCATCACCCATGTCGAGGCCGACCTCGACGGAGACGCATCGTTCCCCGCGATCGATCCCGACATCTGGCGGGCAGGGGAGCCTATCGCGGTTCCGGCCGGCGAGAAGGACAGTCACCCCACGCGCTTCGTCGTCTACGAGCGCCGACACGCCTGAAAATGAACTATTTTCCAATTAAATTGACCAAGTTTCTCACGTTGCGTTGAAAGCCGATGCGGCGATACTTATAACGGTCCCAACGCATCCGCCGGTCAGCCCCCACGGTTCCGGATGCGTGGAAGACTTAACGAACAACGAGGTTTTGATGCCCTGGAGCAATCAGAATGGCGGCGGCGGCCCTTGGGGCGGCGGCGGCGGTAATAATAATCAGGGACCATGGGGCCAGGGGCCGAACCGCCCGCGGGGCGGTGGCAGCGGCAAGGGCGGACCGCCCGATCTGGAAGATATCATCCGGCGCGGCCAGGACCAGCTGCGCAACATCGTTCCCGGCGGTTTCAACGGCGGCGTGGCGGTGATCGTCGCGGCGGTCGTCGCCATTTTCTGGCTGATCCAGTGCGTCTACGTGGTGCAGCCGGACGAACGCGGCGTCGAGCTGCGGTTCGGCAAGCCGAAGGACGAGATCTCGATGCCCGGCCTGCATTTCCATCTCTGGCCGCTGGAATCCGTCGAGACCGTCAAGGTGACCGTGCAACAGCTGAATATCGGAGCGACCTCTGCATCGTCTTCGAACGGCCTGATGCTGTCGAGCGACAAGAGCGTCATCAATGTGCAGTTCGCCGTCTTCTACACGGTCAGTGATCCGAAGGCCTATCTCTTCAATGTCGAAAATCCGGCAGAGACCCTGCAGCAGGTTTCCGACAGCGCCATGCGCGAAATCGTCGGGCGTCGTCCGGCGCAGGACGCCTTCCGCAGCAATCGCCAGCCGATCGAAGTGGATGTGCTTAATATCGTACAGGATACGATGAACCGTTACGGCGCCGGCGTGACCGTGACCGGTGTGACGATCCAGAACGTGGCGCCGCCGCGCGAAGTCGCCGATGCCTTCGAAGAAGTGCAGCGTGCCGGCCGAGACCGCGACAGCACGATCGAAGACGCCAACCGCTACACGAACCAGAAGCTCGGCCAGGCGCGAGGCGATGCGGCGCGAATCCGTGAAGATGCAGCCGCCTACAAGAACCGTGTCGTGAAGGAGGCGGAAGGTGAGGCGCAGCGCTTCACCGCGATCAACGACGAATATTCGAAGGCGCCCGAAGTGACCCGCAAGCGGCTGTTCATCGAAACGATGGAGCAGGTGCTGAAGAACTCGAAGAAGGTCATCATCGACGAGAAGCAGGGCGTGCTGCCCTATCTGCCGCTCAATGAGCTCGGCAAGCCGGCGCAGCAGGGAGGTTGAACCATGACATCGAACAGACTTCCCATCATTCTCCTCATCCTCGCCATCGTGCTGGTCGGCCTCTATTCGTCGATCTTCGTGGTGAATGCCCGCGAGCAGGCGATCGTCGTCCGCTTCGGCCAGATCCAGTCGGTCAAGACCGAACCCGGCATCTATTTCAAGCTGCCCTTCGGCTTCATGGATGCCGACCGCGTCCAGCTTGTGGAAAAGCAGGCGCTGAGGCTCGATCTCGACAATATCCGCGTTCAGGTTCAGGACGGCCAGACCTTCGATGTCGATGCCTTCGTGATCTACAATATCTCGGATGTTCGCCGCTTCCGCGAAACGGTCTCGGGTGACCGCGAGGCTGCGGAAGCGCGGCTGAGGGCGCAGCTCGATTCATCGCTTCGCCGCGTTTACGGCCTGCGCGACTACAATGCCGCGCTCTCGGAAGAGCGTGTCGCGATGATGCTGGAGATCCGAGACGACCTGCGCACGGATGCCGAAAATCTCGGCCTGCATATCGACGACGTTCGCATCCGCCGCACCGACCTTTCTCCGGAGGTTGCGCCCAACACCTACAACGCCATGCGTTCGGAACGCCTGGCCGAAGCCGAGCGCATCCGCGCGGAGGGCAATGAAGAAGGTCAGCGGCGCCGGGCCGTCGCCGACCGCCAGGTCGTCGAGTTCACCGCGGGCGCCCAGCGTGATGCGGAAATCCTGCGTGGTCAGGGCGATGCGGAACGTAACCGCGTCTTCGCCGACGCCTTCAACAAGGATCCGGCTTTCTTCGAGTTCTATCGCTCGATGGCGGCCTATTCCTCGGCGCTTTCTTCACAGGATACGACGCTGGTGTTGTCGCCGAATACGGAATTCTTCCGCTATTTCGACAATGCCGCCGGCACCCTGAAAGCGCCGACAAATCCGGCTGCGGCAATTCCCGGCGCGGCTGCTCCGGCAGCACCCGCCCAGCCGGCGAACTGACACCGACGGATGCCACGAGCATCCTGACAATCCTGAAAGGGCCGGCCCGGGTGCCGGCCCTTTTTTCGTGGAAAGGTCGAGATAATCAGGCTTTTGCGAGGGCCCGTCATATTGCACGGGGATTTCGCGAAAAGGTGATTTCGCCCTCCATCATTCCGCCTTATGCTGGTGCTCAATGTGCGCATTTACCCCTTATGAGGAAGCTTGATGGCCCCCACGAATCGCTCGCCCTTCAGACGAACGCTCGCGCTTATGGCCAGCGCTGCAATTCTTGCGCATGCCGGCATGAACGGGGTCGCCTTTGCGCAAACCGCGCCGCAGACGACGGCGCCCGGAGTTGCTACACCCGCTCCGGCTACTCCGGAAACGGCTGCTCCTGCACCCACGCCGTCTACAGCGGCTACTCCGCAGCAGGCCCCGCAAATTCAGGCGGGAGCCCCGAACAACGGTCCGGCTTCGGTCGCCGATCTCGCCGAAGGGCTGCTCGACGCCGTGGTCAACATCTCGACCTCGCAGAACGTGAAGGATGACGAGGGCGTCGGTCCGGCGCCGCGTGCGCCCGACGGCTCGCCGTTCCAGGAGTTCTTCAACGACTTCTTCGACAAGAAGCAGGGCAACAAGGGACCGAACCACAATGTCAGCTCGCTCGGCTCCGGCTTCGTCATCGACCCGGCGGGCTATATCGTAACCAACAACCATGTGATCGAGGGCGCCGACGACATCGAGATCAATTTCGCCAATGGTTCGAAGCTCAAGGCGAAACTGATCGGCACGGATACGAAGACCGATCTTTCGGTGCTGAAGGTCGAGCCGAAGGCACCGCTGAAATCTGTGAAATTCGGCGATTCCAGCACCATGCGCATCGGCGACTGGGTGATGGCGATCGGCAATCCGTTCGGCTTCGGCGGTTCGGTGACGGTCGGCATCATTTCCGGCCGCGGCCGCAACATCAATGCCGGCCCTTACGACAATTTCATCCAGACGGATGCCGCGATCAACAAGGGCAATTCCGGCGGGCCGCTCTTCAACATGAAGGGTGAGGTGATCGGTATCAACACGGCGATCATTTCGCCGAGCGGCGGCTCGATCGGCATCGGCTTCTCGGTGCCTTCAGAGCTTGCCTCCGGCGTCGTCGACCAATTGCGCGAATATGGTGAGACGCGGCGCGGCTGGCTCGGCGTGCGCATCCAGCCGGTCACCGACGATATCGCCGACAGCCTCGGGCTCGACACCGCCAAGGGCGCGCTGGTCGCCGGCGTCATCAAGGGCGGACCCGTCGACGATGGTTCGATCAAGGCGGGTGACGTCATTTTGAAATTCGACGGCAAGACCGTCAGCGAAATGCGCGATCTTCCGCGCGTCGTGGCGGAAAGCTCGGTCGGCAAGGAAGTCGACGTGGTGGTGCTGCGCGACGGCAAGGAGCAGACCGTCAAGGTGAAACTCGGCCGGCTCGAAGACAGCGATCAGGCGGCGGCATCCGGCGATGCGGCGCCCGACGGTTCGCAGGATGACGGCGTGATCACCCCGGATCCCGGCGAGAACAACGACATGGACGAGCCGGACTCCGGCGATCAGGCCCAGCCGGCGCCAGGCGCGCCCACGCCGGACCAACACCAGGGCCAGGTGTCACCGGATGCATCAACACCGAAGAACGTGCTCGGCCTGTCGCTGTCGCTTTTGAGCGCCGAGACGCGCAAGGCTTTCGGCATTGCCGAGAGCGTCGACGGTGTCGTCGTGACGGAGGTGACACCCGGCTCCGCCTCGGCCGAAAAAGGACTGAAGCCCGGCGACGTGATCGTCGAAGTGGCGCAGGAGTTCATGAAGTCGCCGGACGCGGTCGCTGCCAAGGTGAAGTCGCTGAAGCAGGAAGGCCGCCGCAACGCCCAGCTGATGATCGCATCGGCAAATGGTGATCTGCGGTTTGTGGCGGTGCCGATGGAGTAGGGGGACGGCGGCGGTGATTTGATTGGCCGCTGCGGTTTCTACCCCTCGTTCCCGTGACAAGCGCTGGGACAAGGAAGGAGAGGACGTGCCGTGTGGTACCCCCCTCTGCCCTGCCGGGCATCTCCCCCACAAGGAGGGAGATCGCAAGCGGCCTGCGCCTCCTGCCTATCTGCCGTTTCGTCGTGCTGGTCGCTGATTATTTGGGGAAGCGGGTGCCCCCAGCCGATCTCCCCACCTGTGGGGGAGATGCCCGGCAGGGCAGAGGGGGGCGGCCACAGGCACGCGGGTGAAGGCGGAGAGTGTGTGCCGTGTCGGCTTCAACCCATCACAAAATCCGTCTTCCGGTAACCCTGGATGTAGAGCAGTGCCGTCAGATCGCCGTGGTCGATGCGCATCTGTGCCTCGGCGGCCACAGCGGGCTTGGCGTGGAGGGCGACGCCGGCGCCGGCGAGGTGCAGCATGCCGAGGTCGTTGGCGCCGTCGCCGACGGCGATCGCGTCTTCAGGCGAAATGCCGAGGTGAGCCGAAATCTCGTTCAGCGCATCGACTTTCGCCTGCTTGCCGAGGATCGGCTCGGCGACGAAGCCGGAGAGAATGCCGCCGTCTTCCAGCAGGATGTTGGCGCGGTTCTCGTCGAAGCCGAGGGTGGCGGCGATGCGGCTGGTGAAGACAGTGAAGCCGCCGGAGACGAGGGCGGTGTAATGGCCTTTCGACTTCATGGTGGCGATCAGCTCCGGTCCGCCGGGGGTGAGCGTGATGCGCTTGGCTATGACCTCGTCGACGACCGATATCGGCAGACCCTTCAGTAGGGCAACCCGCTCACGCAGCGCCGGTTCGAAGGCGATCTCGCCGTTCATGGCGCGGGCGGTGATGGTCGCGACCTTTTCCTTCAGGCCGACTTCGGCTGCGAGTTCGTCGATGCATTCCTGGCCGATCATCGTCGAATCCATGTCGGCGATCAGCAGCTTCTTGCGGCGGCTATCCTGCTCCTGAATGACGAGATCGATGGGCGCGCCTGATATGACCGCGAGGAGACTGGCCTCGGCCGCTTGCGCATCCGCGCCGTCGCGCAGCGCGATATCGCAGGCGACGCCGTCCGCCAGCCAGTAAAGACCGGATGCCGCCACGGCCTTGGCCGCCTGTTCGGCGATGCCAGGGGTCAGCACGGGATTTGACGGATTGGCAACAAGCGTGGCAACGAGAGCCATGATGGAAAACCTTCTGAGCACAGTGAACGCGATCCTGATAACCGGGCCGACCGCCAGCGGCAAGTCCGCGCTCGCTCTCGAATTGGCGAGGCGGCACGCAGGCGTGGTGATCAACGCCGACAGCATGCAGGTCTACGACACGTTGCGGGTGCTGACCGCGCGCCCCTCCGAAGAGGAGATGCAGGGTGTGCCGCATCATCTCTACGGCCATGTGCCGGCGGGTGCGGCCTATTCCACCGGCAGCTGGCTGCGCAATGTCTCGGCGCTGCTGCCGGCGCTCAGGGCAGCCGGCCGGCTGCCGGTCTTCGTCGGCGGCACCGGGCTTTATTTCAAGGCGCTGACCGGCGGCCTCTCCGATATGCCCGATATACCCGAGGCGCTGCGGGAAGAGTTGCGGGGGCGTCTGCTGGAGGAGGGGCCGGATAGGCTCCATGCAGAGCTTGCCGAGGTCGATCCTGCCATGGCGGCGGGCCTCAACCGCCAGGACGGGCAGCGCATCGTCCGGGCGCTTGAGGTGGTGAAGGCAACGGGACGGTCGATCGCCGATTTCCAGGGCCAGTCGGGACCGGTGGTGATCGACGCTGCCCAGGCTCGCAAGATCGTCGTGCTGCCGGAGCGGGCCGTGCTGCATGCCCGCATCAACGGCCGTTTCGAAAAGATGCTGCGCGAGGGAGCGGAAGACGAGGTGAGGGCGCTGCTTGCGCTCGGCCTGCCTGCCGAGGCGCCTGTCATGAAGGCGATCGGCGTCTCGCAGATCGCGGCGATGCTGAACGGCGAGATGACGCGCGACGAGGTGCTGGAGAAAGGTGCGGCGGCGACGCGGCAATATGCCAAGCGGCAGATGACGTGGTTCCGCAACCAGATGGACGAGAGCTGGGAGCGGCTGACGGTTTAGCTGTGGGCCAACAGCCCGTCAGCTACCGCACTTGTGCTGGGCATCGGGCAGAATCCAGCTTTCACCGGTGCGGCCGTTGGTGACGAGGAACAGTTTCCCGCCCTCGTCGGGGCTGCAATCGCGGTCGATCTCGACCAGGCACATGGTGACGGGATCGCCGGGCTTCGATCCGATCAGCGCTTCCTCCCTGTCATAAGAGACCTGGTAGCCGTCATTGGCATAATCGATACCCGTGCCACTATCGAAATCCGCATCGTCAGCCGCGCCACCATTGCCGAGGCGGGGTGGACTTCAAGAACCGATGTGGTTGCACAGCGCCCGGCTTTCGCAGGGATTGCGGTTGCCTCGGGCAATTGGCTGCCCGCGAGAGACCGGGCTGAAATCCCCTGCATGAAATCGTTTTTGTCGGGCGAGATATTCCAGAGGACCGCGAGATAGGCGCTCAGAATGCACGACCTGTTGTCGGCACAATCGCGCCGATCCGCCAGGAAATTGCGGGCGGTATGGACGTTATCCTCGTCAGGCGCGGCTTTTTTCTGAGCGGCATAGCGTTGGTTGAAAAGCTCGTCGAGCCGGGAGAGCTGGCTGTCGCCGCAGACGATCTTTTCATCGGCGCTGCCCGCCTTGGAACAGTCGAAGCCGGCAGCATCGGCCACTGTTGCGAAAAGAATGCCGACACCGAAGACAATGATGAAGTTCAAGATGGATTTCACGATCGCCCTCTCCGAAAACTGCCGTCTCCGACGGCGCAACGCACATTCGCATCACGGTGTGGACTCATCAATGCGCAGCCGTCAGTATGCCATGCTTTTCTCGACGGCGCCGATGGTGCGCGGTTATGCCAGGGCGCGCCGCTGATCGGGGGAAGTCTCGTCATCTTCTTTGCCGGTGCGGGATCGCGCCTGCTGTTTTCCACTGATCGTTTTCAGGATCGCATCATGTCCCTTGCCTCTCCGTTTCATGGCCTTTCGGCCTTTCCGCCAACGCCCGCCGACATCAATGGCCGAGTGGACACCGAAGCCCTCTGCGGCTTGCTGGAACGTCTGTGCGAGGCTGGCGTCGCCTCCATCGGCCTTCTGGGCAGCACCGGGATCTACGCCTATCTCACCCGCGAGGAGCGGCGGCGGGCCGTCGAGGCGGCGGTCGAATGCGTCAACGGCCGTGTTTCCATCCTCGTCGGCGTCGGCGCTCTGCGGACCGACCACGCGCAGGATTTAGCGAGCGATGCGGAGGCTGCCGGCGTCGATGCTCTTCTGCTTGCCCCCGTCTCCTATGCGCCGTTGACCCAGGACGAAGCCTACGAACATTTCCTGGCGGTCACGAAGGCAGCGAAGCTGCCGCTCTGCATCTATAACAATCCCGGCACGACCCATTTCACCTTCAGCCGAGACCTGCTGCAGCGCCTGTCCGCCATCGAGACGATCAGGGCGGTGAAGATGCCGCTGCCGGCCGATGGCGATCTGCGGGGGGAACTCGCGGCATTGCGTGAGAAGACCGATCTCGCGATCGGCTACAGCGGTGACTGGGGTGCAGGCCAAGCGCTGCTTTCGGGCGCCGACGCCTGGTACAGCGTCATTGGCGGCCTGCTGCCGCGTACAGCTCTCGCCCTGACCAAGGCTGCCATGGCTGGCAACGGCGAGGAGACGCATCGGCTTGATGGGCTTTTCCAGCCGCTCTGGGACACGTTCAAGGCATTCGGAAGCATCCGGGTGATCTATATGCTGGTCGAGCATCTCTCACTCGGCCGGGCGGAGCTTCCGCGGCCACTCTTGCCGCTAGGATCGGCGGACCGCCAACGGGTGCTCGACGCCGCCCGGCCGCTGATCGCCCAGGAGATGGGGCAGCCGCATCAATCCTTGTTGTAAAGGCTGCTCAGCGGCTTTTTCAGAATGCTTTCGCGCAGCGACGGGCCGGGCTCCCGGCGGGTGATTGCGGGCTGGTCGGCCGGAGGCGCCGGCCGGGGAAAGACCGGTTCTTCGCGGCGCATCTCGCGGCGGAGCGCATCCAGCCGGGGATCGATCGCCGGCGGCGCGGCGGGGTCAAGCCGCGGTGTCTGCGGCAGCAGTTCGCGCCGGTAGGATTCGAGCGGCGCGGACGACGGGGCAGGCGGCGTATAGGGCTTTGCGTCGATTTCCTCGTCGAACGCATCAACCTCGTCGGGGGCTGCCGCGGATGCAGCATAGCTCTGCTGGAAATTCGAAATGTCGGGTCCGACGGTCACCGCCCGCATGCGGGTGACGATCTTGCGCAGATCGACCGTATCCGGATCTTCCTCGCTGTGCTTGCTGTTGGCGCTGGCAGCCTTCGGCAGCAGGCTCTCGTCGACGCGGGAAAAGCGCATGCGCATCGGCACGCTGATCGCCTCGCCGAAGGCGATCGCCTCGCCATTGCCGATCGAGGAGATGAAGCTCGTCGTCGAGATCGATGAGTTCGGGATGGCCGAGCGGATGATTTCCTGGTCGCGGTCATTGGCCAGGCGCATGGCAAACAGCGTCGAGCACTGCGAGAGGATCGTCTGATCGAGTTCACCGGGCCGCTGGGTGATGATCCCCAGCGAGACGCCGTATTTGCGGCCCTCCTTGGCGATGCGGGCGATCGCCTGACGGGTCGGCACAAAGCCGAGGGTCGGATCGGAGGGGATATAGCGATGGGCCTCCTCGCAGACGACCAGCATATGGATGGCACCCTCGCTCCAAAGCGCCACTTCGAAGGCCATGCGGCAGAGCACGGAGGCGACAGAATTGACCACCTCGGAGGGGATGCCGGCCAGCTGGAAGGTGCAGATCGGTCGGTTTTCGCCGGGAATGCGGAAAATCTGCGCGATGGTCTCGGTGATCGTGTCGCTGATCGTGTTGTTGGAGAACATGAAGTGATAGCGCGGATCGTTGATCGCGGCGATGAGGCGCATCTTCAGCGATCGCAGGAAAGGTTTTTCGGTGCGGCCTTCCAGGCGGCCGATGCGCTCGTCGATCAGCGCCAGCAGATCGGCCATGCGGTAGGGAACCGGCGTGTCGGCGGTGATCGAGCTCTTTTCCGTCGTGCGGCGCACCAGCGAGTTGTCGCTGCCGCGGAAGGCGCGCTTGGCCTCGGGTAGGATATCGCGCAGCATGTCGAGTTCTTCCGGCACCGGCGGGCGGCCGCGAAAGACGACTTCGGCGAATTCCTCCAGCCGCATCAGCCAGAAGGGCAGGTCGAGCGTATCGGTATCGATGGTGACGGCATGCCTGGGAAATGCGGCGGCGAATTCGTTGTGCGGATCGAGGATCAGCACCCGCAGCTTCGGGTTGGCTGCAATCGCCTTATGCAGCAGCAGCGACACGGCCGTCGACTTGCCGACGCCGGTGGAGCCGACGACGGCGAAATGCTTGGAGAGCATCGAGGGGATGTGGATCGCCGCATCGATGCTTTCGTCCTGCGTCAGCTTGCCGATGACGGCGGTCGTACCCTCTCCGGCATCGTAGATGCGCATCAGGTCGGCGGCGCGGATGCGGTGGGCGATGGCACCGAGATAGGGATAACGCGAAATGCCGGTCGAGAATTCCTCGCGCCCGTCCTCATCGACACGGACTTCGCCGAGCAGTTCGGTCTCGATCTTGAAATTGTTGTCCTCGCCTTCGCCCCAGGCATGGCTGCCGGTGTTCATCTGATAGACGAGGGCAACGACGCGGTTGCGGCCGACGCTGATCGAAATCAGCCGGCCGACTGACCAGAGTTCGGTAAGATCGGTGCCGCCTTCTTCGGCGACGGCAGCAATTGTTGCCCTGGATCCGCTGCACGCAACGACGCGGCCGAGAAAGCGATTTCCCGGCGCATGGCCGTCGCGTCGATCGTGCTCGCCTGCCTTGCCAGACACGCGCAAGTCGTTGTTGAGCAAAGGGCTACTCCCTGCAATGGGGCTTAATAATAAAGTCCATCCTTTAACAAATCCTTCAAACCATGGTTTTTAGAGGGTAAAGGAGCGCGGATGGATTTTTATTGCGGCATGCGTTGACGCTGCGAAATTTTCTGTCTATCACTTCCGACCATGAAAATCGCAACGGCTCTTATCGTGGTGGGAAAGCGCATGGGCAGGATGGTGTAACCATCCGGCGGTAGCCACCCATGCGCTAGATGACAGGCTCCTCCGGGGCCTTTTTTTATGCCCGAAATTCGGGCTTCCGGCCACAAACGCAAATCCCAGCATAAACGGAACAGACAGATGAGCACGGACAATCAGGCGGCAGGCAATCGGATGACGGGAGCGGAGATCGTTCTCAAGGCGCTGAAGGACAACGGCGTCGAACATATCTTCGGCTATCCCGGCGGCGCGGTCCTGCCGATCTATGACGAGATCTTCCAGCAGGAAGAGGTCAAGCACATCCTCGTCCGCCACGAGCAGGGGGCAGGCCATGCGGCCGAAGGTTATGCCCGCTCCACCGGCAAGGTCGGCGTCATGCTGGTCACCTCGGGCCCGGGCGCCACCAATGCGGTCACGCCGCTGCAGGACGCGCTGATGGATTCGATCCCGCTGGTCTGCCTGACCGGTCAGGTTCCGACCCCGCTGATCGGCTCCGACGCCTTCCAGGAATGCGATACGGTCGGCATCACCCGTCCCTGCACCAAGCACAACTGGCTGGTCAAGGACGTCAACCAGCTCGCCGCCGTCATTCACGAGGCCTTCCGCATCGCGCAGTCCGGCCGTCCAGGCCCGGTCGTCGTCGATATTCCGAAAGACGTGCAGTTTGCGACCGGCACCTATACGCCGCCCGCCGATTACGCGATCCAGAAGAGCTATCAGCCGAAGATCCAGGGCGATCTCAACCAGATCCATGCCGCGATCGAGCTGATGGCCACTGCGCGCCGTCCGATCATCTATTCCGGCGGCGGGGTCATCAATTCCGGCCCCGAGGCTTCCAAGCTGCTGCGCGAGCTGGTCGAGCTCACCGATTTCCCGATCACCTCGACGCTGATGGGCCTCGGCGCCTACCCGGCTTCGGGCAAGAACTGGCTGAAGATGCTCGGCATGCACGGCTCCTATGAGGCCAACATGGCGATGCACGACTGCGACGTCATGGTCTGCATCGGCGCCCGCTTCGACGACCGCATCACCGGCCGTCTCAACGCCTTTTCGCCGAACTCGAAGAAGATCCATATCGATGTCGATCCCTCTTCGATCAACAAGAACGTCCGCGTCGATATCGGCATCCGCGGCGATGTCGGTCATGTCCTCGAAGATATGGTCCGCTTGTGGCGGGCGCTGCCGAAGAAGCCGGAGAAGAACCGTCTCGAAGACTGGTGGACCGATATCGCCCGCTGGCGGGCGCGCAACTCCTTCGCCTATACAAGGAGCAACGATGTCATCATGCCGCAATATGCGCTGGAGCGGCTCTATGCGCATACCAAGGACCGCGATACCTACATCACCACCGAAGTCGGCCAGCATCAGATGTGGGCGGCGCAGTTCTTCGGCTTCGAGCAGCCGAACCGCTGGATGACGTCGGGCGGCCTCGGCACGATGGGTTACGGTCTGCCGGCCGCACTCGGCGTACAGATCGCCCATCCCGACAGCCTCGTCATCGATATTGCCGGCGACGCCTCGATCCAGATGTGCATCCAGGAAATGTCGGCGGCGATCCAGCACGATGCGCCGATCAAGATCTTCATCATGAACAACCAGTATATGGGCATGGTGCGCCAGTGGCAGCAGCTGCTGCACGGCAACCGTCTGTCGAACTCCTATACGGAGGCGATGCCCGATTTCGTCAAGCTGGCGGAAGCCTATGGCGCCGTCGGCTTGCGCTGCGAAAAGCCGGATGAGCTCGACGATGCCATTGTCGAGATGATCAAGGTCAGAAAGCCCGTCATCTTCGATTGCCGCGTTGCTAATCTCGCCAACTGCTTCCCGATGATCCCCTCGGGCAAGGCGCATAACGAAATGCTGCTGCCTGATGAAGCCACCGACGAAGCGGTCGCCAATGCGATCGACGCCAAGGGCCGCGCGCTCGTCTGACATTTTAATTTGCGTATAATCCTTTCCGGAAATCGCTTCCGGTTTTCGGGTTATGCGGCAGGGAAGAGGAAACTCAAGACCATGAACGCACACCTACAGCCCACGGGCTCTGCCTACTTCATCTCACCGGAAACGGCGGCGATCGAAAGCCACACGCTTTCCATTCTCGTCGACAACGAACCGGGCGTTCTTGCCCGGGTCATCGGCCTGTTTTCCGGCCGCGGCTACAATATCGAGAGCCTGACGGTCTCCGAGACCGAGCACCAGGCGCATCTTTCCCGTATCACCATCGTCACACGCGGCACGCCGCATGTGCTGGAACAGATCAAGGCGCAGCTCGAGCGCATCGTGCCGGTGCACCGCGTCGTCGATCTGACGGTGCGCGCCCGCGAACTCGGCCAGGAGCGGCCGATCGAGCGCGAGGTGGCGCTGGTCAAGGTGGTCGGCGAGGGCGAGATGCGCGCCGAGACGCTGCGCCTTGCCGATGCCTTCCATGCCAAGGTCGTGGATGCGACGATCGATCACTTCATCCTGGAGATCACCGGCAAGTCCTCGAAGATCGACCAGTTCGTGGCAATCATGAAACCGCTGGGGCTGATCGAGGTCTGCCGCACCGGCATCGCCGCGATGAACCGCGGCGCGCAGGGGATGTGAGGCCTTCCAGCCTGTCAGGTTGGTGCCGATAGCTGCCCCTCACCCTAACCCTCTCCCCGTAAACGGGGCGAGGGGACGTGCCCTGCGAGAGGTTGGCGGGGGACGGAGAGGTTGCTGCTCTCCCCCTTCGCCCCGCAAGCGGGGAGAAGGTGCCGGCAGGCGGATGAGGGGCACGCCCGGAGATCACAACATCTCCAGCGGCTTTTTCTTTGCCGGCGGCGGGAAGGCGGCGTCGAGCGCCTGCCAATCCTCGTCGGTGATCTCAAGCGATACGCAGTCGCGATTCTCAGCCGCGCGGGCGGCACTCGACGTTTTCGGGATGACGATGACGCCGTCGCGCTCCAGCAGGAAGGCGAGCGCCAGCTGGGCGGGCGTTGCCTGATAGGCCTTGGCGATGCGGATCAGCTCGGGATGATGCAGGATGTGCCCCTGCTCGATCGGCGAATAGGCCATGACCGGAATGCTGCGGCTCTGGCACCAGGGCAGGAGGTCGAATTCGATGCCGCGGCGGGAGAGGTTGTAGAGGACCTGGTTGGCGGCGACATTGGCGCCGTCGGGCACGCCGAGCAGTTCCTCCATGTCGCCGGTGTCGAAGTTGGAGACGCCCCAGGCGCCGATCTTGCCGGAGGCCTTCAGCATTTCGAAGGCCGCGACGGTCTCGGCCAGCGGATGGCTGCCGCGCCAGTGCAGGAGATAGAGATCGATGCGGTCGGTGCCGAGCCGCTCCAGGCTGTGCTCGCAGGCTTCCACCGTGCCTGTCAGGCTGGCATTCCAGGGATAGACCTTGCTGACGATGAAGACCTCGTCGCGCCGTCCCTTGATCGCCTGGCCGACGATCTCCTCGGCGCCGCCGTCGCCATACATTTCGGCGGTGTCGATCAGTGTCATCCCCAGATCGATGCCGGCCTTGAGGCTTTCGATCTCGGCCATGGCATGACCGGCATCCTCGCCCATGGCCCAGGTTCCCTGGCCGAGCGCCGGCACTTCCGCGCCGTTCGGAAATCTGACGAATGGAATTGGGTCGTCCTGCATGGGTTTTTTCCTGGGAGAGAGATTGGGCCGGGTCGCCATCTTTCAAGTAATCCTGTCACCATGACAATGATGTAATGGCATCGGTGATTTAGGGCAGTTACGCTGACCTAAATAAACGGCCTGCGGGAAAGCCGGCCTCGGGAGGTCGCATGCCGCTGGATACGTTTCTCGCCCTCGTTCTCTTCGTCTTCACGACGTCGATCACGCCGGGGCCGAACAATATGATGCTCTTCGCATCGGGCGTGAATTTCGGCTTCCGCAGAACGATCCCGCATATGTTCGGCATCGGTGTCGGCTTCTTCTCGCTGCTGATCGGCGTCGGTCTCGGGCTCGGCGCGGTGCTGCATACGATGCCGGCAGTCTATACTGCGTTGAAATTTGCCGGCGGCGCCTACCTCGTCTGGATTGCCTGGAAGATCGCTTCCTCGCGCTCGCTGAGCGAAGGCAAAAGCGCTGTCGAGCCGATGTCCTTCTTTTCGGCGGCGGCCTTCCAGTGGGTCAACCCGAAAGCCTGGGTGATGGCGGTCACCGCGATGGCCACCTATACCAATCCGGAACTCTATCTCGTCAGCGTGCTCCTCGTCGGCCTGGCCTTTGCGGCGGTCAATGTGCCGAGCGTTTCGACATGGGCAGGTTTCGGCTCGGCGCTGCGGGAATGGCTTTCCGATCCGATACGGCTGAAATGGTTCAATATCAGCATGGCGGTTCTTCTGGTGGCGAGCCTCTGGCCGATGTTAAAATAGGGCGATCGACGGTTTCGTCAGCATCAGCCAGAGAATGCCGATGACAGCAAAGAAGGCCGGAAAGCCGCAGGCGAACCAGATGCGGTAGAGGCTGAAATAGGCCGGCGGCAAGCCGCTTCCGGATTTTTCTGCGACACGGGCGAGATCGCGCAGCCGGATCTGGATCCAGACGACCGGCAGCCAGAACAGGCCGGTGATGATATAAAGCAGCAGCGACAGCGCGATCCAACCTTCCGACAGTTCCCAGCCGATCGCCCGCGCCAGCAGATATCCGGTTACGGGCTGGAAAATGGCGGCGGTGGCGGTGAAGATCGTATCGGCAATGACCACGGTTCCGGCGACATGGGCGATCAGAGCGGGATCACGCGTGCGATGCGCCATCACCATGAAGAAGGCGATGCCGGCGCCGGTGCCGAAGAGCACGGTCGCGCCGATGACATGGGCAAGCAGCAGCCACTCCTCGAGCATCAGCGTTCATCCAGGGTGGCAAGGGCCGTCAGGGTCAGCAGGATCGACGGCAGCACCTTGACGAGGGGGCCGAGCGGGTCGAGCCAGAGCGCGGGTTCGAGCAGGCTGGCGCCGGTCAGATAGGCGAAAGAGACGACCAGCATGCCGAGAAGAGAGCGTTTGGCGAGCGGACGGACAAGCACGGTGGCGCCGAGCGCCACGTCGATCAGGCAGGTCGCAAGCGTCAGCGCCGTTGCCGCCGCTTCGGGCATGAACGGCAGGAAGTGGGCGGATGTCTTCGTGAGCGCCAGCAGCGGGATGAGGCCCGAGAGCAGCCAGAAGACAGAGAGGCCTGATATGACGAGCGGTTTCAGGAGATAGAGCCGGGCAAACCAGAGATCCTGCACGCCGGAGGGATTGGCCGAGAGCGTTGCCGGCGCGGATGTCGCGGTTAGGCCGCTTTCCCGTTTTTCGCTTCGTATGCCCTCCGACATGACGGTCATCGCCGTCGAGCGCAGCGGCGAACGCCAGCCGAGCAGCCCCGCCATATCGGCAAGCCACGTCACGGGCCTGGCGAGCCACGAGGCAAGGGAAAAGATGCGGGCGGGTGCTAGGCCCAGCCATTGCCGGTGAAGGCCGATGAGATCGGCGAGTGTGAGAACCTCGTCGGCGGCAAGATCGATATCCCCGCGGAGGCCGCCTGCGACAGCCCGGGATACGGCTTCCGCCACGTCGTCCACAGAAAGCGTTTCGACCGGACTGTCGGCATGGACGAGCGGCAGCGCCAGCGGAAAGGCGGCAAGCGCCCTGAGCAGCGACGAGCCGCCATGGGCATTGCGGCCGAGCACGAGGGCAGGGCGGAGGATGAGATGAGGCAGGCCGCTTCCTACTAGCGCCTCGTCGGCCCGCCGCTTGGTGGCGAGGAAGGGCAGGTCGCCTGCCGCTCCCGCAGTCCTTGCCGATATCTGCACGACCAATGGCTGAGATGTGCGTTTGGCGGCGGCATAGAGCGCCAGCATCGCTTCAGCCTGCGTGGCCGAGAGATCGTCGGAGAGCCCATCCTGTAGCGCGCCGGCGCAATTGACGACAGCCTGCCGGTCTTTGAGGAGATCTTCCCAGTCCCCGGGCCTTGTCATGTGCGAGAGATCGGCGCGCCGCCATTCGATCGCCGGCTGTTTCAGACGGGCACGCATGGGATTGCGGCCGAGCCCGGTCACAGCATGCCCATCGGCGACGAGCCGGGCCGCGACGACGGAGCCTATGAAGCCGGTTGCGCCGAGAATCAGAATGTTCATGGCGGGAGATTAGCGGAAAAGTTTGAAGGGGATAGAAGGGCTTGGCGGGAGTGTGGTGTGTGATAGAAAGAGGAAGATGACTTTATGAGCATGCCTTAGGTTTTGCGGGGTGCTGCCGCGATTCCCCTTCTCCCCAGCGGGGAGAAGATGCCGGCAGGCAGATGAGGGGGTGAGCGGCGAAAGCCGCGAATGCACGGAGCGTAAGTGAAGGGCAATCATGACGGAGGTGCCGTGTGGCCCCCTCATCCGACCCTTCGGGCCACCTTCTCCCCACTGGGGAGAAGAGGGAGCAGGCCGCGAACCTTGCCTATCCTTTAGACTGCCGTTTTGGAGGACATGCCTTGCACGACGATCACGACCACGACCACCACGATCATGACCACGACCACCACCACGATAACCACTATTCCGACATGCAGGCCCGCGTAAAAGCGCTGGAAACGCTGCTGACCGAGAAGGGGCTGATCGATCCGGCGGCGATCGATGCGATTGTCGAGACTTATGAAACGAAGGTGGGGCCGCGGAATGGGGCGCATGTCGTCGCCAAGGCCTGGAGCGATGCCGATTTCGCCGCGTGGCTGAAGCGCGATGCGACGGCGGCGATTGCGAGCCTTGGGTTTACCGGCCGGCAGGGCGAGCATATGCGCGCCGTTTTCAACACGCCCGAGACCCATAATCTCATCGTCTGCACGCTTTGCTCCTGTTATCCCTGGTCGGTGCTCGGCCTGCCGCCCGTCTGGTACAAGGCGCCGGCCTATCGCTCGCGTGCGGTCATCGATCCGCGTGGCGTGCTTGCCGAATTCGGGCTGGCGCTGCCGGAGGAAAAGAAGATCCGCGTCTGGGATTCGACCGCAGAGCTGCGTTATCTCGTTATCCCCGAGCGGCCGGACGGCACGGACGGAATGGACGAGGCAGCACTGGCCAGCCTCGTCAGCCGCGATGCGATGATTGGCACGGCCATCGCAGGCAGCTGGAAGGTCTCAGCTGCCGGCAGTTCGACGATTTCAGCTGCCGACAGCCCGGAGGCTCGTCCATGAACGGACCGCACGATCTTGGTGGGCAGATGGGCTTCGGGCCTGTCGCGCCCGAAAAGGACGAGCCCTATTTCCATGCCGAATGGGAAAAGCGGGCACTCGGCATCACGCTTTCCTGCGGCGCCTTCGGCGCATGGACGATCGACGAAAGCCGGCATGCACGCGAAAACATTCCGCCGGCCGATTATCTCGCCGCCAGCTATTACGAGATCTGGATCCGCGGCGTCGAGACGTTGCTGGCGCGGCACGGTTTTGCGACGCGCGAGGAGTTGCTGTCCGGCCACAATCTGCAGGAGGGTGCTGCGCCGAAGCGGGTGCTGAAGGCGGAGATGGTGCCGGGCGCGTTGGCGAGAGGCGGGCCTTGCGATCGTCCTGTCGAAACCACACCGCGCTTTGCGGTCGGCGAGACGGTGAGGACGAAGAATTTCAATCCAGCCACCCATACGCGGCTGCCGCGTTATGCGCGCGCCAGGACGGGCGTCGTCGAGACGGTGCAAGGAGCTTTCGTGTTCCCCGACGACAATGCGCATGGCCGAGGCGAAAATCCGCAATGGCTCTATACGGTCGTCTTTGGCGGCGGTGAGATCTGGGGCGAGGGAGCGGATCCGTCACTGACGGTCTCCATCGATGCGTGGGAGAGTTATCTTGAGCGTTTGTGAGATGCCGTCTCAGCTGGCGCAATCGCTTGGGTTGCCGAGGTCGCCCGAAGATGACCCGGTTTTTCCCGAGCCTTGGGCGGCGGACGCTTTCGCCATGACGGTGCATCTGCATGAGAAGGGGCTGTTCGCCTGGAGCGAATGGGCCGAGGCACTGTCCAAGGAGTTGCATAAGCCCGGCCGCGCTGGCGACGGCAGCGATTATTTCGACTGTTGGGTGGCGGCCCTTTCCGAACTGCTCGTCAGGCGCGGCATAGCGGATGCATCCGTCATCCTCGACCTGCAGCAGAGCTGGCAGCGGGCGGCCGAAGCCACGCCGCACGGGCAGCCGATCGAACTTGCCAACGATCCGCTGCGCTGATTTTCACGAAGGGAATTGCCTGTAGCATTCCTCGGCCACACCACGCAGGGTTTCACGCGAGATTTCGCCGGTGACGGCATAACCGAGTTCGCCGTCGATCCAGTAGAAGGTTTCAAGATTGCCCGATGAGGCGAAGCGGAAGCTCGTCGTGCGGTTTTCCGTGTTGCGGCCGACGATGACGGTCAGGCGTTCGCCCGCCTGGTTCTCATACATGAACATGGCGCCCGGTCTGTCATCGACCGGCAGCAGGCGCCCGCCGACCAGCTTGAAGCCGAGCGATTGCAGGTTCGGGATCTTCAGGTTCTGGATGGCGAGGCGCTTGCCGAGCCAGGTGGCGAGATGGGCCTCCTCGTCGGCGAAGACCTCGACCGGGTGGCGAACCTCGGCTGCGTAGACCATGAATGCGGTCTCCGCCTGTTTCGGCAAGGTTTCTGAACCGGTAAGCTGCAATGCCGGCCTTTCCAGCAGTGCCGGGCCATAATGGCCGCTGACGGCGCCGAGCGCAAAGACGACGAGGGCCGCGGCGGCAATCGCCCAGCGTTTCGGTGTAGAGGAGACCGCGCGTGTGGGAGCTACGAGCAGTGGATCGGTGTCCTTTGCCTTCTCGTAACCGGCAAACAGCGATCGGATGCCGCTATTCTGCGCCTGCCATTCGGCGACCATCGCCGCGTCGTCCGCATTATCGGCAAGATAAGCTTCGACGCGGGCACGCGCAGTTTCCGGCAGTTGGCCGTCGGCATAGGCGTGGAGATCGGCTTCGGTGACGATCGGGTTGGTTTCGTTCATTTCGGTCTCCGAAGCGTAATGACGTTATCGGCCTTCAGCCTCTCGGCAACGCGCTGGCGGGCGCGCGACAGCCGGGACATGACGGTGCCGATGGGAATGTCGAGGGAAGCGGCAACCTCGCTGTACGTGTACCCTTCGATGACCACCAGCATCAGCACGGCGCGGTGCTCCTCCGAAAGGCTGTTCAGTGCGTTATCGAGCCGCGCGCGCTCCAGCGGATCGGCCGGCGGTTCGGGAGCGGCCATATCCCCGGCGGCGTCAAGCTCCACCAGCCCGTCGCGCGCCTTGCCGCGCCGGCCGTTGCGGTAAAGATTGGTCATGATGGTCAGGACCCAGCCGCGCAGGTTGAGGCCGCGCCATTGGCCACGGCGCGCCAGAACCTTCTCGACACAGTCTTGCAGCAGATCCTCGCCATCGGCATCCGAGCGCGTCAGGCTGCGCGAATAGCGCCTGAGCGAGGGAAGGAGGGCCAGGACCTGGCCCTCGAAACTTTCCGGTGCGGGTGTTTTCACGCCAGCCGCTTTCTGATGATCAAGGCTTGGCAAGCTCCCAGTTGCCGCCGACGCCATCGCCGGTGATGTCGCCAGCCTTCTTGTCCTTGACCCAGTAATACAGCGGCATGCCGTCCTTGGCCCATTGCTTCTTGCCATCCTTGCGGTCGATGATCGAATATGCACCATCGGCCTTGGCATCGGAAGCGGCCATCAGCGGCGGCCAGTTTTTGGCGCAATCGTCATTGCAGTTGGAAACGCCCTTGGCGTCCTTCTTGAAGGTGTAGAGGGTCATGCCGTTTTCGCCGGCAAGAACCTTGCCCTTGGCGGATTCGACTTCCTTGACAGGAGCGGCTGCGAGAGCAGCGGTCGCTGCGAGGGCTGCGGCGGCCACGACGGACAGGAATTTCACGGATTTCATGATGTCTCTCCTTGAGAATTGGGCACGCAATTTTGCGATACCTGACATGAGACACGAGACGAGGCGGTATTATTCCGCATGCAGGCAGAGTTTTATCGCGGGCGGGGATCATTCGCTGTGAATAAGCTCTTAGGATTGTGCCCGGCACGAACGTGGAGGATTTCAACTCCCGCAACACGCTGCTTTTGCGGGTCGTTTACATCATTTCAATTTGCGGATAGGATGTGTCCTTAATTCCGTTCGCAGAACCAGCCATCACGCGAGTTGCTGAATGATCCTGAAAAGCCAGGTCGAGTGGGCGCTCCACTGTTGCGCCATTCTCGCGGGCCTGCCCGAGGGCAGGTATCTCTCCACCAAGGCGCTCGCGGAGCTTCATGGCCTGCCGAAGGAATATCTCTCCAAGGCGCTGCAAAGCCTTTCGCAGGCATCGCTGGTCGATACAACGCTCGGCCCGAGCGGCGGTTACCGGCTTGCCAGGCCCTCGTCCGAGATCAATTTTCTCGACATTGTCGAAGCGGTCGAGGGCAAGGCGCGCAGCTTCACCTGCACGAATATCCGCGACAACAATCCCTGCCGGCCGGCCGGCTATTGCGACAGCAAGCCCTGCGCGGTCGCCCGCATCATGTGGGAAGCCGACGAGGCCTGGCGCGATACGCTGCGGCGCGTCCGGCTGTCCGATCTGGTCGGTACCTTGTCCGAGGAAGTGCCTGCAGAGCTTTGGCGGAGTACCTTCGAATGGGTGCTCAAGCGCGCCGGCTAACTACCCCCTGAAGATTGTCCTGATGGTTTTCAGAATGGCGTGGGCGCTGTGGGCGGGTTCCGGCGGGAGGGCTGCGTCGCGAAAACGCTCCGCGCGGCTGGCGAGTTCTTCGGCGATTTCTTCCGCCAGCGCCGGACGCTGGTTCAGCAAGGGGGCGAAGGCCTGCTGATCGATTTCATAGACCGTCACCGCGGTCAGAGCCTCCAGCGTGCAGACTTCCTGCATGCCGGCGAGCAGCCCGGTCTCTCCGAAAAAATCACCTGGCGCGAGCCGCCCGCGTTCCCCATCGCCGTGCCGCGCCGCAATAATGCCGGCCCGCACCATCATCAGCGACGGCAGCATGTCGCTCTCCCGGACGATCACGTCGCCCTTGCGGAATTCACGAATGGCAGTGGTCTCGGCAAGCTTCTGCTTTTCATCTGCCGTCAGCGTCGCAAAGATCGGAATGGCCTCGATCAGTTCGAGCGGCGTCACCCGCGGCGGTCGTGCGCTCTCTTCTGTCGGCAGATCGCCCGTCAGCACCGAGGCCGCCGCCGGAACGGCGAGAAGCAGGCCGGCGGATTTGCAGTGGCGATAGACGAGATCGAGCACCTCGTTGCGCGCCTGGACACGCCGGCTCGGGCTCGTCACCCGGAATTGCAGTTCGACTTCGAGGGCGGTGGCGTCCAGCCCTTTCAATGCGACGACTGGCGGCGGGTCGCGCACGATCGAATTGCAGCTCGTCAGCGCCGATAACATGACTTGGCGGACCGATGCCGGCATCCGTGTCGGAGCGATGCGGATGGTGAGGATCAGCAGATGGCTCTCGTCCGGCCGGCTGACATTCGTCAGGCCGAGCTTGGCGAGAAAACTGTTCGGTAGAACGACGATATTGTTGGCGCTGGTCAGGATATGCGTCGCGCGCCAGTTGCTCTCGACGACGCGCCCTTCCGTACCATCGCTCAAAAGAATCCAGTCGCCGATGACATAAGGCCGGCCGAGTGTCAGCGCGATGCCGGAGAAAACGTCGGCGAGCGTGTTCTGGAGCGCAAGGCCGAGAATGATGGCGACCACGCCCGAGGTGGCAACGAGGGTGCCGATCGGCACGCCGAAGACGAAGGCCAGAACCGACAGGGCCATACCGATATAGACGACGCCGATAACGAGATCCTGGAGCAGGCGGGCCTCTCGGGGACTGCCTTCCAGAACCAGATACAGCCTGATAAAACCGATGACAGCCCATGCGAGATGAATCCACCAGAGCGTTTTCGCGACAACGACAAGCAAGGCCTGCGGATCCTCGGACCCATATCCTTGAAACCGATGAGGTTCGATGCCGCTGCCGACGAGGATCAGCGTCATTAAGCCAAAGAAGACGATCTGCACCACCAGCCGCGTCGTCGGCCGCTGGCGGGAAAGCAGGTGCCAGACGACGATACCGGCAAAGCCGACTGTTATCAGGGATATCAGTGGCTTGCCGAAGAGCGTGTCGTAGATCATCTCTTTCTGTCTCCGGGAGGGGTGGGCGGCACATGATTGGGCATGTCGGCCGTCCGCGCAAGCATCGGCCCCGCGCGGACGGGTTTGGCGGCCCTTACTTGTTGAGGGGATAGGTCAGCTCTTTCTGGTCGGTGTCGACGACGAACACGGCAAGCAGGCGGGCGGGCTTCGTTTCGCTGCCGTTGGCGCTGACGCCGTGGCGGTCGCCCGGCATTTCCGAGAAGCTCTCGCCGGCCTGATAGACCTTGACCGGGCCGTCATTGACCTGGCTGCGGATCGCGCCTTCGAGCACGGTGGCGTAGATGAAGGCCGAGTCGGGATGGGTATGGCCGTCGGAGAAGCCGCCCGGGCCGTATTCGACCAGCACGCCCTTGATGCTCTTGCCCGGCACGTTCGGAAGCTCGTGCTCGTAGACGAGGGTGACCTTGGCAGATTTGCTATTGTCGGCAGCGCCGGCGCCGGTGGCCGCCAGGCAGGTGAGGGCAGCGGCGAGGATCGATGCTCTGATCATTGGAATCTCCATTTTTGCTGGGTGGGAGGACGGGCGCGGTGGCCGCGTCCCGGGCCAAAATCACTTCGGCTGGGCGGATTTTGCGAACCATTGTTCGAAGGTGATCGAACCGAGCCGCGGGTTGTCGTCGGAAACGAGCGACTGGTCGTTGAGCCGGACGCCGAAATATTTCGCTTCCGGATCGGCCTCGACGATGCGCGGGTCTTTTATGGCCTTCAGATATCGGGCGACGAGTTCGCTCAACCGCGCCCGTTCCGGACCTGATATTTCGATCGTGGCGTTGGCGGGGGCCGACAGCGCCACGTCAGCCATGGCGTCGGCGACATCGTCGGAGGCGATCGGCTGCACAAAGGCCGGCGACAGGCGAACCGTCTGGCCGATGGTGCCGGACTGGGCGATGCCGTTCAGGAATTCCATGAACTGCGTCGAATGCACGATGGTATAGGGAATGCCCGACGCCTTGATCAGCTTTTCCTGGGCGAGCTTGCCGCGGAAATAGCCGCTGTCCTGCAGCCGCTCGGTGCCGACGACGGAGAGCGCGATATGGTGCTTGACGCCAGCAATCTTCTCGGCGGCGAGAAGATTGCGCCCCGAGATCTCGAAGAATTCGAGAACGGCCTTGTCTTCGAAGGAGGGTGAATTGGCAAGGTCGAGCACGACTTCCGCGCCCTCGAGCGCCGCTGCCAGTCCTTCTCCCGTGATCGTATTGACGCCTGAGTTCGGCGAGGCAGCAATCACCTCATGTCCCTTCTGGCGCAGGCGTTCGACAGTTTTTGAACCGATGAGGCCGGTTCCGCCGATGACAACGATTTTCATAACAGATCTCCGTTCGCTGCCGGGGTGCGGCAGCGTCAAAGGTGAATCTTCTCAATGAATTGTGGAGCTTAGTTCAAGCCGGCCTTGTCGAGGCCGTAGGCCTTGTCGGCCGAACCGGGAACGGTTTTGAAGCCGACATTGACGCGGTTCCAGGCATTGATGGCCATGACGACGAAGGTCAGGTCGGAGATTTCCTTTTCGGAAAGCTGGCCGCGAACCCGTTCGTAAATCTCGTCGGGAATGCCGCCTTCTGGAAGTTTCGTCAACGCTTCGGTCCAGGCAAGGGCTGCACGCTCGCGGGGGACGAAGAGGTTCGATTCCCGCCAGATGGCGACGTGATGGAGCCGCAGTTCCGTTTCGCCATGGATCTTTGCCTGCTTCACATGCATGTCGAGGCAAAAGCCGCATTCGTTGATCTGCGAAGCGCGGATCTCGATCAGGGCCTGAAGCTTCTCGTCGATCACGCTGCTGCGCAATGCCATGCTGAATTCCATGAACTTCTTGAAAAGCTCGGGGGACTGCTGGGCGTAGTTCAATCGCTGGGTCATGTCGTCTCTCCTTTAATTAAGGATATTTGATATCCTTATGGATAAAAGATATCCGTAATTGCTGGACTGTAAAGCCATTCCAGCCTAGTTTGGCTGCATAAAGCCTATGCGCAAAAGTATGAGGGGCGGGGGATGGATATCGTTTCGGCATTGCGGACCTTCCAGCGCGTCGTGGAGACGGGCTCGTTTTCGGCGGCGGCGCACGATCTCGACGTGACGCAGCCGGCGGTCTCGCGGCAGGTCGCAGCCCTTGAGGGTCATTTCAACACGCGCCTCCTGCACCGCACGACGAGCGGCCTGTCGCTGACGGCGGAGGGGGAGCGCATGCTGCCGATGGCGCTCAGAATTCTCGAAGCAGTGGAGGAGCTCGGCGATGCTACTGGATCGGACGGCGTCATGGCTTCCGGGAAGGTCAGGCTCAGTGTTCCGGCACCGCTCGGCCTCTATCTCAGCGAGCAGCTGGGCGATCTTCTTGCCGCCCACCCGAAACTTTCCGTCGAACTGCTCTTCAGGGAGCAGAGTTCCGATATGATCGAGGAGCGTCTCGACCTCGAAGTGCGCCTCGGCTCGGTCGCCGACAGCAGCCTCGTCTGCCGCCGGATCGGCTGGACGACGGCCTTCCTCGTCGCATCGCCCGCCTATCTCGCGCGCAAGGCGCCGCCGCGGACGCCGAAGGACATCAAGGACCATGAATGCCTGTGCTACAACAGGGCGGGCGATGCCGCGACATGGTCGTTCTCCAACGGCTCCGAAGACATTTCAGTTCGGATCTCGCCGCGGCTGACCGCCTGCAGTGCCGTCGCCATTCACAGGGCAGCCCTTGCCGGCGCGGGCCTGGCGGTGCTTTCCCATATCATCGCCGTGCCCGATATTATCGCCGGCCGGCTGATCCCCGTGATGGAGGATTTCCAGCCGAGCCGCCTGCCGATCACCGTTGTCTACCCCTCGCGGCGAAACATGCCGCTGCGCGTCAAGACGGTTCTGGATTTTCTGACCGATGCCATCGGGCGGGATCCGTCGATGTGCGCAAGCGGCTTGGACCGTCGCTGGGAGGGATGATCGTCCCGCCGGGCGATTTGCGGTTTTCCGCCTTGCCTAACGCCCGCGAATCCTGCCAAGTCGTCCCATCATGCAATTTGCGCCGCAACAAGACGAAGCCCTCAAGGCTGTTTCGAAATGGCTGAATGAAGGGCGCTCGCCGCTCTTTCGCCTGTTCGGCTATGCCGGAACGGGGAAGACGACGCTTGCCAAGCATTTCGCCGAGAATGTCGACGGCGACGTGCTGTTTGCCGCCTTCACCGGTAAGGCCGCACAAGTGCTGCGCTCGCGCGGCGCTTCCAACGCCAAGACGATCCATTCGCTGATCTACCGCCCACGCGGCGAGGAGGCGGTGGAGGACGAGGAAACCGGCAAGACCTCGATCGCACCGATGTTTTCGATCAACCGGCAAAGCCCGGTCGCCAAGGCGGCGCTGATCATCGTCGACGAATGCTCGATGGTGGACGAGGCTCTCGGCAGGGATCTGATGAGCTTCGGCACGCCGATCCTGGTGCTCGGCGATCCCGGCCAGCTGCCGCCGGTCAGCGGCGGCGGTTACTTCACCAATCAGGATCCGGATTATCTGCTCACCGATATTCACCGGCAGGCCCGTGACAATCCGATCATCAAGCTCGCCATGCAGGTGCGCGAGGGCAATGAGGTGATGTACGGCGACTACGGCACGGCCAAGGTGATCTCGAAGAACGAGGTGACGCAGGATCTCGTGATGAAAGCCGACCAGGTACTCGTCGGCACCAACAGGACGCGGCGGCGCTACAATCAGCGCCTGCGCGAGTTGAAAGGCTTCAATGCCGAGTATCCGCAGACCGGCGACAAACTCGTCTGCCTCCGCAACGATCCGGCCAAGGGCCTGCTCAACGGCTCGCTCTGGCAGGTGATGACCTCGTCCAAGGAAACGACGAAGCCCGGCATCAATCTTCTCGTCCGGCCCGAAGACGACGACATGGATCGTGGCGCTGCCAAGATCAAGCTCCTGAAACAGGCCTTCGAGGATGTCGAAGGGGAAATCCCCTGGAATACCCGCAAGCGCTACGACGAGTTCGACTACGGCTATGCGCTGACCGTTCACAAGGCGCAGGGTTCACAATGGAACGACGTCGTGCTCTTCGACGAGAGCTGGGCGTTTCGCGATACGCGGGAACGCTGGCTTTATACGGCGATCACACGCGCGGCGGAGACGCTGACGATCGTGCGCTGATAGGATTGGCGGGAGGCGACGGTGGCGGCCGTCGAGAGCGTGCGCCGGGCCCGCGGCGCTGTCAGGCGTTCAAGGTTATGCCTGTACGATGCCGAGCAGAACGGCCTTGGCGATCGCTTGGAAGCGGTTGTTGGCGCGGAATTTCAGGATGATTCCGGCTTCGAGATCCCTGGTCTCATCATGCTTCAGATCGAGCGCTCGGGCGATTCGCTGGGTGGAATAGCCCTCCGCCATCAGTTCCAGGCAACGCCGCTCCTGCGGGGTCAGACTTGCGCTGTCCTGGTTGTCGTTGAGCGGCGGCTCTTCGACACTGTCGTCGTAATCCAGAAGGTCGCCCACCTGCTGGAGCTGGCGGTGCAGCGTCGACATCTCGGCCGTCAGCTCGCGCTTGCGCACCTGCAGCGCTTCGCGGAACATCGCCTCGGCTCTTTCCTGCGAATCGGCCTTGCGAAGCTCGTCCATCAATTCCTGGATGACGGCAATCGGCATGCCGGTCTCGCGGCAGACGGTGATAACCGCCATGCGCATCACGTCGTCTTGGCCGTAGACCCGCATCAGCCCGATGCGATTGGCCGAAATCAACCCCTTTTCTTCGTAGAAATGCAGTGTCCTGTGCGTAACGCCGAATGCGTTGGCCATATCGGCGATTGGCACCGGACCATCCGGTAGATCCGGCGGCAGCGCGGCCGAAGGCAGAAACCGGTATTTCGACCGGGCCTCCGAAGCGATACCGGCGGCAGCAAACAGGCGTTTGGAACCGTCTGGCATGAACCCTCCTAGGGCATCGTGTTGCACCTCATGCGGATTTGCCAGTTGCTTCCCAGGCGCGGCGAGTGGGGTTTTCCTCTGGGCGTTCTTATCATTGGGAAAGAAGCAGTACGCGGCCTACGTTTACGCGATACAATGTCCACGTTATGCGTGAACGATCTCTTTTATAAGTGCTAAAAATAATCTCTTTTAAATGGGATAGCAACGTAAGGGCATATTTTGCCGGCACGCCTTCTGTGCTGCAGCAAAACATGTGCTGCGCTGCCGCATGATCCGGCCATCTTCGGAAGGCAGCGGGAATTACTGTTTGCGCTACGCTTACCATCGATGTTCGATTGAAATGCTTGGGTTTCATCAACGTCCGGCATCGGATCCATCCGCGAATCTCGTTGGCCATTGCAGGGCACTTGGCTTAAAAGCAGGGCCTCCTGTTTCCGTGACCGATGGATGCCAGCCATGCCCGCCAAGCTCTCCGTGAACCTCAACGCCGTCGCCATGCTGCGCAACCGACGCGACCTGCCCTGGCCGAGCGTCGAAGCGCTGGGGCGAATCGCCCTTGCGTCAGGCGCGAGCGGTCTGACGGTGCATCCGCGCCCCGACCAGCGCCACATTCGCTTTTCCGACCTGCCGGTCATCCGCAATCTGATCGATGACGAATTCCCGAACGCCGAGTTCAACATCGAAGGTTATCCCACGCAGGAATTTTTCGACCTCTGCGCCGGAGCCGCGCCCGAGCAGGTGACGCTGGTGCCTGACGATCCCGCGCAGGCGACCTCGGATCACGGCTGGGATTTCCGCACGCACCGGGCATTTCTGACCGATGCCGTCGCACGGCTGAAGACGATGGGATGCCGGGTCTCGCTGTTTGCCGACGGCGACGGGGATGCTGAAGCCGTCGAGATCGCCAAGGCCGTCGGCGCCGACCGGATCGAACTTTATACCGGTCCCTATGGCGGCTGTTACGACGCGCCGGAACGGGCGGCCCCGATCCTCGAAGCGCTCGGCCGGACAGCGGATGCGGCGCTGGCGATCGGCCTTGCCGTCAATGCCGGCCACGACCTGACGGTCGCAAACCTGCCTGATCTGGTGAAGCGCATTCCGGCGCTTGCCGAAGTCTCGATCGGCCACGGGCTGACGGCTGATGCGCTTGAGTATGGCATGGCCGAGACGGTGCGGCGGTTCTGCCGGGCGTGCGGGCAGGCGGTTTGAGTGGGATCTTCTTCGAGGCGGTAAGAAAGGGTCTTTTGCGCCCAAGGACTTGGGCGCGCTGGATTCCTGTGACAGGCACAGGAATGAGGGTGGAGAGGTAGCGCTTCCCATCAGTCGTTGCCTCAATGGCGACGGGAAATTTGACGAAGGCACTCAATTTAACCTCCCTCATTCCTGTGCCTGTCACAGGAATCCAGCCACGGCGCGTCCGCGCCGTGAGTGACTCACCTCACGTGATGAGGGTTTCAGCGTCCCAAATCGGAGCACGCTCATCCCTGCGGCGAGCGCAGGGATGAACGGAAAGCTCAGTGGCCTCCGGCGTTTCCAGCCGCCGTCAAAGCAGCCTTATGCGCCACGAAGAAATCCTTCAGCGATTGCGGCTGTTTGCCCGTCAGCTTGGTGAAATCCTCGGTGACGATGTCGAACTTGCCGGCGCGGATGTTGGCGTCGGCCGACACCAGCATGTCGGCGACGAAGCCGGGGAGGCCGGCGCCGAGCATGCCCTGGCCGAGCTGCTCATCATTGACGTCGACCACTTCGAGCGGCTTGCCGGCGGCTTCGGCGGCGATGGCGGCGATCTGGCGGTTGTTGAGCGACGCCGCGCCGGTCAGCGTGTAGGTGGCGCTGTCCGATGTGCCGGAGGCAAGGGCGGCGGCGATCGCCAGGGCGCAGTCGTCACGCGAGATGGTCGAGACCTTGCCGTCGCCGGTGGCGCTGTACCATTTGCCGCCCTGCAGGTTGTGCGGCATGCTGTGCAGGTAATTGTCGTGATACCAGGCGTCGCGGATGATCGTGTAGGCGAGGCCGCTCGCCTTGATGGCGTTTTCGCTGCCGAGATGATCCGGCGCGAAGGTGACGAGCGAATCGTCCGGTGACGGCATCGAGGTATAGGCGATGTGCTTGACGCCAGCCTTGGCGGCAGCGGCAACGGCCGCCTTGTGCTGGGCGAGGCGTTTGCCGGGGGTATCCAGCGCATCGGTGCTGATGATCAGCAGGCGGTCGACGCCGGCGAACGCCTTCTCGAGGCCTGCCGCGTCATCGAAATCGGCCTTGCGGGTGACGACGCCCTTGTTTGCGAGTTCAGCGAGCTTTTCCGGGCTTCGCGTCGCCGCGACAATCGTGCCGGGGGCGACCTTGTAGGTCTCGATGAGGTGATGGATGACGCGCTGGCCGAGCTGTCCGGCAGCGCCGGTGACCAGGATGGTTTCGCTCATAAGTCGGTTCCTTCTGTGCTCGATAGGTAGTCTCAAAAAGAGAGCAACACTAGAATAGGAATTGACTTGGCGGTGTAAAGGAGGCAGTTTTTCGGCTCTACGTTACCAAAAGGGAACCAGCTCATGAGCGGCGCGGTCGTCAGTCTGAAAAACAGGATGCCGGGGGCGCGGCGCGAGATCGATCTTGCCGGCCTTGATTTTTCCAACTGCCCGGTCAGGGACATGATGCAGCAGATCGGCGGAAAATGGTCGACGCTGCTGCTCGAAGTGCTGGCGGCGGAGCCCCGTCGGTTCGGCGAGCTCAGGCGGATGCTGCCCGATATTTCCCAGCGCATGCTGACACAGACGCTGCGCGACCTGCAGAGGGACGGTTATATCGCTCGCGAGGTCTTCCCGACCAAACCGCCGAGCGTCGAATATTCCATGACCGAACTCGGCCGCTCGCTCTACCTGCCGCTGTCGCAACTGTTGAACTGGGCGGAAGCCAACCATGATGCCGTCCGCGCCGCCCGTTCGCGTTTCGATTCTGCCGATAGCTAGAGTGTCTTACTTGCCGCGCCCTTCCGTCAGGAACAGCAGGAAGGCGAGCGCCGGGAAGGCGAAGCCGATCCAGGCGGTCATCGACCAGCCGCCGGTGGCATAGGCCCAGCCGCCGAGCGCCGAGCCGAGCGCGCCGCCGGCGAAGAAGGTGGCCATGAACAGGCCGTTCAGCCGGCTGCGATGTTCCGGGTTCAAGCCATAGATGGCGCGCTGGCCGCAGACGAGATTGGTCGTCACCCCGAAATCGAGCATGATCGCCGCCACAGTCAGCAGAATCAGGGCGGTTAGTGAGCCGTTCGCTGCGAAATGGCTGATCAGGAAGGAAGCCATGCCGAGCAGCATGGCAAGCGTCGAGGCGATCTTCGTCATGCCGCGATCGGCAAGCCGCCCGGCGATCGGCGAGGCGATGGCGCCGGCAGCGCCGGCAAGCGCAAAGAGGGCGATGCCGTTTTGCGTCAGGCCGAAGGCCGGGCTTGCAAGCAGCAGCGGCGTCGTCGTCCAGAACAGGCTGAAGGCGCCGAACATGCCGGCCTGATAAAGTGCCCGGCGCTGCAGCACGCGTGAAGTCAGTGCCAGATGGCCCATGGAAGCCAGCAGCTCGCCGTAGCGCAGCTTCGTCGTCGGCACGCGCACCGGCAGGTTGGCGCGCAGGATGACGGCGAGCACGATCATCAGCGCTGCGGTGATGTAATAAACCACATGCCAGGACGAGGCCTCGGCGACGAAGCTGGCGAAGGGGCGAGCCAGCATGATGCCGCAGAGCAGGCCGCTCATGACGTTGCCGACGACCTGGCCGCGTGTCGCATCGGGCGCCATGTTGGCGGCAAAGGGAACCAGGACCTGAACGGCGACCGATGAAAGGCCGATGCAGAGCGAGGCGACGAGGAAGGCTGTGGGTGTCGAAGCCAGCGCCGCACCGATCAGCGCGACAGCAGAGACGGCAACCAGCAGCAGCACGAGCCGGCGGTTCTCCGTGAGATCGCCGAGCGGCACGATCAGCAGCAGGCCGAGGCCGTAGCCGATCTGCGTCAGTGTGACGATCAGGCCGGTTGCGGCAGGCGTGAAGCCGAGCTCGGCGCTGATCGGGCCGGCAAGCGGCTGGCCGTAATAGAGATTGGCGGCCACCAGCCCGCAGGCGGCGGCAAAAAGAAAGGTGAGCCAGGGGGATAGCGCCCTTGGAATGGCCTTATCCGGCGCGGTGGCTGAAATGCTCATCAGAAACTCCGGTATGATTGAATGGATTAATCGCAAATCGGTCTGCCGGCGGCCACCCGTTTCCGGGCGCGCAGGGGAATGCTGGCATTCCCCCGGGGGAAAGTCAGGTCACCAGCTTCATCGCGGCTCCGGCAGCGGCAGCCATTTCTTCGCCGCTGCGTTCCGTTTTGCCGATGACGCGCATGCCCTTGGTGAGGCAGAGAAGCGCAAGCGCTACCGCCGATACATCGATATCCGCCGAAATCGAGCCATCGGACTGGCCGAGGCGGATGAGGTCGGCGAGAAGCGTCTCGTCGGTGATGAAGGCGGTGGCGACGCGTTCGGCCGCCTCTGCATCGAAGAGGGCGAGATCGCCGGCGCTGCCGACGACGAGGCAGCCCTGCCGGCCGATTTCACCGTGCGAAGAGCCGGCAAAGAAGGTGATGAGCGCATGGAGCTTATCGCGGCCGGTCTCGGCACGTGCCAGCCTGGCATCGAGCAGGCCGCGACGCACGGCGCGGTAGCGGTCGAAGGCGGCAAGGAAGATGCCGCGTTTGTCGCCGAAAGCCTTGTAGACGCTGCCGGCGGCAAGCCCCATGGCCTCCGTGAGTTCACTGATCGAGGCAGCATGATAGCCGCGCTCGGAAAAGACGCGTAGCGCCGCGTCGAGTGCCGCCTCGGCGTCGAATTCCCGCGGACGGCCGCGGCTGCGGGTCTTCTCATGATCGAGGGTTGTTGCGTTCATGCTTGCCTAATTAGGAAATGATCGTTTCCAAATCAAGCGAAATTTTTGCGACGCAGCAAATCAGAGTGTGAGAAGCCAGTTCTGGCCATTCGCTTCCGGGCCGAACATGCGATGTCTCTCCTCGGAGACAAGTCGGAAGCCCGATTTGACGTAGATGGCGCGGGCGGTTTCCAGCATGTCGTTGGTCCAGAGCTGGAGCTCGCGATAGCCTTTCTGCCTGCAAAAGCGGATGCATTCGTCGACCAGCAGCTTGCCGAGCCCGAGGCCGCGGGCTGATTTGTCGACATAGAGCAGCCGCAGCTTGGCGACGCCATCGCCGCCATTGGTGACGAGGACCGAGCCGACATTGACGCCGCCGCGTTCGGCAATCCAGCAATATTCCTTGGCGGGATCGAAATTGGCGAGGAATTTGCCGGCGACCTCGGCGACAAGCGCCTCGAAGCGCAGGTCCCAGCCATATTCCTCGGCGTAGAAGCGGCCCTGGCTCTGAACGATCCAGCCGATATCGCCGGCGCGGTGGGCGCGGATGATGGCGGGTGCGGGCTTGGCCGCCGGGTCGAGCAGGAGGCGGATCGTGTCCATGGCCGAGACGACGGCTTGCGGTTCGCCGATCGCCAGATTGTCGAAGCGGGCGGCGATCTGGGCATTGGCGCGCCGGCCGAGTTCCTCGAACTGCACGCGTCCCCGATCGGTGACATTGATGATCTGGCTGCGCAGGTCGGCCGGATCCGGACTGGTCTCGATCAGACCCTCGGTGCGAAAGCGCTTGAGGATGCGGCTGAGATAGGCCGGGTCGAGATGCAGATCGCGGACAAGGGCTGCGGCGCTGATGCCGTCATGCGAGCCGATCTCGAAGAGAATGCGGGCATCCGTCAGCGTGAAGGGGGAGTCGAGATAGGCCTTGTTCAAGAGGCCGAGGAAATTCGTATAGAAGCGGTTGAAATCGCGGGCCGTTTCGATGAGGGCGGTATCGGACATAATGATCTCCAGATGGAGATCTCGCCAGACTGCTGACACAGGCTCGCTCCTCGCTCGGCGTCATCCTCGGCCGTGTGCCGAGGATCTGCTGCCCCATCGAACCGAGGCAGATGCTCGGGACAAGCCCGAGCATGACGGATGAGAGGCCGGCGACTGTCCGAACAAGCTGACGCGCATCTCCTAATGGAGTCCTTTGTCCTCAATTTAGTTGACTGAGTCAACTAAATTGATCACAACTCACGCAGCTTCTTCCGTTTCCGCTTCGTCGTCGCCGAGAGCGAAATCCACCGCCGCATGGGCATGGATCGTCGTGGTGTCGAAGCCCGGCAGCGGCAGGCGGTTGGGATCGAGGATCAGGCAGATCTCGGTGCAGCCGAGGATGATGCTGTCGGCGCCGTGCTCTGCGGCGCGGTCGATGATATCGATCAGTTTTTCGCGCGAGCTGTCGTGCACCCTGCCGGCGCAAAGCTCGTTGAAGATGATGTCGTGCACAGTCGTGCGGTCGGCGGCGTCGGGCACCATAATGTCGAGACCGAGGCTCTTCATTCGGTCGGTGTAGAAGCCGTGCTCCATCGTGTAGCGGGTGGCAAGCAGCAGCGGACGCTTACGGCCGGCCGCATGCAGCGATTTCGCCGTCTCATCGATGATGTGGATCAGCGGCGCGGAGATCTTGCCGGCGACCTCATCGGCGATCAAGTGCATGGTGTTGGTGCAGATGAGGATACAGCCGGCGCCCGCGGCCTCAAGACGCGCTGCCACCTCGCCGAGGCGGCGAGCCGCGCCAGCCCAGTCGCCAGCCTTCTGAAGAGCGACGATCTCCTCGAAATTGACCGAATGCAGAATGAGCTCGGCCGAGGCGAGGCCGCCTTTGCGGGCGCGCACCATCTCGTTGACGAGGCGGTAATAGACCGCCGAACTTTCGAAACTCATGCCGCCGATCAGGCCGATCGTTTTCATCTCTTCATGCTCCCATGCTGCGAGTTTCGAAAATGATGCCGCATTGCTCGCGCGATGTGTTTGCGTTGTTTGTCTTCCATATCAAATATCTGCTATGGTTTTGCGCAGTTTTTAAAAATCATGCAAAAATCGGGCGGAGGATTCCCTTAAGGCACATGCTTGATGATCGTGACAGACGCATTCTCGACATGCTGCAGAAAGATGCAGGCATATCCGTGACCGATCTGGCCGAGTACGTGGCGTTATCGGTTTCGGCCTGCTCGCGGCGCATCCAGCGGCTGGAGGAAAGCGGCCATATCCTTCGGCGCATCATCGTGCTTGACCGGGAAAGGATGGGCGTGCCGACGACGGTCTTTGCGCTCGTCAAGACAGCACACCATTCCGACGAATGGACGGAAACCTTCCGCCGGATCATCAGCGACATCCCCGAGATCGTCGAGGCGCACCGGCTGACCGGCAATCACGATTACATTCTGAAGATCGTGCTGCCGCGCGTCGAGCATTACGATGTCATCTATAAGCAGATCGTGCGCAAGCTGGAACTCTTCGACGTCTCGGCGTCGATCTCGATGGAAGAGTTGAAACATGGAATGGCGATACCCGTGGGCTATGCCCGATAAAACGGCATTTTGAGAGGCTGCGATAATATGAGCAACAGCGATATTCATAGCTACTTTCTGCCAGGGGAAAAACTTCTTTGGTCCGGGCGTCCCGCACAGGGATTTCGTCTGACAACGTGGGATTTTGCCCTCGTTCCTTTCTCGCTTTTTTGGGGCGGCTTTGCTCTCTTCTGGGAGACCAGCGTATTGACCACGCCGGGAACGCCGGTTTTCATGCGCCTATGGGGTATCCCGTTCGTCCTGATAGGCCTTTATTTGATCGCGGGACGCTTTGTCGTCGATGCGGCGGTGCGAGCGCGTACCGAATACGCGCTGACCGACCGGCGCGTCATCATTCGCAGAAGCGGTCTGCTTCGGAATTTCTCTGCCACCCAGCTCGACCTGCTGCCGTCGATCAATCTCGAAGAGGGCAGTTTCGGTAGGGGGACCATCACATTCGGAATGTCTTCTTTTCAGCGATACAAAACGGCAGGCGTCTGGACGCCCAGCCTGTCGAGAGACCCTCAGCTTCTGGGAATTGACAGCGTGCGGCAGGTTTATAATCTTCTGGAAAAAGCACGGCTCGATTGCATGAAAAGCCGATAGTTCTTCCCACTATCGATAGCGATTAATTTGCCTCGATACGGAACGTTTTTCGACATAATACGTTCACCTTTGGTTCAGGAGGAGGGCAGCTATCCCTCCACTTGGAGAAGTAGAGGAGAACAGTCATGAGAAAGCTAACCGTTGCTGCGTTATGCTTGATCATAGGAATCCCCGGCGTCACGCCGGCTCAGGCATTTCCGGCTATCAACCCACCCAGGCTCGAACCTCAGCAGCCGATAGAGCGCGTGCAATGGCATGGTGGCCACGGCCACGGTGGCGGCTATCACGGTGGTTACCATCATGGTCATGGATCGGGCTGGGGCTGGGCTTTGGGTGGTCTGGCCGTCGGTACGATCATAGGCGGCGCATTATCCCAGCCCTATTACGGCTCGTATTATGGCTCACCCTACGGCGGCTATTACGGTACACCCTACCGCTATTATGGCTCGCCCTACCGGTATTATGGTTCGCCCTATCGCTACTATGGCTCGCCTTACCGCTATTATGGCCGGCCGTACCGCTCCTATGCATCTTCTGCCTATTATGGAGGAGGCGGAAGCCACGAGGCTTGGTGCTATTCGCGCTATCGTTCGTACAGGGCGTTCGACAATACGTTCCAGCCCTATTACGGACCCCGTCGCCAGTGTGTCGGTCCCTATTGATCGGCGCGTTACGCATCTGCCCGTGAACTGCTTCCAGGGCGACTCCCTTCTTGCGACCCGGCGACACGGCATGCCTGTGTTGAACCCCAGCGGACGCTCGGTCTGGGGAGTTACGACTCGGCCTGAGTTCGGCTCCCATGAGCTTTCCCGCAGGAAGAGCCGATAATCATCGAACCCCCTCGACTGCCGGCGGCGCAGGGCAGGCATGCCGAAACGGCAGTTGCAACATTCGCGGCAAAAGCCACATTGGTTTCGAGCGAGATGGCGCAAAAGGGGCAGGTCATGAGCGATCATCATGTCGTCGTTGTCGGCGGCGGTTTCGGCGGGCTGCAACTCGTCAACGGGTTGAAGGGCGCGGGTGTGAAGGTCACACTCGTCGACCGGCGCAATCATCATCTCTTTCAGCCGCTGCTCTATCAGGTGGCGACCACCATCCTTTCCACCTCGGAGATCGCCTGGCCGATCCGCCGCCTCTATGCCGACCGGCCCGATGTGACGGTGCTGCTCGGCGAGGTCACCGGCGTCGACAGCGGCGCCAGGACGGTGTCGCTGCGCAACGGCATGACTCTGGGTTACGATACGCTGGTACTGGCGACCGGGGCGACGCATGCCTATTTCGGCCGTGACGAATGGGAACCGGTGGCGCCCGGCCTGAAGACGCTCGAGGATGCGACGACGATCCGCCGGCGCGTGCTGCTTGCCTTCGAGAAGGCGGAGATGGAGAGCGATCCCGCCGTGCGCGACGCGCTTCTGACCTTCACCATCGTCGGTGCCGGGCCGACCGGCGTCGAGCTTGCCGGCATCATCGCCGAGCTCGCGCATTTCACCCTGCCGAAGGAATTCCGCAACATCGATACGCGCAAGACCCGTGTCGTGCTGGTCGAGGCAGGCCCGCGGGTGCTGCCGACCTTCGCCGAGGAGCTTTCGGCCTATGCCCAGACGGCGCTGGAAAAACTCGGCGTCGAGATCCATCTCGGCAGGCCGGTGACCGACTGCAGCGCCGACGGCGTGAAGATCGGCGAGACCTTCGTCGCCAGCCGGACGATCGTTTGGGCGGCCGGCGTCACCGCCTCGCCGGCGGCCCACTGGCTGAACGTGCCGGCCGACCGGGCAGGGCGCGTCGTCGTCGAAAAGGACCTGAGCGCGCCTGGCCTGCCCGATGTCTTCGTCATCGGCGACACCGCTTCGGTCATGCGCGAGGACGGCAAACCGGTGCCGGGCATCGCGCCGGCGGCCAAGCAGCAGGGCGGCTACGTCGCCAAGGTCATCCGCGCCCGCCTGTCGGGAAAATCGGCGCCGGCGCCCTTCCGCTATCGGCACCAGGGCAGCCTGGCGACGATCGGCCAGAGTGCGGCGATTATCGATTTCGGCCGCATCAAGCTGAAGGGCTGGATCGCCTGGTGGATCTGGGGTCTTGCCCACATCTACTTCCTGATCGGCACCCGCTCGCGCTTCTCCGTCGCCTGGAGCTGGCTGTGGATCTATCTCAGCGGCCAGCACAGTGCCCGGTTGATCACCCAGCGGGAGACGATGCGGGAGGAGGGGTAGGCTCTTGCTGCGAGGCAAGCCGGCGGACAGCAGGAGAGGGCATGCCTCGGGGCACCCCCCTCTGCCCTGCCGGGCATCTCCCCCACAAGGGGGGAGATCGACTTGCGGATAGAATCTCTCCAAACAATTGATGTTAGAACGAGCGGGTTCGTCCAGCCAATCTCCCCACCTGTGGGGGAGATGCCCGGCAGGGGCAGAGGGGGCGGCCACGGCACGCCGGTTCAGGAAACCGGCCGACCCGTGAAGTCAATCCTCCCACGCTTGACACATGTCCCCACACCGCCTTAGCATCCCGCCCGCGTCCCCCAACCACCACCTAGGGTGTCGCATCCAGCCGTATCAACGGATAGAGGTTCCAATGCGCCGACTCACTTCTCACGAAAATCACATCCGAATTTCTGAGAAGTTGGTGGTTCATGCGCACTTTGAATCTGGGCATCCTCGCCCATGTGGATGCAGGCAAGACTAGCCTTACCGAAAGACTGCTTTTTGACGCCGGCGTCATCGACAAGCTTGGCAGCGTCGATACTGGCAATACACAGACGGATACCCTCGAACTTGAGCGACAGCGCGGCATCACGATCAGGGCCGCGGTGGTGTCGTTTGCGATCGGCGACAGGGTCGTCAATCTGATCGACACGCCCGGCCACCCCGATTTCATCGCCGAGGTCGAGCGGGTGCTTGGGTTGCTGGACGCGGCGATCGTCGTCGTTTCGGCGGTCGAAGGCATACAGGCGCAGACGCGTGTGCTGGTGCGGGCGCTGCGAAGGCTCGGTGTTCCCTTCGTCTTCTTCGTCAACAAGGTCGATCGCCTCGGCGCGCGGTACGGGGACGTGATGGAGGCCCTTGCCGCGCAACTGGCGGTGCGTCCCATCGCCATGTCCTCCGTCACCGATGCCGGCAGCAAGCTTGCCCAGGTGGAGGCTCTGGCGCCGGGAGACGAGCCGCTTTTTTCAGCGCTCTGTGAGGCGCTCGGCGAGAGCGACCAGGCGCTGCTCGACGACTATGTGCTCGCCCCAGAACGACTGACCACGGAAAGGCTCGGGCGCAGTCTGGCCGATCAGGTAGCAAGGGGCCTGGTGCATCCCGTCTTCGCGGGAGCGGCCATGACCGGTACCGGCGTGCCGACGCTAAGCTCGGCCATCGCGACGCTGTTGCCCGAGCGGCGGCTTGATCCGGACGGGCCGGTCGCCGGCAAGATCTTCAAGATCGAGCGCGGCTGGGGCGGCGAAAAGCTCGCCTATCTCTACCTGACTTCGGGCACTGTGCAGCTGCGGCAATATCTGGATCTGCCCGGGGGCGAGGAACGGGTGACTGCAATCCACGTGTTCGAGGCCGGCCGCAGCCATGGCGCCGCGAGCTTCTGCGCCGGTCAGATCGCCCGCGTCAGCGGCCTTGCCGGTGCCCGGATCGGCGATGCGGTGGGCAGCAATCCGGCCTTGGGCGGGCGGGCTTACTTTGCCCCGCCGACGCTCGAAACACGCGTGCTTGCCCGACGGCTCTCGGACAGCGCGGCGCTTTGGTTGGCGCTGAACCAGATGGCCGAGCAGGATCCGCTGATCAATCTGCGCAGGACCGAGGAGACGAATGAAGTCTTCGTGTCGCTCTATGGCGAGGTGCAGAAGGAAGTGATCCAATCGACGCTGCTGACGGATTTCGGCCTCGAGGCGGGTTTCGAGGAAAGCACGGTCATCCTGGTCGAAAGACCCGTCGGCAGCGGGGCCGGCCTGCAGATCCTCTTCAAGGAACCGAATCCGTTTCTCGCCACCATCGGCCTGCGCGTCGAGCCGCGCCCTGCCGGCTCGGGCAACAGCTTCGCGCTGGAGGTGGAGGTCGGCCAGATGCCCGTCGCCTTTTACCGGGCGGTCGAGGAAACCGTGTTCGAGGCGCTGAAGCAGGGCATTTTCGGCTGGCAGGTCATCGATTGCCATGTGGCGATGACGGCGGCGCGGCACAGTTCGCCCGCAAGCACCGCTGCCGATTTTCGGCAGTTGACGCCCTGGGTGCTGGCAACGGCACTCTCGGCTGCGCAAACGGCCGTCTGCGAACCTTTCGACCGCTTTCACCTGGAAGCGCCCGTCGAGAGCCTGAGCAGCGTGCTCACTCTGCTGGCGAAGTCCGCTGCGGCGACGTCGCATTCCGTGATCGCCGATGGCGTGGCGCGGCTCGAAGGCGCTCTGGCGTCTCAGATGGTTCAAAGCGTCCAGCAGCAATTGCCGGGCCTGACGAGCGGGGCAGGGACGATGGAAACCGCTTTCGATCACTACGCCCCGATATCAAGGCCGCCGCGCCTGCGTCTGCGTTCGGGGCCTGATCCGTTCAACCCGGTGGAATATCTGTTGCGGCTGCAGTCCACGAGAGCCTCATGCTGAGGTGCGCAGGCCGAAGGCCGGAGCCTCGAAGCAGGGGGCGGGCGCTCTGAAGTGGCGGTAGAAGCGGCGTTGGCGGATGATGCTTCGAGGCGATCCTTTGGATCGCACCTCAGCATGAGGGCCGGTGGAGTATGCCGTTATCAAAAAAAGGCGGCCCCCGAAGGAGCCGCCTTTCATTCTTCAAGCCGACAGCGAGGCAATATCGATGACGAAGCGGTAGCGGACGTCGCTCTTGACGACCCGCTCATAGGCTTCGTTGATATTCTGGATGTCGATCTTCTCGATCTCGGAGACGATGTTGTGTTTGCCGCAGAAGTCGAGCATTTCCTGGGTTTCCTTGATCGAGCCGATCATCGAGCCCGCCAGGCTCTTGCGCCCGCCGATGACCGAGAAGGCGTGGACCGGAACCGGGTGCTCGGGAACGCCGACCAGAACCATCGTGCCATCAGACTTCAACAGGTTGAGATAGGCGTTCCAGTCGATTGTGGTGCCGACCGTGTTGATGATCAGGTCGAAGGTGCCGGCGAGTTTGGTGAAGGTCTCGGCGTCGCTCGTTGCATAATAGTCCTTGGCGCCGAGCTTGAGGCCGTCTTCCTTCTTCGACAGCGATTGGGAGAGGACGGTGATGTCGGCGCCCATGGCAGCACCGATCTTCACGCCCATGTGGCCGAGGCCGCCCATGCCGACGATCGCAATCTTCTTGCCGGGACCGGCTTTCCAATGCGCGAGCGGCGAATAAAGCGTGATGCCGGCGCAAAGCAGCGGGGCGCCGGAATCGAGTGGAATATTGTCGGGGAAGCGCAGCACATAACCTTCCTTGACGACGATCGAGTCGGAGTAGCCGCCGAAGGTCGGGGTCGTGCCATCCGCTTCATAGCCGTTATAGGTCGGGACGAGGCCCGGCATGTAGTGCTCGTAATCCAGGTCACGCGTAGCGCAGCCGACGCAGGAATCGACGAAGCAGCCGACGCCGACGCGGTCGCCGACCTTGAATTTCGTGACCTTGGAGCCGACGGCGGAAACGACGCCGGCGACCTCGTGGCCCGGTACCATCGGGAAAATGGAATTGCCCCACTCGTTGCGGGCCTGGTGAATGTCGGAGTGGCAGACGCCGCAATATTGAACTGCGATGACGACGTCGTCATCATTGGGTTCGCGGCGCTCGAAGGTGAAGGGGGTCAGCGGTTGCGACGCGTCGGTAGCGGCATAGCCTTTTGCGATAGCCATCTGATGCTTCCTTTTGGGGTTGGGAGGGGTTGAGCGGGATGGCGGACTATTGCCCGGATGCTGGCGAGGGCGTTAGAGTGATCCTCTCAGCTTCTTGCACGATCCTGCAAAAGTCAGGCGCCCGGCTGTTTGCGAAATGGCAAAGACACTCTAGATAAGGGCGATATCGCCCGCGCCAGACAGCTGACAGTCAGACAGCTGACAGAGAGAGTTGCCGCATGACTTTGCCCTTCAGCCCCTATCAGGAGATCGTCGATATCGCGATGCGCTTTGCGCCTCACGACGGTGAGTTCTCCACTTCAATCGGCAATCTTCATGTCAGCCGCCGGTCCAGGCCCAGCGATCCCTTGCACAGCAGCTACCGGCCCTGTTTTGCCTTCGTGCTGCAGGGAGCCAAGAGCCTGCTGCTCGGCACGGAACAGATCAGCTACGGCACGGGGGATTATCTGCTGACCTCGCTCGACCTGCCCGTCGCCTGGCGGGTCACGGAGGCAAGTCCCGACGTTCCGCATCTCTGCCTGGGGCTGGCAATCGATTCCGAAAAGCTTTTGGAGTTACTCAGCCGCATCGATATTCCGCGCCCGGCCGCCCATACCGACGGGCAGCGTGGCATGGTGGTGAACGTCGCGCCGCCCGAGCTTATGGATGCCGCCGTCCGCCTGCTGCGCTTGCTCGATCGTCCAGGCGACATTCCCGCCATGGCGCCACTGATCGAGCAGGAAATCCTTTACCGGGTGCTGACCGGACCGCATGGTGCCCGGCTGATCAACATCGCCACGTCGGACAGCCACAGCAACAGGATCGCGCGCGCCGTCGCCTGGCTGAAGGAGAATTTCGCGCGGCCGCTGCGTATCGAAGACCTTGCCGACCGCGTCAATATGAGCGTCTCGTCCTTCCATCACCACTTCAAATCGGTCACGGCGATGACGCCGGTGCAGTATCAAAAGCAGCTTCGCCTTCATGAGGCGCGCCGGCTGATGTTCGTTGAGCGTCTCGATGCCGGCACGGCCGGCCACCGCGTCGGCTATCAAAGCCCGTCGCAGTTCAGCCGCGAATACAGCCGTCTCTATGGGGCCTCGCCCGCCCGCGATGTCGACGGCGGGCGCGAGATCATGGCGGCGGAATAGCATTCAAGGATGTTCGGCGGCGGCCATCCGGTCATTAAAGGATGTTTGACGTTTCCGGGCTAGGCTGGCGCTATCAATCAAGCAGGCACCGCCGTCCGCATGACGCAAGCACCGTCTCTTTCCATCGTCGCGCCTTGTCACAACGAGGAAGAGGGGCTGCGCGAGTTCTGCCGCCGCGCGAGCGCCGCCGCGCAGAGCGTTGCCGGCGACGCCTTTGAGCTCATCCTCGTCGATGACGGCTCGTCCGACGGCACCTGGGAGATCATCTCGGATCTGGCGGAAAAACTGCCGCAGGTGCTGGGCGTTCGTCTCCTGCGCAATCACGGCCACCAACTGGCCTCGACCGCCGGTCTTTCCGCGTCGCGGGGCGAGCGCGTTCTTTTGATCGACGCCGATCTGCAGGACCCGCCCGAGCTGCTTTTGATGATGATGCCGATCATGGAGCGTGGCGCCGATGTCGTTTACGGCCAGCGCACGCGCCGCGAAGGCGAAAGCTGGTTCAAACTCGCCTCCGCCTCGCTTTTTTATCGCGCGCTTTCCAGGCTCGCTTCCGTCACCATCCCGCGCGATACTGGAGATTTCCGGCTGATGCGCCGGCGCGTGGTCGATATACTGCTGGCGATGCCGGAGCGCGATCGCTTCATTCGCGGCATGGTCAGCTGGATCGGCGGCAAGCAGGTGGCGCTTCCCTATGAGCGCGACGCCCGTTTTGCCGGCACGACGAAATATCCGCTGCGCAAGATGATCAATTTCGCGCTCGACGCGATCACCAGTTTTTCCACGACACCACTGCGCATCGCCACATGGCTCGGCATGATCAGCGCCGGCGTCGCGATGGCGCTGCTCGTCTATACCTTCGTGCGCTGGCTGCAGGGCGAGACGGTCACCGGCTGGTCGTCGATCATGGCCGCCGTCAGTGCCTTTAGCGCCATCCAGCTGATCTGCATCGGCATCATCGGCGAATATCTCGGCCGTCTCGTGCAGGAGAGCAAGAGGCGGCCGATGTTCATGATCGAGACCATCCTGCGCGGCGGCGAACATGCCGAGCTGCCGACGGCTTTTTCGGAGATGAGCGCCGGCGACAAGCGCTCCGCGCTGGATGCAGCCTTTGCATCCGGTGAGCCGCGCTCGCAAAAGAACAGCCGGATCGGATGATGGACCGGATTGCCGCGCCTGTTCATTCGGCAGCCAGGCCCGAAGAATTGGTTGCCAGGCAGGATTCCACCATTGCGATCATTGCTTTCGTCGCGCTTGCCGCGGCCCTGGTGGTGCTGTTCCGCTTTCCGCCGGTTCTCGACTACGCAAATCACTATGCCCGTATCTGGCTTCTTTCGGGCGGGATCGGCGAGCAACCGTTTCCTGAAATCTATGCGATCGATTGGAACCGCACCTTCACCAATGTCGGGATCGATCTTCTGGCGATTTCGGTAGGGCCGCTGGTCGGCGCCGACAGGCTGGCGCGGGCTTTGCTTTTCCTGGCCATCGTGCTGCCGCCGCTTGGTGCGATCGGCCTGCACCGGGCACTTTTCGGCGGCCGGCACTATTGGCAGATCGCCATGCTGTCGCTTGGCTGGTGCGCCACGATGATCGGCGGCTTCATCAACTTCCAGATCGGCCTTGGCATGGCCTTGTTCTTCGCCTGCGCCGACCTGCGGCTGCAGCGCCGAAATCCGGTTCTGCTTTTTGCCTGGCGGCTTGCCGCCGCGCTGCTGCTGACGGTGATGCACATCTTCTCACTCGGCTTCTATATGGCGATCGTCTGCGGCCTCGAATTTTCCTGGCGTTTCGACATCGTGCGATCGAAGGCAGGGCTGATGAGGCTCGCCGGCCGTTTGGCGCTGGCGATCGGCGCCTGCGCCCTGCCGCCACTTGCGCTCTATCTTCGCACCACCGCTTTGCCGAACGCCGGCGGCGATGGCCTCGGCCTTGTCTGGAACGATGGCGTCGTCCTGATCGTCATGAACCTGTTTTCCGCCATCACCACCTATGTCCCGGTGGTGGATGTCCTGCTGGTTCTGCCGCTGATCCTCATCTGCACGCGCGCCGTTCGCGCAGGCGACATCCGCATGCATGCGGGCCTTGCCGTCGCCGCCTGCGGATTGCTGCTTCTCTCCTGTGTCGCACCGCTCCACATGCTCGGCACCGGATGGATCAGCTGGCGCTTTCCGATCATGACGGTGCTCGTCGTCATGGCGATGGTATGCCCCTTCGCGAATCTGACGCGCCGGCAGGCGCTGTTGCTGGCGCTTGTCGTCAATCTCGCGGTTTTCGGCCGGGCCGGCTGGATCGGCTGGAACTGGTGGCTGGCACAGCAAGACGCCGCTGCCGTCGAGACCGTGCTGAAAAAGGTGCCGGCCGGCAAGGTCGTTCTGCCTCTAGGGCACGAACCCGAGATGGTCGGCGACTTTGCCCACACCAACCGGCATTTTGCCTGGGGACTGGACACCTTCCGGCATTTGCCGACGCTTGCAGTACCTTTCTCGCACGCTTTTGTGCCGACGCTCTTCACGGCCAAAGGCAAACAGCCGCTCTCCGTTCTGCCGCCATGGTCGGAGATCGCTGTTCCAGAGGGCAATCTGGTGCCGATCAGCGTATTGTCATGCCCTGACATGATGCAGGAATATAGAGGCTATGCGCCTTATCTCTCGGACTGGCGCAGGCGTTTCGATTTCATCCTCGTCGCCAATGCCGATATTCCCGACCGGCATGTCGGTGACTTAATGCCGGCGGGGCTGATGCTGATCGAGGATGCCGGCTTCGCAAAGCTCTACGCAATCGACAAGGCGACGCCGGCAGCGCCTCTCTCGGTGCCTGCCGGTTGCGCCACGGCTCTATGAACCGTTGCGCTTGGCCTGGCCCGCGCCTCGCTTTCCTTGTCATGTCACCGCGACCGCGTAATGTCAGCGTCGCTGGACGCGACGATCTTTCCAGAGATAGACCTTAAAACCGGCCGCAGTTGCCAATCAACCCGATCCCTGGCGATCTGAAACGAGAGACCATGAGCGACACATCTCATACCCCGGAAGCCGACGCCAAATATGTCATCGGCGTCGATGTCGGCACCGGCAGCGCCCGGGCCGGCTTGTTCGATATGGCCGGCAGCATGCTTACCTCCGCCAAGCGGAATATCAGCTTGTTTCATGAAGCCGGTTCCATCGTCGAGCAATCGAGCCGCGAAATCTGGAGCGCCGTTTGCGCGGCCGTGCGAGAGGCGGTTGCCGCAGCCGACGTCGATCCGGCCTCCGTGGTCGGGCTGGGATTCGACGCAACCTGCTCGCTGGTCGTTCTCGGCGAAGGCGGCAAGCCGCTCGCCGTCGGGCCTTCGGAAGATCCGGACCGGGATATCATCGTGTGGATGGACCACCGCGCCGTCCCGCAGGCGGAGCGCATCAACGCGCTGGGTCATGACGTGCTGCGTTATGTCGGCGGCCGCATCTCGCCGGAGATGGAAACGCCCAAGCTTCTCTGGCTGAGGGAAAATCGTCCCGCTGTGTTCGATGCCGCCTGGCAATTCTTCGATCTTGCGGATTTCCTCACCTGGCGGGCGACCGGCGATCTGTCGCGTTCGACCTGCACGGTCACCTGCAAGTGGACCTATCTCGCCCACGAAAAGCGTTGGGACGGCAGCTATTTCCACCAGATCGGCCTCGGCGTGCTGGCAGACGAAGGTTTTCTTCGCATCGGCAAGTCTATCGTCGAGCCCGGTTCGGCGCTCGGCGAGGGACTGACTGCTGCTGCGGCAGAGGAGCTTGGCCTCACGCCCGGAACGGCCGTCGCAGCCGGGTTGATCGACGCGCATGCCGGCGGTGTTGGAACCGTCGGTGCCGATCCGCAGGCCAATCTTGCCTATGTCTTCGGAACCTCGTCCTGCACGATGACCTCAACGACAGAACCGTCTTTCGTTCCCGGTGTCTGGGGACCTTATTATTCGGCGATGGTGCCGGGCCTATGGCTGAACGAGGGTGGCCAGAGTGCTGCCGGCGCCGCCATCGACCATCTCCTTACCTTCCATCCGGCGGCCGGCGAAGCGGGCGAGCTTGCGAAGCGCGCGGGCGTTCCGCTGCCGGTGCTGCTTGCAGACATGGCCGCCGGCAAGGCGGGCCGTTCCTCCGATGCCGTCAAGCTGGCGGCCGGGCTGCACGTCGTTCCCGAATTCCTCGGCAACCGTGCGCCCTTTGCCGATCCGCATGCCCGGGCGATCATTGCAGGTCTCGGCATGGAGCGGGATGTCGACAGCCTGGTCTCGCTCTACATCGCAGGACTTTGCGGCATCGGCTATGGCCTGAGGCAGATCATCGAAACGCAGGCCGAGGCGGGTGTCACCGTCCAAAACATCGTCATCAGCGGCGGCGCCGGCCAGCACGATTTCGTCCGCCAGGTGCTCGCCGATGCGAGCGGCAAGCCGGTGGTGGCCACGAAGGCCGATGAGCCGGTGTTGCTGGGAGCGGCCATCCTCGGCGCAGTCGCCGGCCGGCAATTTGCCGATGTCGGCGCGGCGATGAGCGAGCTTACGCGGGTGGCAACACGTTTTCAGCCGTCGGAGGGTGAGATTTCCGATCTCCACCGCAAGCGTTACGAAGCCTTCAAGGAGCTTCAGACACTGGCGCGCAAGCTTCGCAGCGATGGCTGACATCGCTGCGCGACAAATGTCGCGGGCTTAAGCGCGTCGCGTTCTTTCTGATTCGCTCCTTGCGCTTTAGAGCGTTTCATGTTTTGACAGAAGCGTAGCCTGCGTTTTCGAAGTAGTTTGCGCATTCGTCTGGTTTAATGGTGCCGACGAGATATCCTAGATGGCGCCAGGTGTCCTCAGTGGTTCTCTTCTGGGCCAACCGCATCCAATGCTTGATCTTGGCGAATGTCTGCTCAATCGGATTGAGGTCGGGCGAGTATTTCGGCAAGAACCATAACCTGGCGCCGGCCGCTTTGATGGCATCGCGAATGGCCTTGGCTTTGTGAGAGCCGAGATTGTCGAGAATGACGATGTCGCCGGGCTTGAGGGTTGGGATCAATTGCTGGCTGACATATGCGCTGAAGCACTCGCCGTTGATGGGACCATCGAAGACGCAGGGCGCGGTGAGCCGATCGCAGCGCAAAGCGCCAAGGAAGGTCAAGGTGCGCCAGCGGCCGTGCGGTGCAAAGCCGCGCAGCCTCTTACCTTTCAGCCCCCAGCCACGCAGGGGCGCCATGTTAGTTCTGATCCAGGTTTCATCTATGAAGACCAGGCGATGCGGATCGAAGCGGCCTTGCCAGGCCTTCCAGCGTGCTCTGCGCCGGACAATGTCGGCGCGACCCTGCTCAAGGGCGAACAGCGTTTTTTTTAAAGCTCAGGCCTTCGCGGCGCATGAATTGCCAGATGGCATTGTGCGACACCCTCACGCCGCGTGCGGCCAACTCGTCCTGTAGCCGATGCAGCGTCAGATGCGACGTCTCCTCAATCCGCTCGATGATAAAGGCTCGGTACGGCTCCAAAATACGCCGGCGATGGCCGCCCATCTGGCCGGGCGAAACACTGCCGGTTGCGCGAAAACGCTGCGACCACTTCACCACAGAGGAAACAGCGATATCGAACCGCTCGGCCACAACCCGGCAACTCTGACCAGCACCAACCGCGGAAACAACGCGCTCATGAAGATCATCCGAATAAGGTCGCGTCATGGATGCTGGCCTCCAACCCAGCATCCATCATGAATCACAAATCTGCTGATTTGGGAATCCGCCGATTCCGAAAAGAAATGAACCGCTCTAGCACTTTGTTTTTGCGCATGTCGTTGCCGCAAAACCGCTGCACACTTTTGCGCGACATGCTTTAATTATTGATGGCGATGATCGCCCAATGGCTGTCCTCGCAGGCGTTATCCTCGCAGACCGCGCCCATCCAGACGGCGCCGTTTGCCAGCATGACGCCGTCGCTGTTGACGAAGAGATCCTGATATTGCTGGCCCCCGACGGCGCGGCGCGTCTCCGGCGTCACCAGATCCTCGAAATTCTCGACGAAATCCTCGGCGTTCTCGACATCATAGGTCTCGCCATTGGCTTTGACGGTCAGCGGATATTCGGCAAGGCCGGCGATCGTCTCGGCGTCGCCGGAGCGCATCGCCAGAACGAGCTGGCGCAGCGGCCGGTCGAAAGCCTCGGCATTGCCGTGCAACTCCTCGATCCTGTTATAGACCTCGTTTTCCGACTGCGCGATGGCGCCGGCGCTTAGGAGCGGTGCTCCGAAGACGACTGCTCCGGCGAGGAGAAGGGCGGCAGGCAAGCGCGACATGGAAAGCTCCCGGCAATGGCATCGATTGACACTATGCGATGCTGACCGATGCGCGCCTATCCAATTCTGGTGTCTCCCTGAGCTTTCCAGTATAAAAATCTGCCGGGCCTGCTTGACGGCTCGATCGCTTTGTCGCATAAACCTCACGAACCGTACCGTACGGTACGTATATGGGAGCCGTGACCGTGTCCGTCGATACCGCAGAGCCGAGCGAGTTTTCGCCGCGCCAGAACGCCGTTCTGGAGCAGGCGTTGCGGCTGCTCGTCGATGGCGGCGAGAAGGCGCTGACGACCTCGGGGGTCGCGCGTGCCGCCAATTGCTCGAAGGAAAGCCTCTACAAGTGGTTCGGCGACCGCGACGGTCTGCTGTCTGCGATGATTGCCTATCAGGCGAGCAAGGTCCGCACCTTCGAGCGCAACGGCGAGCGGCTGACGGCGGCAAGCCTGCATGACCATGTCGTCATCTTCGCACGCGACCTGCTGGAGGTTTTGGCCGGCGATGTCTCGCTGGCGCTGAACCGGCTGGCGATCGGTCAGTCCAACCGCGACGGCTCCAAGCTCGGCAAGCTGCTGCTCGAACGCGGCCGCCGGCAGATCGACCGCCGCGCCATGGCGCTGATCGATGCCGGAAAAAGGGCAGGGCTCCTGCGGTTTTCCGATGCCGACGAAGCCTATCACACGCTTTACGGCCTTGTTGTTTCCGATCTGCATGTGCGCATGCTGCTCGGCGAACCGGGCCTCAAGGATACCGCACGCCAGGCGGAGAGGGCGGTCACCGCCTTCCTCCGGCTCTATGGCACGGACAAGGTTCTGGCGGAGATGCCGGCTTTCGGCTGATCTCGCTTTAATGACAGTCAACAAGACAAGCACAAGGGAAGGAACTTCAAATGCGCGTCTATTACGATCGTGATGCCGATCTCAACCTCATCAAGGCCAAGAAGGTCGCCGTCATCGGCTACGGCTCGCAGGGCCGTGCTCATGCGCTGAACCTCAAGGACAGCGGTGCCCAGAACCTGGTCATCGCGCTGAAGGCCGGTTCGCCAACCGTCAAGAAGGCCGAAGCCGATGGCTTCAAGGTCATGACGGTTGCCGAAGCTGCCGGCTGGGCCGACCTGATGATGATGGCGACCCCGGACGAACTGCAGGCCGATATCTACAAAGCCGACATCGCTCCGAACATCCGCGACGGCGCTGCCATCGCTTTCGCTCACGGCCTCAACGTTCACTTCGGCCTGATCGAGCCGAAGGCTTCGGTCGACGTCGTGATGATCGCACCGAAGGGCCCGGGCCACACGGTTCGCGGCGAATACCAGAAGGGCGGCGGCGTTCCCTGCCTCGTGGCCGTTCATCAGAACGCGTCCGGCAATGCGCTTGAACTCGCTCTCTCCTACGCCTGCGGCGTCGGCGGCGGCCGTTCGGGCATCATCGAAACCAACTTCCGCGAAGAGTGCGAAACCGACCTCTTCGGCGAACAGGTCGTTCTCTGCGGCGGTCTCGTCGAGCTTATCCGCGCCGGTTTCGAAACGCTGACCGAAGCCGGTTATGCGCCCGAGATGGCCTATTTCGAGTGCCTGCACGAAGTGAAGCTGATCGTCGACCTGATCTATGAAGGCGGCATCGCCAACATGAACTACTCGATCTCCAACACGGCCGAGTGGGGCGAATACGTCTCCGGTCCGCGCATCATCACCGCCGAGACCAAGGCCGAGATGAAGCGCGTCCTCAAGGACATCCAGACCGGCAAGTTCACCTCCGAGTGGATGCAGGAATACCGGTCGGGTGCAGCCCGCTTCAAGGGCATCCGCCGCAACAACGACAGCCACCAGATCGAGGAAGTCGGCGCCAAGCTGCGCGGCATGATGCCCTGGATCGGCAAGAACAAGCTGGTCGACAAGAGCGTGAACTAAGCGGTTCCAATGAAATAAAATGGGAGGCCGGAGTGAAAGCTCCGGCCTCCTTTGCTATTAGTGCGTCGTCGAAGCGGGTATGTGGGACGTAACGTGTTTGAAGCGATCGTGCTGACGGCAAAACGGGATCTGGAAGATAGCCTCAGGACCCTCTATCCCACATTCTTCGAATATCCGTTCCCATCTTCGCTGGACGCCTCACCGCTCCGCGATGCCGAGAAAATCCTCACTGGACTAAAATCGACGCCTTTGCGGGAGATCGATGCGGCGGTGCTAGGCCCATATGCGGCAGGTGCGATAACGACGATCGGCTCGGTCGACGACTTCAGGCACTTCCTGCCGCGTATTCTCCACTGCGCTGTCCTCGGCGCGTCCGCATTCGGTTTCGAGCCGCCCATCATCGCTTCCAAACTTCTATTGTGCGACTGGCAGCAATGGCCGATAGCGGAGCGGACGGCAATCGCGAATTTCTTCTACTCAGCCTGGGCCTATAAAAGGTTGCAGGATCCCGATTTTGATGCATCGGCTTGGGACTGGATAGTCGCGATGGCGCTGCTCGATCTTCAGTACCAGGCATGCCTTGATCTGTGGGTGAAGCAGCCGACGCCGAACGCTTTTCTGCAACTCGCCGGCGCTGATCTCAAAAGCCTCTACAGGGGCACTGGGTTCTGGCAGGACGTCGCATCGGCAGATCGTCATCTTGTCCTCGAATGGATCAAGAGCGATATCATTGAAAATGCATTTATCGGGCTGATTGATGCGATGCCGCCGCAGCGGCATTGGATTGTCGATTGCCTGCTCGACGAAATCGGAGAGTTGCGGCGTTTGCCTTCTCGCGTTGAACCGCTGGAGTGATAATCTCGGATCTGACGGTGCCATCTCAACGTGTCATCTTGTGAATCGAGCGCGGCAAGATCACGGGAAGGTTTTTGTTACGTCGATAATTCCGACTATGGCCGCATTAAACTGGTCCATTTCCTCTGCGGGTATCCAATATTCGAGGTGCGCCCGACCGCCCGCTTCCTGAACTGAATGGCCATCGAGATAATCTTTTTTGACTTCAAACCTGGTCACAAAACCTGATCCGCTCCTCGGTACATTCCAGTCCCGAGCTATCCTCACTGCATAGTCTTCGGAAAGCACGGGATAAAAAATCGGTTGGTCGGGCAAGCGAGGGGGAAACCCGCGCATGTCAAGCTCATGAATGAGCGCGAGTTCCTCAGGCCCAACTGGTCGCCATAGTGTAACGGTCTCTATACCTTCGCTCATTTCTGTCTCTCAGCAATCTGGTAGAAAGGTTTCGAATGGATAAATCAACTATGCAGTCGATGGGCTTGCAACGACGAGTTTTTCGCCGACTATCGCAATAAGCGAATTCGGTCCATGGTATTGATATGCCCCACCGCTTGCTTCTTGCAGTCACGATCATGGTTGATCCAATAGTTGCACCGCCGCCGCCAACCTTGATGTGAAAGCGCAATCTTTTGAGCGGCGAAAATGTCCGCCTCCGACATAATCCTTATTTGTTTGATGAGTTCGGGCCACGTTACATTCTCCTTGAAGAGCATGTCGACTGCCACTTGGAGGTTCTCTGGTATTTGCACAACTATAGGCTTTCCGGTTGACGGTTATGAAGCAGTTTTGATCAAAAATTGATGTTGTCAACGCGCCTCAGGCAATTTCCAGACTGCCGGAAACGAGGGCCGGGCGAAAGCTCCGGTCTCTACCGCTCCGCGCTGATCGTCAGCCAGCGGGTCGGCTTGCCGTCATAGCCGCCGCCGTCGCTTTCCTCGATGGCGAGGTTGCGCCAGCCGTCCTTCGTCAGAAGCTCCGACAGCCATTCGCGTGAGGGGTAGTTGTAGTAGCGCCCGAAGCCGTCATGGCCTTCCACTTTTCCCGCCTTGAAACTTGCGTGAAGAAGGCCGCCGGTTTTGAGCGCGCGGCGGATGCGGGCGAAGACATCGGGCAGTTCAGCCCTTGAGACATGGAGAAGGCTCGCATGCGCCCAGACGCCGTCGAAGGCGCTGTCGGCGTCGAGCTCCTGGAACAGCATGACCTTCACCGGCCTGCCGATCAGAACTTCTGCCTGCCTCGCAAGCTCGGCCGAGCCATCCGTCGGCGTCACGTCGAAACCCTGCGACAGCATATAGGCGCTGTCCTGGCCGCCACCGCAGCCGAGTTCGAGGATTGCGCCACCCGGTGCGAGACGCGTGAGGAAGGCATCGAGCTGCTGCTTCGGCAGGCTGCGCGCCCGGTTGGCGTATGTCTCGGCGTTTTCCTCGTAAAAGGCGGAGGTACTGTTACGAGGCATGTGGGTCTGCCGTTGGGGAGCGTCGTCTGGATTGAAGGTGTCTTTCGGGAAGCCGGTCGGCGCCGATGATGTCGACGACGAGGATGCCGTCCGGAACTTCGCGGTAGAAGGCGACGTGGCGCATGTGGAGGAGGCGGCGAAGGCCGGAGCCGAGTTCGTCGCACGCATCTCCCATGGAAGGCACGCGCGAAAGAAGCACGAAAATCCTGTCCCAATCGAGAAGATAGGCATCCGCCTGCGCCTCGCCGAAATGCAGGCTGGCATATTCGTCGATGCCTGACAGCACGGCGTCTGCGGTTCGGGTCAGCCTATAGGTTGATGTCACGCAGCTTCGCCTTCGTTTCCAGCAGGATGTCGGCAATGCGCCGGTCGCTGATGCCGCTCTCCTCAGCCTGTCTCAGGATATCACGCAGTTCCTCGTCATCAAGCTTGCGGTGGTTCTGATCCTTCAGGACGAGTTCCGCCAGATATGCACCGGCACTGCTGTACCTGCCGCTTGCAACACGGCGTGCGACGTAGTCCGCCAGGTTGTCCGGAAGCATGATCGTCATTTTCGCCATCGAATTCGGTGCCGTCCGTAGATGCCGGTTTCAGCGTCCCTGATGCCAGCTTCCCATTCCCCACTTTGTGATAGAAGCGTTGTGCTCCGCCGTCGAGCACTTGGGTCACATCAAGGTCAGTCTTTTTTATCGATGTGGACGACCCGTTCCAAAACTTTGACATGGGCGTCGCCGGTCAGGATATCCGCCTCATGGCGCTCGGCCGTCGCGTAAAGATCGCATCAGCGGTCGCAAGTTTGAGGGCTGCCGATATCTCGGCGGCACGGTGGGCCAGCGTTGTGCCGAGGGGGCCACCATGCGGCGCCCCCTGTCGGTGTTGACGCCGCCGTTCGCCTGGAACGTCCGACGTTCAGGTCGGGATGAGGCGCGTCCAGCCGTGCTCATCGTTCGTTACGCCCTTCTGCAGACTGACGAGCTGTTGACGCAATTCACTGGTCAACTTGCCGGTCTGTCCGTCTCCGACCAGAAACTCACCGCCGGCATGTCGAACCAGGCCGATGCCCGCCAGAACTGCGGCAGTGCCGCAAGCGAACGCTTCGACGAGCCTGCCACTGGCAGCGTCGTCTTGCCATTCCGCGAACGAGTAGGGGCGCTGCTCGACGCGCAAGCCCCTTTCTTCGGCGAGCACGATCACGGAAGCCCGGGTGATGCCCGGCAGGATCGTGCCGCCAAGGGGCGGGGTCACCACTGATCCATCGTTCATCACGAAGAAGACGTTCATGCCGCCGAGTTCTTCGACCCAACGATGCTCTGCGGCGTCCAGGAAGACCACCTGATCGCAACCCTTTTTGGTCGCCTCGGCTTGCGCCACGAGGCTGGCTGCGTAGTTTCCGCCGCATTTTGCTGCACCCGTGCCGCCGGCGGCTGCACGGGTGTATTCGGTCTCGACCCAAAGGGAAACCGCCTTTGCGCCGCCCTTGAAGTAGGCGCCGACCGGAGAGGCGATGATGCAGAAGACATATTCCTGAGCCGGACGAACGCCGAGAAACGCCTCGTTGGCGAACATGAAGGGGCGAAGGTACAGGCTGGCGTCGCCTGTGGGAATCCAGGCCTTGTCGACACGGACCAGTTCTTCGACCGCCTTCAGGAAGAGGTCTTCGGGCACGGGAGGCATCGCCATGCGGGTCGCCGACTGCGCGAAGCGGCGTGCGTTCTCTTCAGGCCGAAAGAGCAGAATCCGGCCATCGTCCGCCTTGTAGGCTTTCATGCCCTCGAAGATTTCCTGAGCATAATGCAGCACGGCGCTCGCAGGATCGAGCTCCAGGGGTCGCCTGGGCGTAACCTTTGCATCGTGCCAGCCCTTCTCGGCCGTCCATCGTGCCAAGACCATATGATCCGTGAAGAGCTTGCCGAAGCCGGGCGTCTCGAGTGCCTGAATGCGATCGGCGTCCGGGACGGGAGACTTGTGGAGTTCGATTTTGATTTCAGGAGAGGCAGACGTCACGGTCATTTCTGGCACCTTGATAGTAAATTGAATAGTGGCGGCGACACTACCGCCGCCGAGCTGGTCTTGGAAGGGTCTGAATCAGCCGGTTTCGACTTTGATCAGAGGAATAATCGCTTGATGTGGCTGACGTCGAGCAGCAAATTCGCAACCGGGCGCCCTCAATGTCGGATGGCGGTTATATCAAGTGGAATCCCGACCATCCAAAGGCTTTTGAATATAAGATTCCAACATGTCACCATGACAAGAAAATAGGTCAGTATTGTTGACATAAATTTCCCGGCATGGTCTCCTGCCGGAATAGAAAATACGAGGAAACCCCATGCTGAACTGGGACACCATGTTTGCGTCGCGCTCGTCGCGCATGCGCGCATCCGAGATCCGCGAGCTTCTGAAGCTTCTCGACCGGCCCGATATCATTTCCTTTGCCGGCGGCATTCCGGATCCGGCGCTGTTTCCCGATCAGGAATTCAAGCAGGCCTATGCCGACATCTTCGATGGCCCTGCCGTCAATTCGGCGCTGCAATATTCGGTCAGCGAAGGTTATAAGCCGCTGCGCGAATGGCTGGTTGGGCAGATGGCCGATCTCGGCATCCCTTGCGAACTCGACAATGTCTTCATCGTCTCCGGCTCGCAGCAGGGCCTCGATTATCTCGGCAAGCTGTTTCTCTCGCCGAACGATACCGCGCTGGTGACTTGGCCGACCTATCTCGGCGCGCTGCAGGCCTTCAACGCCTATGAGCCAGCCTACGACCAGCTGACGCCGAACGGCAACCGGACGCCGGACTCCTACCGTGCGGCCGCAGCCGCAGCTGGCGGCAAGGTGAAATTCGCCTATCTCTCCGCCGACTTCTCCAATCCGACCGGCGAAACGGTCGATCTCGATGGCCGCCGGAAGGTGCTGGCGCTCGCCGAAGAGCTCGACATCGCCGTCATCGAAGACGCTGCCTATCAGTCGCTGCGTTACGACGGCGACCCGATCCCGCCGATCCTGGCGCTGGAAATCGCCGAAAAGGGCCACATCAACGTTACACGCACGATCTACTGCGGCAGCTTCTCGAAGACGCTGGCGCCCGGCCTTCGTGTCGGCTTCATCGTCGCCAATGCCCCCGTCATCCGCAAGCTGGTGCTGATAAAGCAGGCCGCCGACCTGCATTCCTCGACGATCAACCAGATGGCGATATCAGATGTCGCCGAGCGGGGCTTTGAGGCGCAGGTCGCCAAGATCAAGGCCGCCTACATGAAGCGCCGCGACTGCATGCTGGCAGCGCTCGAAAATTATATGCCCGAAGGCACGAGCTGGACGAAGCCGGAAGGCGGCATGTTCATCTGGATCACGCTGCCGGAAGGCATGGACGGGGCCAAGCTATTGGCGAAATCGCTCGAAACCGCAAAGGTCGCCTTCGTGCCCGGCAAGGCCTTCTTCGCCGACGGTTCCGGCGCCAATACTTTCCGCGTCAGCTTCTCCTGCGCCAACGAGCAGATGATCGAGGACGGCATCGGCCGCCTGGGTGCGCTGATCTCGGCCGAGATCGGCGGGTGATTGTTGTAGGCAGGGGGAGGCGTTGCCACGAGTCCCTTCTCCCCAGCGGGGAGAAGATGCCGGCAGGCAGATGAGGGGGCTACACGGCACGCGCTCTCCTCGCAGAGGGAAGGGTAGGCGGTTTATCTTTCCCTCCATCGCGAACGCTTCTCAGGCAGCCAGCCAGAACACCAATCAAAATATAGTCGTCCAGCCTTCGTTCGCCGTTTCGCTCTTGCCGTAGCCGACACGGTCGGCCACGGCGCCGTCGGCATTGCGCAGGATGATGTCGCCGCCTTTGTTGGCAAGCTGGGGACCGCCGCTCCTGGCATCGAGCGCTATGGTGCGCAGTTCGCCGGCCTCAAGCGTTCCCGACAGCGTCTGGGTCCTGCCGTTTTCGTCCTCCAGCTTCCAGCCGTCGAGCGATGCCGACATGTCGGAGCGGTTGATGATCGTCACAGTTTCGGCTTCCGTGCCGCCTGCGCCGTTGACCGGGTTGATCAGCGCGGCGATGATGCGCAGCGACGAGGCGACGATCGGCTGCGGTCGGCGGGTGCCTTCGCCGCGGCCCTGGCCGCCGCGGCCGTCGGAGACGGGATGGCCGGTCGCCGCATCGGTGTTCCAGTTCTGCGACTGGAAGCAGAGGAAGATCGCCGCCCATTCGTCGGTATCGTTGAAATGGACGAGCAGCGCGCCATCCTGGTTCGGCCCGTTGGTGGCCTTGAAGCTGCCGCCGTCACCCTGGTTCATGTGGATGTCGTGGATGCCGTTGCCCGGCTCGAAATGGAAATATTGGTCCGGCTTGTTGTTCTCCGGCCCCCAGGCCTCGCCGAAAGCGTAGAAATGCACGTCGGAATCGGCAATGCGTTCCTGGACGATCGGCTCGATGAAATCACGCAGGTCGTTCTTCGGACCGGATAGCTGGAAGGGCGCGACGTTCATGTCTTCGCGTTCGATCAGCCCACCGCGGACATAATCGATCGCCAGCTCCGGACGGTCCTTGCGGATGTCGGTCAGGCCCATCGGCAGCTCTTCGAGCGCTTCCGTCAGCGCCGGGTGCTTGAAATCGACGATGTTGGCGTAGAGCAGGTCGTGCGGCGATTCCTTCGAGCGGACGTTGAGCGCGATGCGGTAGCTGATACCGTTCGCCTCGATGCGGATCTCGATGTGCGGATCGTTGTCGTCGTCAAGGGCGAGTGCGCTCGCCGTACCCTTCAGGACCTTGTAATTCTTCAGCATGGCGAACCTCGCAGGAGTAGCGGGCTCTTACGCTAACACGGCGAAAGTGCATCTTTTATGACGCCTGTCTTTCGCCGTGCAATGCCTGGTTCGTCATCGCCTATTGCTGAAGATGCGGGCCGAACAGTTCGAGATCGGCTTCACCAAGCCTGTCGCTCACCGTGTTCAGCTGGTGCCAATAAGGATAGATCACCGGCGGCAGGCTGACGGCGTCGAGGCGCTTGCGCTCCTCATCCATCAGCTTCAGCTCGGCGGCAGCGATATTGTCGCGGAACTGGGCTTCTGTGCGGCCGCCGATGATGACCGAGGTTACCGCCTTGCGGCCGATCAGCCAGGCGAGCGCCACTTGTGCGGCCGAGACGCCGCGCTCCTGCCCGATCCCGACCAGCGTCTCAACGATGTTCCACAGGCGGTTCTCGTCACGGATCGGCGGTTCGGTCCAGCCGGCGAACTGCCGCGTGCCTTCGGGAGCGGCCTGGTTGCGGCGGTGTTTGCCGGAGAGCAGGCCGCCGGCAAGCGGGCTCCAGACCAGCACGCCGAGGCCCTGGTCGATCGAAATCGGCAGCAGCTCGTATTCGGCGTCGCGCGCTTCCAGCGTATAGTGGATCTGCTGGCTGACGAAGCGCTGGTAGCGGTGCTCGTTGGCGATGCCAAGCGCCTTCATGATGTGCCAGCCGGAATAGTTCGAGCAGCCGACGTAACGCACCTTGCCCTGCTTGATCAGCGTGTCAAGGGCTTCCATCGTCTCTTCGAGCGGCGTCTGACCGTCCCATTCATGCACCTGGTACAGGTCGATGACATCGGTCTTCAGGCGTTTGAGGCTCGCTTCGCATTCCCGGATCAAATGGTAGCGCGACAGTCCCTGGTCGTTCGGGCCGTCACCCATGCCGAAACGGGCCTTGGTGGCAAGCAGCACGCCTTGCGGCCGCTTGCCGGAGAGCACGTCGCCGATGATGTTTTCGCATTCGCCGTTGGAATAGGCATTGGCGGTGTCGATAAGGTTGATGCCGGCATCGATGCAGATATCGATCATCTTCCTTGCCTCGGCGACGCCGAGATCGCCCACGGTCTTTGCCCAGCCGACGCCGCCGAAGGTCATCGTGCCCATGGTCAAAGTCGAAATTTTGAGGCCTGAACGGCCGAGCAGACGATATTCCATTGAAATTCCTCCTTCATCGAAAACACGATTGACGTACCTCAGCGCGGCGGAACGGCAATGGCTGGGTATTCACGCCTGCGTGAGGCTAGACAAGATTTCGAGCGCCTGCATCTTCCGGGCCGGCCGCGGTCGACGCGCGTGTCCGGCGGCAGGGCGCCGGCAGACTGATCGTACAATATGCCATCGGCTTGTCGACGGAAATCGGTCGGGCGCAGCGATGACGCGCCGCGTCAGGTCTCTTCCTCTTTCTTCTTGTGAATGTTGTCGCGGATGGAAGCGATCGTTTCCCGAATCGTGTTGACGGTCGCGGCGTCGAGACCGACGGCTTTTCCGATGCAGTCGAACACTGGGGCGGTACGGCTCTTCAAGGCGTGCCCCTCCTTCGTCAGGCGCAGGAGGACCTGGCGCTCATCGGCGGGATTTCGGTTGCGGGTGACGAGGCCTGATTTCTCCAGCCGCTTCAACAGCGGGGTGAGGGTGCTCGAGTCGAGAAACAGGGTCTCGCCCAGATCCTTCACCGTGCGGTCGTTATGCGCCCATAATGCGGTCATCACCAGGAACTGCGGATAGGTGAGATCCAATTCGTCGAGTAGCGGGCGGTAAAGCTGGTTAAAGGCATGGCCTGCCGAATAGATTGAAAAGCAGAGCATTTCATCTACCTTCGGCACGTCGGTGAGATCATCTGGTGTGGCGTTTTTCATCACCTTCTCCTTAGGCCTCAATATAATTTGTGCGCGATCTATTTGCAAGCTATTGACGTCGCGGGCTCTCTGGCCTATCTAGATCGTACACAAACAAATCGCTTACAAATTATATGTCATCGAGAATATGGGCGGCCTGCCGCGTCGGGAGATGCGGAGACGAGTGATCGCCCTCCCGGTACGAATCTTAGTCAAACCCAACCGACGAAAGGAAATGACCAATGTTCAAGTTTGCTGCTGTCGTCGCCCTGGCGGGCGCGCTTCTTTCCGGTACTGCCGTTGCCGAGACGGCCAAGCCAACCGTCGTCCTCGTCCACGGCGCCTTTGCCGATTCTTCCAGCTGGAACGGCGTCGTCGAAATCCTGCGAAAGGACGGCTTCCCGGTCGTGGCTGCTGCCAACCCGCTGCGCAGCGTTTCCAATGACGCCGCCTATGTTTCCGATGTGGTCGCCAGCATCGCCGGCCCGGTCGTCCTCGTCGGCCATTCCTATGGCGGGCAGGTGATCTCGACTGCCGCAAACGGCCACGACAACGTCAAGTCGTTGGTCTATGTCGCGGCCTTCGCACCTGATGCAGGGGAATCGGTTGCCGATCTCGCCGGCAAGTTTCCCGGCGGCACGCTGGGTGCTGCGCTTGCGGCGCCGGTGAAACTGAGCGGAGGCGGCGTCGATCTTTATATCGACCAGGCGAAGTTCCATGACCAGTTCGCCAGCGACGTGCCGGCTGAACAGGCTGCCCTGATGGCGGCGGCGCAACGGCCGGTCACCGACGGGGCTCTCAACGAAAAGTCGGGCGAGCCCGCCTGGAAGAAGCTGCCGTCGTGGTTCGTCTACGGCACCGGCGACAAGAACATTCCGGCCGCAGCCCTTGCCTTCATGGCCGAACGGGCAGGGTCCAAGCGAACCGTCGTGGTCGAGGGCGCTTCCCACGTCGTGATGGTTTCGCAGCCGCAGAAGGTGGCAGACCTCATCGAAGAGGCGGCAAAGTAACGTTCTATCAGGGCCACGGCGCTGAAGTGCCGTGGCTCCGTTTTTGGCAAGCTTGAGCCTGCATGCGAGGCCGCGATCGACCGGGTTTGCAGCGATGGCTTGTCGGCGGCCAGCGGCGGCGGCACCTGTCACATCCCTGTTAACGATCCCCAATAAGGGAGGGGAGACCGCAATGAGGATCCCTCACATGAAAACGATCGTTTCCGCCGCTGCACTTCTTGCCGCGAGCTTCCTTGCCGTTCCGGCCCTTGCCGCAAACCTCGTTCTCTACACCAGCCAGCCGAACGAAGACGCGCAGGCGACGGTCGATGGCTTCATGGCCGCCAATCCCGATATCAAGGTCGACTGGGTGCGCGACGGCACGCCGAAGATCATGGCCAAGCTCCAGGCCGAGATCCAGGCCGGCAACCCGGTTGCCGATCTTCTCCTCATCGCCGATATGGTGACGCTGGAGCGTCTCAAGGAAGACGGCAAGCTGCTCGCCTATAAGTCGCCGGAAGCCGCGCAGTACGATGCCGCGCTCTATGATGCCGACGGCTATTACTATTCGACCAAGCTGATCACCACCGGCATCATGTACAACACCTCGGCGGCGATGAAGCCTGCGAGCTGGAAGGATCTGACGAAGCCGGAAGCCAAGGGCCTCGTCACCATGCCGAGCCCGCTCGCTTCGGGTGCTGCCCTCATCCATGCCCAGACGCTTGCCGCCGTTCCCGGCCTCGGCTGGGACTTCTACAAATCGCTCGCAGAAAACGGTGCGATCGCCGCCGGCGGCAACGGCGCCGTGCTGAAGTCGATCGCCTCGGGAGAAAAGGCTTACGGCATGGTCGTCGACTATCTGCCGATCCGCGAGAAGGCCAAGGGCGCTCCGGTCGAGTTCGTCTTCCCGAGCGAAGGCGTTTCGGCCGTCACCGAGCCGGTCGGGATCCTCGCCAGCACCAAAAATGCCGATGCCGCCAAGAAGTTCGTCGACTACGTGCTTTCCGAAAAAGGCCAGGAAGGTTTTCTCAAGCTCGGCTACATCCCGGCCCGCAACGGCATGAAGCTGCCGGAAGGTTTTCCGGCGCGCGACACCATCAAGGTCCTGCCGATCAAGGCCGCAGATGCGCTCAAGAATACCGATCAGGATCTGAAGACCTTCTCGGGTATCTACGGTTCGAACTGATCCTTCCATGCACGGCTATGTCAGAACCGGAAACAGCCAGCCAGCCTGGCTGTTTCCCTTTGTCGTCATCACCGTCCTGATCCTCAGCGTGCTGCCGCTCGCCCGCCTTGCCATGGTCGGGATCGCGGCCTTCGCCAATGGCGGCGTTCTGACTGTGCTCGGCGACGCGTCGCTCTGGTCGGCGACCTATTACACCATCGTCACGGCAATTCTCGGCACGATCATCTCGCTCGTCATCGGCTGCCTCTTCGCCTTCCTGCTGACGCTGACCGATATTCGTGGCAAAGGGCTGCTCAGTTTCTTCTTCGTGCTGCCGATGATGATCCCGCCGCAGGTGACGGCGCTGGCCTGGGTGCAGATGTCGGGGCCATCAAGCCCGCTGTTGAAGGCGCTCTCCATCGCCCCGCCGCTTGGCTCGCCGCAGCCGCTCTATTCGGTCGGCGGCATCGCGCTGCTTTATGGTGTGCAGCATGCGCCGCTGGTCTATCTGGCGCTCCGGGCCGGGCTGATGACGCTGCCGCGCGACGGGGTCGAGGCGGCGCGGCTTTCCGGCGCCTCCAGCCTGCGGGTGTTCCGCGACATCATCCTGCCGCTGTCGCTGCCCGGCATCATTGCCGGGGCGGCGATCTCCTTCGTCTCCTGCACCGGCAATTTCGGCATTCCCGCCATTCTCGGCATTCCGGCCTCGATCTTCACGCTGCCGACGCTCATCTTCACCAAGTTTTCCGCTTTCACCAGCCGCACCTTCGGCGATGTCGCCGTGCTCTCGGCTGTTATCGCGATGATCTCGGTCGCCGGGCTGATGATCCAGGATCGGGCGCTGCGCGGCCGCGATTATCGTGTCATCGGCCTGTCGGGGGCGAGTGCCGCCTTCGAGCTCGGCGCCTGGCGATTCGCCTTCACGCCGCTTCTCTGGGCGATCCTGTTTTTCATGCTGGCCGCGCCCTTCTTCGCGCTCGTCGCCGGCGCGCTGGTGCCGGCCTATGGCGTGCCGCTCACCTTCAAAACCATGTCGCTGCATGCCTTTCAGGAGATCCTGTTCCGGCAGGCGGTAACGCGCACCGCCTTTATCAATTCGCTGTCGCTCGCCGCCGCTACCGCCCTTTGTCTCCTGACGGTGACAGTGCTTGCGGCCTATGCGCTGACGCGGCGAAGAGATGCGGCTTCCCGCATCGTGTCCAGCCTGATCGAGATACCCTATTCGCTGCCCGGCATCGTCATGGCGGTCTCCTTCATCCTGGTCCTCGCGGCGCCCATCCCGTTCCTGCACATCTCGCTCTACGGCACGATCTGGATCATCCTGATCGCTTACCTCTCCTCCTTCTTTGCGGTCAGCCTGAAACCCGTGGTCAGCGCTTTCCATCAGCTTGACCCGGCGCTGGAGGAAGCGGCGCGGCTTTCCGGCGCCGGCTTCTTCCGCCGGCTTTTCGATATCATCGTGCCGCTGATCGCGCCGGCCGCCGGCGCCTCGGTCATCCTCGTCTTCCTGATCGCCTGCAACGAGCTGACGATCTCAGCGCTTCTCTGGTCGGCCGGCACCCAGACGCTCGGTGTGGCCATCTACAATCTCGACGACAGTGGCAGTTCCGACCTTGCTTCGGCGCTCTCGGTGCTCGTCGTCCTCATGGTCGTCGTCATGATGCTGCTGCTCGAGCTTCTGGCAAAACGCCTGCCGAAAGGGGTGGTCCGATGGCGAAACTGATCCTCAACCGGCTGGCCAAGGATTTCGGCACCGGGCGGGCGGCCGTCAGCGATTTCTCGCTCGATGTGCGCGAGGGCGGCTTCCTGGCGCTGCTCGGGCCTTCCGGCTGCGGCAAGACGACGATTCTCAGGATGATCGCCGGTTTCGAGACGCCCTCCGACGGCTCGATCCATCTCGGCGAGCGGCTCATTGCCGATGCCGCCCAGGCGCTACCGCCTGAGAAGCGCAACATGGCGATGGTGTTCCAATCCTATGCGCTCTGGCCGCATATGAGTGTTGCCGATAATGTCGGATACCCCATGAAGGTGCGCGGCATTTCCGGCGAGGCTTACCGGACGAAGGTCGGCGAGGCGCTCTCCACCGTGCGGCTTGCCGATTACGCCGGGCGGCGTCCCGCAGACCTTTCAGGCGGCCAGCGCCAGCGCGTGGCGCTCGCCCGCTGCCTGGTCACCTCGCCCGACGTCGTGCTGCTCGACGAGCCGCTCGCCAATCTCGACCGGCACCTGAAACAGGAGATGGAAGAAACTTTCCGCGAGTTCCACCAGCGCTCGGGCGCGACGATGATCTACGTCACCCACGACCAGAGCGAGGCGATGGCGCTTGCGACCGACGTCGCCGTCATGTCGGAGGGGCGGCTGCTGCAGGTGGCGCAGCCGGCCGAGATCTATGCCCGGCCGGAAGGGCGCGTCGTCGGCGGGCTGATCGGGCGAGGGGCAATCCTGACGCTGCCGGTCATGGGCGGCGAACGCCATCTGGAATGGGACGAGCTGCAGGATGCGCTACAGGCGGCCAACACCGATGGCGCCGATATCCTCGTGCGGCCGGAAGATGTGATCATCGGCGGTGAGGGGGCTCCGGCAACCGTCGAAGCCGTGCTTTTCGAGGGCGAACGTTATGCCGTCAAGCTCACCCTCGGCAACGGCCAGACGTTGCGCGGCTTCAGTCGTGTGGCTGTCGTGCCCGGTGAAGCGGTGCGCGTCGTCATTCGCGCGGGCTGGCGGCTTTGATCGAGGCAGGCAATTGTATCCGGGGCTTCAAAAGGGGCGGTTGTCCGCATATTTCTTGGCCCCGCCATCTTTTCCCCGTGCGATTGCCGGATAAGGTACTGCCCGCAACCGGACCCTTGCCATGTCGCTTCGCCTCGCCACCTTCAATGTCGAAAATCTCCTGACCCGTTTCGATTTCACCGGTTTTCGCAACCAGCTGCGCCAGGATCGCGTCATCAAGCTTTTCCAAGTGTCGAGCGAGGGCGTCTATCAGCAACTGGAGCAGGCGCGGGTGATCGCCGCCACAGACGATACGAGACAGATGACGGCGTTGGCGATCGCCGATGCGGATGCCGATATTCTCTGCCTGCAGGAAATCGACAATATGGCCGCTCTCCAGGCCTTCGAATATGGCTATCTCTTCCGCATGGTCGGAAACGGCTATCGCCAGAAATACCTGGTCGAGGGCAATGACAGCCGCGGCATCGATGTCGCCGTGCTGATGCGCGAGGAAACGCGCGACGGCCAGAAGATCGAGCTCAGGGAAGTCCGCAGTCATGCGATGACCACCTATCGCGATCTCGATCTCTTCGACGAGGAGTTGGCGCTCACCAACCGCATCGATGACAAGATCTTCAAACGCGACTGCCTGGAGCTCGATCTTCTGATCGGCGGCCGGCCGTTCTCGCTCTATGTCGTGCATTTCAAATCGATGGGCAATCCGCGCGACGAGCTGGACGGGCGGCAATCGACGATGCCGATCCGCCGCGCCGAGGCGCGCGCTGTGCGCCGCATCATCGAGGATAGTTTCGGCGCCGGCCATACTGGCAAGAAGAGTTTTGCCATCTGCGGCGACATGAACGATTACCAGGAGCGCGTCGATGTCATCGGCCGCCGCGGGGCCGGCTATCGTTTCGAGCATCACGACGAGGCCGAAAGCGCCCTCGACGTTTTCAGCCATGACGGCTTTGCCGAAAACGTCGTGCGCCGCCGCCCGGCCCTCGATCGCTGGACGCTCTATCACGCCCGCGGGCCGCAGGAGCAGTGGCTCTGCCAACTCGACTATCTCTGGCTTTCGCCAGCACTTGCCGCCCATAATGCCGGCCGCCTGCCTGAGATCATCCGCAGCGGCCAGCCCTATCGCACCATCTTCCCGCCGGGGCAGGAGGTGGAGCGTTATCCGCGCACAGGCTGGGACCGGCCGAAGGCGTCAGATCACTGCCCCGTCGTCATGACCCTGGATCTCCCCTGAAAGCGAACATGAAAACCAATTTGAACATGAAATTTGCAAGCAGCGATTTTTCCGATGATTTCGCCGGCTGGCCGCCGGAAGCCACCGTCTTCCCGATCGCCGGCGTCGATCTGCGCGTCCTGCCCGGCAGCCATCCCTTTGTCGTCGCCGAGGAAGCGGCGATCCGCGAGAACTGGGCCAAGGAAACCGCCGCCAACCCGGCGCTCTTCGACGGGCGGCTGGTGTTCCAGCAGCGGCTGTCGTTCGGAGAGGACGGGATTGCGGGCGAGGGCTACGTCACGCCCTTTTCCGCCTTCATGTGGTGGCGCCGGCAGCCGCAGCGCCAGGGCGGCCTGCATATCTTTGCTTATCCGGTGCTGGAAAGCTCAGACGGCGCGCTGGTGGCGATCCGCATGGGCGCCCACACCGCCAATCCCGGGCAGGTCTATTTCGCCGCCGGGTCGCTGGAACAGGAGGATATCGTCGACGGGCGCTGCGACATCGAGGCCAATATGCGCCGCGAGGTCCATGAGGAGACAGGCCTCGACCTTTCCGATTCCGTGGCAGGGCAGGGGCTCTACGCCAGCTATTCCAAACGCACGGTCACGCTCATGCGGCTCTTCCGCTTCGACATGACGGCGGAGGAGATGGTGAAGCGGATCGAGGCCCACATGCTGGTCGCCGAGGACAAGGAGATCGCCGGTGCAGTTGCGATCCGCTCGGCCGATCCCAAGGCATATCCTTATAACATCTCCATGCTGCCGGTCATTAGCTGGTATTTCGGCAAGGCGGACGCATAAGAGGCCAAAGGCCAGCGCCTCGAAGGACACGCTCCGGCTTGGCTCCTTGCATCCATCTGACTTAGAGCAATTCCAGGAAAAGTGCGAAGCGGTTTTCCCAGGCAAAGCGCAAAGCGCTTTTGCCGGGAATTGCGTTAAAACAAAAGCTTAGAGCGGTTCTTCGCTTGCGTGAAAAGCTGAACCGCTCTAGCGCCTTGCACTCGGCCGTTTGGTCGGGCAGGTTGGCGGCGCGATGACCGATTCAAGGAGGCCGATGTGGCGCGAAGCTACAGCGTCTATGACGTGTTCACCGATCGAAAGCTGGCGGGCAACCCGCTGGCGGTGATCTTCGACGGAGACGATCTCAGCGACGAGGCGATGCAGGCGATCACCCGGGAGATCAATCTCTCCGAGACGGTGTTCGTGCAGCCTTCGAGCAATCCCGCCTATGCGGCGAAGCTCAGGATCTTCACCCCGGGGCGTGAGCTGCCGTTTGCCGGCCATCCGACGGTCGGCACGGCGGTGGCGCTGGCCGAACGGGCGCATGGCGCGGCGACGCTCGATCTCGTGACGGTGCTTGAGGAAAACGTCGGGCCGGTGCGCTGCGCGGTGCGGCTGAGGGAGGGCGAGGCGAGCTTTGCCGAATTCGACCTGCCCCGGAAATCGCAGCCGGCCGTCATGCCGCTCGACAAGCTCGGCATGGCCGATGCGCTGTCGCTGAAGGTGACCGAGATCGGCTTTGAAAATCACGTGCCCTCGGTCTGGAGCGCCGGCGTTCCCTTCCTGCTCATTCCGGTGCACGATGTCGGCGCCGCGCAGCGGGTGGAATTCGATCCGCAGCTCTGGGAAAAGATCGTGCCTTTCGTCGAGGGTGCGCTTGCCTCGGCCTATGTCTATTGCCGCGGTGGGGTCAACCATGTGGCGAAGTTCCATGCGCGCATGTTCGCAAGCGGCATGGGGATCGTCGAAGACCCGGCCACCGGTTCGGCGGCGGCGGCACTCTCCGGTGCGATCCACCATTTCGACCGGCTGACGGACGGGCATCACCCGATCATGATCGAACAAGGCGTCGAGATGGGCCGGCCATCCTTCATCCATCTGCATATCGATGTCGACGGCGGGACGATCTCCAACGCGCGGATCGGCGGCCAGGCGGTGCGGCTGGCGAGCGGCACGCTCGACCTTTGATTTTATGGCGTGCCACGCGTCCGACCGCATGCGTGGCATTCTATCGCTTTGAATCTGCGTCTAATCCTGTCCGAAAATCGATCCCAGTTTCCGGGATCATGCGCCGCATTTCAGTCATGCCGAAAAATCTTCGCGATTAACCAAAGAATTTTCGCCGATGCGCTGGACAAGCCTGCCGATCCTGTTTATACGCCCCGTCACACCGCGCAGCCAAGCGCGAACGGGTGATTAGCTCAGTTGGTAGAGCAGCTGACTCTTAATCAGCGGGTCGTAGGTTCGAGCCCTACATCACCCACCAAATCTCTTGATAAGATTGAATTATTTGAATTCAGGCCGGATCTTCCGGCCTGCCGGAATTTGTCCGGGGCCGGGCGGCATGGTTGGTGTCGTCGGCATGTCTGGCAGCGTGGATCCTCGCGCCCTATTTGCTCTTAGATAAGCGGGAGGGTTCCATGAGAAGCGTCGTTCTAGTCGTTGCCTTGTCTCTGCCGTTGCCGGCCTTTGCCGCGGGGGCGAAGGAGATCAAGGCGAGCGTGTATAGCTGCAGTGAGATTGCGCAGATCATCCGCCAGAATAAGAAGGTCTTCGTCCGTGTCGGCTTCGGCGGCCGAAGCTTCCGCTATCCGCCGGCGCAATGCAGCATGGGCGAAAAGCGTACCAGCACGAGTTTCCGTGATGCTGGCGGAAAGCAGTGCATTCTCGACTATGCCTGCGTCTTCGACCCGGCATCCCCCTATAATTTTCCGTAGAGCGGGATGGTCTTGGGCCGGTTCGGTCAAAAAGTTATCCCACATTCAGGAGTTTTCATGAAAAGCATTGTTCTGGCGATTGTGCTGCTGTTTCCGTCCGCAGCCCTTGCCATCGAGGCAGTGGAGGTCAATGCCAGGGATCATACTTGCGAGGAGCTTGCGCAGATCATCCGCAAAGACAAAGCAGTTTTCGTGCGCATGGGCTTCGGCGGCCGCAGCTTTCGCTATCCTCCGGCCAGGTGCAATCTCGGCGACAAGTACGACACTGCAAGGGTCAGGGATGCCAACGGCAAGATTTGCCTTCTCGACTACCAGTGCGTGTACGACCCCCAGTCCTTCTATAACAGAATCCCCAAATAAAATCCCGCTGCGAGAATTGTGGGGAGGTCAAGAAAAAAGGCCGGGCGAAACTCGCACCGACCCTTCCTAGATCTGTCTCGATAACGGCTGCCAGTACATCCGTGGTCAGCCGTCAGAGACAAATTCAATATTTCTAAAATAAGCTTTCTCTGCCGGTATTCAAGAGCGCGCGACAGAAAAGGAAGCCGGCATTGGGCCGGCTTCCTTTAGCCGAGCAGCAGTTACTGCTGGGCAGGGGCAGCCGGCGGAGTGGCCGGTGCTGGTGCCGGTGCGGGCGTTGCGCTGTTGTCGGTCGGAGCGATCGGCTTAGGCGCCGCTGGTGCCGGCTCGGATTGGGTCGTGGAGGCTGTCGTATCCGGGGATGTGCCGGGGGTGCTCCACTGCGAATAGGCGAATGCAGCGACAGCGATCACGGCCAATGCAGCGACCCAGACAACCCACGTATTATTGCTGCGCGCGCTCGGCGTGGTGCGCAGATCCAGATTTGGGTTCAGCGGGCGGTTCGGGTCGTTGGCATTATTGGGGTCGTACGTCATGGTACTTTCTCCTCTTTCGGTGAAACAATAATGCCGAAGTGAGGATTTTGTTCCGTACCGGGACCGCGAAGCAGTTGATATCAAGGGATTCCGGGCGGCAGCTGACCCTGATCGGCTGTGTTCCGCTGTTCTATGCAAGCGCCCGCTTGACACGGCGGGGTCTGTTTGCGCATGGTTTTTCCATGGGGTTGCGATCATCCCACGAGGCGTCATGCTGAAGAATCGCGTCCAGTAACACCGATCAACGGAGGACGCGTCATGCCGTCATTTCTCGAAATTTCTCCCGACAAACTCAGCCGCCTTATTGGAACCCCCGCCGCGCCTTGCATCGTCGACGTTCGCACCGAGGAGGACTTCGCGCTCGATCCGCGCCTGGTTCCGGGCTCGATCCGGCGCGATCATGCCGAGGTTGCGTCCTGGGCGGCCAGCATGAATGCCGGCACTGTGGTGGTGGTCTGTCAAAGGGGCAGCAAGCTCAGCCATGGTGTGGCCGCCTATCTGCGCCATGCCGGGATCGACGCCGAGAGCCTCGAAGGCGGCTTCGAAGCCTGGATTGCCGGCGGAGCGGCAGTGCCAGCGGAAAAGCTTCCGCGCCGCGACGCCGAGGGGCGCACCGTCTGGGTGACACGGGCGCGGCCGAAGATCGACCGCATCGCCTGTCCCTGGCTGATCCGACGCTTCGTCGATCCGAACGCCGTCTTCCTGTTCGTGCCGGCGCCCGAGGTTATAGCCGTCGGCGAACGCTTCGGGGCGGTCCCCTTCGATATCGAAGACGTGTTCTGGAGCCATCGCGGCGAACTCTGCACCTTCGATGTGATGGTCGAGGAGTTCGGCCTGGCGTCCGAACCGCTTCTTCGTCTGGCGCAGATTATCAGGGCGGCGGATACCGCAAGGCTCGATCTCGCGCCCGAGGCGCCTGGGCTGCTTGCAGCATCGCTCGGTCTCTCCAGGATGTTTTCCGACGATCTGGAGCAGCTCGAAGCCGGAATGCTTCTCTACGATGCCTTCTTCCGCTGGTGCCGGGACGCGACTGAGGAAACCCACAACTGGCCTGCGCCGAAGAAGAGGGCATGAGATGGCCGAGATGACGGATAACGGCCGCGCGGGCAAAACGATGGAGAGGCATGCGGACGAGGAGCATCACCACGGCGTCTCCTTCGGTGACGCTTTCAAGGTATGGCTGCGCGTCGCCGCCTTGAGTTTCGGCGGCCCAGCCGGCCAGATCGCCGTTATGCACCGGATCATCGTCGACGAGAAACGATGGATCGGCGAGCAGCGGTTCCTGCATGCGCTGAATTACTGCATGCTGCTTCCCGGCCCCGAGGCGCAGCAGCTCGCCGTCTATATCGGCTGGCTGATGCACCGTACGCTGGGTGGTCTGGTCGCCGGCTTATTGTTCGTGCTGCCGGGATTCCTGTCGATCCTCTGTCTCAGCTATATCTACGCGGCTTATGGCAGCGTCGGCATCGTCGCCGGCCTGTTTTTCGGGCTGAAGGCAGCGGTGCTTGCCGTCGTCGTGCAGGCCGTCATCCGCATCGGCAGCCGCGCTCTCAGAAATAACGTCATGCTGGCGATTGCGGCGGTGGCCTTCGTCGCCATCTTCTTCCTGCACGTGCCGTTCCCGCTGATCGTGCTTGCCGCCGCCATCGCGGGCTTTCTCGGCGGCCGCTTCGGGCTCGCCGCCTTCAAACCGGGCGGCGGCCACAAGGCCGGAAGCGGCCCAGTGCTGTCGGATGCGGAGTCGGCGCTCGGCGAGGGCATACCGGCGCATGCCCGCCCCAATCTCGGCTGGTCGCTGCGTATGTCGGCAGCACTGCTGGCTCTCTGGCTCGTGCCCATCGCCGCCCTCTATGCGGCTTTCGGGGCACACGATGTTTTCACCGAGATCGGTCTGTTCTTCAGCAAGATGGCGGTCGTCACCTTTGGCGGCGCCTATGCCGCGCTCGCCTATGTCGCCCAGGAGGCCGTGCAGCGTTTCGGCTGGCTGAAACCCGGCGAGATGCTCGATGGTCTGGGGATGGCCGAGACGACGCCGGGGCCGCTGATCATGGTGCTTCAGTTCGTCGGCTTCATGGGCGCCTATCGCAATCCCGGTTCGCTCGATCCTATGCTGGCCGCCACGCTTGCAGCAATCCTGACGACTTGGGTGACGTTCGTACCCTGTTTCCTCTGGATCTTTCTCGGTGCGCCCTTCATCGAAAAACTGCGCGGCAATGTGGCGCTCGCCGGCGCGATGTCCACCATCACGGCTGCGGTGGTCGGGGTCATCCTCAACCTCGCCCTCTGGTTTGGCCTGCACACGCTGTTTGCCGAAGTCGCGACCGTCAGCCTTGGCGGCTTGCGGCTCGATATCCCCGTGCTGCAATCGGCCGTGCCGGCGGCAATGGCGCTGTCTGCCGCCGCCGCCATCGCGATCTTCCGGTTCAAGACGTCTGTGATCACGACGTTGCTGGCCTGTGCGATATCGGGAATGCTCTGGACGCTGGCGGTGGGTTAGAGCTCTTTTTTATGCATGTCGCCCGGAACTGCTGCACACCTCCGGGCGACATGCATCAGCCTTCCCCGTCCGCGGGGATGCGCGTTGCCAGCATCTTGTCGATGCGCATGCCGTCCATATCGAGAACTTCGAAGCGCCAGCTATCGAAAACGAAGGTTTCGCCGGCTTCCGGGATGTGCTGGAGCTGGTGCAGCGCGAAGCCTGCAAGCGTATGGAAATCGGCATCCGGACGATCGCGCAGGCCGAGCCGCTCGAAGGCGTCGAAGGCGGGCATCATCGCATCGATCAAGAGCGATCCGTCTTCCCGCACGATAATGTCGGGCTCCTCGTTGGATCCCGGCAGGTCGCCGGCGATCGCTTCCAGCAGGTCGGTCTGGGTGACGATACCCTCAAGGCTGCCATATTCATCGATGACGATGGCGAGCCGGACAGGCGAGGCCTTGAAACTGTCGAGCACGCGCACGACCGAAGTGCCCTCGTGCAGCACCAACGGCTGCTTGATCACCTCCATCGGCCGGACCTTGCCGCCGTCGAGAACCTGATCGAGCAGGTCCTTCTTCAACACCATGCCGATCGGTTCGTCGATCGAGCCGCGGGCGACCAGCAATTGTTCGTGGCTGCATTCACGGATGGTCTTCAGGATCTCGGCCTCGCTGTCGTCGGCATCGAACCATTCGATATCGAGACGCGGGGTCATGATGTCGGAGATCGGTCTGTCGCCGATGTTGAACACCCGCTCGACGAGCTGCTGCTGCACCTGATTGAGAAGACCGGCTTCCTGACTTTCGGCGACCAGCAGCTTGAGTTCCTGCGGCGAATGGAACGACGATTCCCCGGTTCCGGCGCGAAGGCCGACGCCCCGCAGCACAAGGTTGCCCATGCCGTTCAGAACGAAGATCGCCGGCTTGAACAGCACCAGGAACAACCTCAGCGGACGCACGACGGCAAGCGAAGTGGCCTCGCTGCGCTGAAGCGCCAGGCTTTTCGGCGCCAGCTCGCCCAGCACGATGTGCAGTGCCGTAATGATGACGAAGGCAATGACGATGGCGACGGTATGCGCGCCTGTTGCCGCCCATTGCCCGGGCAGCCAGGACAGCAGAGGCTCGATCAGATGGGCAAGCGCCGGCTCGCCGACCCAGCCCAGCGCCAGCGACGAGATGGTGATACCGAGCTGGGTGGCGGCAAGGTTGGCGTCGAGATTGTCGACGGCGCGCTGTAGGGCAGAGGCATTCATGCGGCCTGTAGCGGCAAGTTCGGTGACACGGCTGCGCCTGACGGACACCAGCGCGAATTCCGCAGCGACGAAGAAGCCGTTGGCGGCCACCAGAAGAAGCACGGCGAGTATCCCGACATAGTCGAAGACGCCGCCCGCGGATTCGGACATGTTTTCCCTACCTCTGAATTGATCCCAATCCGAAACTACACGCTCGGACAGAGGTAGCAAGGCGCGGCAGCCATTCTTGCTGCGAGCGATGTCGATGCGGACGATCGTCTTCAGGATCTTGCGGGCGATTTGCCCGATATGCGGAGCATGATCGCTGCCGCGGCAATCATCTCTTCGGCGCTTCGAACAGCTCGATCGGGTTTCCGGCCGGGTCTTCGAGCAGGATCTGCTTGGCGCCTATGCCCTGTACGATCTCGCCACGAAAACGCGCGCCCGCCTGGCGCAGCGTGGCGACTTCCGCTTCCAGGTCCGCGACTTCGATCTGGATGCGGTTCCATCCGCCGGGCGCAGGCTTCCGTCCGTCCGGCATTGCCTGGGCTCCGCCGCCCGGTCCCGTCATGCCGCTGACGAGCAGACGAAAACCATCTTTCGTCAGGATGGCAAAAGTGGGCGCGGGGTGAAGAGCGACCGAGAAGCCAAGATGTTTCGTGTAGAATTCCAGGGCGGCGTCGACGTCGTCGACGATGTAGCGCATGCTGATGCCGGGCATGGTTTCCTCCATCATCTATCGAGCGATTCCGGACGACGGCCCGACGGCGCCAGCCGCAGGGTCGAACGCGCGAAGGGCGCTCCATGGATCGAACCTGCGCCCAATCCTTCGGAAAATCGAATCAGAACTTCGGGATGCCCGCCGATCGCGTTCCAGGCAAAACTCCAGTTCGTCAGGGTGTATAAGTCTAATCTAAAATATAAAGTCAGCGCCTTATGTCTCGGATTCCATTACGAAAGTTTAATTTAAACTTCAGTTTCGGTTCATCTGTTCGGGCCTAGTTTTCTCCCGTGCCCAACATGAGGAACCCCCACATGAAAAAGATTTTTGCAGCTCTCCTTTCCGCCTCCTTCCTTCTCTCCCCGATGGTCGTCTCCCAGGCCAGCGCCGATGACCATCGCCGTCCGCCTGTCGTCGTGCAGAAGAGGGTGATCGTTGAGAAGAAGGTTGTCCGGCCGCACTGGAAGAAGGGATACCGCGTCAATGCCAGCGAGCGCCGCCGGTTTCACGATGTCAACGACTACCGCCGCTACCGGCTTGCGCCTCCGCCGCGCGGCTATCGCTGGGTTCGGGCAGACAACGACTACCTGCTGATCGGCATCACCAGCGGTGTGATCTCCAGCATTATTGCCGGTCGTTGATTGGTGACAAGGGGAGGGTGGCTTTCGCCGCCCTTTCTCGATTCTTAGGGCATCGAGACCCTGTGTCGCATGAAGACTCCGTCGGCACCGAGACCTCGTCTCGATAGGCATTTTCGCTCTCCCACTCACCTCATTCCTGTGCTCGTCACAGGAATCCAGCCACCGCGCGTCTGCGCGGTGAATGACTCTATGCGAGTTCGCAGAAGAGTCTTCGGCGCCCAAGGACTTGGGCGCGCTGGATCCCTGTGACGAGCACAGGGATGAGGGCGGATGGGGCGTGGTCTGCACCTAATTCCGCCGCCGTGCAGCTATCACCCGCTTGGCAATAATACCAAGCAACCCCTTCGGTCTTTCGGCATCAACCTTCACATCCCCGTCATGTGCCAACGGATGCAGCCCCTCGATCGGCGGCAGCCGATCACACTCCGTGCAAACGCAGCGATAGGGTTTGATCGCCGTTGCCGTCATGCCGCCTGGCGGCTCCAACTGGCGAAGGGGTCGGGCAGGTTTCGCCAGCGATCGGGCGTGAAGACCTCGGTCTCGATGAGGCAGGCGTCGAGTTCTCTCCTGATCCAGGCCTCGTCCATCGGGTCGGCACCGATGAAGACGATTTCCTGGCGGCGATCGCCCCAGACGGGGTCGAGATAGGGGCCGATGGCATTGATGAAGCCCGGTTCGTCGGGCCATTGTTCGCGCGGCACCGCTGCCCACCAAAGACCCATCTTGCCGGTGCGCACGAGGGCGCCCGCCTGGCTGATCTCGCCGACATGGTGCGGGCGCGTCGCCAGCCAGAAGAAGCCTTTGGCGCGCACGACGCCCGGCCATGTCAGGTCGAGAAAGGCCTGCAATTTTGCCGGATGAAAGGGCCGCTTCTCGCGGTAGACGAAGGAGCGGATGCCATATTCCTCGGTTTCCGGCACGTGGTCCTTGAAGCCGTGCAGCTCCTTGTACCAGAGCGGGTGGGTCTCGGCCCTGTCGAGGTCGAAGCGACCGGTGCCTGTTGTCCATGAAACCTCACATATTAATGTTATATCATTACATTGATAGAGCCGAAAAAAGGCGGAACGGGGTCATCCGCCTCTTTCCGCCTCAGCTCTCTCCGGAGCGCCGCATGGCTATCATGCGCTGGAGAGGCAATCCTTCATGCTCTCGGCGATGCCGCGCATGAGGGTGAAGTAGAGATCGGGGCCGGCCTTCAGCGTTGCTGCTTCGGGGTCGAGCACGCCGGATCTGGCCTTCGTGCCTTCGATGACGACATTGACGAGGCGCGGCTCGAATTGCGGTTCGGCAAAGACGCAGGTTGCGCCGAGTTCGCCGACCTTGCGGTGGATTTCCGACACGCGCTCGGCACCGGGAATGGTTTCCGGGCTGACGGTGATCGAGCCGGCGACGCGGATGCCGTAGCGATGCTCGAAGTACTGGTAGGCGTCGTGGAAGACGATGAAGGGCTTGTCCTTGACGGGAGCAACGGTGGCGGCGATTTCCTTATCCAGCGCCGTCAGCTTGTCGTCCAGCGCCTTGGCATTGGCCTGGTAGGTCAGCGCATTGGCGGGATCGGCGGCGACCAGCGTCGTGGTGATCACGGCGGCCATGGCTTTGGCATTCATCGGGTCGAGCCAGAGATGCGTGTCGAAGGCGCCATGGTCATGGTCACCGTCATGTCCGTGATCATGGTCATCATGGCCGGTGCCGGCGGCATGATCGTGATCCTCACCCTCGGCGGAAGCGCCATGGTGCTCATCGCCATCCTCATGTGGCTCGAAGGCGCCGCCTTCGCGGAAGGGCAGCTTGACGAGGCCGGGGGCATGATCGAGCTCGGCGATGCTGGCCTTCGAGCCCAGCGCCTGCAGCGGTTTTTCCAGAAAAGCCTCGAGGCCGGGGCCGGTCCAGAAGATCACCTTGGCTTCCTGCAGCGCGCGCGCATTCGAAGGCTTCAGGCTATAAGTATGCGGGGAGGCGGCGCCATCGACGATCAGCTCCGGTTCGCCCACACCCTGCATGATCGCCGCAACCAGCGAATGGATCGGCTTGATCGAGGTGACAACCACAGGCGCGTCGGCGGCCCGCATGGTGCCGGCAAACAGCAAGGCGGGGACCGCCAGCGCCGGGAGGGCGAGGGCGAGCGGAATTTTAAAGGCCAGGATCTTCAGGGCTGGGCCCAGGGTGCGTTTCATCGAATGCCCCGCTTGAATTGCAGATGTTATGTTATTACATCAATTGCGTTATGCTATAACGTGTGCAATAGCAGGATGCAACAGCGCTGTCGGAAAATTTGATGCTCTCTCCCGCAAATACGAAGGGCGAACCGCTGGTTTCGCTTGAGAATGTCGGCGTTCTGCGCAACGGCCGCTGGCTTGTGCGCGGCGTCGAATTTTCCGTCTCGCGCGGCGAGATCGTGACGCTGATCGGGCCGAACGGCTCCGGCAAGTCGACCAGCGCCAAGGCGGCGATCGGTGTGCTGAAGCCGAATGAGGGCAGGGTCGAGCGTCTGGCCGGCCTGAAGGTCGGCTATGTCCCGCAGAAGCTTGCGATCGACTGGACGCTGCCGCTTTCGGTGCGCCGGCTGATGACGTTGACCGGCCCCCTGCCGGAACGCGACATGCGCGCGGCACTCGAAGCCGCCGGCATCGACCATATGCTCGATGCCGAGGTGCAGCATCTCTCCGGCGGCGAATTCCAGCGGGCGCTGATGGCGCGCGCCATTGCCCGCAAACCCGACCTGCTCGTGCTCGACGAGCCGGTGCAGGGTGTCGATTTCTCCGGCGAGATCGCGCTCTACGATCTGATCAAATCGATCCGCAATGCCAGCGGCTGCGGCATCCTGCTGATCTCGCACGATCTCCACGTCGTCATGGCCGAGACCGACACGGTCATCTGCCTCAACGGCCATGTCTGCTGCCGCGGCACGCCCGAAGCCGTCAGCCGCAGCCCGGAATATGTGCGTCTGTTCGGCAGCCGCGCGGCGCAGACGCTTGCCGTCTACAGCCATCACCATGATCATACCCATCTGCCGGATGGACGCGTGCAACATGCCGACGGTTCGGTGACCGACCATTGCCAGCCCGCTCGTGGTCCCGAACGGGACCATGAGCTTGACGGGCATCACGCGCATGACCATGGGCATAGCCACGGTCATGGCCCTCACGATCACGGTCACGCCCATGCTGAAGGGGAGCGCCATGCTTGACGATTTCTTCGTTCGCGCGATCCTTGCCGGCGTCGGGCTGGCGCTGACGACGGGACCGCTCGGCTGCTTCATCATCTGGCGGCGCATGGCTTATTTCGGGGATACGATCGCCCATTCGGCGTTGCTCGGCGTCGCCCTGTCGCTGCTCTTCGAACTCAATCTGACCCTGGCCGTCTTTGCCGTCGCAGCCCTGGTATCGGTGCTGCTGCTCTTCCTGCAGAAGCGCCAGGCGCTGTCGGCCGATGCGCTGCTTGGCATCCTTTCGCATGCCACACTGGCAATCGGCCTCGTCATGGTCGCCTTCATGAGCTGGGTGCGGATCGATCTTATCGCCTTCCTGTTCGGCGATATCCTCGCGGTTTCCCCGACCGACATCGCGCTGATCTGGGGCGGAGGGCTCTTCGTGCTCGTGGCGATGGCCTGGCTCTGGCGGCCGCTGCTGGCCGCGACCGTCAATGCCGAGCTTGCCGAGGCCGAGGGGCTGAAGCCCGAGCGGGCGCGGCTGTTCTTCATGCTCTTGATGGCGGTCGTCATCGCCATCGCCATGAAGATCGTCGGCATCATGCTGATCACCTCGCTGCTGATCATTCCGGCGGCTGCGGCGCGGCGCTTTTCGGCGACGCCGGAGATCATGGCGGTGCTCGCCTCGGTCATCGGGGCGGCGGCCGTCGTCGGCGGGCTGTTCGGCTCGCTCACCTACGACACGCCCTCCGGTCCCTCGATCGTGGTCGCGGCGCTGATCCTCTTCATTCTCAGCCTGCTTCCCCTCAGGCGGCATCGCGCAGGCATGCAAGGACAAGGTTCATGACGACACCGCAACTCACCAAGAACCAGTCGCTGGTCTTCGACGTGCTCGAAAAGGCCGAAGGGCCGCTCAGCGCCTATACCATCCTCGACAAGCTGCGTGACCACGGTTTTCGCGCGCCGCTGCAGGTCTACCGGGCGCTGGAAAAGCTGCTCGAATACGGTGTCGTGCACCGGCTCGAAAGCATCAATTCCTTCGTCGCCTGCGCCCATCCGGGCGATGACTGCCACAGCCACGGGATCGTCGCTTTCGCCATCTGCGAAAGCTGCGGCCAGGTGACGGAGTTCCACGATCACGAGGTCGACCACCGGCTGATGGCCTGGGTGCGGGGGCAGAAGTTCAAACCAGCGAAGACGACGATCGAGATCCGCGGTTTGTGCGAGGCTTGTGCGGCGTAAGCGGCCACACTATCCGTCGGCACCCTATTCTATCGCACCAACGGGACTTTGACGGGGCGCCCACTTCTCCACCCTCATTGCTGTGACATCCCGGTGGTCAGGTCGGAGGACAGGAATGAGCGAGGGCGGGGCGGCGGCGTGCCCGAAGGTGACGATCCACGCGTTGGTTTCCTCGCCGTATTTGCTGCCGATCGATACACAAAGCGATGACTCAAAAAGGTGAGGCCGCGAGAGCGGCCTCACCTTTTGCATTTCTGTGCGGATAAGCTTAGTCCGGCTTGGATTCAGAGCCGCCCTTGCCGGAGCCGCCATTGTCGCTCTTACCGGAGCCGCCATTATCGCCCTTGCCGGAGCCGCCATTATCGCCCTTGCCGGAGCCGCCGTTGTCGCTCTTGCCGGAGCCGCCATTGTCGCTCTTGCCGGAGCCGCCGTTGTCGCTCTTGCCGGAGCCGCCATTGTCGCTTTTGCCGGAGCCGCCATTGTCGCTCTTGCCGGAGCCGCCATTGTCGCCCTTGCCGGAGCCGCCGTTGTCGCTCTTGCCGGAGCCGCCATTGTCGCTCTTGCCGGAGCCGCCATTGTCGCCCTTGCCGGAGCCGCCGTTGTCGCTCTTGCCGGAGCCGCCATTGTCGCTCTTGCCGGAGCCGCCATTGTCGCTCTTGCCGGAGCCGCCGTTGTCGCTCTTGCCGGAGCCGCCGTTGTCGCTCTTGCCGGAGCCGCCATTGTCGCTCTTGCCGGGGCCGTCATTGTCGCTCTTGCCGGAGCCGCCATTGTCGCTCTTGCCAGAGCCGCCATTGTCGCTCTTGCCGGAGCCGCCATTGTCGCTCTTGCCGGAGCCGCCATTGTCGCTCTTGCCGGAGCCGCCATTGTCGCTCTTGCCGGGGCCACCATTGTCGTCCTTGTCGTGGCCGCCGTTGTCGCCCTTGCCGGGGCCGTCCTTGCCGTCCTTGCCAGGACCGTCGCGTCCGTCATGGCTCGGGCCATCCTTGTCGTGCCCGTGATCTTTTCCACCCTTGCCGCCGTGATGATCGCCGTCCTTGTCGCCGTGGTGGTCCTTCCCATGACCACCCTTGCCATGATCGTGATCTTTTCCGCCCTTGCCGCCGTGATGATCGCGGTCCTTGTCGCCGTGGTGGTCTTTCCCATGGCCGTCCTTGCCATGATCGTGATCTTTTCCGCCCTTGCCGCCATGGTGATCGTGGTCCTTGCCGTCGCCATGATCGTCGTCATCATTGCCGTTGCCGTTGCCGTTGCCGTTGCCGTCGCCGGTGTCCGATCCGCCGCCGTCGGCAACCTGATCGCCATTGCCACCGGTTCCGGTGGCCGAACCGGTGCTGGACGACTTCTTGCCGCCGGCGATGCCTTGGCTGCCACGATCGTTGTCGTTCGGGCCGAACTTGCCATCCGCCTGAATTGCTCTGGTCGGCATGCACAGCCTGTATTCGAGTGTGCCGCGAACTGCGCTGTTGCAATTAACGACCGCCGGGGCTGCCGTTGCCAAGCTGCTGCTTGCCAGGAGGGAAGCAATGGCAAGGCCGAATTTCGATGCTCTGCTGATCATTTCATGCGTCTCCCAAGGTTAACCGAATGTTAATGGGGAGAGTTCTTATACTAACAACGAATTAACGTGAAGAATAAACAATGGTTAATCTGTATCGCTTATATAATAGGGTTAAATTCGCAAGTATAAAATTTTAATAAATTTTTATCCCGACTCTGTTATTGTCTCGGGTCAAATAGGGGAATCGGCTATGGCGCGTCTCTTTTCTCTTGCTGCTATTTCATTCTTTTTTCTTGCTTTTCAGGCTGTTGCCGGATCGTCGCTGCCGGTGACAAGAAGCATCGGCGCGCCTGTGGGATTCGGCGCGGCCTGCGCCAAGTACAAGTGGCTGTGCGGTAGGATGGCGGCGCAACAGCGAAACGACGGGGCAGGGATAGGGCTTCTTCAAAAGATCAATCGTGCCGTAAATCTACGCATCATTCCCGCAGAAGATCGTCCGTCTTCCGGAAACAGGGATGTTTGGTCTCTGCCGGTTGCCGGCCGCGGCGACTGTGAGGACTATGCTCTCCAGAAGATGAAGGACCTGATCGAGGCTGGTTTTCCATCGAACCGGCTGGCGCTTTCGGTGGTCATTGGGCCGCATGATCAAAACCATGTCGTTCTCATTGCCCGGACGGATGGCGGCGATTTTGTGCTCGACAATCTGACCAGTGCCGTGAGGCCCTGGCGCATGACGGGCTATACGTTTCTGGCCACTCAGGATTTCCAATCGCGCACGGGCTGGCGCGTGACGCTTGCCGGTCCCCGCGCCGGCGAATTCTCCTGAGGCGTGTCGTCGTTCAGCCGCCAACGTGCCTGGACCACCTCGAACGACGCTCAAATCGGGTGCAGATGGCGGTAAATTCGACGAAGAATTGTGTGTCCAATGCGGTGCTTGACGCGTGCCCGATGTAAGAATCGGAAACACTTTGTGACTAAGTGTCTCCAAAAGCAGCGTTTTTTGACTTGCTGCGTAAAGAGAGATGAAGGATATTCTGCAAACGTTGAGGGAAGCCTTCATGATCAGAATGATTGAAAACCCTGCCGAACTGGCTGGCGAAGACATCACCGGCAAATATATTCTCCGGAGGCTGAACTATCATTGGTTTGCCTACGGCAAGGCGGCTATTGTAACCGCCTGCAAGGGAACGATCCTGCATCTCGAGCGGGAAGAAACGGTTTATTCCGAGCGTTGGGGCCGTCGCGCCTATACCGGAACCGGCAAGCGTTACCCCGGCGGCATCTGTCCCATTTCGGCAGTCGCCTGCGTTTGCGATACGCCCGATGACGTCAATGCCGTCATTCAACTGGATGTCGAAGCGCAGGATGAATTCTATCAGTTGATCGCCAAGGCGGAAGCCAGGGTTCAGGCGCTTGCCTCTTCCTCGCGAAACAGCCAGTTTCTCGAGGCTGCCGAGTAAGGCGGTTTTTCAACGAAAATCAGCGTGGAGCCGTCAGCCGACGCTCATCGACGAAGCCGAGCCATACAGGGCTCAACGACCATCAGATTGCCACCTTTCTCCAGCCTCATCCTTGAGGCGCCCCGTAGGGGCCTCGAAGGATGGGGCTGGCCCCACTTTTTCTCAATTTCCTGATTACCCGATCTGCTTGAGATCGCGGGCGAAGCGTTGCCAGTTGGCAATGTAGTTTTCCGCCGAGCGGCGGATGGCTTCGATTGCGGCGTCGTCGAGCTGACGAATGGCGCGGGCGGGTGCTCCGACGATCAGCGAGTTGTCGGGGAACTCCTTGCCTTCGGTCACCAGCGCGTTGGCGCCGACGAGGCAGTTGCTGCCGATCTTCGCGCCGTTGAGGATGGTGGCACCCATGCCGATCAGCACGTTGTCGCCCAGCGTGCAGCCGTGGAGGATGGCGTGGTGGCCGATGGTGCAGCCTTTGCCCGTGGTCAGCGGGAAGCCCATGTCGGTGTGGGCCATCACCCCTTCCTGAATGTTGGTGCCTTCGCCGACGGTAATCTTCTCATTGTCGCCGCGCAGCACCGCGCCGAACCAGACACCGACATTCTCGCCGAGTTCGATCTGGCCGATGATATTGGCGTCTGGTGCGATCCAATAGAGGCCGGCGGCGGGCAGTTTCGGCGTCGATCCGCCGAGCGCGTAGACGGGCATGGCTCTCTCCTCAGACGACCTCGACCGATAGGATGGCAACGCCGTCGATACCGCAACTGATGCGGTCACCCCTGGAAACGGCGCCGACGCCGGCGGGCGTGCCGGTCATGATGATATCGCCCGGCGCCAGGGTGAAGAGCTTCGACAGCTCGGCGATGATTTCCGGCACCTTCCAGATCATCTGGTTGAGATCGCCATCCTGGACTCGGCTGCCGTTCTGTTCCAGCCAGATCCTTGCCTGCGAGGGGTGGCCGATGCGGCTTGCCGGAACGATCGGCGAGACAGGGGCGGAATGTTCGAAGGCCTTGCCGACCTCCCAGGGGCGGCCGAGCTTCTTTGCCTCGCCCTGCAGGTCTCGACGGGTGAAATCGATGCCGACTGCATAGCCGTAAATGCAGTCGAGCGCGTCTGCCGCCTGAATGTCAGCGCCGCCGGATTTCAGCGCCAGAACGCATTCGACCTCGTAATGCACATCGTTCGAGAGCGGCGGATAAGGAAAAGCATTGTCTGCCGGCAGCAGGTTATCCGCATTCTTCTGGAAGAAGAAGGGCGGCTCGCGGGAGGGATCATGGCCCATCTCGATCGCATGGTCGGCATAGTTGCGCCCGACGCAATAGACGCGGCGCACCGGAAATCGCTCATCGCTGCCGTCCACCGGCAGCAGAACCGGTGCGGGACGCGGGATGACGGTGACGGGGTGGGGCATGAGCGGCTCTTCCTGTTTGACGAGTCTTGGCGCCATCTTAGACGGAAAACAACGCGCCGGGGAAGCATTCTCGGTGCATTGACGCTCCCGCCGCCGGGCGATATCCTCGCCGCCATGACCGGGATTTTTGCAGTTTCGACGATGTCTACGACCACCGCCCCGGGCGGTGGGTGCAGACGCGTGAACTGAATTCCGTTCATTGCTGCTGAGACCCAACCCGCCGGAAACGAGCGGGTTTTTTCATATCCGCTCGTCTGCCGCCATTCGAGGACGAGATCGTGGACGACATCCAGAAACACATTCTTGCGGAGCGGGCGGTCGCCGCCGCCCATCGCTGCGTCGCCAACCGCTATGCCGGGGCCGCTTTCGCTTACGCCACCGGCTCGCTGCTGCGCGGCGAGGGCACAGCGTTTTCGGATATCGATCTCGTCGTCGTGTTTTCGTCGCTGGAACGAGCCTGGCGGGAATCCTTCACCCATGAGGGCTTTCCGGTCGAGGCCTTCGTCCACGATGAAGAGACGCTGGCGTATTATATCCATGCCGATACCGAGAGCGGCTGCCCTGTTATGGCCCACATGGTCACCACGGGTCGCGTGGTCGGACCGGATATGGAGCGCGCGCGCATCGTGCAGGCAAAGGCGGCGGCAATGCTGGCGGCCGGGCCGAAACCGCTGGCCGGCGCACGTTCCGACATGCTGCGCTATCAGGTCACCGATCTTGCCGACGATCTGCGCGGGACGCGCCCGCCCGAAGAGATCGCGGCGATCGCCGCGCAACTCTACCAGAAGCTCGCCGATCTCATTCTGCTCGGACGCGGCGAATGGGCCGGCCGCGGCAAGTGGGCGCCGCGTCTCATCAGCAGGCTCGATGCCCGACTGGCGGCGGAGTTCGACGCGGCGTTCAGGCTGGCGGCAGGGGGCGATGGCGCGCGATTGTTGGCTTTGGCCGATCGCGAGCTTGCCTTGCATGGCGGCCTCTATTTTGAAGGATTCAGGCAGGAGGCGCCGCTGGAGGCACGGCGCATGGAATAATCAGGCTGCTGGAGAGAGGTAAGGCCCATGAGAGCCTCACCCTGAGGGCCCCCGCCAGGGGCCTCGAAGGGCGAGGCGGGTGTTCTGGTGGTTGATGGGTGCAAGGAGCGACGTTGCGGCATGTCCTCCGAGGCTCCGGCCGTTGGCCTGCGCGCCTCAGGATGAGGCACGTTGGAGAGTGCCGTACCCATCAGAGCGTTGGAGGATGCCTCCGGTTGCTCTAACCGAGAGCGCTTTGGTCGGCGCAAATCCGGTCGATCAGAGCATCGACTTCACCCTTCGGCGGACGGCTTTTGGCGAGGCGCTGCTTGAGGTGCATGATCGGCTCGGCGAGAATTTCATCGAGGCTCTCGGCGCAGGTGAAGTCGCCCGCCACGCGCTTGACCTTCGAATTGTCGAAGATCGCCGTCCAGGCCTTGTCGCCCAAGAGCGGGCCGCCCCATTCCGGATTGTACCGGATCAGCGTGTCCGTTGGCACGTGGACGATCTTCGCCTCGACGCCGAGCAATCTTGCGATCGTCTTCTGGATATTATCCCAGATATGCGCACGGTCGGAGGTGATGTGGAAAATCTCGTTCAGCGCTGCCTGCTTGCCGAACAGGCCGACGAAAGGCACGGCGAAATCGATTGAGCGGGTCAGTGTCCAGGGCGTGTGGCCGTCGCCCGCCACGATGATGGGCTCGCCATCCAGCATGCGTCTTGCCATGACATCGCTGTCGCCCATCATGATCGGCAGGCCGGTGCGAACGGTGTGGCTGGGACGGACGATCGTCCAGGCTAGATTCGCGGACTGTTTGAGCAGTTCCTCGCAGGCGATCTTCGCCTGGCTATAGGGCCAGTGGGGATTGATCGCCGGCGTCTCCTCGGTGATCACGTAGTGACGCGGCGGTTTTTCATAGACCGAGGCCGAAGAGATGAAGATATACTGGCCGCAACTGCCCGAGAACACCTCGATGTCGCGGGCGACCTGGTCGGGCGTGAAGGCGATGAACTGGCAGACGACGTCATAATTGCCCTTGGCGAGATCCGCATAGGCGCCCGATCCCAATTCGCCGACGATCGAGGTCACCCCCGCGGGCAAACCAGCACTTCTCAAGCCACGATTGTAAACGCTGACCTGATGGCCTCCGGCAACGGCGCGCTCGACGCAGGGATAGGAGATTTGGCCGGTGCCGCCAATGAAAAGAACTTTCAAAGCCATGGGAGTGACCTCAGGGTCTATGGGCGGGAACTATTGCCGCCTTTCATAGCGCGAAAGAATGTCATCGTCTTCGCAAATCTCGTCTACGGGGGAGAGCACGGGAATAAGCCGTACTCTGGCCTCCTGCGGCGGCAGAACGCTTCAGGTTTGCCGCCGCAGGAGCCAACTGCCCTAAGCGTGCGCCTTGCGATAGGCTGCGACGACAAGCCAGATCGAGGAGAGCAGGAAGTAGAATGCGCCGAAGCCCGCATAAGGCACGATATCGAGGATCGTCGGCGGGGCGGCGCCAAGCGAGCGGCCGATCATGAAGCCGCCGGCAAGGGCAGACTGCGCGCCGCTGAGGATCATCACCCATTGGGCGCCCTCGGTGCGCCAGCGCCTTACACCAGTGTAGAGCTGCAACAGACCCGAGAGGATTGCCCAAGCCCCGAACACAGCCAGGACGGCATAGGAACTCACGCCGAGGGCGATGACGACGGCGAGAGATGTGACCGTGCTGACTGCGACATTCAACGTCTGCGATGGATTGGCCTGCAGGCCGCCATTGGCCCGGGCGTCGACCAGATTGGCGAGCGCGTCCCACAAGGGATAGATCACCAGCAGAAAGGCCGCGGCGCTCGGCTGCCCGGCCAGGGCAATGGCGGCGGCAATCCAGACGACCGAGAATGCGGCGCGCGTGAAATAATAGGATCGCAGCCAGTTGGACTGGTTCGAAGATTGAGCTTGCATCGACAGTTTCCTTGTTTTGTCTACCTACTAGTAGGAAGTTTATGAGATTGAAGTCAATGTGGCGGGCAGACACCTTCTTGTGATTGAAGAGGAAGCTCCTGGGCTTGACAATCTTCCTACCAGAAGGTAGGCGATGCTATGAAATCAATGCCTTCGACGTCGGACAAGATCCTCGATATTGCCCAGTCGCTCATCGTGGCGGGCGGCTATAACGGCTTCAGCTATGCCGATATCTCTGACGCGATCGGCATCAGGAAAGCGAGTATCCACCATCATTTTCCGGCCAAGGCCGAGCTGGTCGCGGTGCTGGTCGATCGTTACACCAAGCAGGCGGAGGCGGGTTTGCAGTCTCTGCGCGAGCAGGCCGCAAGCCCTGCCGATCAGCTGCGGTTCTACATCGACTACTGGCGTTCATGCATCGAGAACGCTTCGCAACCCTTCTGCGTCTGCGCCATGCTCGCCAGCGAAATGCAGATGCTGCCCGACGAGGTCGCATCACGCGTCCGCGCCCATTTCCGAAATCTCGCGGCATGGCTGACCTCGGTGCTGCAGGCCGGAGTAGAGCAGGGCTTGTTTCAGCTGGACAAACGGCCGGAAGAGCAGGCCCAGATGCTGATGGCCTCGGTGCACGGGGCCATGCTATCGGCGAGGGCTTTCGGCGATCCCGGATTGTTCATCGCAATCGTGGGGCCTGAGATTGCGAGGCTGCGGGTCGCATAACGCAGCAGGAGAGTTGCCGCCGAGGCTCGAGAGAGCCTTATCCTGAGGTGCCCCGCAGGGGGCTCGAAGGGCGAGGCCGGTGCGCCAAGGCATAGAAGAGCATCCGCGCAGAACTGCCGCTGCGCGGTTACTCCCCGCCATCACCAACCAGCGCATCCCGCACGATGGCATAATAGGCGGCAAGCTCGGGGATATCGGCGGCCAGTCTATCGAAGGCCGGATTGGACGGTGCAAGCGTGCCGGCATATTTGGCCTCGATGAAGGCCTGGTGAGCGGCAAGCGCCTCGGCATCGGCCTTGTGCACGACAGTGTAGACCGGCGAGGGCACGGTGCGGCCTTTGACGATGATGCGGTCGAGCTCGATGACGATGTAGGTCTCGGCGACCAGTCTTGCGGTTTCTTCGCCGAGCAGCAGCGCCACGCCGTAATTCTTCGAGGCGCCTTCGAGGCGGGAGGCGAGGTTGACGCTGTCGCCAAGGCAGGAATAGTCGAAGCGGCGGGTCGAGCCCATATTGCCGACAATGCATTCGCCGGTGTTGATGCCGACGCCCATCTTCAGGACATGCGGCTTGCCGCCACGCGCGGCCGCCTCCCGCTCCAGTTGGTTGTTCAGCCGCGAAATCGCTGTCTGCATGGCAAGCGAGGCGCGCACGGCGTGGAGGGCGTGGTCGGGATCGTCGAGCGGCGCATTCCAGAAGGCCATGATGCAGTCGCCCATATATTTGTCGATCGTACCGCCATGATCCATCACCACATCGGAGAGCGGCGTCAGCAGCCGGTTGATCAGGCCGGTCAGTTGCTCCGGATCGTCCTTCAGCGTCTCGGCGATGGTGGTGAACCCGCGTACATCGGAGAACAGTATAGACAGCGTGCGCCGCTCGCCGCCGAGCTTCAGCTGCGAGGGATCGTTCGACAGGCGCCTGACGAGATCCGGAGAAATATACTGGGCGAAGGCGCGGATGATCTGGCGCTTGTTGCGGCGCTCCTCGGCATAATCGAAGGCAGCCTGACCGAAGACGACCGAGATATAGGCGACGGTCGGGCCGAGCGGCGAGACGAAGACATGGGCAAGCCGGATACCGGCAAAGCTGACGGTCGCGAAGGCGAGGAGGGCCGCTGCACTGGTCACGATCGTCAGCCATCCCGTCGAGCGCCAGACGGTCGCAGCCGCCAGCAGCACCGATATCAGGATGCAGGCGGCAACTGCCGGCAGCCGGGCTTCCGCGATCGACAGGCCAGCGCGGATATTGTCGTAGATCGTCGCCTGGATCTCGACGCCGGAGACGAGCTTGCCAGTGTGGATCGTATAGGGTGTCGCAAAGGCATCGACACCGCGCTTGTCGATCTCTGGCGCATTCTGCAGGCTGAGGCCGACGAGGACGACGCGGTCCCTGAAATAACCCGGCGGCAGCAAGTTCTCGGGGTCGAGCGCCTGGTAGTAGGAGACCGTGGGGTAGCTGCGGGCCGGGCCGAAGGATTGGATGAGCCGGCCGGCCGGCAGGTCGGCGTTTGCTGCTCCCGACGCCGTCTTCATCAGCATGGCGGCAAAACCGTCCTGATAGCCCGGAATCCGCCGAAACATGCCGTCGCCGCTGAGATCGATCGAGGCGATGCCGGTCACGGCACCGGCTTGCGTCAGCTGCGGCAGCGGTGTCGCACGGATCAGCTGCGAGGCCTGCGGTGTCTCGATCAGCGTTTCGTCGCCGGCCAGCACGACATCCGGGCCGACCGCCTTGGCGATCGCCGCGTCGTTGTCGGGGTTCGAGGGTTCGGCCATGATGATGTCGAGGCCGACGACACGGGCGCCAGCAGCGCGCAGCTGGCTGACAAGCTCGGCATGCAGACTGCGCGGCCAAGGCCATTGCGCATTGATATCGGCAAGCGAAGGCTCATCGATCGCAACGATGACAGGGCCGCCGGGTGGCGGACGGGGATCGTCGACGGTGGAGAGGTAGTCGAAGCTTCTGAGCTCCAGCAGCGACCAGGCAGGCAGGCGCGACAGCAGCGAAATGGCGATCAGCACGGCGAGCGACAGCACCAGCAGCCTTAAACGGCGGCCCCCGGTTTGCCTCGCCTGCCGCGGCTTGTCCCGCACCGGCATCAGAAGCGGACTTTGAGCGTGCCCTTGAAGGCGCGGCCCCAGCCGGGCACACCGGGCGTGATCTCGAAGTCCTCGTCGAGCAGGTTATAGGCGGCGGCCTCGAGCGCGATGCGCTTGTCCAGCGGTTCCCAGATCAGATGGGCGTCGAGGCTCCAGTAATCGTCGAGCTTGGTGCCGAGATCGTCGCCGTCGCGCTCGCCGACATAATTGGCGGCAATCGTTGCCTTGACCTTGGCTTCGTTGACCCAGGTCAACGCGATCTGGCCGGAATTCTTGGGAATGAAGGGCAGGGAGCCGCCGTAATTCGGCTCGAGCGGGTCCTTGTTCTCCGATTCCATATAGGCATAGGTGGCGGAAAGGCCGAAACCGGCACCGAGCGCCAGGTTTGCGGTGAGGGCGGCACGGTCGATGCTGCCGCGCGACAGCGGCAGGCTGTCGGCCGCCGGAAGCGAGATCAGCGGAAAATCGATCGAGAAATCATGCAATTCCTGGTGCTGGTATTCGACCGAGGTGAAGAACCGGTCGGTCCATTCGGCGTCCCACTGCAGCGCCGCAGTATCGGCATACCCCTCGAGGCCGATCGAATATTGGTTTGCCTGTAATCCGAGGACGCCGATCGGGGCAAGTGTGGGTACGCCGGTGTCGAGGCTCTGGCGCATGAAGGCGGCGCGCAGCCAATGGTTCTGGGCGGGTGTCCAGGCAAGGCCGAAACGTGGTTCCAGGCGGTTGACGTCGACTCCGTCGCCCTCCATATGCGTGCCGAAGAGAGCGTATTCGCCCTTGAGATCGGGTGTAATCTCGTGCAGCACGTCGATGTAGGCGCGGCTGATATTGACGCGGTTGCTGAATGTGTCCGGGCCGGTCGTGGTCTCTGGGATGATCACGACGCGCGGAAAGAGTTCATGCAGGCGAGAAGAGGTGGTCGTGCTGGCATCGATCCAGCCGCCTTCGATGCCGTACCGCCACGTCAGCGGTCCGCTGCCGATGGAATGGCTGAGCGCGCCGATATAGGTTTTTGAAGACAGATCCTCGGTCCCGTCCAAAAATGGAATAATGTCGGGATCGCGCAGGCCGAGAACCGGCGCATCGTCGACCTGAAGAGAGGTGGACGTCCGCGACTTGCTTTCCGAATAGAGGAAGGCGCCGTTCAAGATATTTTCGTAGCCGAAGGTATGGCTCCAGCCGAGGCCGGCATTGGTGGTTTCGGTGATATTGCGCCGATAATTGTATTCCGAAGAGACTTCAGTTGGAATCCCGAAGCCCAGGAGGTTGAGGAAGTCCGTCAGTGACGAGCCTTGCGTCAGTGCGTTCAGCGTTCCATCGTTCTTGGCATGGTTGACATAGGCCACCACGCGATCGTCGGGCGTCACCGTTGCCGTCAGATAGCCATTGCCGCCGATAAGCTTGTTGTCGGTCTGGAAGCCGCCGAAATCGCGATAGTCGCCATCGAGCGCCAGTTCTTCCCAGGTCAGGTTGCCATAGAAGCTGAGCGGGATCGTCTCGTTCGAGAAACCCTGGATTTCAGCCTCGCCGATACCCCTCACATGGCCGTCGACGCTGTTGATGCCGCCGCCCAGCGAGCCTTCGATGAACGGCGTGCGCAGCAGCGTTGCCGAACGGGAGCGGCCGGAAAGCATGTGCGGATCAAGCAGCAAGCCCTGGATAAAGGATGAATAGCTCGATGCGTTGCCACGGTTCTGGATGACATTGTCGTCGCTGAAGCTCGTTGCGTTGACGTAAGGGAAGATGCTGCCCTTGATCGACTGGTCGATATAGCCGCTGCCTTCGAAGGGACTGAAGACCGCGTCCCCGTAATAGCGGCCCCAGGCATCCAGGCCCTGCAGGCGAAAAGCGTTGTTCAGCGTCGAGCCGGCATCCTGATTGGCGCCAAGGGCGCTGTAGTCGCCGCCGCGGGCGCGCGAGCGGCGGAGAAATTCCTGCGCGTTGCGGATCGCGCCGTCGGCGTCGTAATCGTCGATATCGACGGCGGTGCGGAAGGAGGAGATGACCGGATCGTTCTTATCGAGTCTGTCGGCATTGTCGACCGCTTGCTCGGAGGGGATGCGGTCGCCCTTTTCGTAATGGGCGGCGGCGAGCATCAGCTGCGATTGCGAATGGGCGGGATTGGCGGTGCTGGCGGCCAGCAGGTCCTCCAGCGCCTTGTCGCGCTCGCCGGTCTGCAGGTAATAGCGGCCGCGGGCGAGGAGGGCGATGTCGAAGGAGGGGTCGGCGGCAAGCGCCGCATCGATCTCGCGCTTGGCCTCCTTCATGCGCGATTGGTCGAGATAGAGGATGGCAAGGTTGGCGTGGGGGACGGGATCCTGCGGATCGAGAGCGATCGCCCGCAGGAAGGCGGCCTCGGCCTCGCCATTGGCATCGCGGGCGCTCTGCAGCAGGCCCATCGAGTTCAACGATCCCGAGGCGCCCGGCGCAAATTCGATGGCACGGTTCAGATCGGCGAGCGCCCCGTTGATATCGCTTTCGTAGCTCGCCTTGTAAGAGGCGCGTGCAGCAAGGGCGATCGGATGGTTGGGATCGAGCGAGAGCGCGCGGTTCACCGCCTCCTGCATCTGGGCGCGGTCATCGATCAGCTGCGCCAGCTGGGCGCGGATCGCAGGAAGGGTGGGGTCATCCGGAAAACGCTTTTCGGCATCCTTGATCAGGTCGACGGAGGCGCGGGGATTCTTGAGGAAACCCACCGTATAGGCCTGCATGATCGCGCCATAGGGGCCGACAGCCGATGACGGCGGCTTTTCGACATGGGCTGGATCGGCAAGCGAGCGGGCGAAATAGCCGCCATACTGCGCCATGTTCCGGCGGGCCGGATCGAGATGTGGCAATGCCGCCGCAAACAGCCTCGCGGCTTCGTCGTAGCGTTTTTCGGCGCCGGCGATCGTGGCATCGATCAAGTCGACGCGCGCCTTCTGGAGGGTCGTCAACTTGCGCCGGCGAACCTTCTGAAGCGTCTCTGCGGCGACCTGCCGGCCGTCGAAGGCGCTCTGCACTTCGGCAAGCTCCAACCAGTCCTCGGCGGTGCGACGCTCCGGCGGCAAAGCCAACAGCCGGCGGCGCTCGTCGGCCATCCGGCCTGCCGGCAGCGGCGAAGTCGGCATCAGGCCGAAGCCGTCGCGAAGGTTCAGATAGAACAGCATCTGCTCGCGGTCGTCGGGCGTGACGATCACCAGCTTGCGCGGTGCCTGGCCGATGGTGGCGACCGCGCCTTCGCCCTCGTTCACCTCGACGCTGCCCTGCGAGTTGCTAAGCGCCACGCGGCCTTCGAGCACGATCATCGAGGTTTTGCTGCCCTCGACGGTCATCGTCCAGTCGGTGCCGCGGATGGCGGCTGCGGCTGCAGGGGTCTCGACCGTCAGGCCCTGGCCGCCGCGCTCGGCGCGTGCCCAGATCGTTCCCGATTGCAGCTCCAGTGTCGTGTCGCCGCTTGCCGCCATCTTCTTGACCTGCAGCGATGAATTGCGGCCGAGGCGAACCTGGGTGTGATCGGAAAAGACGATGGCGAGCTGGCCGTTGGCGTTGGTGCGCAGCACGTCGCCGGTCAGGAGATCCTGATTGATATCGACGACACGCCAAGTCGACACGTCGATGAAGCGGACCTCTTCGCCGGTCTTGCGGGCGATGACGGAACCGGCGACCGGTGTTGCACGCTGTACCGGCTCGGCCATTGCCGACGGCGCGAAACCGGGCAAAGCAAGCGACAGCGCCATCCCCGCGCGACAGATGTTCTTGGAATAACCCCGCATAACTGAAACCCCATCCCCACTTCCCGTTTGTCCGTGTAGAGTGGAAAAGTCAAGCGTATTGCACACGTGTTCTTGCTTTCGCGCCCAAGTGTAATATCAGGAAAACACTTGTGGACGGAGTATTCACGTGAGCGAATTCGAAACTGCAACTGAGGTTATGTTAAGCCAGCCGTCGAGCGCGGATATCGGCGTCGAGTATTTCGACCATATCAAGAAAATCAATGATATATTTTACGATCAGGTCAAGATCTCCGATCAGAAGGCTGCCTATATCTTCACATTTATGCTGGCCTTCCTGGTGAGTTCCAGTGAGGTGAGGGCGGTCTTCAGCCCGGCGCGCTATATCACCGGCACGTCAGGCAGCATGCTGTTTTCCGGCCTGCTTGCCGCAGCCTCGGTCTTCTCAATCCTGTCGGCGATCCTCGTCGTGCTGCCGCGCCGTTTGGATAGCTCGACCTCGCTGTTCTGGGGCGCCTGGCAGAACCACCGCGAGCTGTTCTTCGACGCGGCAATCAGGCGCGACGAGCGCTATCTTTTCGACCAATATCTCGAAAACGCCAATATCCTCTCCGCCATCGCCCGCAGCAAATACCGCTGCGTGACCTTTGCGTTTCGTGGCTTGATGGTGAGTGTGATCGCCTACGTGCTGCTGTTGGTGGCGGTGTGAGGCGTGGGTGATGCTTTGCGCTTTTCAGCCGGCTGAGGCCAGCGAAACCAAGAAGACGGGCGCGCCGAAGCGCGCCCGTCCGTTTTTAGTCCTCGACCTCAACAATCAGCTCAAGCTCGATCGGCACGCCGAGCGGCAGGCTGGCGACGCCGAGCACGACGCGGCCGGAGAGCTTTTCCTCGCCGAAGACCTGGAGCAGCATTTCCGACGCTCCGTCCGCGACCTTCGGGTGGTCGCGGAAATCGCCTTCGGTGGCGATATAGACGCCGAGCTTGACGACTTTTGCGACCCTGTCCAGCGAGCCGAGATAGTCCTTGGCGGCTGCAAGTGCGCTGAGTGTCGCCGTTTCGGCGGCCTTCCTGCCGTCTTCAGTCGTCAGTGCGCCGCCGACGCGGCCGACATAGCGCGGCTTGCGGTCGATAACCGGCAACATGCCGCTGAAGAAGACCAGCTTGCCTGATCTGACCGCCTCGACATAGGCCCCCAGAGGTGTCGGCGGCGGGGGAAGGGTGATGCCGAGTTCCTGCAGCCGCCGTTCTGCGCCGGCTGCCTGCGCTTGCGGGTGGTTTACCATTTGCCCAGATGTGCGCCGCCGTCGACGTGCAGCACCTCCCCGGTTACGCGCGGAGCTTCGGTCAGAAAGACGACCGCATCGACGACTTCCCCAACGTTGGAAATGCCAGCCATTGGCGACAGCGTGCTGAGGAAGTCCTTCGGATTGTCCTTGTGCAGCGGCGTATCGACGACACCGGGAGCCACCGTGTTGACGCGGATTCCCTCGCTTGCATATTCCATCGCCAGGTTCTTCGAGATCGCGTCGATGCCGCCCTTGGTCATCATCGCCACCGAAGCCGAGAAACCGGCGATCGGATGGTCGATCAGCGGTGTGGTGATGCTGACGATGCTGCCGCCGGACTTCTGGGCGAGCATCTGCCGGACGACCAGCTGCGTCAGGTGGATGAAGCCTTCGAGGTTGGTCGAGGACAGCTTGCGGAAATCGGTCATGGTGTAATCCACGAACGGTTTGCTGAAGAAAATGCCGGCATTGTTGACGAGGGCGTCGATCGAGCCGAACCGGTCGATTGCGGCCTGTGCGACCCGTGCGGCGGTTTCGGCATCGCCGATATCGCCGTCGACGAGCGCCAGCTTGTCTGAAGCCTGAAAGGCATCCGAGGCGCTGACCTGGCGCGAGGTGGCGACGACATTATAGCCGCGCTCGATGAAGGCGTTGACGAGCCCGGCTCCGATACCCTGGGAGGCGCCCGTGACGATGACAGTCTTTGCGTTAGTCATGTTGAACTCCATAATTTGGTCGGGCAACGGAGGTCTTGCGCTTGCGAAGGCCGGGTCGCTCGAGATGGGGCGGCTGCGAATGCGCCTCCATCGGGGTGTGATTGTTTTCGCAAGGTGAATATGGCGAAAACTCCATTCCTCGATTAGATGGAAATATCTGGATTCTCTTTTGCATCTATGCAAAAATCGCTGCATGGCGGACCTGAACGACATCGCGGTTTTCGTGACGGTGGCGCGGTACGGCAGCTTCAGCCGCGCCGCCCATTCTCTCGGCATGCCGGTCTCGACCGTCAGCCGGAAGGTGACGTCGCTGGAGGAGCAACTCGGCGTGACGCTGCTGCAGCGCACGACGCGTAAGCTCAGCCTAACCGCGCAGGGCAGCGCCTATTTCGATCAGTGCAGCGAGCCGCTCGCCCATCTTATCGACGCCGAGCAGGCACTGACGGAAACCCAGAGAAAACCGGAGGGCTTGCTGAAGATCTCCGTGCCCGTCATCTTCGGGCAGGAGGTTTTCTACGAATTCGTTTCGACCTTCCTGAAGACCTATCCCGAAATCCGGATCGATCTCTTCGTCACCAACCTGTTCCTCGATCTGATCGCCGAGAATATCGATCTCGGTATCCGCTTCGGCGAACTCAAGGATTCTTCGATCGTCGCGCAGCGGCTCGGAAAGAGCGTGCGCTATCTGGTCGCCGCGCCGGACTATATGAAGGGCAGGGCGCTTCCCTCGAAGCCCGAAGACTTGAAGGATCACCAGTGCGTGCTGCTGAACGGCCGCAACGGCGAAGCGGAATGGCATCTCGTCAGCGGCCGCAAGTCGGTCCGCCAGCAGGTGTCGGGGCCGGTCTCGAGCCGGGATTTCGAGGCGGTGAGCGCCTTTACCTATCGCGGACACGGCATCGGCCTGCTGCCTTCTACCTATTGCGACGATGAGATCAGAAGAGGTGAACTCATCCGCCTGTTGCCGGACTGGTCATCCGAGGAGATATTCGTGCATGCGGTCTATCCGACACGCCGCTTCCTGCCCTTGCGCCTGCAGGTCTTTCTCGAGGCGCTGAAGGCGTGGAAGACCCCCTTGTGGCTCCCCCTGCATTGAGGCACCCGATGCCATCACCGAAAATTGAAGCCGCGCCTGCGGGCCGGCGCCCCTGGTCGATCAAGCTGTGTTACAGTTTGCTGGCTTGGATGGCGCGGGGATTTACCGATGCTGACGACAGTTGCGGTGCTCATGGGTCTTTCCGGCCTCGTCCCGGCAGCGCAGGCGGGGACAAACGAGGTCGACGTCAGCCTCGTCCTTGCCGTCGACACCTCGCGGTCGATGGATTTCGAAGAGATCGGCATTCAGCGCGAGGGCTATGTCGAGGCGCTCAAGCACAAGGAATTCCTTGATGCGGTGAAGGGCGGTCTGACCGGCCGCATTGCCATCAGCTATTTCGAATGGGCGGGCTATGTCGTCCAGGATTCGGTGATCGACTGGCAGGTGATCGAGACGGAAGAGGACGCGATTGCCTTTGCCGGCAAGATCGAAGCCCGGCCGATCGCCACGCAACGGCGCACTTCGATATCCACAGCGATCGGCCAGGGCGCCAGCATGATCATCACCAGCCCGTTTCGAGGCAGGCGGGAGGTGATCGACGTCTCCGGCGACGGCCCGAACAATTCCGGCAATCCGGTTATACCGGCGCGCGACAAGGCGGTTGCATCAGGCATGATCATCAACGGCCTTGCCATCATGCTGCGGCCCTCCGATGCTCCCAACGGGCTCGATACATATTATGCCGACTGCGTGATCGGCGGCCCCGGCGCCTTCGTGCTGCCGGTCCACAAGATCGAGGATTTCGCCGTTGCCGTGCGCCGCAAGCTGGTGCTGGAGATCAGCGGCCTTTCCCCGCCGGCGACGGTGCAGAGAATTGCTGGGGCTGGGCCCGTGACGGATTGCCTGGTTGGCGAGAAACAGTGGCGGGATTTTTTCGATCGGTGAGGGGTGGCTCGCTGGCGTGATTTGGGATGAGAGGACATGTGGTGTGGCACCCCCCTCTGTCCTGCCGGACATCTCCCCCACAAGGAGGGAGATCGGCTGGGCGCGACGGCTTCCCCAAACAGCTGAGAATTGTGATTGTCGCTGCCGTTCGAGAGGGAGCGATGGTCAAGCCTCCTGTCGATCTCCACCCTTGTGGGGGAGATGGCCGGCAGGCCAGAGGGGGGTACCACATGGCGTGCCGGTAAAGATGAGAGGTGCGGCATCCAAGAAAGCTTCGCCCTGAGATGACTCCTCAGGGGCCATCGAAAGGCGAGGCGGGTGCTCTTGGCGCCTACCGCCATCTACAATGGCAGTTCCCTGCCGGCCCGTTCGCTGACCATATATTCGGCGTACCAGTCCGGCCAGTTTTCGTCGTGCTTGCCGCCGTTGCGTTTCTCGTGTTCGCCGTGGGCGGTGGCCGCGCGGCGCAGCGCTGATGCAAGGTCGCTCGAGGTCGCAAAGGCCGTCTCGTCGGCGTCGATGCGTCCGGGCAGGCGCTGGGTGACTTCCTGGAACAGCCAGCCGTTGCCGTCGGGATCCTTGAACGAGGCGAAGGAGCGATAGCTGCGATGATCGGGATCGCGGCCGGCAAGCCTCAGCCGTCCGAAGAGATAGGGTTCGTCCTTGCCGGCATAGACGCCGGCAGCGTCATGGAACACGTCGCTGACTTCGACGCCGCGGGCGATGAGATCGCGGCGGGCGGCCTCGATGTCGGAGACGATGAGGTAGAGACCCTGGGCGGAGCCGGGTGCGGCTGCGGTTATGTTCTTGCCGAAAATGATCGCGCAGCCGGAGCTGGGCGGGGTAAACTGGATTACCCGGAAATCGGCATCATTGGCGAAGTCGGCGTCGAGCCGCCAGCCGAGGCCGTCGTAAAAACGTTTGGCGCGGTCGACGTCGGAAACGGGGATGACGACCACTTCGAGCTTGGTGTCGACCGGCCGTGTTTTCGGATCTTCGATAGGGGGTTCACTGCGCATTGCATTGCTCATCTTCAGCTCCTTGGGGTTCTGGATGCGTTAAGAATGGCGATACATGTCGGGGTCGAGTGGACCACAGCGCGGCGAGGGCGTCGAATCAATTATTCTGTCGGAATTGACCGGATGAAGACGGCGGGATCGATCCCGCCGCCTCGGTTCGAAGGATCAGCCTTGCTACGCGGCAAGTGCGGCGCGTGTCTTGCCGATCGTCAGCGCGGCCTTTGCGGCCTCCCGCCCTTTCTCGACGAAGTGTGCCCGGTAGATCTGCTTGTGGTGCTCGGTTTCCTGATATTGATGCGGCGTCAGCGAAACCGACAGGACCGGCACGCCGGTATCCATGCCGGCGCGCATCAGCCCGTCGACCACGGCCTGGGCGACGAATTCATGGCGGTAAATTCCGCCGTCGACGACGAAAGCGGCGGCAACGACGGCGGCATAGCGCCCGGTTGCGGCAAGGTCGCGCGAAAGGAGCGGCATTTCGAAGGCGCCGGGAACATCGAACACGTCGACCTGCTCGGGCGGCACGAGCTGGTAGAAGCCGTCAAGGGCGCGGTCGACGATGTCGGCGTGCCAGCTGGCTTTGATAAAGGCGTAGCGGGTGGGTGTCATGGTAATCTCCTTTGGCGAACAGACACATCACCCAAGGCGATCACGAACGTCCCCGACAGCCGCAAGGGCGGCAGGAACGCACGTTCTCTTTCATCCGGACTATGACCGTCGGCTCAGGCATCTCACCTGATCTGCTGACCCTTCCTTAAGAAGGCGCTCGCGGGCTCGCAATCGAAACTGCATACCGCCGGTAGGGACTTTCACCCCGCCCTGAGAACGGCGGGGACAATAGGGGCAAGGCGGCAAGCTGGCAATAGGGCGAAATGCTTTCTGCAATGCGCAAGGAGCGGCGCCGCCGGTGTCCGGCAATGTCGAGAACGGCGCCCCGACTGCCCTTGCTGAACGCACACGTTTGCCTACATGTTTCCGATGAGGACACCCAATCTACACCGCATGACCCGCCGATCCCGCCTGAGGCGAGGGCAGGCCATGACAACCATGGGAGAGAGACATGCAAGATCCCCTCGTCGTTCACCGCGAGGCGCATATCGCGGCGCCGCCGGCGGCGGTGTTTGCGCTGATGACCGACCCGGAAAAGATTCTGCGCTGGATGGGAACGGAGGCTCAGGTCGAGCCGCAGCCGGGCGGGCTCTACCTCGTCAACGTCACCGGCGCTCGCTTTGCGCGCGGCTCGTTTCGCGAGGTGGTGCCGGTTCATCGCCTTGCCTATAGCTTCGGCTGGGACGGCAGCGAGGTGGTGCCGCCCGGGTCCAGTCTGGTCGAGATCGACCTGATCGAGCAAGGAGACGGAACGCTGCTGCGGCTGACCCATAGCGGCCTGCCGAGCGCCGATCAATGCGCCGGCCATGCGGAAGGCTGGGCGCACTACCTTGGACGGCTGATCGAAGTCGCCGCCGGGCGCGATCCCGGTCCTGACAGTTTTCACGGCAGAACATGAACGATTTTTTACGGGCAGCGGGCGCCCGCAAGCGCTTGGCGCCGCGGGAAAAGCGGCCTGTCAACACCCCGATCGGGCGTCCGAAAACGCCCGTTTTTCTCGTCTAAACATGAACGTGCAGTTCATCTCCAGTTCAATTTGGCGGCCATAAGGTCAGGGCGGCTGGATGAAATGGAGTTTTCGATGAAGGCACTTTCTATCGCGGCTGCCTTGCTCGCTGGCAGCCTCTCGATCGGTACGGCTGAGGCGATGCCGATGGGGACAATCAATGTCCAGAGCAAAGTCACAAGCGATGTCACGAAGGTCGACTATGCGTGCGGCCGCGGCTGGCATCTGACCCGCTGGGGCGAATGCCGGCCGAATTGGCGACGCCCGCCGCCGGTGGCATTTTACGGTGGCCCGCCGCGTTGGGGCTGGGAGCGACGCCACCGCGATTGGGACGGCCCGCGCTGGGGCCATGAGCGGCGCTGGGATCGCGACCGTCGCTGGCGGGATGACGACTAAAGGCCTTGGTTAAAGCATGTCGCGCAAAAGTGTGCAGCGCTTTTCCCAGGCAAAGCGCGAAGCGCTTTTGCCGCAACGACATGCGGAAAACAAAGACCTAAAGCGCAAGGAGCGAATCTGAAAGATCGCGACGCGCTTTAGAGGCAAGTTGACGAGGGCCGGTGCGAAGTTTCGCCCGGCCTTTTCCTATGAAATTTTCCGCAGCCTCAGGGGTCAGATCCTGCTGACGAGCCAGTGCTTGTCATCGATCAGTTCCGCGAGCTCGATCGGATCCTTGACGCCGAATTCGAACCATTCGACGAGTTCCTTTGCCTTGCGGCTGCTTTCCTCCGCCGTCAGCTCGACCTGATACCTTTCGCACCACCGCCGAAGGATCGACGTCAGCAGCGTCATGTCATTCCCATCCAGCGGATCTTTCGGCCAGAATATCGTGCCCATCGTACCCCTCAATTACACGATGACGAACGGCCGCATAATGAAATTAAAACGGCGCAAGTTTAAAGCGTTATTTTTCGCTTTTCCCCGTGATGGAAGATTCGCGACAGGAATTGTCTGCGCAGGAATGGCACAAGGTGTCGACAGGCTCCAGAAGGCATCCTTGCGGACGTCCCGGGGCAGTGTCATGTTGCAGCATGGATCTGCCGTCTCCCCTTGCCTGGCTGGTTGACGAGGCCGGTGCCTCGCCCGGTCCCGAACGGTTTCTGGCCGAGCTCGGGCGCCGGCTCTTGGCTGAAGGTCTGCCGCTTTCGGGCGGCGCGCTGACGCTATCGGTGCCGCATCCGATCATCGCGCGGCGCACCTGGCTGTGGCGGGCTGAAACCGGGGCCGTCATCGAGGCGTTGGCCTTTGCCGCCACTCCGCAGAGCGAAGCCGGGCGCGAGTGGCTGGCCGGTCTTGGGCCGGTGTGGGAGACGAGGATCGGGCCTGCACAGGATAATCAGGCATCGGACGGCCCGCTGCTCGGCTGGGCGGGGGTTGCCAACGAGGCAGGGAACAGTGCATTCGGCCCGGCCGCGATCAGCCTGCTGCGCGAGGTCGCGCGTTTTGCCGCTGCGCCGCTTGCCGCACTTGCTGCGCGGGAGGCGCGGGCCGCGCTGCTCGAAGCCTATCTCGGCCGGCGCAGTGCGGCCCGGGTGCAGGCCGGCGCGCTTGCCCGCGGCACTGGCGAGACCATCCGAGCCGCTCTTCTCTGTGCCGATCTGCGCGACTTCACCGCGCTCTCCGAGGTGACCGAGCCTCACCAGATGATCACCGCGCTGGACGCCTATTTCGACCGCGTCGCAGGCGCCGTGCACGCCTTCGGCGGCGAGGTGCTGAAATTCATCGGCGACGGCGTGCTGGCGATCTTTCCGGTGACCGCGGCTTCCGGCGGAGCGATCGAAGGAGACCGGGAGGCCTGCGAGGCCGCATTGCGGGCAGTCGCCGCCAGCCGCGCCGGCATGGTTCATCTCGACCAGGTGCGCCAGTCGCAAAGGCTGGCGCCGTTGCCGTTCGGCGCGGCGCTGCACTTCGGCGAGATCCTGTGGGGCAATATCGGTGCGGCCGACCGGCTGGACTTTACCGCCATCGGCCCCGCGGTCAATCTGGTCAGCCGGCTGGAAGGGCTCTGCAAGCCGCTTGGCCGAACCGTGCTGATCTCAGGCGCGGTGGCGGCGAATACGGCGACGCCCTTGATGCCGCTCGGAGAGCACACCCTGCGCGGCATCGCCGATCCTTGCGCGGTCTTCACGCTCCGGGAGGATTGAGCCTGCGGGAAGGTGCATCACTTTTGCAAAGAAATATTTGCAAAGATATGTTTGCAAATATATGCTTGAAGCATGAAACATCCGCACCCTAAGCCCGCAGCAGATGCCGTCGCCTCCCGCACCGTCAGCCGCGTCGTGCCCGAACCGACGGCACTGAAGGCGCTGGCCCATCCTGTCCGGCTGCGCATGCTCGGCATGCTGAGGATCGATGGGCCTGCCACGGCAACGCAACTCGCCGCGCGGCTGGGCCTGAACAGCGGTGCGACGAGCTATCATCTGCGCCAGCTTGCCCAATATGGCTTCATCGAGGAGGCGCCGCATGCCTCACGGCGCGATCGCTGGTGGCGCGCCAGCCATGAGCTGACCTCGGTGCCGCCAAGCGAAGCCGAGGGAGAGGCACTCGATCTCGACCTCGCTTTCAACCAGGCGGCGCTCTCGCTGCAGGTCGGCCAGATGCAGCAGGCGCTGGAGGAATATGCCGAACTGCCGGCGGAGTGGCGCAAGGCGACGGCGGCCGATGACATCATTATTCCGATGACGGCTGATCAGGCCGAGGCTCTGACGAAACGGCTGACCGGCATCATTCTGGAAGCGATGCGGGCGGCCCCGCCGCTGGGCGAGGCGGCGTCTCGGAACTCCGACATGGTTCCTTTCTATGTCATGCTGCACGCCTTTCCCTATCCGGGCCGCCTTCCGCATCGCGAAGGGGAGGACGAGGCGTGAGGAGGGCCAGGCCCTTCCTGGCGCTTGCCGCAGCCGAGACATGTTCGCTTTCCGGCACGCGGCTGTCGACCATCGCTATTCCCTGGCTGGTGTTGAGCACGACGGGCAGTCCTGTCCTGACCGGCGTGACGGCGATGGTGGAGATGCTGCCCTATGTCGTCGCCAAGGCGCTCGGCGGGCCGCTGATCGACCGCGTCGGCGCCAAACGCATCGCCATCGTCTGCGATACCGCTTCGGTGGTCGCGGTAGGGCTGGTGCCGCTGCTCGATTTCTTCGGCCTGCTCGGCATGCCGGTGCTGCTGCCTGTCGTCTTTGCCATGGGCGTGCTGCGTGGGCCTTCCGACGCCGCCAAGCAGGCGATGGTTCCCGATATCGCCAGGCTGGCGAACGTGCCGCTCGAACGGGTGACCGGCGTCGCCAGCGCCATCGAGCGGCTGGCCTCGACGGCGGGTGCGGCCGGCGCCGGTGCGCTGATCGGCCTGATCGGGCCGGGCCAGGCGCTCCTCGTCAATGCCGCCACCTTCGCCGCCGCCGCGCTGATCGTCGCCGTCGGCATCCCCGATATGCGGCGCACGCCAGGGCCATCCGGCGCCCGACCGGCCGAGAGGGCTTCTTATCTCGACGATCTCCGCGAAGGCTGGCGCTTTCTGCGCGGCGATGCGGTGCTCGTCAGCATCGTCGTCATGGTGGCGATCACCAATCTGCTGGACCAGGCCTATCATGCGGTGCTGCTGCCTGTCTGGACACGTGATTCCGGCCACGGTCCGGAACTGCTGGGAGCGATGTTTGCGGCATTCGCCGGCGCGTCGATCGCAGGTGCGGCGATTGCTGCAGCAATTGGCGAGCGGATGCCGCGCCTGATGGTCTATACCGTGGCCTTCCTGTTGACCGGCTTTCCGCGTTTTCTCGTTGTTGCGCTGGATGCGCCGCTCGGCGTTGTCTTTACGACCCTGGCCATCGGAGGATTCGCCTCGGGCTTCCTCAACCCGATCCTGTCGGCGGTGATCTTCGAGCGCATCCCCAAGCCGCTGACCGGCCGCGTCATCGCATTGAATACCGCCCTCTGCTTCGCCCTCATTCCCTTCGGCGGCCTTGTCGGCGGTGCGCTGATCAGCACGATCGGTCTTGCCGCGGCGCTGCTGCTCACCGGGCTTGCCTATCTCGTCGCCACTCTCTTTCCCCTTGCCTTGAAAAGTTTCCGCGGTTTCGACAGGGCGATTGCCGATGTTGGTGCTTCCGTATCAAGGCGATGAGCGCGCGCCCGATCTCTCATGCCCTAGCGCCTCGACCATCAGTTCGACGAAACGGTGGATGCGCGGTTCCAGCAGGCGCTTGTCGGGGTAGAGCGTGACGATCTTGGCGTCATCGGCTTCCAGGTCGGGCAGGACCTGCCGGAGACGCCCGGCGGCGAGATCGCCGGCGATGAGAAAATCGGGCAGGAGCGCGATGCCCAATCCCGCCAGAGCAGCGTCGCGGATCGCCTCGCCGCTGTCGAGCCGCAGGCGGCTGCGCCCCTGCGCCTTGATCCAGGAACCGCCCTTGCCACGAAAACGCCAGCCTTGCCTTTGATTGCGGTTGGCAAAAATCAGGCAGTCGTGGGCTGCGAGATCGTCGATTTCGCGCGGCTCGCCGTTCGCGGCGAGATAGGAGGGCGAGGCGCAGAGGCGCGTCTTGTAGGTGGCGATCACGCGCGAGACCAGCCGGGTATCCGACGCCGCGGCGCCGATCCGGATCGCCAGATCGAAGCCGTCCTCGATGATGTCGGAGAGGTGATCGGTAAAGCTCACCTCGATCTGGATGTCGGGCCAGGCGTGAAGATATTTTTCCAGCAGGGGCAGCACGACGAGCCGGCCGAAGGCATCGGGTACAGTCAGTCTGAGAAGGCCGCGCGGCATGCCGCTCTGGCCTCCCAGACTCGCTTCCGCCTCGTCGACCGACGCAAGGATCTGCAGGCCGCGCTCGTAAAATACCCGCCCTTCATCGGTCAGGCTCAGCGTTCTCGTCGTGCGGTTGAGCAGACGTGCGCCGAGCCGGTCTTCGAGGCGGATGACGGCCTTTCCAGCCGCCGAGCGGGACAGGCCCATGGCCTGGCCGCCGGCGATAAAACTTCCGGCATCGACGACGGCCATGAAGATCAGGATATCGTTCAGGTTCGTGCGCGGCATCAGGCAACTCGAGCGGTTCGGTCCCAGCCATAAGTCGGTCAGTCATGCAACCGATTCAAGGCTTGGACCATCAACGCTCACGGCGGCAGTAAGGTCCCGACACTTCGCCGCTGGGGCGCTGAAGCCGGGCTACAGCATATCGCCGAGGCTCCAATGGTTGTTCCATCGGGCGTCGATCTCGTCGTCGACATTCTGATATCTGATGTCGGTGGAGAGGCGCAGCCGCCGGCTGCTGTCCTGGTTGGTGGTCGAGGCGTGGATCATGTAGGGCGAGTGGAGCACAACGTCGCCGGCCTCATAATCGGCGGCAAGCCAGCGGGTGTCGAAGCGCTCGGCCATATCGGGAAGATCCTTCGAGACCCAGCCGCCTTCCGTCATGTGACTGTTATAGGCGCTGATCCGCTCTTCCGCAGAAAGATCGCCGCTTGCGGCCTGGAACTTCGCCTCCATCTTGACTCCAAGCGCGTGCGAACCTTCGAGGTAGACGAGGCCGCCCATTTCGGCAGGGATGTCGCCGATCGGAATCCACGCCGTTGCCAGCCGACTGGTGCCGCCGCGGAGATAGACGAGATCGTAGTGAGCGGGTGTGGCCGTCGGCGTTCCCGGCTTGGTAAAACGCATGATCTTGCGCTTGTGCAGATAGGAGATGCCCTGCAGGAAATCATCCATGAAGCGGGTGAGCGGCGGCTGTGCGCAAAAACCTTCATAGGCGGCGGAGCGGACAAGCGACATCAGCCGCCGGTCCGCCAGGCTCCAGTCGACGCTGGCGGCCGACGCAATCCCTTGCGAAAAATCGCTGCCGGGCTCGACCAGTCCTGTCACCGCGAGGCGTTCGAACACCCAGCCACGGAAATCGATGACAGCTGCCCGCGGCAGAAGACCTTTCAGCCAGACATAGCCATCCTTCTGGTAGCGGCGGCGGATGGCGTCGACGCCGATGGCCGGATCGGTCGGCGTCAGCCAGCCGATCCGCTCCGCAGCCAAGGTTTTGCCGTGGGCGGTCAGGGAAAATTCCGGTGTTCTGGCCTGCATGACTTCGGCGGCAATCGACATTTCAGCCTTCCCCAGCTTGAATTGAGTTGCCTTTATTTATCTGATCTGCAGGACTAACCGACATAGAGGAAACTGGTACCTGGACTTTTCGCTCATCATGAGACAGGCCGAGGCCATTTACAGAACGCCGCTTGGCGCGGCCGGCGGACTGGCGGTCACCGGAAGCGGCAGGCAGCATGCACGCCATTCGGTGACCGACCGGAAACTTCCGAGTTTCGCCGTCGTGCTGGTGGAGCGCGGGCAGGGCTGGCTGGAGACCGCCGCCAGTGGCCGCCTCAGCCTGACCGGGCCTGCCCTGTTCTGGCTGTTTCCCAACCGCGCGCATTCCTATTCTCCCGACGAAGACGGCTGGGACGAGCGCTGGGCGCTTTTCGAAGGATCCTTCACGCGGGACTTCGTCAGGCTGAGGATCATTGCCGAGCGACATCCGGTCGTCGCCTTGCATCGCCTCGATGACGTGGCGCGAATCTTCGGAATGCTCCATGCCGATCTGCTCGACGATACCCACCTGGGGCAAGCGTCGGCGGCATTGATGCTGCATCGCATCGTCATATCGGCCGCCAGACAGGCAATCGGAGCGGCTGATCGACGCCAGGAAAGGCCCGACATGGCCGTGATCGTCGAAACGCTGCGGCGGCGGGCGATGCAACCGCTCGACCTCGCCGCCTTTGCCGCCGAGCACCAGATGTCTCCGGCAACATTGCGCCGGCGGTTCACGCTTGAAACGGGGCTGCCGCCCAAGGCATTTCAGCTTCGGGCACGTATGGATCATGCCAAACAGCTGTTGGCTACCACCGACGAAAAAATCGAAGCGGTTGCCGCCATGATCGGTCTGGATGACCCCTTTTATTTTTCACGGGTCTTCCACGAGCGGGAGGGCTGCAGTCCCCGCGAATTCCGCGCCAGATACAGGCGAATGTGAGCGCCCGGTGCTTTGGCCGGAGCGTCAGCGCCAGCCAAGCGCCGGGGCGACGTGGGTCAGAATTGCCTCGATGACATGGGCGTTGTAGGTGACGCCGAGCTGGTTGGGGACGGTGAGCAGCAGCGTGTCGGCCTCGGCGATCGCCTCGTCTTCGGCAAGCTGTTTGATCAGAATGTCGGGCTCCGCGGCATAGCTGCGGCCGAAGATCGCCCGGGTCTTCTCGTCGATGAAACCGATCTTGTCGTCCCCGTCGTTGCCATAGCCGAAATATGCACGGTCGCGATCGTCGACCAGGGCGAAAATGCTGCGGCTGACCGAAACGCGCGGCTGGCGCGCGTGGCCGGCCGCCTTCCAGGCCTCGCGGTAAGCGCGGATCTGGTCGGCCTGCTGGACGTGGAACGGCTCTCCCGTTTCGTCATCCTTCAGCGTCGAACTCTGCAGGTTCATGCCGAGCTTGGCCGCCCAGACGGCGGTGGCATTGGAGCTTGCGCCCCACCAGATCCGCTCGCGCAGGCCTTCCGAATGCGGCTCGAGACGCAGCAGGCCGGGCGGGTTCGGAAACATCGGCCGTGGGTTGGGCTTGGCAAAACCTTCGCCGCGCAGGACCTCAAGAAACACTTCGGCGTGGCGCCGCGCCATCTCGGCCTCGTCCTGACCTTCCGATGGGGCATAGCCGAAATGGCGCCAGCCATCGATCACCTGTTCCGGCGAGCCGCGGCTGATGCCGAGCTGCAGCCGGCCGCCGGCGATGAGGTCGGCGGCACCCGCATCCTCGGCCATATAGAGCGGGTTCTCGTAGCGCATGTCGATGACGGCTGTGCCGATCTCGATCCGACTGGTTCTCGCGCCGACGGCCGATAGCAGCGGGAAGGGGGCGGCGAGCTGCCGGGCGAAATGATGCACGCGAAAATACGCGCCATCGGCACCGAGTTCCTCGGCTGCGACGGCAAGGTCGATCGACTGCAGCAGCGCATCGCCCGCCGAGCGCGTCTGCGATTGCGGCGAGGGCGTCCAGTGCCCGAACGAGAGGAAACCGATCTTCTTCATGTCGCGCCTTTATCCGTTGCTTTTGTGGTCGATGGGTCATCGCACAGTTCCGGGTTGCGTGACAATCGGAACCGGCGAGGTGCGGCGCATCGGCGCTGTCGTATGGCGGTTGCAGTCCGGTGGGAGGTGCGCCTAACGCCGGTTGCTGCGCCTCTCCTCCGTCCTGGGGCACACCGATCAGCCCTCATCCTTCGAGGCCCCTTAAGGGGCACCTCAGGATGAGGTCGGAGAGAGCTAACAGCTTGGCTCGCCGGCCCGCTTACGCTCAATAATAAGCCGATTTGAACGGAGCGATCGCCGCGCCCATGGCCGAGGCATCGCTTGCGATTTCGGAGATGATCAGCTTCGGGCGGGGGCGCGGCACGCCGTAGCGGGGACGGTCGAAAATTTCGGTGCGGTCGATGAGCATCTGCGCCAGAGCAGATGGGATCTGGCCGCCGAAAATGATGCCCTGCGGATCGAAGATGGCCCAGATGGCGTTGATAAGGCGGCTGTAGGCGGGCGTTACCTCGTCCACCCATTCGGCAACGCCCGGCCATTTCGGATCGAAATGTTTGCGCATGTAGCTGATCGAGGGAATGTCGAGACCGTTGCGGTTGAGATTTTCGATCAGGTACTGCAGGGCCGGCCGGCGCTTGTTCTCCTCGGCATCATATATGCCGGAGAATTCGCCGGCATTGCCGACGCCGTTGTGCAGCAGCTCGCCATTGCTGACGAGGCCGCCGCCGAAACCGTAGTTGAAGCTCAAATAGGCGAAGTGCCTTATGTAGCGGCCGGCGCCGAACATTGATTCGGCGACCGTTCCCGCCTTGCCGCCATTGTGCACCCAGACCGGCTTGCCAAAGAAATCCGTCAGCAGCGGCCCGAGCTCGATCAGCGACCATTCATGCAGCGGCAGCGGCGCATTGTAGCGGGTGCCGCTGACGTGGAAGCCGGCAATGGCAAAGCCGATGCCGAAAAAGGCGTCCTCGGAGAGGTCGTTTGCTCGCTGATGTTCGGCCAGGTGCTCACGCACGAGATCGAGCGACTGGGCCATCGAGCGCTCCCGCAGGATGATGCTACTTTCGGCCAGCACCTTGCCTGATATATCCATCAGGCAAATGCCGATCACGTCGGTATTGACCGAGATGCCGCAGCTATAGGCATAGCGGCCTTCGAGGCGCAGAGTCGGGCTCGGCTGGCCGCGGCCGGTGCCGGGCTTCGGCGAACCGAAGGAGACGATGCCGCGCTCCTCCAACTGGTCGATGATCCGGTAGACGGATTGCTGGGTAAGGTCGGTATGGCCGGTGACTTCGGAGCGGGAGAGGCCCGGATGACGCCAGATCAGTCTCAGCATGTCGCGCTCGTTCGAAGAAACGACGCCACCGCCTTCGCGCAGGAAGCGCGGCGCGATCAGGGGTTCCGGGAAATAGGCCATTCCAACATCTCCTTCGCCGATAATTACTAGAGACGTGTAGTAATTATTGGCGCCGTTACCGATCGTTCCAATCGTTCGCCCTATAGCAGCAGCCGTGACTGGTCACAAGCGCCTCGCGTGCGTCACCAAATTGTTACACACTATGTGTAATAAATCGCCGTCAACCGAGCCAGGCGCGAAGCCGGCCGATCAAACAGGCGAGGGCAAGATGAAGATTTCCATTCTGGCGGCTGCGGCCGCGCTGATGGCGGGCGCATGTTCCGCACAGGCGGCCAATATCGAATTCTGGTACGGCAATACCGGTGTCGTCGAGACGGCGATCCAAGCCCAATGCAGCGCATTCAATGCCGCGCAGACCGAGCATCACATTACCTGCGTTGGCCAGGGCAGCTACGAGGTGTCGATGCAGAAGGCGATCGCAGCCTTTCGCGCCAAGAACCATCCCGTCCTCATCCAGTTCTTCGACGCCGGCACGCTCGATCTGATGCTGTCGGACGCTGTTGTGCCAGTCCAGGAGGTGCTGCCCGACGTCAAGTGGGAAAGCTATATTGCCGGGGCGCGCGCCTATTACGAAACCTCCGGCGGCAAGCTTTTCGCCCAGCCTTACAATGCCTCGACGCTGCTCTTCTACACCAACAAGACCGAGCTTCAGAAAGCCGGCGTCACCGAGACGCCGACGACCTGGGAAGAGATCATCGAGGCCGCCCGCAAGCTGAAGGCATCGGGTCATGCCTGCCCCTTCGTCACCGACGGCGATACATGGCGCGTGCTCGAACAGTTCTCGGCCCGTCACGGCCTGCCGATCGCCTCCAGGCACAATGGCTATGACGGCCTCGACGCCGAATATGTCTTCAACACCACCTTCGCCGCCAAGCATTTGCAGAACCTGGTCGACTGGCGCAAGGAAGGCATCGTCAGGCTCGCAAGCGATACCAAGGCCGGCAATTTCACCGCCGCCTTCAATGCCGGCGAATGCGCGATGATGGAGAATTCCTCGGGTTCTTATACGGCTTCCGCCAAGGCGTTCGAAGGCAAGTACGAGCTCACTGTCGGCATGGCGCCGATGTACAAGGGGTATGAGCGCCACAACACGCTCGTCGGCGGCGCCTCGATCTACATCATGAAAGGCCACGACAAGGGCGAAATCGAAGGCGCCAAGGCCTTTCTCGATTTCGTGCGCCGACCCGAACAGCAGATGGCCTTCACATCAGCCACCGGCTACGTGCCGGTCACCAGCGACGTGATGGACGCGATCGCCAAGAGCGGCGAGGCGAATACGCCGAAATACGCCACCGCCGCCGTTGGCATCGGTTCGATGAACGAGCCGCGCACGCCGGATACCCGCGGCATTCGCCTCGGCTTCTACGTGCAGTTCCGCCAGGTCTTCATGGAAGAAACGCAGAAGGCTTTTGCCGGCGGGCAGACGATGCAGGCAGCGCTCGACAACGCCAAGAAGCGCGGCGACGAGCTGCTGCGCCGCTTCGAGCAGACCTACAAGGGCGTAAAGCTGCAGTAATCCGAACCTCCCCTGCATGGGCGCTCGGAGCGCCCATGCAGCCCCCAACGCAGGGTTTCCCATGACGTCGGAATCTTCGCTCTTCAGCCATCGCTGGCTGCCGCTTCTGCTGGTGGCGCCGCTCATGCTGCTGATCGTGCTGTTCTTCTACGCGCCGATCTTCCAGGCCTTCTACTGGTCCTTCTTCCTCGAGCGCCCCTTCGGCGGCGGCTCGATGTTCGTCGGCTGGGACAATTTCATCCGGGTCTTTTCCGATCCCGAATTCTGGGAGGCCGGCTGGCGCACCATCATCTTCATGGTTACCGGCTCCACGCTCGCGGTGGCGATCCCACTGATCCTGGCGGTCGCGGCCGACCGGAAAATCGCAATGTCGCTGCCGGCGCGCAATGTGCTGGTCTGGCCGAAGGGGGTTGCCGGCGCCTCGATCGGCGTCGTCTTCGCCTTCCTCTTCAATCCTTTCGCCGGCGTGCTGGCGCCGCTCAATTCCATCTTTCCGGGCATCTGGGCGCCCGGCATCGACGGCACGGACGCTTTCATCACGCTGATCGCGGCGCATGTCTGGGGCGGCATCCCGTTCAATTTCGTCATCCTGCTCGCCGGCCTGCAATCGATCCCGCGCAGCATGCACCAGGCGGCGGCGATGGACGGGGCAGGGCCGTGGCGACGGATCCTCGACGTGCAGCTGCCGCTTATCATGCCGCAGCTCTTCCTGACACTGGTGCTGGAATTCACCGAAAGCGTCACTTCCGCCTTCGCGCTGATCGACACGATCACCAAAGGCGGGCCGGGCGGCTCGACGACGCTGCTCGTCTACAAGATCTATACCGATGGCTTTTCCGGCTACGACCTCTCCGGCGCCTCCACCCAGACGGCGATCCTGATGGTCTTCGTCGTCCTCCTCACCGCTGCCCAGTTTGTCTTCCTCGGCCGGCGCGTCAGCTACGACAGGTGAACCATGATCGAAAACGCCCGTTCGCTCAACATCGCCGCCAGCCTCATCCTCTTCGCCGGCATCGCCTATATTCTCGGACCGCTCTATCTGACGCTATCGACCGCCTCGCAATCCTATGAATTCATGCTTCGGAACGGGCTTGCCTGGCTTCCCGGCGACCAGCTGTTTTCCAATATGGCGCGGGTCTTTGCCGAAACGCATATCCCGATCCAGATGCTGAACAGCCTGGCGGTCGCCTTCGGTGATGCGCTGGCGACCTGCATCCTGTCGTTTCTGTCGGCCTATGCCATCGTCTATTTCCGTGTCCGCTGGGCGGGAGCGGCCTTCGCGTTGATCCTGGCGACGATCATGCTGCCGATCGAGATCCGCGTCATCACCACCTATCAGGTGGCATCGAACGTGTTTTCTCCCGTGAATGCGCTGCTCGACGTCACCGGCCTCAACGAGCTGATCGCGGCGTATTTCGGCGCGCCGGTGAAGCTCGAATGGAGCGTGCTGAACACGCATCTCGGCCTGATCGCGCCGCTCGTCGCGCACGGCACCGGCACCTTCCTGTTCCGCCAATTCTTCCTGACTTTGCCGAAGGATCTCTTCAAGGCGGCGCGCATGGACGGGGCGGGGCCGATCCGCTTCCTGCTCGACATCCTGCTGCCGCTGTCGCGCACCAGCTTCGCCGCGCTCTTCGTGCTGACCTTCCTCAGCGGCTGGACACAATATCTCTGGCCCCTCGTTGCCGCCTCGACCTCGGACATGCAGACCGCCGTCGTCGGGCTGGCGCGGCTCGTGCCCGATGCCGAGGGAGAGGTGCCGGATTTCCCGATGATCATGGCCGCCACCATCATCGTTTCCATCATTCCGCTCGCGATGATCGCGCTGCTGCAGCGCTATCTCGTCCAGGGCCTCGTTCTTACGGAGAAATAGTGATGACCGCGATCGACATGGCCATCCGCGCCGCTGCCGCCAACATCACGCTTTCAGGCGTCACCAAGGCCTATGACTCCGATACCACAGTCATTCCGCCGATGGATGTCGAACTCGGCGCCGGCGAATTTACCGTCGTGCTCGGCCCTTCCGGCTGCGGCAAGTCCACACTGCTGCAGATGATTGCAGGCCTCGAGCGGGTCAGCGGCGGAGCGATCGCCTTCGGCGACCGCGAGGTGCAGGATCTGGAGCCGAAACACCGCGGCTGCGCCATGGTGTTCCAGAACTACGCGCTCTATCCGCATATGAGCGTCTTCGACAATATCGCCTACAGCCTCAAAGTATCTGGCATGGCAAAGGCGGAGCGTATCGAGCGGGTCGGCGCGGTGGCGAAGATGCTCGGGCTTTCCGATTATCTCGCCCGCAAGCCGGGGCAACTCTCCGGCGGCCAGCGCCAGCGCGTGGCGATCGGCCGGGCCATCGTGCGCGAGCCCGGCGTGCTCCTGTTCGACGAGCCGCTCTCCAATCTCGATGCGCAGCTGCGACACGACATGCGCGTCGAGCTTGCCGAACTCCACCGGCGCATCGGCGCCACCACCGTCTTCGTCACCCATGACCAGGTGGAGGCGATGACGCTCGCCGACCGTATCCTGATCCTCAACAAGGGCCGGATCGAGCAATTCGATACGCCGAAGGCGATCTATCATCATCCGGCCTCGGTCTTCGTCGCGAAATTCATCGGCGCGCCGCCGATGAACATCCTGCCTGTCACCGGAGATGGCGCGGTCCTCAGGCTCGCCGACGGGCAAGTGGTGGCTGAGGCGCGGCTCACCGGCGCCTATCAGCTCGGTATCCGGCCGGAAGAAGTCCTTCTCGACGCCAAGGCAGACGGACATAAGCTCACATCCACTTTGCGTTTCCGCGAGGATCTCGGCTCGCATGCGGTGCTCGCCGCCGAGCTTGCGGGCGCCATCGTCAGGATCGCCACACCCTTCGGCGCCGACGTTTCCGACCACGGCCAGCTCTCCCTCCATTTCCCGGACTCCCGCCTGCATCTTTTCGATCCGGCGAGCGGCAGGGCCATACCAAGCGCATTCGGCGCGAATTGAAGGAAATCCCATGAAATACATCGACCACATTGCCGACCCATCGCGTCCCTGTGCCATCGCCGCCCATCGCGGCGCCTGGCATCAGGCTCCCGAAAACAGCCTTGCCGCCATCGAGAACGCGATTGCCGGCGGCTACGACATCGTCGAAGTGGACATCCGCCAGAGCGCTGACGGCGTGCTGTTCATACTGCATGACGATACGCTGGAGCGGATGGCCGGCGTCGACCGTATCCCCGAGGAAATGACGATCGCCGAGATCACCAGTCTCAGGCTGCGCATGGCCGATGGCGGGCCGGACCAGCCGTTTACGACGGAGACCGTTCCGACGCTGGAACAGGTGCTCGAAACCGTGCGCGGCCGCATCTTCGTCGATCTCGATATCAAGCACCTTGAATTGATGAGCACCGTCGCCGCCAAGGTCAAGGACATGGGCATGGAAGACCAGGTCGATCTCAAGGCCCGGGCCGATACGCCGGAGGCGCTCGCCTGGCTCGCCCGGCAAAGCGGCATCGACGGCATTCCCTTCATGGGTCAGGCCTTCTTCCGGGCCGACAGCGCCGACCAGACCGCCGAGACGGTCCTCTCGATAAAACCTTTCATGTGCGAAGCCAAGTTCGACCGGCTGGAGACGCTGGCCGGCCAGCACCAGCGCCTGCGCGAGGCCGGCATCTCGCTCTGGGTCAACTCGCTCGATCCCGTCTCCTGCTGCGGCCTCACGGACAGAGCAGCGCTTGCCGATCCGGATGCGATCTGGGGCCGGATGATGGCATCAGGCATCAGCGTCATCCAGACCGACCAGCCGGCCGCGCTCAAGGCCTATATCGAGGCGCGCCAGAGGTGAGGGAGATTTCCGATGCGCTCCTCCGCGCGCTGATGGAGGATATGCGACGGGCGGCGGAGGGGGAAATCCTGCCCCGCTTCCTCGGCGTCACTGCCGAGGGGATCCGCACCAAGACCGCGCCCGACGATCTGGTGACCGATGCCGATCTCGGCGCCGAACGGCGGCTCGCCGAGGCGCTTTCGGCGCGCTTTCCACAAGCGCTGCCCATCGGTGAAGAGGCGGTTTCTGTCGATCCCGCCATTCTGGCGCGGCTCGCTGATGCCGATCTCGCCGTCATCATCGATCCTGTCGACGGCACCTGGAATTTCGCCCACGGCCTGCCGCTCTTCGGCATGATCGTGGCGGTCGTCTCGGGCGGGGAAACCGTGGCGGGGCTGATCCACTATCCCGTGACCGGCGATTTCCTCGCCGCCCGGCCAGGGCGAGGGGCCTGGCACATTGCCCGGGACGGTACAGAGACCCGTCTTGCGGTCGCGCCGCCGTCACCCGTCGGTGAGATGCACGGCTTCGTGCCGCTGCACATGTTTCCCGCCGAGGATCAGCCGGCCTATGCGCAGGCCCTGCTGCGCTTTGCCCGCACCACCACATGGCGCTGCTCGGCCTATGAGTACCGGGCGATGGCATCAGGCGCGATGAGCTTTTCTCTGAACGCCGAGCTCAAACCCTGGGACCACGCCGCCGGCGTCCTGATCCACTGCGAAGCTGGCGGCTATGGCGCGCTGCTCACCGGCGAAGCCTATCGCCCGGCGATGGCGAGGGGAAGGTTGTTGCTGGCGCCGGACGCTGCAAGCTGGGAGATGATCCAGCGGATTTTTGTCGAGGAGTGAAATAGGTCGCGTCTCGACGCGATGCTGCTCAAGCGGAAGGAGAGGCAATCACGGTAAATGCCTGAGTCAGAGTCGGTTTTCGCGATGGCGGCGGGGTTTGCGTTTGTTATGATGCGGCAGACGGCGAAGGGGCGTGAGCCTCCGTGCCATGCCTTTGCGCGCCTTCTCTCGCGGACCGTCACATTGCAGCCGAGGGGCTTGGAACATGCGCTACACGTTCGCCATCGGTGATATCCACGGCTGTATCGATCCACTGAACAGCATGATCGATCGCATGGAGGCTTATGCGTCTGAAGGTACAGTCGTTTTCCTTGGCGACTATATCGATCGCGGGCCTGACAGCAGACGTGTCCTCGACCGGCTCATTGCCGGTCCGCCCGGCCCGTGGCGCTGGATCTGCTTGAAAGGCAATCATGAGGACATGATGGTCGCTGCCTATGCCGACAGCGACGACAGAGCCGTATGGATCAGCAATGGCGGGCTTGAAACCGAAATGTCCTATGATGGCAGGGTTCTGCCTCAGCATTTGCAATGGGCTGGCGATCGTCCGCTTATGCATGTGGATCGATATCGCATCTTTGTCCATGCCGGCGTTGTTCCGGAATTTCCGCTGGAACGGCAGACCAAGCGCGATCTTCTCTGGCTGCGGTTCCCTCCCGGTCAATCCAGCGACTATTGGGGCAAACATCTGGTCCACGGCCATACTCCCTCACTGTCCAACCCGGTGACGACAGGAAACCGCACCAACATCGACAGCGGCTGCGTCTTCGGCGGCAAGCTTTCCTGTGCCGTGTTCGACGATGAGGTTGCCGGCGGGCCGATCGACTTTATCGAGGTGAGGGCATGAACCTGCTCACGTCCGTAAGGGTGTAAAGCCAGAGACGGCGGAGTGGAGCAATGCGAAACGAGGGATTTATCGGCCCGCCAGCAGAAGGTTTGGCGAGAACGCAACCCAATCTCCGTCATTCCTGTGACATCCGTCGGGTTAAAGCCCGCGAACAGGAATGACGGACCGGAGGTGTCGCGACGTTGGCACCGTCACCTTTGGCCCGTGCCTCGCCAGCCGGCGGCGAGGCGCAGCCAGGGCGCAAGGTGGAAGCCGCTCATCAGCAGGTACATCGGGACCATTCCGCCGATCGGGAATGCATTTGGCGTCGTGGTGCAGATCATGTCGGCGCTGCCGGTGGTGGCCGTCAGCAGCGCCATGAGCGCGAATGTCGGGGCGGCGGCGAGGGATAGCCGGTCGGCGGTATGGGTGGCGATGCAGCCGGCCTGATTGTTCAACCTCCCGCTCGGGTTGCCAGTTGAACCGTCGTCGGCGGCTGCCAGCGACAGCCATTCGGCGGCGTTGAGAGACGCGTTGCCGTCGTCTCTCTTTGCTGTGTCGGCGGAAAACAGCATCGCCGTTACTCCTTGCCGTAGCGGTCGTGATGGCGCCACCAGATGCCGGTTTCGTTGCGGCCCTTGGGCGCGCGGTCGAGCCATTGATACATGCCCCAAAGTCCATCCAGGCCGCGGGCATAGCTGGAATAGCTGTGATAGACCGCACCGTCGACGAGTTCGAAGGCACTGACTCCCGGCCGGTCGCGGGTGTAGGTCATGACATCGGTGCCGGTCATGGCGGCGATTTGGGCAACCGGGCCTTCTCCGTCAGGCTGCTGCCATTGCTGCACGGTTTGGCCGGCGAGCGGTTCGGGGGCCGGCGGCTCAAGCCGGTAGTTGTATTCTATATCGCCCCGGCGCTGATCTTCGGCACTGAACCAGACGCTGAAATCGCCGTTGAAATCGCTGCCGAAGGACGAGGCCCAGGGGAAGCTCCAGCCCATGCGCTGCTTGAATGCCTGAAGCTTTGTCAGCGGCGCCCGCGACACCGCCCAAAAGGCGACGTCGTGGTTTTCGAGATGGACGAAGACGCCATTGAAACCGTCGGCAATCGAGGAGCAGGACGGGCATCCGGCGGTATAATCAGGCCCGAACATGAAGTGATAGACGAGCAGCTGCGAACGGCCGCCGAAGAGATCCTTCAGCGAGAGGTTGCCGCCTTCGGTGTCGAAGCGGTATTCCTTATCAATCCCAACACGCGGCAATTGCTGGCGCTTGACCGCCAGCGCGTCGCTCCGCCGCGTCAATTCCTTCTCCTCCTCGAGCAGATCGAGCCTTGCTGCCAGCCATTGCTGGCGTGTTGCGTTGAGCTGTGCCGTCATGGGGTCTTCTCCTTTGCCTGTCTATCGTCGTAGCATCCGGCGCGTGTTGCCTGCCGGTCCCAAGCAGATTACGGCCGGGCAGCGAAATGGCGGGAGTGACAAGTGTGACGGGATTTGAATGGACTCGCTGATCACAGCCGCCGCGAGGGCGCTGGCATCGGGTGATGCGCTTGGCGCGCTGAAGCGGGTGGCGCTGCGCGACGACGCACCGGCGCTGGCGTTGCGCGGCATTGCGATGGCTCAACTCGGTGACCTCGTCCGCGCCAAGGCGCTATTGAAGAGTGCGGCGCGCGCCTTCGGACCGCGGGAGGCGGTGGCGCGGGCGCGATGCGTGGTCGCCGAGGCCGAGATCGCGCTTGTCTCACGCGATCTCATCTGGCCGCCGAAGGCGTTGGAATCGGCGCGCAGGGTGCTGGAAGCGCATGGCGACAGGGTCAATGCCGCCCATGCGGGCAATGTCGCCATTCGCAGGCTGGTGCTGATCGGCCGCCTCGACGAGGCAGAGCGTGCGCTCGCAGCACTCGATCCGGCGCCGCTGCCGCCGGCGCTGCGGACTGCCCACGAACTGGTGGCGGCCGGCATCGCCGTTCGGCGCCTGCAGACGCAGGCAGCTCGCGCCGCCCTCGACCGGGCAAGGCTTTCGGCGCGCGCGGCCGCGATCCCCGCTTTGACGGCGGAGGTCGAAACCGCCGCGCTGGTGCTCGACACCCCGGCGGCGCGGCTGATCTCGCACGGACGGGAGCACCCGCTGTTGCTGACCGAGGTGGAAGCGCTGCTTTCCTCCAGCACCCTCGTCGTCGATGCCTGCCGCCATGTGGTGTGGAATGCGGGCACTGCCGTCTCGCTCGCGACTCGGCCGGTGCTGTTTGCACTTGCCCGCACACTCGCCGAAGCCTGGCCGGGGGATGTGGCAAGGGGTACGCTGATTGCCCGCGCCTTCCGCGGCAAACATGCCGATGAATCGCATCGCGCCCGGCTGCGGGTCGAGATCGGCCGGCTGCGCGCTGAACTGCGGGGACTGGCGGAGGTTTCGGCGACAAAGCGCGGTTTTGCGCTTTCCCCGCGCGGTGCCCGGGAGATTGCCGTGCTGGCGCCCCTCGTCGAAGGGGCGCATGGTGCGGTGCTCGCGTTTCTGGCCGATGGGGAGGCGTGGTCGAGTTCGGCGCTGGCGATTGCGCTCGCGGCCAGCCCCCGCACCGTGCAGCGGGCGCTGGATTCGCTGGCCGGTGAAGGCAAGGTCCAATCGCTGGGGCGCGGGCGGGCACGGCGCTGGATGAGCGCGCCGCTGCCTGGTTTCCCGACGATCTTGTTACTCCCCGGGCCGCTGCCGAGCGATTAGGATCGCTCGAGTTATAAAGAACCGGAGTGATCGGGAAGGAAGAGATGAAAAAATCAGCTGCGAATATCCTGCGTGAATATGGGCCTTTTCTCGGCGCTGAGCGCGTCAACGGCGTCACCTTCGACGGCGAGCACGTCTGGTTCGCTTCGGGCGACAAACTGAACGCGCTCGATCCCGCAAGCGGCGAGGTGGTGCGCTCCATCGAGGTCGCCTCGCATGCCGGGACCGCTTTCGACGGAGAGTTCCTTTATCAGATCGCCGAGGACGTCATTCACAAGATCGACCCGAAGACCGGCCATATCCTTTCCACCATCCCGGCACCCGGCAATGGCGGCGATTCCGGCCTCGCCTGGGCCGAGGGCACGCTCTGGGTTGGCCAGCATCGCGGCCGCAGGATCCATCAGATCGATCCCGAAACCGGCAAGATCCTCCGCACCATCGAATCCAACCGCGTCGTCACCGGCGTGACCTGGGTCGACGGCCAGCTCTGGCACGGCACCTGGGAGGGCGACGACAGCGACGTCAGGCGCATCAATCCGGAAACCGGAGAGGTGCTGGAGCGGCTCGACATGCCCGAAGGCACCGGCGTCTCCGGCCTCGAGTCCGACGGCGGCGACTGCTTCTTCTGCGGAGGCGGCGGCAGCGGGAAGATCCGCGCGGTGCGCCGGCCGGGGTGAGGCGGAAGAGCCTCTTATGGAGAGAGTGCGGCCCCCACCAGCGCTCCTCATGCTGAGGTGCGCAGCCCGCAGGGCGGAGCCTCGAAGCAGTGCCGCAACGGTGCTTCTTGCATCGTTCAACATCCCACGTTGGCACACCCGCCTCGTCCTTCGAGGCCCCTTCGGGGCACCTCAGGATGAGGCTCTCTTGGGCGCTGACGCGAGACGGTGGCGAAACAGTAGCCGGAGCAAAATCCACCGCCTGCTATTGGGCGGCGGCATCCCCCAACGCCCGCGATTGCACGCGCGGCATCCTCCAACGCCCCTCATGCTGAGGCGCGTAGCCCATAGGGCGGAGCCTCGAAGCACGCGCCGCAAGGCTGCTTCTTGCATCCATCTGACGTCTGCACGCTCGCCTCGTCCATCGAGGCCCTGCGGGGCACCTAAGGATGCGGCTCGATTGGAGGCTGCGCGCATCCTCCTGGGTCCGCTATTAAGCGCCGCATCCTCATCGCCTACGCAGGCCCATCCTCATCGAACAAAAGCGCCATGCCGATCGCATCGATGAACCGGCCGTCGATACGCGCGGCGCGCCAGATTATGCCCTCGCGCACGAACCCCATTTTTTCATAGAGGGCGATCGCCCGGTGATTGTCCTGGTAAACATCGAGTTCGACCCGGAGAAAGCCGGCCTCCTGCGCGGCTCTCAATGTCGTCTCGATGAGTTTTTGTCCGAGCCCCTGGCCGCGATAGGCCGGAAGGATCCCCATTCCGAGCTTGCCGCGATGGGCGTGCGACGGGAAGAAATGCCGGTCGATGTCGCACCAGCCGACGACCTCGTCTTGCGCGATAGCAACGAATTGCGGATTGGCTTTTGCAATCATGCCCATCACGAAGGCGCGCGTATCCGGCAGCGGCGTTGCCTCAAGCATGGACAGGTATTTTTTCTCCCGCGCGACAACGTCGAGCGCGCGATGAAAGCTGTCGATGTGCGCGGCAGCAAATCGGTTCGATCCTGATGCCTGACATATCCGACGCGGTGGCGTCCATGCGCTTCTCCTTCGAATATCGCGAATGCCTGTGGAGACATGTCGCGGGGCGCAGGGGAGCGCATAATTCACGGTCCGTCAACCTTTGCGTGTCAATTTCTCGGCAGCAGGCGCCGTCAAAAGGTTGCAGATATTGAAGGTCAGGCTAACATCCCACATTACATTCGTCTTGGTGACACTCACCTGTGCGGCGGCTGTGTTGCTGTGCGGATTTGCGTGGCTCGCCGCCATAAAGGTCGATGATCTCTCGCTCCGCCGGCAGGCCGATTTTGTCCGGCAGGGACTGGAAGAACAGATCGCGGCGCTTCCCCGGGAACAGGAAAGCGTTGCCAAATGGGACGACGCCTTCCTTTATGCCAAGCAGCGGAACCATGAATGGCTGCTCGACAATATCGGCCGGTGGACGAGCCAGTATTTCGGGCACGACAGGACCTATATCTTCGACGATACTAATCGCCTGATGTTTGCGTTCCGCGACGGCGCGGATGCCATGCCGCCGCGGCTTGGCAGCGACGACGGCCAAGAAATGACCACGCTTGCCGGAGAGATGCGCGCGGTTCTCGTCGAGCAGGCGGCAAAGCCCGGCACCAAACCGCTTGGTCAGCTGGCGACGGTTCGCACGATCATGATTGGCAATCGGCCGGCGATCGCAAGCGCGCGGCCCATTCTGCCGAGCTCGGCCAGAATGCAGATCGAGGCCGGCCAGGAGTTCATCGCCATCTCGGTCAAGTTCATCGATGGAAAAGCCGCCGAAAGCATCGCCCATTATGCGCGCCTCGAAGGGCTGCATTTCGCGTCGAAAAGCAATGACGAACGGGTCCAAGTGCCGGTCTTGTCCCATGACGGCGGCACGATCGGTTATCTCGTATGGCCGCCGATCCTGCCCGGATTCATGCTCTTTCAACAGATCGCGCCGGCCGGGCTTGGCTGCCTGGCACTGCTGATCGCTGTCGTCTTCTGGCTCGGACGCGGTCTGCATCGGACCTCGCTGACCCTGCTGGACAGCCAGGCTGAGCTCACCCACCACCGCAACCACCTGGAAGAGATGGTGGCCGATCGAACGGCCGAAATCGAACGGCAGAGGGAGGAGCTGGACCGGCTGCTCGTGCACGAGCGCCAGGTGAATGCGCTCCAGCGCCAGTTCGTCGCCATGGCGTCGCACGAGTTTCGCACGCCGCTCGCAATCATCGACGCCGCGGCCCAGCGGCTCTGCCGCTCGACCACCAATGTCAGCGGCGATTACGTTCACGAAAAAGCCGGCGTGATCCGCAGCGCGGTGGTACGCATGGTCGATCTGATGGAGAGCATCCTCGCCAGTGGCCGGCTCGAAACCGGACAGATTACACTGAAGCGGAGCGAGGGCGATCTGAAAGCCTTGCTCGTCACCTGCTGCGACAGGCAGCGCCACCTCAGCCGCTCGCATCTGTTCCATCTCGATCTCGAGCCCATACCCGAGGGTTTGACGTTCGACCGCAGCGCGATGGAGCAGGTCTTCACCAACCTGATTTCGAACGCCGTCAAATATTCGCCCAATGCACCCGATATCCATGTTCGCGCCCGGGTTGATGAAAAGACGCTGGAGATCGCCATCATCGACAGCGGCATCGGCATGGATGCGGATGATCTGCCGAAGCTGTTTCAGCCCTATTACCGCGCCCGCAGCGCGACGGGCATTGCCGGAACCGGTATCGGGCTCAACGTCGTCAAGCAGGTCGTCGAACTGCATGGCGGCACCGTCGAGGTGACGAGCGAGCTCGGCAAGGGCACAACATTTATCATTCGCCTGCCAATAGGGTCTCTATTGTCGGATCAACACGTCGCAGCTTAGGGAAAAGCTTATGGTTACAGTCCTGTGCATAGAAGATGAAGTCGAGATCCGGAACCTCCTTGTCGAAGAGTTGACCGAAGCCGGCTACAGGACGCTCGAGGCCTCGAATGGCGCCGAAGGGCTGGAAATGATCCTGTCGAAATGGCCCGACATCGTCATCAGCGATATTTCCATGCCGGTCATGGACGGGCACCAGCTTCTGGCCGAAATTCAGATCAACCACCCCGAGCTCTCCAACATCCCCTTCATCCTGCTGACGGCGCTGACCGACCGGGAAAACACGCTTGCCGGCCTTCGCGCCGGTGCGGCGGACTACCTGACGAAACCGCTCGATTTCGACCTGCTGCTCGCCAAGCTCGAAGGCTGCGTGACGCGGCTGGAGAACGACAAGGCGGTCAATCGGTCGTTTTGAGGGGGCTTGGGCGATGATGGAGGGTGCGCCGTGCGGCCCTGGCCAGGCATCGACTAGCGCCTAACCCTCTCCTCCGTCATTCCTGCGCTTGTCACAGGAATCCAGCCACGGCGCGTCTGCGCCGTGAATGACTCACCACGACCGCGAAGAAGAGTCTCCTGCGCCCAAGGACTTGGGCGCGCTGGATTCCTGTGACAAGCGCAGGAATGACGGAGGAGGAGAGGTTGGTGCACGGCCTTCAAGAGAGCCTCATCCTGAGGTGCCCCGTAGGGGCCTCGAAGGACGAGGCGGGTGTTCCTGCGTTCGATACATGCAAGAAGCGGCGTTGAGCGTGTCCTTCGAGGCCCCTACGGGGCACCTCAGGATGAGGGAGGTTGGAGGATGCCGCGCCCGCAATAATGCTCGCCGCAACTGGCTCGGTCTCTCACGTCCCCTGCCTCCCCAACACATCCCCCAGCACCTCGAACACTCTTGCATCCAACATCTGCGACACATTGAACCGCATGAAATTCGTTGCCGATTGTGACAAGCTGAAAGCGTTGCCGGGGGCCAGCACGATCTTCCTTTCCAGCGCGGCGCGGGCCACATCAGCCGCATCGATACCGTTCGGCAGGCGGCACCAGAGGAACATACCGGCCTGAGGCTCCAGCCAGGGCGTTATCCCCAGGCCCTTCAGCTTGGCCGAGACCTCGCTCATCGCCCGGGAGAGCCGTTGTCTCAGCATTTCCGTGTGTTTCCGATAGCTGCCGTCGCTCAAGACGTTCAGCACCAGTTCCGCCGTCAACCGGCCGCCGCCGAAGGAGGTGGCGATCTTGAGGTCGGTCAGGCCATCGATCCATTCCGGTTTGGCAGCGACGAAGCCGCAGCGGGCCGAGGCCGACAGGGTCTTCGAAAAGCTGCCGATGTGGATGACCCGATCGAGGCCGTCGAAAGCGGCGAGGCGCGGCGCCGGCGTATATTCGAAATCGGCGAAGATATCGTCCTCGATGATGGTGAGGTCGAACTGATCGGCGAGTTTCAGAAGCCGATGGGCCGTCACCGGGGAAAGCGTTGCACCAGTCGGATTGTGGATGGCGGAGTTGGTGATGTAGAGCCGCGGCCGATGTTCGGCGACGACTTGGGCAAACAGCTCGATATCGGGACCGGAGGGCGTATAGGGGACGCCGACGATCTTTGCGCGGTGGGCGCGCAGCAGCGCATGGAAATTGAAATAGCAGGGGTCGTCGACCAGCACCGTGTCGCTGGGTTCCAGCAGGAAGCGGCAGAGCAGATCGATCGCCTGCGTGCCGGAATCGGCGAGCATGATCTGATCGGGAGAGGCTTCGATGCCGCGTTCGCCCATGCGCCGCGAAATCAGCTGGCGCAATGGCGGCAGGCCGAGCGGCGAGCCGTACTCGGCAAGCGCCGGCTGATCGGCGCGGGCAAGGGTTCTCAACCCGCGGCGTATGCCTTCCCCTGGCAGCCAGGAAGGCGGCAGCCAGCCGCAGCCGGGCTTCAGATCGGTTTCATCAGCCTCCAGCGATTGCCGGGATATCCAGAAGGGATCGACGGCGCGGTCGAGCTTCGGCCCGGCCTCGGCGAGCGCAAAGGGGGCGGCCTGGTTGGCGACGTAAAATCCCGAGCCCGGCCTTGCGAGGATCGCCCCTTCGGCGACGAGACGCTCATAGGCATCCACCACAGTCGAAGTTGACAGCTTCAATGTCGCGGCCAGACCTCGGACGGAAGGCAATCTTGCGCCGGGCGTCAGGCTGCGGCCGGCAATGCGCTGCCTGATCGTTGAGACGACCATCTCCACCCGTGTGCGTCCTTCGTTCATCCGTACTGCTTTCTGCACCATAACAGTTTCGCGAAATCGTATCAGACTGTCACTGTCGTGACCATCCATCATGGCCGATAACGGCAAACAGCAAAGAAGGAGTGCGACGCATCATGGACCGCATGGCATCGGGATGGCTCAATGGTTTTATCGGGGTGGTGATCTTCAGCGGATCGCTGCCGGCGACCCGTGTGGCCGTGATGCAGTTCGATCCGGTTTTCCTCACCGTGGCGCGCGCGGCGATCGCCGGCATCCTCGCGCTCGGCCTGCTGATCGCTTTCCGGGAGAAGCGGCCGAGCGGGCGCGACATTCTCTCGCTGGCCGTCGTCGCGCTCGGTGTCGTGGTCGGTTTCCCCCTGCTGACGGCGCTGGCGCTGCAGCACGTCACATCGGCCCATTCCATCGTCTTCATCGGCCTGCTGCCGCTCTCGACGGCGATCTTCGGCGTGATCCGCGGCGGCGAGCGGCCGAAGCCGGCCTTCTGGCTGTTCTCCGTTCTCGGCAGCGCGCTGGTGGCGGGCTTCGCGGTGATGCAGGGCCTGACGGCATCACCGGTCGGTGACCTTCTGATGCTGGCGGCAATCCTCGTCTGCGGCCTCGGTTATGCCGAAGGCGGCCGGCTTTCGCGCACCCTTGGCGGCTGGCAGGTGATCTCCTGGGCGCTGGTTCTGTCGCTGCCGGTGATGGCCGCCGTGGCGTTTCTTTACCGGCCGGCGAGTTTCGCGGCGATAGAAACGCCGGCGCTGATCGGCCTTGCCTATGTCTCGCTGTTCTCCATGCTGATCGGCTTCATCTTCTGGTATCGCGGCCTGTCGCAGGGCGGCATCGCCGCCGTCGGCCAGCTGCAGCTGCTCCAGCCGTTTTTCGGCCTGGCGCTCGCCGCCACGCTGCTGCATGAGTCTGTGACGTGGAGCATGCTGGCTGTGACGGTTGCCGTTATTCTGTGCGTCGCCGGCGCAAAGAGGTTTGCTCGGTAGGAAAGGATCCATTGACGGACGGGTCCGTCGCCGCATTTCTTCACCAAGCCTCCTCACGCCTCTTCAAGGTTGAAGCCATAGGCTCGTTCGACGAGCCCAACGCGAATCTCATAGCGGCTGTACCAATCTGACCGTCCACGATTTTGCGCCTCGATATGGTCGACCACTGATTTCCAGGCCCGAATGCTGTCCTCATCCTTCCAATAGGAGATGAGTATGCCAAAACCGTCTGCGCCACGGACGCTTTCGAAGCCGAGATATCCGGGCTGCAATTTTGCAAGTTCCGTCATCGCATATCCCATCTCGCCGTAACCATCGTCGACCTTGGTTCGCTGAGAGGAAAAACTGACCATGTAATAGGGCGGCTCAGGTAAAGCGGCGATGGGCATTTCGGCTCCTCCTTTTGGCGTTGTGCAGAACCATACGATTGCCGTAGAGCCTGCACAACTCCGCCTCTTACTGCGGCGAGAATGCCACCCTCAGGCGATACGTACGCCATCGGCATCGGCGCGGCGGGGCCAGCCCGCGTCACAAAGCCGCCGCTCAATCGTCAGCAAATCGCCCCGTTACCGCCGCACCGTGCCCTCTTAGGGGCTCCATGTTCGCGACCTCGCCGGCCATTCAGCGGCCGGCGATCGACCGAGGCGGCTTGCTGCCAATCAAATCATGCACGTGAAAAGGAACGAATATGATCACTCGTTACACATCCCTGGCAATGATGACCGCGGCTGTCTTCAGCCTGCTTGCTTTCAGCCCGGCATCCGCCGCGGAGACGGCCCAGACGCAAGCCCAGCCGCCGGCACAGGGCCAGGCGCCGATGCAGGGCCAGAGCGGCGGCACGGCGGCACCCGCCGTCAGCGATCAGAAACTCGAGGCCTTTGCCGTTGCCTATCTGCAGGTCGACAAGGTCAGGCAGGAATATTCGGCCAAGATCGGCGCGACGAAGGACGAGGCCGGCAAGCAAAAGCTGCAGGCTGAAGCCAAGAAGCAGATGGTCGATACCGTCGAAGCCTCCAAAGATATCTCCGTCGAGGAATATTCCTCGATCCTGACGGCCGCCCAGAGCGACCCGGCGCTGGCCAAGAAGGTGCTGGAAAAGATCGGCACCCCGCCGCCGGCGCAGCCGCAGCAATAGCCTCACCCAAACCAAGGGGCGGGCTAAAGTCCGGGCGGCGAGCGCTTCCCGCGCTCGCCCCAATCCTGACGCAGCCTTACTTGGCAGGCACGACCAGCGGCTCGCCCTTGTGCACGATATAGGTCGCCAGCTCCGACGCCTTGCCGCTGCCGACGTTCTTGGCCGAATGCACCACGCCGGAGGGAATGAACAGGGACTGGCCGGCCTTGAGGGTCACCGGCTCCCTGCCTTCGAGCCGGTATTCCAGCGTGCCATCGAGAACGAAGGCGATCTCTTCGCCGGGATGTGAATGATTGGGGGCGAGAACGCCGGGGGCGAAATCGACGCGTACCTGAACGGCCTCATGGCCGGGCACGTCGATGTCGCTCCGGACGAGATCGGTGCGCTGCAGCGGCTGGTCCGCATGCGCTATCGTGGCAGCGCCGAGAACAAGGGCGAGGGCCATAGCCTGGATCATTTTCATCGTGTCATCCTTCCTGAATTGACCTTTCCGGCTCATCGGCCGCAAGGGTATTTCAGCCGATGATTGAACCTGGGATGTGTCGGAAAACCTGCCTTTTTGTAAGCGAGTGTATCTAGGCCGCGGTGGGTTGCTCGGGTTGTTGAGGGGATTTTATTCTCTGTCGTGCCGTGCAGGCCCCCCTCTGGCCTGCCGGCCATCTCCCCCACAGGTGGGGAGATCGGCATGTGGCTAAACCTTCCCGCCCGTCTACCGTTCGGCATTCGTGACGTTTGTTGTTTTACGAAGACCTTACGCCCAGCCGATCTCCCCACCTGTGGGGGAGGTGCCCGGCAGGGCAGAGGGGGGCTTGCACGGAATGACTTATCCGGCAAATCCGGCCTATCTCCCGCGTCTCAAGCCGCCGACGTCGAGCCTCTGACATTCCCCAGCGTCGCAATATCCGTCACCCCGCCCGACGATTCGAAGTCGAAGATCTTCTGGGTCACCAGAGCGGCGGCGCCCCGGGCCCAGGAATTGTCCTCCCAGTCGGGCAAGAGCGGCGGGGCGGTGCGGAAGGTTCGGGCGGCGAGGGCTTCGCGCAGCGGTGTCAGGAAGGGATCGCCGAGGGAGACGGCTTCGCCGCCGGCGACGATGACTTCGGGGTCGGTGATGTTGACGAGATTGGCAAGGGCGGTGCCGATGCCGCGGCCGGACTCTCCGACGAGGGCGAGGGCGGTGGCGTCGCCGGATGCGAGCGCCTCGCAGAGTTGGGGCAAGCCCAGTTCCTCGCCGCGGCCGGTTGTCTCCCGCCAGCGCCGCAGCATCGACATTTCCGAGTGATAGGCCATCAGGCAGCCGCGTTTGCCGCATTCGCAGAGCCGGCCGCCTTCTTCGAACAGCGTGTGGCCGAACTTGCCGGCCGCGCCATTGGCGCCCCGGTAGAGCTTGCCGTCGATGACGAGCGCGCAGCTGATGCCGACGCCGACGGCCAGCACCGCCATGTTGCGGTGCTGGCGGCCAAGTCCGAAGAGCTGCTGGGCGATCGCATAGGCGTTGGTGTCGTCCTCCAGCCAGACCGGCACGTGGACTCGGGCCGCGACCAGCGCGGCGAGAGGGACATTGTTCCAGCCGAAGCGGTAGCTGCGCACGCAGGCCGTCTGTTCGTGATTGATCACACCGGGCATGGAGATGCCGATGCCGGCAAGCCTGGCGTCGGGCCGGCCGGCGAGCTTCACCAGTTCCGGGACGGTCGCCGCCAGCAGGTCGGCGACCTGATCCGGATCGTGGCCGGCAAGGCTGACCCGCATGGCGGCGACCGGGTTGGTGGCGAGGTCGGTCGCCACGCACTCGACCGAATCCACCATCAGCTTGAAGCCGACGGCAAGCGCGTGTTCGTAGTTGATATCGACCGGGATCGGCCGGCGGCCGGTGAGGCCGGGCACGGTCTTGCCTTCGAGGACGATGCCTTCCTCCAGAAGGTCGGTGACGACGAAGGTGACGGCGGCCGGGCTCAAGCCAATGACGGCGGCGATATCGGCGCGGCTCCTCGGCCCCTCGCGCCGGAGAAGGTTGAGAATGAGGCGTCGGTTCATGGCTCTCGCCGTGGTCTGGTCGCCTTTTAACTTCACGATTCATTCCTTAATTTTGTAAATTAATTATTGCGGGCCGAAAAGATCTATGCATAAGTTCGGCCGCCGATCAACTCAGCCAAGCGGATTATCGCTGGAATTGCGGGTGGATCGCAATGTTGAAGCCTGGTCGGACCGTTTCATGGAGGAGGCGGCGGTCGGGAGATGTCGATCGATCAACTGGGAGGAATTCAATGACATTTTTGAAGCAATTTCCGTCAACCACCCGCAGACGCTTCTTGCAAGGCGCGGGCCTGGTGTCCGCTGCGGCCGTCACCGGCACCTTCCCGATCCCGGCGATCGCGCAAGCGCAGGAGGTCACGATGATCTCCGCCGAAAACAACGGCGAAGCGCTTGATGCGCTGAAGGCGATTGCCGCAGGCTTCAGCAAGGAAGCCGGCGTCAATGTCGTCATCAACAATATGGATCACGAGGCCCACAAGACGGCGATCCGCAATTATCTCGTCGCCGGCGCGCCGGATGTCTGCTCCTGGTTTTCCGGCAACCGCATGCGCGCCTTCGTCAAGCGCGGCCTGTTCGACGATATTTCCGATCTCTTCGAGAAGGAAAAATACAAGGATGTGCTGGGGGCGACGGCCGGCGCCGTCACCGAAGACGGCAAGCAGTACGGCCTTCCCACCGGCGGCACGCTCTGGGGCATGTTCTACCGCAAGGATGTGTTCGAAGAGCATGGGCTGACGGTGCCGAAGACCGCCGAGGACTTCATGGCCTATGGCGACAAGTGCAAGGCGGCCGGCATCACCCCGGTTGCGATCGGCACCAAGGAATTGTGGCCGGCGGCCGGCTGGTTCGATCAGATGAACCTGCGCATCAACGGGCTCGACAAGCACATGGCGCTGATGAACGGCGAGATGAGCTATCTCGATCCGTCGCTGACCGCCGTCTTCGACCAGTGGGAAGCGATGATTTCCAAGGGCTTCTTCACCCCGAACCATACCTCCTTCGGCTGGCAGGAGGCCGCAGCGCTGCTGGCGCAGAAGAAGGCCGGCATGATGAACCTCGGCGCCTTCCTGCGTTCGGCCTTCACCGCCGAGGATCTGCCGCAGCTTGGCTACGCGACCTTTCCGGTGTTGGACGCCAAGGTCGGCCATTTCGAGGAGTTCTCGGTCAATTCGATCCACATTCCCGCGAAGGCGAAAAACAAGCAGGGCGCGCGCGACTTCCTCGCCTATTTCTACAGGCCGGAGAACCTGGCGGCCTATCTGGAGCCCGGCGGCAACGTGCCGCCGCGCCACGACCTGCCGCAGAGCAAGGATCCGCTCGTCAATATCGCTGTCGAGACGATGAAGACGGTGCAGGGCACCTCGCAATATTACGACCGCGACAGCGACCCCGACATGGCCCAGGCCGGCCTCGTGGGTTTCCAGGAGTTCATGGCCAAACCCGACCGGCGCAAGGCGATCCTCACGCGGCTCGAGGGGACGCGGAAGCGGATCTATAAGATTTGAGGCTGGAACGTATCTGAGGCTGCCCCTCACCCTAACCCTCTCCCCGCGCGCGGGGAGAGGGGACGTGCCCCGCGAGACGTTGGCGAGGGACGGAGGGGGCGCCGCTTGGTCCCTTCGCCCCGCGAGCGGGGAGAAGGTGGCGGCAGCCGGATGAGGGGCAGCCCCACGCCGATAGCCGGATGAGGAGCGGGCTCCGCCGCTCGCTCTTGTCGTAAACAAGGTTCTCAAGATGCAGACATTATGGCGCCGCCAGCGTTGGTGGCTTACCCCGACTTTGCTCATCGCGCCGGCGATCCTGCTGTTTTCCACCGTCATCCTGCTGTCGGCGGTGCGCAGCGTCTGGATCAGCCTGCACGAGTGGGACGGCTTCGGCCCGATGGTGTGGATCGGGCTCGGCAACTACGTCGAACTCTACAACGATCCGCAATTCTACGTGTCGCTGAAGAACAATCTGATCTGGCTGGTCATGTTCATGGCCGCGCCGCCGATCGGGCTTGCCATCGCGCTGCTGGTCAACCAGAAAATCCGCGGCATGCGCTTTTTAAAGTCGCTGTTCTTCATTCCGCTGGTGCTCGCTTCGGTCACGGTCGGCGTCGTCTTCACCTGGGTCTATACGCCGGAGTTCGGCCTGCTGGCGCTGATCTTCAAGGCCTTCGGGGCGGTGGCGCCGGCGGTGCTGTCAGACGAGCATTTCGTCACCTTCGCCATCGTCATCGCCGCCCTCTGGCCGCAGGTCACCTTCTGCATGGTGCTCTATCTCGCCGGCCTCAACAATCTCAGCGAAGAGCTGATCGGCGCCGGCCGCGTCGATGGGGCCAGGGGCTGGAACATGCTGCGCCACATCGTGCTGCCGCAGCTGACCCAGGTCACCTTCATCGCCATTGCCGTCACCGTCGTCGGCGCGCTCCGCTCCTTCGACATGGTGTCGGTGATGACCTCGGGCGGGCCGTTCGGCTCGTCCTCGGTGCTTGCCTACCAGATGTACGAGCAGTCGATCTTCTCCTACCGCTTCGGCTACGGCGCGGCGATCGCCTCGGTGCTGTTCGTGATCATGGCCGTCTTCATCGCCTGGTATCTCAGTCACATCATCCGCAGCGAAGAGAGGGGAGGCTGATGTATCCTCGTCCCATTCCGGAGGCCGCCGTCTGGCAGCGCCGTGTTTATGTGCTTGCCGTCGTCATCGTGCTGCTGCTCTGGCTCTGCCCGCTGTTTGCGATCGTCCTCACCTCCTTCCGCTCGACCGAGGATGTCATGGGCGGCAATCTGTGGGGCTGGCCGACCGGCATCGGCGTCATCGACAACTACACAGCGGTGTTCACCCAGACGCCGATGGCGCGTTACTTCCTCAACAGCCTGATCATCACCATTCCCTCGGTGATCGGCGTGCTGGCGCTCTCGACGCTCGCCGGCTACGTGCTGTCGCGCTATCGCTTTCCCGGCAATATGCTGATCTTCGCGCTCTTCGTCGGCGGCAATTTCCTGCCGCACCAGATCATGATGATCCCGGTGCGCGACCTGATGGTGCGTCTCGACCTGATCGACACCACGGCGGCGCTGATCATCTTCCATGTCGCCTTCCAGACCGGGTTCGCGACGCTGTTCATGCGCAATTTCATCGCCGCCCTGCCGGACGAATTGTTCCAGGCGGCCCGCGCCGAAGGGGCGTCGCCCTTCCAGACGCTCATCCATGTGGCGATCCCGCTGGTGCGGCCGGCGCTGGCAGCCCTTGCCATCCTGATCTTCACCTTCATCTGGAACGACTATTTCTGGGCGGTGGTGCTGACCGTCAGCGACAGCGTCAAGCCGGTCACCGCCGGCCTTGCCAATCTGCGCGGCGAATGGGTCTCGGCCTGGAACCTGATTTCATCAGGCACCATCGTCGTCGCCGTGCCGCCGGTCATCATGTTCTTCCTGATGCAGCGCCACTTCATCGCCGGCCTGACCATGGGGGCGGTGAAGGGATGAGTGCCGCGTTTTCCATTTCAACAAGAGAGGGCCAGGACATGACCAGTCTCGAACTCCGTGAGATCAACAAGAATTACGGCGCCTATCATGCGCTGCGCGGCATCGATCTTTCCGTGGCGCAAGGCGAGTTCATCGTCATGGTCGGGCCGTCGGGCTGCGGCAAATCCACGCTTTTGAAATCGATCGCCGGCCTGGAGGAGATTTCCTCCGGCCAGATCCTGATCAACGGCCGCGACGTCAGCAGCGAGGAGCCGGGTGATCGCGGCATCGCCATGGTCTTCCAGTCCTACGCGCTTTATCCGCATATGACGGTGGCGGAGAATATGGGCTTCGGCCTGCGCATGGCCAAGCGCCCGAAGGCCGAGATCGAGGCGGCCGTCGCACGCGCCGCCAAGATCTTGAGGATCACCGACCAGCTCGACAAGCGCCCGAAGCAACTATCCGGCGGCCAGCGGCAGCGCGTGGCGATCGGCCGGGCGATCACCCGCTCGCCCGAGGTCTTCCTATTCGACGAGCCGCTGTCGAACCTCGATGCGGCGCTCCGCACCCAGATGCGGGTCGAATTGAGCAGCCTGCATGCCGAACTCGGCGCCACCATGGTCTATGTCACCCACGACCAGGTGGAGGCCATGACCATGGCAAGCCGCATCGTCGTGCTGAACCAGGGGATCATCGAGCAGGTCGGCTCGCCGCTGGAGCTTTACCGCAACCCCGACAATCTTTTCGTCGCCGGCTTCCTCGGCGCGCCGCGCATGAATTTCCTCGGGGTGACCGTCGACGACGTGTCGGGCCGCAATATCACCGTCTCGGCGCCCGGCCTCGTGCCGGTAACGGTGGAGCTGGCGCAGCCGACGGCGCTTGGAAAAGGCGCCGGCCTGACGCTCGGTATTCGTCCGGAGACGATATCGATCGTCGCCGATGCCAGCCAGGGCGGGGCGATCGAAGGCGAGGTGCGGCTGGTCGAGCATCTCGGCCGCGAAACCATCCTCTATGTCGATGCCGGCAACATGCGCACCATCGCCTCGGAGAGCGGCACCGGCAATATCACCGTGCAGCTCAGCTACGTCGCGCCCTTTGCCGCCGAGCAGAAGGTGGCGCTGAAGCTCGATGCCAGCGAGCTCTATCTCTTTTCATCCGAAGGCGGCCGCACGATCAGCGCCCGCAAGACCATTCTCGACAAATAGGAAAGACCATCCCCGTGTCCGACAAGACCCTCTCCGTATGGAACCCCGTCAAGACCGACCGTTTCCTCGTCGGCGCCCCGCATTATCCCGAGCATGTCGATGAAAGCTATTGGGAGCGCGACGCCGAGCGCATGGCGAAGGCCGGCTTCAACGTGGTGCGCATGGCCGAATTCGCCTGGCATATTCTCGAGCCGAAGCGCGGCACTTTCGATTTCGACCTGTTCGACCGGGCCATCGCAATGCTCGGGCGCTACGGCATCGATACGATCCTATGCACGCCGACGGCCACCCCGCCGCGCTGGCTGACCGCAGCACATCCTGAAATCTTAAGGGTCGACGGCAAGGGCCGGCCGATGAGCCACGGCTCGCGCCAGCATTGCGATACGGCAAGCCCGGTGTTTCGCGAGCACAGCCGGCGCATCACCCAGGCGATGGCCGAGCACTATCGCGACAATCCGCATGTTGTGGGATGGCAGACCGACAACGAGCTGAACACCAGCATGCCGGAGAGCTTTTCCCAGGCAACGCTCAGCGAATTCCAAGCCTTCCTCGCCGATAAATACGGCGAGATTGCCAAGCTCAACCGCGCCTGGGGCGGCGATTTCTGGGCGACGGCCTATGACGGCTTCGATCAGGTGGTGCTGCCGATCGAGTTCGGCCCGACCTTCCCGAGCCCCGGCCATCTGCAGGATTATCACCGCTTCCTCGCCTTCTCCACCGCGCGCTTCCAGCACGACCAGGTCGAAATCCTCAGAGCCGTCAAACCCGCCTGGTTCGTCTTCCACAATCTCGGCGGCCTCCGGGATATCGATTTCCGCGGCCAGTTCAGCAAGGATCTCGATTTCGTCGGCTACGACATCTATCCGATGCTCTATGACGAGTTCCAGCGGCTCGGCAACCACGCCAAGGTGCAGGCGCTGCACCTCGATATCTGCCGCGGCTTTTCCGGCAATTACATCGTGCCCGAGCAGCAATCGGGTTTCGGCAGCCAGCCGGGCTTCTGCACGCTGACGCCGGAGCCGGGCGAGCTGCGCCGCATGGCGCTCTCCTCCGTCGCCCACGGGGCCGATGGCTTGATGTTCTTCCGCTGGCGCCCGGCCCATTTCGGCGCCGAGATCTATTGGATGGGCATCATCGACCATGACGATATCGGCCGCCACCGTTATGAGGAGGCCAAGCGCTTCGCGACCGAGATGATCGCGCTGCAGCCGAAGATCCTCGGCACCTATGTGCGCATGGATGTCGGCATCGCCGGCTCCGATTTCGACAATCAGGAAGCCCACAAGACCTATCCGATCGGCCTGCCGAGCCCACAGGACGATGCGATCCTGCTGCATCAATATTGCTATGATCGCGGCATCGCCTGCGGCTTCATCCATCCCGAAGACGATCTCTCCAGGCTGAAGCTCTTCTATGTCCCCCATTGGGTGATGTGGAAGGACGAATGGACGGAAAAGCTCGAAGCCTTCGCAGCCTCGGGCGGCACCGTCGTCATCGGCGCCCGCACCGGCACGCGCGACGAAGACAACCACGTCATCCGCGAGACCGCGCCGGGCACCGCGCTGTCAAAACTGACCGGCGTGCGCGTCGAAGATTTCGGCCGTCTGACCGCTCCCGGCGCCAACGGCCTGTTCGATGTGATGGAGCGCTCCGGCGGTCTCGTCATCCCGCCGAACAAGCCGGCCGAATCCCAGCGCCGCCAGCGCCGCTTCAAACTCGGCAACCGCGAAATCACCGCCGGCCACTTCTATGAAAACCTGACGGTCGACAGCGACGTCGAGGTGATCGCCGCCTGGTCGAACCGCTATGCCGAGGGACAGGCGATGGCAACCGCCCGCAAGGTCGGCAAGGGCCAGGTGGTCTATCTCGGCACCTATCTCACGCCTGAGTTGACCGAGGCGCTGACCGAACGCCTCTTCCCCCAGGCCGATATCGAACCGCTGGTCGGCGGACTGCCCGAGGGTGTGGAGGTGACGATGCGGATGAACGACGAGCGGCGGCTGCTCTTCGTGCAGAACTACACCGACCAGCCCGCGACGATCGGCGGCGTGCCGGCCGGGCGGGACCTGCTGGATGGGGAGAAGCCGGTAACGGGCAGGCTGCAGCTTGAGGGTTATGGCTGCGCGATTGTGGAGTTGGAGGGGTGAGGCAGCGGCGCACCCGCCTCGTCCTTCGAGGCCCCTGCGGGGCGCACCTCCAGGAGCCTCTCTGGGCGCTGTACACATTCACATCTCCGGCAGGCCGGCCTTTCGGAAGCCGTCGACAAAGTGGTCTCGTACAGATGCATCGCGCAGCGGCTGGGAGCTGAGCCAATGGCCGATCGTGAAATGCGGGTGGGCGATCAGGAACAATTCTGCTTCTCGCCGCGCCTCCTCATGCTGGCCCGACTGCGCAAGCGTAGCCGCCAGGAATTTCCGTGAGTTGGTACGATACGTGTCTTCCCTGCGGAGTGTAGCGGCTGCCGCCTCATAGTCACGCGCGGCGTATTGCGCCTGCCCAAGATGACAAAGATACCAGCAGGCTGGACGGGGATTGAGCCGCAGAGCTTTCTCGATCTGCGCCAGTCCGTCGGCAACCCTGCCGTCCAGCACTGAGATATCAGACATGGCGGCCCAGGTGTCGGCGTGGTTGGGGTCCAGCTCCAGGGCCTTGGCGAAGGCGGCCTCCGATTCCTCCCATCGCCGCTCGTAGGCCAGAATGGTCCCCAGAACGTAACGGCAGCCGGCATCGTTTGGATCCAGCTCGACTGCCTTTTGCGCTGATGTCGTCGCCATCTCACGGTTGGGATCTTCGGGCTCGCCGAAATGAGTCCAGGCCAGCCAACGGTTATAGGCGAGCAGACCGAGCGCCTCGGCATAGGATGGCTCGAGCTTGACCGCGCGCTGGAGCAGCATATAGGCCTCGCGCTCGGTTTGCGGCGACACTTCCGTCAGCAGGCGGGCGCGCACACACAGGTCGTACGCCTCAAAGTTCTTCGGCCGATTGCGCGGCGTCGGGATGGTCAGCCGGCCGACGAGGGCTTCGACAATCTTGGCGTTGACTTCATCCTGCAATTCGAAAACATCTTCCAGCGTCCTGTCGAACCTCTCGGCCCACAAGTGCCCGCCGTCAGCCGTGTCGACCAGTTGGGCGTTGATGCGGACACGGCCCATTGCGCGTCTGGCGCTGCCCTCCAGGACGTAGCGGACGCCGAGTTCCTGGGCGACCAGCTTTACGTTGACCGGCTTGCCCTTGTAACCGTAGACGGAATTGCGCGCGATGACGAACAGGCCGGCCGTACGGGAAAGGTCGGTGATCAGGTCTTCAGTCAGGCCGTCGACGAAAGGCGCGTCGGCTTCATTCCCACTCATGTTCGTGAACGGCAATACAGCGATCGAGGGGCCGTCGGGAAGCGGCAATATGCTTTCCAGCGCATCCGGCCAATGCCACACGTGGACGGGGCGAGTCAGGTTCTTCAGGTAGCGCTCGCCTGCGTCGAAGAACCGGTCGCCGATCTTGCCGACGATCTCGTCGTGAACGCCGGCTGAAATGCAGATACCTCCCGGCGCGGCCTGCGTCTCCAGGCGCGCCGCGACATTGACCCCGTCGCCGAGGACGTCTGAACCATCGTCAATGACATCTCCCAGATTGACGCCTACACGTAAAAGTAGGCGTCGATCTCCGGGAGCCTCGACAGTCTTGGTGGCCCGTTGCATTTCCAGCGCTGCTTCGACTGCGTCCACCGCGCTGCCGAATTCGATAAGGAAGCCGTCACCCACGACCTTGAAGATGCGACCGTTGTGGCGCATCACAGCCGGCTCGATAACGCCAGAACGGAGTTCCCTGAGGTTCTCAAGCGTTGCGACTTCATCAGCCTCCATCAGGCGTGAATATCCCACCACATCGGCAACGACGATGGCAGCGAGACGACGCTGAAGAAATTGATCCGTCATGTGAGGACAAGCCCAACGACCAAATTAGCAAGTTATTGTTCAACTGCGGGTGAGTCAACAAGCCGTAAGAGGTAATGTCCAGGCGATCTCCACCTCCGAGTGGACAATGTCCCCTAGTTGCCCCAGCCGATTTGGAGCCGATCAAATCGAACCTCGCTCAACGGTTGGTTGGAGGGGCCTAGCCTTACCGAACGAAGAACGAGATGAAGCTCGGGGAATAATATTGTTCGAAAATAATCGGAGGCAATTCCGTCAGTTTCAGACGGCTGTTGATGGCCCAGACTTTGTAGGAACAAGATGCAATCGTTTCCTCTCCCCAGCCGTCGAACCTAATAAAAGTCGTGCCCGAAACGGATTTTTTGCCATTGATGAAAAGCGTGGTGTCGGATTGCCAGTTCTTCTTCTGCGGTAGATCGTCCAACGCAATCGCATTCGCGTATTTCAGCTCATGCGTTCCGCTGGCACTCACTCTCTTTTCGACGAGCAAGGGGTGTAAATATGCAGCCGACACCGGCTGCAGCGAACCGTCGCGCTGCATCAGCCGTTGTTCGGTGAGACCCGGGCCGTCCGGCTTGTAGAATACGGAATAGAAAGGCGCCTCTCTGGTCAGCAGCACGCCCTGTTTGGTCTCATTGGCGGTTAAGCAATTGCCAAAGGCTGGTACCGCCAATGTTATTCCAACCAGCAGCGACAGATTTCTTAGCAAGATCGACATCCTAGATTCCTCTCATCCAAGTCCGCTACTACAGTGCTTGGGTGAAATTGGGGAGATCTAGTCAAGCCCCGGCGGATCGCGCAAGCTCTCGCTTAGGTTGTGCGCATCCTCCTGCGCCCGCGATTACCGCGCGGCATCCTCCAAAGCCCCTCATGCTGAGGTGCGCAGCCCGAGAGGGCGGAGCCTCGAAGCACGCCGCAACGCGGCTCCTTGCACCCATCTGACGCCGAGCGCCAGCCTCGTCCTTCGAGGCCCTTACGGGGCACCTCAGGATGAGGCTCTCTTGGATGCCCGCGTCACGCCAACCGCAGTCACCGCCGAACCCAGCATAGTCACCGCACTCAACACGAACGGGCTCCACCAGCCGACATGATCGAACAGCAGGCCGCCGGCGAATGCCCCTGAAGTGATCGCAAACTGAATGAGTGCGACAAACCAGGCGCCGGCTTCCTCCAGATGGTGCGGGACCGTCCGCGTCATCCAAGTCGTCCATGCCGCCGGCACCGGCGTCGTCAGCAAGCCCCAGAAAAGCAGCAGGCCGGCTGTCGCGAAGGCCACGGGACCGAGGCCGACGAGCGCCAGGGCCACGGTCACCAGAACCGCCGGAAACCCGATGAGCACGTGGGCCATATGCGCGCGCAGCACGGAGGGTATCAGCGAGGTTCCGGCGAGGCCGGCAAGGCCGATCCCGAGCAGCACCAGCGAGAGCGCGTTGACGCCGAGATGGGTGATGTCTTCGAGAAACGGCCTGAGATAGGTCGACAGCGCGAACTGCCCCATGAAGAACAGGATCATCGCCGTCATGCCGAGGGCGAAGGTGCGGTTGCCCATCAGGCGGAAGGTCCTGCCGAGCGATCCGCTTTGGCCGCCCGGCATTCGGGGCAAGGCGATAGCTTGCCAGATGAACGCGACAATGCCGATCGGCACGACGATGAAGAAGGCGCCGCGCCATCCGACAAGGCTGCCGAGGAAACTTCCAAGCGGGGCGGCGATCACTGCGGCGAGCGCACTGCCGCCTTGCAGCATGGCCAGCGCCTTGGGCACGTCGGGACCGGAGGCGATGCGGGCGATGATCGCCGTTGCCAAGGACCAGTAGCCGCCGATCGACACGCCGATGAGCGCGCGGCCGACCATGAATATGAGGTAATTGGGGGCAAAGGTGACCGCCAGACCCGAGACCACGAGCACGACGGTATAGCAGAGGATCACCAGGCGCCGGTCGAAGCGCGCAAACAGCACATTGCTAAACAAGGCGGTGATGACGGCGAAGAAACCCGAGATCGAGATCGCCTGACCTGCCTGGCCTACGGTGCTCGCCAGTTCGTCGGCGATCGGGGTCAGCAGGCTCACCGGCATGAATTCCGACGCGACGAGCACGAAGGAGGTCAGCATCATGCAGATGACCGCACTCCACGGCGTCGTCTTGGCTTCAATTCTCATGTCGTAGTTGATGTCCATCGGGCTGTCCCTTCAAGGCGGGCGTTCATGGCGCCGGGCGACAGCTGCGCGTCGCCGTTCCGGCGGCCAGAGTCGCGCCGACAAGCCATGCCGGCGTCGTCGATTTCGAAATCTCGGACGGCTAAGTTTTCGGGGTCCTCGGTGTGATCCGAAATCCGGACGTCACATCCGCAGCAGCGTCTTGATCGCCGAGCGCTCGTCCATCGCCTTGTAGCCTTGGGCGACATCGGCGAGCGGCACTTCGAGATCGAAGACCTTTCCGGGGTTGATCTTGCGCGACAGGATGAGATCGATCAGGTGCGGCAGGAAGCGGCGAACCGGGGCAGGGCCGCCCAACAGGTTCTTCTGTGCGAAGAACAGCATCTGTCCGTCGAGACTGACGCCATGGGGAACGCCGACATAGCCGATCGAGCCGCCGGGGCGGCAGGCATTGATCGCCTGCATCATCGACTCCTCGGTGCCGACGCATTCCAGCACCGAGTCCGCACCGACGCCACCCGTCAATTCCCTGATCCTGGCCACACCCTCGTCGCCGCGCTCGGTGACGATATCGGTCGCGCCATATTCGAGTGCGAGGTCCTGGCGCTGCTTATGGCGGCTCATGGCGATGATGCGGCCGGCGCCAAGCTGCTTGGCCGCGAGCACGCCCATCAGGCCGACCGCGCCGTCGCCGACCACGACCGCCGTGCATCCCGGCGTGACCCGCGCGGCGTCGGCCGCATACCAGCCGGTGCCGAGAACATCAGAAGCCGCGAGCAGGCTGGGGATCAGGTCGTCGGATGGCATGGTGTCGGTCGCCACAAGCGTGCCGTCGGCAAGCGCGATCCGGGCATAGGGCGCCTGCGCGCCCGACATGAATTCGCGATGCTCGCAGGACGACTGGAAGCCATAGCGGCAATGCGGGCAGGTGTTGTCGGAGAGGCAGAACGAGCCGACGACGAACTGGCCGGGGCGGACAGTCCTTACCTCGCTGCCGACCTCGACGACGACACCGCAATATTCGTGGCCCATGTGCTGCGGGGCATTTATCGGTTGAAGGCCGCGATAGGGCCAGAGGTCGGAGCCGCAGACACAGGATGCCGACAGCTTGATGATCGCGTCGGTGGGTTTCTGGATTTTCGGTTCCGCGACTTCCTCGCAGCGGATATCGCCGGGGGCGCGAAGGACGGTGCCGAGCATAATCATCTCCTGTCCGGGCGGAATGCCCGTCTCATTCTTTGGGAGATGGATAGCACCATTCGATAACTCGGATTAGTCGTTGTAATTTGCATGGACTTATCGAAATCAGCTATTAATGGCACCGGATCGGAATGACTGGAGATATCCCCCGTGGCCCGCGAGAATTTCAATGAGCTGCTGCTATTCCTGGCAGTGGCGGAGGAGCGCAGCTTCACCAGGGCCGCGGCGAAACTCGGGGTCGCGCAATCGACGCTGAGCTACGCCGTCAAGGAACTCGAAGCGCGCATGGGGCTGCGGCTTCTCACCCGCACGACGCGGAGCGTGGCGACGACGGAGGCCGGCGAGCGTCTCCGGCAATCGCTTGCACCGCGCATTTCCGAAATCGAGGCGGATATCGCGGCATTGATGGCCTATCGCGACAAACCCGCCGGCACCGTCAAGATCACCCTTTCGAACCACGCGATGGAAAGCGTGGTCTGGCCGAAGCTCGCCCCCGTCCTCGGGGAATATCCGGATATCAGGCTGGAACTCAGCGTCGACAACAGCTTCCGCAACATCGTCGAAGATGGCTTCGATGCCGGCGTGCGTCTCGGCGAGAGCCTGGAGAAGGACATGGTCGCGGTGCGGATCGGCCCGGACTGGCGGCTGGTGGCCGTCGCGTCCCCCGACTATTTCAAGACAAGACCGGTGCCGACGACACCGCAGGAGCTGATGCATCATAACTGCATCAACAGGCGTCTCGACCGGGTGGGCGGACTGTACGCCTGGGAGTTCGAAAAGAACGACGAGGAGGTCCGGGTGAGGGTGGAGGGCCAGTTCACCTTCAACACCGATCGCGAAATGGTCCACGCTGCCCTCCAAGGCCACGGCATCGCCTTTGTTCCGGAAAGCTATGTCGAAACGCATATCGCGGACGGGCGTCTCCAACTCTTCCTCGAAGACTGGACCCCCAAATTCGCCGGCTATTACCTCTATTACCCCAGCCGTCGGCAGAACCTCCCGGCCTTCTCCGTCATCGTCGACGCGCTTCGAGAGAGAAATCTCTGACCCCGTCACACCCGCCTCGTCCTTCGAGGCCCCTGCGGGGCACCTCAGGATGAGGCTCTCTCGGAGGCTGCGCGAGCGATGGTGTAACAGCAGGCGAGACCAAACCACGCTATTCCAACCGCCTGATTGGGCGCGGCACCCTCCAACCTCCCTCATCCTGAGGCGCGCAGCCCGTGAGGGCGAAGCCTCGAAGGACATGCTCCAACGTTGCATCTTGCATCCCTCTGCCGCCGAGCACCCGCCTCGTCCTTCGAGGCTCCAGCCTCCGGCTTCCGCGCCTCGCGATGAGGCTCTCTTGGGCGCTGGCGCGGCACCCTCTGATGCCTGCGATGATGGCGCGGCACCCTCCAACCTCCCTCATCCTGAGGTGCGCAGCCCATAGGGCGGAGCCTCGAAGGACACGCTTCAACGCTGCTTCTTGCATTCGCCGAACTGCAATCTCCGGCCAGGCTGGACGATCAAAAAACGACAACCTAAAAGAGATTAAGCCCAAACCACCTGGTGAAGGAGGAGAAACATGAAACGCATCGAGATGCGGCTCAGCGGCGGCTGCCAGTGTGGTGCCGTGCGCTACCACGCAACCGCGATGTTCGACAATTCGCATCTCTGCCATTGCCGCATGTGCCAGAAAGCCTCAGGAAACATCTTTGCCGCGCTGGTCGCCGCGCCCGATGATGCGCTCACCTGGACACGCGGCAAGCCTGGCATCTGGAAGAGCTCGGAGCTTGTCGAGCGCGGCTTCTGCGCCAATTGCGGCACGCCATTGTTTTTCCACCACCTCGAAAACGGCCGCACCAACCTGATGATCGGTTCGCTTGACGATCCGAACGCCTTCCCGCCGCATGCAAATACCTGCACCGAAAACATGGTGGCATGGTTCGATACAATCACCGGCATGGAAAATACCGGTGCGACCGAAACCAACGGCGCCGACTGGGCCGCGGCGATCCAGCAGAGCAACAACCAGCATCCCGATCACGATACCAGGGCATGGGCGGTGAGGGGGCGTGAAGGCTGAGTCCCAGGCCGGCGGCGGCCAGTAGCGCTGTCCGTTGCCGCTATTCCGGAAAGTCGTCGTGCCGGCAACCATGGGAATCAACATTTCCCGAAGGCAATTCGTGCATAGAGAAGATGGATTTCAAATGCTTCACTTGAAGCTGAATACATCGCTTGGACTAAGCGCCGGAGTACGGCTCCAATGCCTTTCGTTTTATAGCCCCGTTTCTTTATGAGAAGAATGCACTCTGAACGAGACAATATTCAGTGGACAAGCGTCGTGCAAGTTAATGCAGCTATAGGCTGGATCGATAGACTCGCGATTAATCATGGTTGCGGCAGGAGAGGGGTTTGCGGGGGATTCGACATGGCACGAACGCTACTATTGACAAAGTTCAAAGAGCTTTCACTTGATGATCCATTTTTCGATAGTCTGAAGGGGGGCTACGATGAATTTCCGACTTGGTTCAACGGCAAGGCGGAAGAAGACGTTTATGTTGTGGTGGACGAGCATAACCATCTTAGTGGCATGATTTATTTAAAATCTGAGCATGGGGCAGTGACAGACGTAGAGCCCAACTTGCCCGACGGTCACTGGCTGAAAGTAGGAACGCTGAAAATTGAAGGCAAAGGGACGAAGCTTGGTGAGCGAGTCATTAAGAAGATATTCGACACGGCATTGGATGTCGGTGCCACCGGAATCTACGTTACCGTTTTCGACGTTCACAAAAGCCTGATAGAGCTATTCAAGAGATATGGATTCGAGAACACCGCCACCAAGACGACAAAAAATGGCGTAGAATTGGTCCTGTCTCGCTCCCTGACCCAACATTCGCATGATATGTTGAAGTCCTATCCGTTTATGAGGCTTTCGCAGCGAAACCGCTGGCTCTTAGCCGTATATCCCGAATTTCATTCCCGGTTCCTTCCGGACTCGATTCTGAACAATGAGCCCAAGGAGATCGTCCAGGACGTTTCATATACGAATACGATACATAAAATTTATGTCGCGAAGTTGCCGCTCACCCGGATGAACAAGGGTGACGCGGTCATAATGTACAGAACGTCGGACGACAAAGGCCCGGCTTATTATCGCTCGGTTGCGACCTCTATCTGCGTTGTGGAGGAAACCCATCGCCGCAAAGATTTCGCTTCCATCGATGACTTCCTTGAGTACACCAAGCCGCACAGCGTCTTCACTGAGGATGAGTTAAGAGACATGTACGTGTCTTGGGGCAGGCTCTATACTGTCAAGATGACATACAATGTTGCCTTTAATAAGCGGATCACGCGCGGCAATCTGATGGAACTGGCTGATGTTCCAGAACAACCGCGCTGGGACTTGAAGCCTCTAAGTGAGGCTCAATTTCAGAAGATTATCGAATTGGGGAAAGTTCATGAAGGTATTGTTGTCGATTAATCCGGAGCACGTTGAAAATATATTCAAAGGCGTGAAAACGTTTGAGTTTCGGAGAAAGGTATTCGCTCGAAAGGATGTAACGACTGTCGTGGTTTATTGCACTATGCCCGTAGGCAAGATAGTTGGCGAATTTGATATCGATACAATATTGATGGATGCTCCTGACGAGATATGGGAGAAGACGCGATCCGGCTCCGGAATTACGAAAGATTTTTTCGATCAGTATTTCTCAGACAGAAAGGTAGCGTACGCACTAAAAATCGGCGAAGTTCGAGAGTATGAAGAATATGTCGATCCCAAAGAAGTGCTCGACAATTTCACGCCTCCGCAGTCTTACATGTATATGAAAGAAGACAGACAGAAAATCGGACGATGTGAACAATTAGATTTCTGGTAATGCTTGGCACCAAACTCATTATTGTTTTTGGAATTTCCGGGGTCGGGAAAACTACGACATGTGCCGAGTACGCGCAGTCACGCGAGGGCGTCGTTCATTTTTCAGCAAGCAATCTATTGCGTCTTCACCGCGATACTGCCGGTACGCGTTCGATTGACGACGTCATGGGTGGCCAAATCCTACTTATAGATTCGGTTCGTGCTTGTCGAACCGTCACCTCAGCAAAACTCATGCTCCTCGACGCCCATAGCCTTCTAATCGCCGACGGGAAAGACTTTGTTATCCCTGTCGATATCATAGCGGCTATGGAGCCGAACGGCCTGATTTTTGTCGAAGCGGCCGCCGAGGTTATATCGCGGCGGCGCACTTCTAGGGGAGACAGGGGAAATAGTATCTCGGACGAAATTACAAGGTTGCAGGCCGTTGCATTGCAGGCCGTCAAAGAGTATTCAAAGTCGTTGGAGTGCCCGCTATATATAGTTGATGCCGATCAGCGAGTTGATTTCGCTAGAGCGATGGAAGGTTTATCATAAATGGGCTCTAAAATTTTGTTACTGAAGCTATTATTCGCGAAAATAGCGTCATTATATCCGAACTCCTGCCTGCCCCGTACATAAACGTCATTCTCAACACCCGTAAACTTAAAGCCGTACCAATCAAATATCCGCTCAAATGCGGGAAGTTTGGTACCGCTGACCGTAAGGCCGGGTTGGTCGTCGTCTAGCCATTTCAGCAATCCGTCGAACACTCTCAATCCGAGCCCCCTTCCGGCATGATGTGGTGCTACACGGACAGTGCAAATCTTTCGCTCAAGGCCATCGTTCTTGGCGATCCCAACAGCAACTAACTCCCCATTGCGATGTACGGGAAGTAGAAACCTCGTTCCCAATCGAAGGCCTGGTACAACTTTGCTGATATACCAATTCTGGATGTCGGGATAGTCTTCCGACAATCCACGAATAAATCGCAACGTCTCCAGCTCGCGATTGACAAGTGGGAAGCTTGGCGTGGGCTGAGCAGTAAGCGGCGACGAAATCGGCGCGGCTCTATCTTCAGTGACGACCATTTCCGCAATGTCCCTTAGTTGTTGTTTAGGAGAGTGGTATTCTTGATTTGATCAGCCTTCGCCGTACTTTCACCCGAAAACCATGAACTTATACCGGAAGCAGCCAGATTGCCGAGCAATCCGAACAGAAATGCGACGACTAAATAACTCAGCAAGATCCTGCGATCGCTTCTGCGTGTGTGAAGTTTCACAAATGATGAGAAGTCCGCAACCCCGTTTCCGTCTTTGGCCTCCTTCTTCCAATGGTAAACTACCATTCCGCCCGGAATGCCGCTCGGCACATAATCGTTCCACGGATCGTGTTCAAGAAGCCGGTTCTTATGCCATTGGATACTGCTAGCGGACAATTCCGAGTGCACCGGAAATGCCGTGAGGAACGCAACCAGGCTAATATTGACCTTTCCATGGGTCTCTTCAGCTCGGATTTTATTCTCTACCTGCGGCGGCAAGGTGCGAAGTTCGTTGAACCGAAAATCAATATATTCGATTTCTTCGAAGCCGCTCTGAAATCTTCGGTCAAGCGGCGTTATCACATGGATGAATGGGCTGGATTTTCCGCTTGGCAGATAAACTCTCAGTCGAAAATAAATTTGCTCGTCGGGCCTTATCTCATGACTGACGGATTCAATGGCCGCTTTCTCAACGGACAGTAAAGTGCCATCAGAGAATTTCTCTAATGAAAGATGGGAACTATCGAGATTGCCGCTTTCCTCGATGAACTTGTGAACCCGACAAAACAGAGTCTCGCCGTTTTTGAGTTCAATTCGTGCGGGAGCAGGTGTCGTTACGCATTGAAGCTTTTCATTGAAGATACCCTGCGCTACCGAAGTATGCGCTAACTGGACGCCCGCATCTTGAATTGCTTGTCGCTCCACATTAGCAGGCAAATATATGTTGATTCGTTGAACCGGCGACGGGTTTTTGAGTAACAGACCAATCTCCAGAAAATCTCTGGGTGGACTTTCTGGACGGCCCTTGAAATCTCTATCGCCTGCTATCCGCCAAAAATTGAAATGCGTCTCCATTTTGGTGTTCGACACGTCACCGTTAGCCACGCACCAAACCGCCATGCTGCCCGCTCGTTCCTGAGGCTCGCCCTTTCGTGTGTTCACGTTCGTCCCCTTAAACCCCGAATCTACAGGTGTAATTCTAGCTCAAACGCAACCATGCGTGAATCAAAAACCAAACTGGGTGTCGCTGAGTAAAGCATCGGCACGCGTGGACTCGATGGCGGGCCAGAGGTAGCGACGATTGGCAAAGCGCATCTCGGATTACCTTCCGACTGACCACCAAACAACTCCATTCACCATACCCAAACACCCACCATAAACCCTAATCCCACAACCCACCGAACAACCCACCCGAACAACCCCATTTCCCACCCGGCCGCCCCATTCATTTCAACCTTCCTTAAGCGACCGCTGATTAGCGTGCCCTCTGAAATCGAGGGCCTTTTCCATGTTTACCGTTCTGACGTGCGTTACCGAGCAGCATGATCTCACGCTGGTCGGGCTTGCGGGTCTGATCTGCTTTCTCGCCAGCCATTGCGCGCTCGTTCTGCTGCATCGGGCGACCTTGTCCGATGGTGCGGTTCGGTGGGTGTGGCTGGTGACAGCGGGGGCGGCGGGCGGTTTCGGCATCTGGGCCACGCATTTCATCGCCATGCTGGCCTACGATCCCGGTGTCGTCGTCGGCTATCATGCCGGATTGACGCTGGTCTCGCTGCTGGTCGCGATCGTGGCGACAACGGCGGCGGTTGCCGCCAAGATCGCCTATGACAGATGGGTGGCGAACGTCCTGGCGGGCGTGCTCTTCGGCGTCGGTATCTGGTCTATGCATTTCGCCGGCATGTTGGCGATCGAATTCCCCGGTGAAATCTCGTGGGATACGGGCTTCGTGACGGCCTCGGTGGTTCTCGGCGTGGCGTTTTCGGTCGCTGCCTTTCGATTTGCCGGCCGGAGCGGCCGGTCGACTTTGGGTAAGCTGGCGCCGACGGTTCTCCTGACGCTTGGCGTCGTCGCCCTGCATTTCACCGCAATGGCCGGGATAACGGTCATTCCCGGGATCACGGCGCTCAACCCCGCCATGCTTCTTTCGCCGGCGCTGATGGCGGTGACGATCGCCGCCGTCACCTTTTCGCTGCTGGCGGCGGGTTTTGCTGCCGCCATCTTCGCCGTGCGCTCGCAGGCAAAGACGGCCGGGGCCGAGCGCAACTTCAAGCTCCTGGTGCAGGGGGTGACCGACTACGCGATCTATATGCTCGATCCGGATGGCAAGGTCAGCAACTGGAATGCCGGCGCCGAGCGCGCCAAGGGCTATAGCGCCGACGAGATCGTCGGCAAGGATTTCTCGCTGTTCTATTCGGAGGAGGATCGCCGGAAGGGGCTGCCGCAGCGGGCACTTCAGACCGCCCGCAGCGAAGGCAAGTTCGAGGCTCAGGGGTGGCGTTATCGCAAGGACGGCTCCTCCTTCTGGGCCCATGTCGTCATCGACCCGATCTATGACGAGGCCGGCGAACTGATCGGCTATGCCAAGATCACCAAGGACAACAGCAAGCAGAAGGCGGATGCCGACCGGATCGATGAGGTCACCCGCAACCTCGACGTCGCGCTCGAAAATATCGGGCAGGGCATTTGCATGTTCGACAAGGACGAGCGCCTGTTGCTTTGCAACAAACGCTATCTGGAAATCTTCAAATTCCCCGAGGGATCGGTGCGTCCCGGCATGGGCTACCGTGAGATCGTCGACATCGGCTATGCCGCCAATACGGAGGATCCCGGCGAGGCGGCCGCGCGGGCCGAGGCGCATTATACCAGGAACATGGCGCTGATCAGATCAGGCGCCGGCAGCGCGGTTCACAAATATCCGAGCGGCATATCCATCCAGCAGAATGTCAACATGCTGCCCAATGGCGGCTGGGTCGTCACCTTCGAAGACATCACCGATCGCCTGAAATCCGAGGAGCAGGTCGCTTTCCTTGCCAAGCATGACGGGCTGACGGGCCTGCCGAACCGGCTGCAGTTCGGCGAGAGCGTCTCGGAGGAAATGATGATCGCCGACCGGGTGAGGGGCAACGTCGCCGTCATCGGCATCGATCTCGACAAGTTCAAGGAGATCAACGACCAGCACGGGCACGGCACCGGCGACAAGGTGCTTGTCGAGCTGGCGCGGCGTCTCGACGAAGCGCGGCAGGAGGGTGAGTTCATCGCCCGGTTCGGCGGAGACGAGTTCGCCGCGACCAAGCGCTTCGATGAGCTGAGCGCGCTCCACGATTTCATCGCGCGGCTGGAAAGCGCGCTGACCGGGACGGTCACGATCGATGGCTTCGAGATCAAGACGGGCGCCAGCCTCGGCGTAGCGGTCTATCCGAGCGATGCCGCAGGCGTCGACGGCCTTCTCGCCAATGCCGACCTTGCCATGTACCGCGCCAAACAATCCTTGCTGCAGAAGGTCTGCTTCTACGAGGCTGCAATGGACGAGCATGCGCGCCGCCGCCGCTCGCTCGCCAAGGACCTCTGGGCCTCGATCGACCGCAGCCAGCTGCATCTGCACTATCAGGTGCAGAAATCGGTGCGGACGGGCGAGATCACCGGCTACGAGGTTCTGCTGCGCTGGCGGCATCATGAACGCGGCAACATCCCGCCGATGGATTTCATCGGCCTTGCCGAGGAATGCGGCGCCATCCTGCCGATCGGCGAATGGGTGCTCAGGGAAGCCTGCCGCGAGGCGGCGAGCTGGAACAACAGCCACAAGATCGCCGTCAACCTGTCGCCGATCCAGCTCGGCCACGCCGATATGGCGGCCGTCATATCAGAGATCCTTCTGGAAACCGGCCTGAACCCGCGGCGTCTCGAAATCGAGATCACCGAAAGCTCGATCATCGTCGACAAGGACAAGGCCTTGCGGACAATGCGGCAGATCAAGGCGCTCGGCGTTTCGATCGCCATCGACGACTTCGGCACCGGCTATTCGTCGCTGGAGACGCTGCGCTCCTTCCCCTTCGACAAGATCAAGCTCGACAAGAGCTTCATGGCCGAGGTCGAAACCAGCCCGCAGTCAAAAGCAATCGTCCGCGCCATCCTGGCCCTTGGCCGCAGCCTCGAAGTGCCGGTGCTGGCAGAAGGCGTGGAAACCCAGGCGCAACTCGACACGCTCTTGGAAGAGCAGTGCGACGAGGCGCAGGGGTATCTGCTCGGCAAGCCGCAAGCGATGGGCGAGCCCGTGGTTGAGAAGGCGGCTTGAACCCGTCCTGGAGGGGATCACCGCGCGCGGGCGGCGGGTACGGCGGGAAAGCTAACGCCACTCTCCGTCATGCTCGGCCTTGAGCCGAGCATCCATGCCACTGCTGTTGATGGGTGCGGTGTGGGTGCTCGGCTCAAGGCCGAGCATGACGGAGCATGGGGGCGGGCAAAAGCCATTCCCAGCGCAGGCGCCAGCATCAGGAACGCCATCCACCAGCGAAACCAAACAATGACCCGGGCGAACTGACTTGGCAGGCAGGGGAGGCCATGCCTCACGCCTCCCGGGAATCCCAGACAGCACAGACATCCGGCTGCCCAGTCGGAGGGTGCGGCCTAAATCGCCAGCCGGCGGCGATTGTCAGAATGCGAGCACGGTCTTGCCGGAGGTGCGCCGCCCAGTTTCGGTATCGGCGATGGCTGCGAGCGCATCGGTGAAGGGCGCTTGCAGGCCGATCGCCGGCCGCAATGTGCCGTTGCCGGCGAGTTCCGCGATCGCAGGCAGATGCTTGATGCCCATCGTAGCGAAGGCGAGCTTGTAGCGTCGTGACAGCACGCCTCGCAGCAGCCTTGCCGGGGTCGGATTGATGTCGACGAAGACGCCCCCGGGATTGAGCATCGCAAAGCCGTGACCGACGTCGAGCGTGCCGAGCGTGTCGAAGACGGCGTCGTAAGTGCCCTGCCGCGTATAGGCCTGGCTGTCGGAATAGTGAAAGAGCGGGGCGACGCCGGCGGCTCTTGCACTCTCTCTCGATGCCGGCCCGCAGGCACCGGCGACATGCGCGCCGCGGGAGACCGCCAGCTGGACGGCGAGGGCGCCGACCGCGCCGCTGCAACCATTGATGAAGATGCGGGCGCCGGGACGGGCCTTGGCTCTGTCGATGATCGCCACCCATGCCGTCATCGCGGCAATGGGAAGCGAGGCCGCTTCAGCGAAAGACAATTGCGGTGGCTTCCTCGCCAGATGAGCGGCCTCTACCAGCACCGCTTCGGCGAAGGCGCCGGATCTCTTGAAGTCCATCGTGCCGAAGACTTCGTCGCCGACCCTGAAATCGACCACGCCGCCGCCGACCGCCTCGACAATGCCGGCAAAATCCGTGCCCATGCCTTTCGGAAAGCGTCTGCCGGTGAAGAGCCTCATGGCGCCCTGCCGGAGTTTCCAGTCGAGCGGGTTGATTGCCGCCGCGCTGACCGACACCCTGACCTCGCCATCGCCGGCCGGCGGCAAATCATAGTCGCCGAAATACATTTTTTCCGGGCCGCCATGGCGGTCATATTGCACTCTTTTCATATCATCCTCACGTCCGTTCACTGCGAAGGTAAATATTACACTGAGTGCAATTTTACAAGAGATGCGATTTCTGCTATCGCTGCGGCAATGGAACAGGATCGACCGAAACAGCAAGGCTGGCGCGAGAAGAAGCGGCGTGAAACCCTTCAGCGCATTAGCGATTCTGCGCTCAGGCTATTTGCCTCCGACGGCTACGAGGCGACGACGCTGGATGCGATCGCCGAGGCGGCCGGCATTTCGCGGCGGACATTCTTCTACTATTTCGACTCGAAAGAGGAGATTCTGGCCGCCTGGCAAAAAGGCCTGCCGGAGGCCTTTCGCGCCGCCGTTCTGGCACAGCCGAAAGATCAGTCGCCGCTCGATATGGTCTGCAACGCCCACCTGAAACTTCTGGCGAATTTCGACACAGAACAAGCCATCGTCATCGATCGGATTCTTCGCTCCAATGAGCAGCTGCGCGCAAGCAACCAGACCAAATACCTGCAGATGGAGCAGGTGACTTTTGAAGCGCTGTGCGAAATCTGGCCACACCAGGCGCGCCGCAAGGCGCTGCGCGTGGTGGCGATGATGTCCGCCGGCGTGCTGCGGCTTGCGATCGACAGCTGGGCGGAAGAGCAGGGGCGCAAGTCGCTTGTCGACTGTGTAAAAGAGATGTTTGCCGATTTGAAAGCTGAGCTCGCCCGTGCGTAAAGGCTGACGAGAAAGGCCGGGGCGGCCGAAATTGCTCAAAAAAAGAGAGCATTCCGTTACTTAAACAAAGACGGAAATGCTCTCATAGTCTGGCGCGCAACATAACCGATTAGCTGCGCACCTCACGCAACCCACTGGTGGCTATTCGTCTGACGTCGCCGGCGCGGCGTTTTCCAGCGAGGTGCGGATTTGATCGATCTTACCGTTCGCATCGCCCACGCCCAGAATGGTCTTCGCTTCAGCCAGGACCGCCGGGCTCACCTGACCGGATTTCGTTGCGGAAGCCAATGCGTCCTCCAGCGCCGCGTCCCCAAGCAGAGGATCGGTGGCTGTGGGCTCGATTCCGTTGTCGATTTCATACTGGGCATAAGCCACGGCATAGGCCGAGATGGCCGTCATGCGTGGGTCCGAGGTATGCATCAACGCCCTGTAATTCCGCTTCAAGGAGTTCAGGCCCGCAAGCTGCGCCGAAAGGTTTTTCTCTTTTGTGACCCTATCTGTTTTTGCCGACTTCGACTTGTCTTCCGCTTCGGAAGATTTGCCTTTCAAGCCTGTCGATTTGGAGCCGCTATTGGCTGAACCTCTGCCCTGGTTGTCGCTGCCATGGCTGCCGCTGTTTCCATGACCGCCACCATTGCCGCCGCCGTTACCACCACCGTTGCCGCCGCCATTGCCACCACCATTTCCGCCGTCCTTCGCCAGCGCGGCCATATCGATACCGGCAATCGTGACTGGGCCTGCGGCAAGAGCCAGCGAGAGCACAGCCAGAGACGCTAAGGTTGCTATCCGCATCGTTTTCCTCCGGATCAGATCAATAGGCGCCGTGCAGTTTCACGACGTAAGCAGTTGTTAAAGATTAAACCGCGATCGCATTCTGCACATCGGACTGAGGTCTGGTGCCGGGCCACGGCTATGGTCTTAGAGGAAACGCCGGCTAAGCTGACTTGATGAGGGTGGAGAGGTGTGCCGGCCCGATGAAACATCCTCATGAAGTCAGTACGACCGAGGTGCCGGTATTGTTTGGTTCGGTTGGTGGATCGCATTCCACGGCAGGCTCTGCGCCGTGAATAGCTCTTTGTGCTCACCCCGCCCTCCGTCATGCTCGGCCTTGAGCCGAGCATCCACACCGCACCCACCGGCACTCGTGGCATGGATCCTCGGCTCAAGGCCGAGGAAGACGGAGAGTGGGGTTGGCTTTTCAGCCAAACTCCCCGGCACAAAGCAGAGAGTTAGGTGCCTTGAGACGCAGACACGCCGCGGCTGATTCCTGTGACATCCCTCGGGTCGAAGCCCGAGGACTGGTAAGGAGGAGAGGTGAGTGCCTGATGAGCATCTGTGACGCGGCGAACCTGGGGGCGACGCGGACGGATCGTTTTGGTGGGGCATGACCGCAGGCCGGTCGCAATATGCGGTGCACTACCTCTCATCCCTCATTCCTGTGCTCGTCACAGGAATCCAGCCACGGCGCGTCCGCGCCGTGAATGAATCAAATCGCAATGGAAAAGTCTCTCGCGCCCAAGGACTTGGGCGCACTGGATTCCTGTGACGAGCACAGGAATGAGGGCAGAGAGGTAGCGCCTTGAGACGCAGACACGCCGCGGCTGAGGGAGAGAAGGTTCTTCGCCCCCAACTCACGCCAAGCGCAAATCAAGAAGCGGATGCAGCTTCTTGAGGTTCGGCAGGGATTTGGCTTGCCAGGGATATTGGTGCGTGCCTTTGACGATGAGCAGCAGGTCGCCCATCTTTCTGGCTTCGATGGTCAACTTGGCCAGGAGATTGATGCCGGAGGAATTGAGGAACTCGAGACCGGTCAGATTGAACGTCACCTGTTTGTGCCCGTCGTGGAGCAGGCCTGAAATCAAGGAATAGATCGGTGCATAGGCGTCCGGTCCGGCCAGCCGGAAGACGCCGTCGAAATAGACTTCGTTCTGTTCCGCCCATACACGGAAGTTTTCGTCGCTGATTTCCATTCTTCGCTCACGGATTGGAGGAGGGCGGCATTGCCACGGCTGCAGTCGTCGTCAGGATAATATGCTCATCATTATTCTCTTCGAATGCCCATGCCATTTTTGCGTCGTAATCACTTAAAAGCGTCAGCAAGCCCAAGCCGGAACCGCTTGCAGACGATATGGCGTTGGTTTCGATTTGCTCAAGAAGAAGTTCGCCGGGATCCTTCGATTGCAGGCGATGCAGCAGCTGCTGAAAGCGCGAGGCTGTCGCGCCGTCGATGGTGTTCTTCACCCGTATCAAAAAGCTCCCCTCGGATATGCCGGCCTCAATGAGAATCTCACCCGGCAGTCGAAACTTGACGGCGTTTTCGATCAACTCGTTGCTGAGGTAGCCGATGTCATGATGCGCCTGCATGTAGTCTTTTTTCGAACGTGAAAAGGGTAGCGCCATGACCTCGGCGATGAAGTCGGCCGTCATGCCCGAGTGCTTCCATCCAAGCTGAAGCGGTCCATCGGTCAAGGTGAGGCGCGTGCCCGAATCCAGGCTTATGTCAGTCAGAGATTCGATGCCGAATACCGTTGGCGCCATGTCTCACCTATGCCGTACTGCGAGAAGCGTGATGTCGTCGTAGATCTTCTGCGATCCGATAAAGAGCATGAGTGTCGCCACGATTTCGGAAACGACTTTCTCAGCGCTCAGATTCCTCAGGCGAACGGCTTCGCAGCACAGCCGGTCCATGCCGAACAACTCTCCGGCGTCGTTTTCGGCTTCCGTGACGCCATCCGTATGCAAGAGTATGAGATCCCCCTTTTCGAACGCGATTTCACGGGTTTTGATGAAGGCGGAGATATCGGCCTCCAGCCCGATCGGTATGCCCAGATCCATGGTGTCTATACGTTCCACCTCACCATTCGCCCTGACGACGACAACTTCCTCGTGTTGCCCCGACAGGATCATCTCTTTTCCGTCGTAGTCAAGAAACGCCAAAGTGAGGTGCTTATCGATTTTCGTCCTGACGATATTTTTAAACAGGGCGCTGTTCAGATGTGTCAGAAACTCCACGGCATCGGTGTTTCCGGCTTCCTGCAGGGCGCGGGCGACGGACTGAACCATCAGCATCAACACGCCGCTTTCCAGGCCGTGTCCGGTGACGTCGCCGATGCCGATCTTCAGCCGGCTGCCATTCTTCAAGACGTCGTAATAATCGCCGCCGACTTCTTCCGCAGGTCTCATATAGGCGGCGATCTCGAGCGCCTGAAAGTCCTCGAGCTCCTGATCCAGCGGAAGCACCATCAGCTGGATTCTTTCGGCGACGGCGAGCTCCGTTCCAAGACGTCTGTTTTCTCGCTGCAGCTGTGCGTTCAGCGTCGAAATCTCTTCCTTTGCATCTTCGATTTGAGCGGTGCGCTCTTCGACGAGCTGCTCGAGATTTTCGGTGTGATAACTGATCTCTTCGGCCATGCGATTGAAGGCTTCACCGGCCTCGCCGACTTCATCCTTGCTCGATATGGCCACCCTGACCGAATAATCCTTCGCCTGAATGCGTTTGGCAGCACCTGCCAAGGCGCTGATCCCGCTGGTTATTCGTTTCGAGGCCGCAAAGACCGCGATCGTCACGATCAGCAGCGACATCAGGATCGCCAGAATTTGGTAGAGGACGATCCGGTTCGTCGCTTCGGAAATCTTGGCCTGGGCCGCATAGAGCGAGGCATCGATTTCGCGCTCGGGCACGACCACCCCAAGCAGCATCGCCTCTTGCCGAACCGGGCCACTGACCCAGAGATTGGTCGCAGGCAGTTTCTTCACGATAGCGATATAGGGGACCTCGTTGCCGTCCTGCTGCAACAGCAAGTGTTGGATGCCCTGTTCGCGGTCGAGGGCCAGTTTGGCGATCGCCGGCTGGGAGCTTCCCTTCAGGGAGCGCTCCAGGCCGGTCACGCCGGTTCCGCTCGCACCGCTTGCGGACCGCAGGCCGAGGGTTTTTTCGCCGGTGCTGTTGATCGCGACGACATTGCCGTCGGACATGGCGAGAAAGCCGAAGCCGGATTGGGCGACTTTGACATTTTCAACCGTCTGCGCCAGCTGATCGAGTGTGATGTCGGCACCGGCCGTTCCGGCCACATCCTGCCTGTCGGCTGTCCATAGGGGATGAAAGAAACTGACGATCAGCTTGCCGGTAATGGCGTCCGTATAAGGCGCTGTCTGGGTGATGTCGTCGGCGACCGGCCGCGTCTTCATATCCTTAGCCCAGCCCTGCCAGGATTCGTAAAGTCCGGGGAAAAAGAAGTCCCAGAAATTGGCCTCGTTATGGCCGGGATAAAGGCGGTCGAAGGTCTGGGCCTGGTCGGTATAGGGCGCCGTTCTGAAGATCGGCCGTTCTTTCGAGCCGATGTAATACATCTGCAGCTTCGAAGCACCGTGCTGCAGCAGGCTCGGCGCAACAAGATCCAGAACCGCGCTCGTGCGGATATCGCTCTCGACGTCCGGCCTTGGCTGCCGGTCTTGTCCAAGCAGGTAACCCCAGACGCTGACGACCGAGACCGAGCCCGGCGCGTTCTGAGACCACTTCCCCTGCGGATCGTAGGAAAGGCTGACGCTGCCGGGAGATGTGCGGGAGATTGCCGCGCCGACGTCCGAATTGCGCGCGGGATCGTCGATCTGCGCCTGCAGCACGCCGGCGAGCGTACTGACGTCGCTATGAACCTGCCGCAGCAGCAAACTCACCTGTGACGCGGTCGAATCCGCATAGGTGCGGATGTACTCCTGGCTTGCCGCTTCGAGACCCTGGCCGACCTCGAGCGTTGCGTCGCGCGACAGCCTCTGAACGTTCCAAAGCGCCAGCCCGCCGCTGACCAGCAGGTCGAAGAGGACGGCTCCGCCGACGACCAGGATGAACTTTGCCCGAAAGCCTATTCCTGCCGGTCTTTTCAGTGATCGCCCCTCCATCATTGTGGCTTTCGCCCGGAAGCCGCCCAGATCGGCCAGCCTGCATAACCTTTGGGGTGAAGGGCGGCAAAGACGTGATCCTTGAACCCTTGCCGGAACCTGCGGATAAAATCCACCGAGTCGCCGCGCCGGACCGCCATCTCACCGGCATAGACATTTTCCCAGGCTTCGATGATGTCGGCGAAGTCCTGAGGATCCCCGTCGAGGTTCGTCACCATAAAGCAATCGACCTTGATGGCATCGAAGCCCGCATCGGCAAGGAGATGCCGGCTTTTCGGCCCCATCTCGACATCCATGTCGAAGTGCCTGAACAGCTTGGCGACTTCCTCGTACGTCCATTTGATCGTTTCGGCATGCGGCTCGCCCAGGCAATGCGAATTTTTCTCGTTGGTGATGTAGACACGGCCGCCGGGCTTGCAGATGCGGTAAAGCTCGCGCAGCAGCATCTCGGGGCGGTTGAAAATCTGCAGCGAATGCCGGCAGGTCACAAAGTCGAACTGATTGTCCCGAAGCAGCATCTGAGAGGCGTCGCCATAGGTATACTCGATCCCCTGCAGATCGAAGTCGGCGGCGACCCTGCGGGCATAGTCGAGGCTGCGTACGGAATGATCGAGCGCCACCAGCCGTTCGGGTTTGAATTCCCGTTGAACCAAAGCGGCGAAATCACCAATTCCGCAACAGATATCCGCCATGACAAGACCGTTGCGCAGGCCGTGGCGCGGCAGCAGCTCGCGTTCGTGCCTCCATGTCATTTTCGTCTGGGTGCGCAGGATGGGAATGAAGCTCTCATCCTCGACAAAGGTCTGGCCCGGATAAAACGCCGAATCATAGACTTCTACCGAAAGGTTTGGCTGTGATGTCGCCAAGGTCTGGAACAATGAGGTCGACCAGGCCACCACGCTTGACGTAATGATGACGATCTTCCGTTCCGGCCTGGTCCGGCAGTGCGCCGTCAGAATATCGGAAAGAGCTGTAAAGGCCGTCATGTTGATGTGCGTCAGACGTTTGACGTTCAGGTAAACGACGCCGCTGTATTTTTCCAAACTTTGCCGCACCAGCCTGAGTGCATCGGCAATCTCGTTTGGACTTTCGGGCCGCATCTTGCCGGACAGCAGCAGTTCCTGATTTGTCGGATCGAAATGGACGGTGAACGGGCGGGCAAGCAGGTTCATTGGAAATCCTCGGCCGCGGGGAAATCCGCGATGATCTGCATTCCGTGGGCACCGTCTTGCTCAATTCGGATAGCGGCGCGGAATATGGTGGCCAGATCTTTGAGCAAAATCGTCCCCTCGGACTTCAGCTCAGGCCCGGCGCCCGGGAGAGGCTGGCGTTCATTTGGCCCCATGCCAGTGCTTTCGCGGTCGTCGCGGGCAAAGGCAATTCTCAGCCGGTTGGACGTCGCGCCGCGATAGAGACTGAAACTTATCCTTCCCGGCTCACCGGTCGAGCGGAAGGCAAGTTCAACGAGTTCGTTGGCCGCGACGGAAAGAAAATTCGAATATCGAGCCGGGTCGCTGTGACCTTGGCCGAGAATGTCGGAGAGATATTCGGTAATCCTGTCGCAAAACTGCCACTGAGATTTGAACGTCGCAACATTCAGTTCCAGCGATACCATCGGCGCCAATGGGTGGTCATCGAAGCCAGATGCTTGCTCTTCCAATACAGCCTCCATCAGTTTGTCTGGAGCGTCAGATGCCCTCAAAAAAGCACGGCGAAATATCTCTCGTTTGCTATACCAGCGCGTGGCTCACCGATGTTTCAGCCCGGTCGATGAATTCGCCGATCGCCTCGACCGGAAGCGGCCTGCTCACCAGATAGCCCTGAAGCCTGTCGCAGCCCACACTGTGCAGCCATTCCGCCTGAGCCGGCGTCTCGACCCCTTCGGCCGTCACCTGCATGTCGAGGCCATGTGCGAGGTTGACGACGCAGCGGACGATCGTCTGGCTTTTCGGATCGGTTTCCAGATCGGTGATGAAGTATTTGTCGATTTTGATCGTGTCGAAAGGGAATGTCTTGAGATAGCTGAGCGAAGAATATTCGGTCCCGAAATCATCCAGCGAGATCCGTATCCCCAGCACGTTGAGCGTATTCAGGGTGTCGATGTTATTGACGGTGCGCTCAAGCAGCACGCTTTCGGTGATCTCAAGCTCCAGACGCTCGGGCGGAAGTCCGACCAGGTCCAGCGTCTGCGATATGCGATCCGTCAGGCCGCTCGTCAAGAATTCCGCCGCCGAGACATTGACGGCGACGATGTAATTCTCAGGCCACTTCATCGCTTCGCGGCATGCCTGCTCCAAAACCCATGCGCCGATGTCAGGCATCATTCCATCGGCCTCGGCCATCGGAATGAATGCCGCCGGTGGAATTTTTCCAAGTAGCGGGTGGTGCCATCTCAGCAACGCTTCGAACCCGACGATGCGGCTGCCTTCGGCAAGGGGTTGATATTCGACGAAGAATTGCTGTTGATCCAAAGCCATGCGCAGGCTGCGGCGCAGCAATTCGCGTTGCTCCAGCAACTCAAGCATTGCGGCATCGAAGGCTTTTGCCCGGCCGCGCCCGTCTTGCTTGGCGGCATAAAGCGCGAGGTCGGACGCCTTCATCAGCTGCTCCGGATTGGTTCCATCCGGAGGAGCTGTGGATATGCCGATGCTGGTGCCAACAAAGACCGCGATGCCATCGATCGTGAAAGGCTTTTTGAATGCGGCAACCAAAGCTTCCGCCAACCGATGCGCTTTGGCCGGATGTCCCGAGCCCCTGGAAATAACGGTGAATTCGTCGCCGGCCAGTCGGTAGGCTCTGTCATCGCTGGTCAGGCAGTCTTGAATACGCCTTGCGGCAAATTGAAGAAGCTTGTCACCGGCTGGATGCCCAAGTGTGTCGTTGACGGGCTTGAAATCGTCAAGGTCGAGCTGCATCAGAGACAGGGTCTCGTCCGAGCCTGCGGTCTCCTGCAGCAGCACAGCAAGATCGTCGCTGAACTGGCGTCGGTTCGGCAGCCCCGTCAGCGGATCGTGGGTCGCCAGGTGCAGAAGGGTCGCGCGCTCATCGTCGACAAGCTCATCGGAGCGAACCACGGCAAACAGCTCTCCGATCCGATAGATCGTCAGCCCGTGTGCGCCCGGCCCGCCCAGATCGCCCGATATTCGCAACGGCTGGGCACTGTCATCCAAGGAGCGGAAAGCGAGCGTAATCGCCGATTTGTCCAGCTGTGGAAAATGCTCCCAAAGGGACGTGGCCGGTTTGACGGATGCAGGCAGCTCATTGCCCAGCAAATTCTCGACGGGATTGAAGTCGCGGTCAAAGAACAAAAGCCGGTCGATCGAAGTCGAAGCTTCTGTCTGTGTTTGTCCGAGGGCCGAGCTGGCCGCACGAATTTTCCGCATCTTCGGGCCTCTCCCAGTCGAGTGTCCTAACCAGATATCGTAGCAAATCAACTGTCGCACAACTTGTGCACGTCAAGATTTACATTAGGCACCCCTGATTAACAATCCCAAACCTCTGCCGACAGGCTTACGATTTTGGGCACACTGCACTGATCCAACAGGGGATTTGCAGATCGGGACGCTGATGTCAGGCGGTGGCAGCCCAGAGCTTATGCACAAGCTGCCGCAGCGTCAGGGCCTCAGCCCACCTGTCGGTCGAGTCGTTGCCGTCTCTGCCGGTGATCGCATAGGGTTTGGGACCCAGCTCGCAGGTAAAGATCAGCTCGGCGTCCTCGGCGGCGCGGGATCGCCAGTGGCGAAAACCATATTCCCACCATTCGAGGAAGAGATCGACCCAGGGCCGGTGGTGCGGAAAGGAGATCTCGATCTGCACCTGTTCACGCGAGGCAATCCGGCCGTGAAATGCGTGGGCGTTCTCCAGGATGCGTCGGATCAGAGCGTGGTTTTCCTCATCGACCGGAAAGGCGAACTCGCGGCCGACGAGGAAATGCGACAGGTCGGCCAGCAGCGGCAGGTCGGGACGCTGATCGAGCAGATCCAGCGTAAAGAACAGGTCCGCGGTCATCCTGTCGCGATGTGTTTCGATGAACACGGGAATGCCGGCATCTTCAGCAAGCCGCATCCAGCCATCAAGAAGCGGCAGGCAGGCATCGACGCGGCGCGGGCGGATATCGGGTTGCAGGTTGATGTGGCTGACCGGAAACTCCGCGGCCAGTTCCAGCGGCAGACGCAGATCGTCGACAGAGCGCGGGAAGCAGACACCCTCGATCTTCAGGCCAGTGCCCCGGATGGCCTCGTCGAGGGCAACGACATCGCCCCGGTTGGTGTAATGCGCGCTGATGCCGTCGAAGCCCGCCTCGGAGATCATCGCGATGTTCTGGTCGAGTGTGCGCTCGAACCCATCCGTGTGCCGGCGCTCCATGGCCCAGAGCGATTGGAAGATCAGCAACCTCTGTGTCATGCGGCCCGCGCGCTCTTCAGAAGCATTTTGAGGTTTACGCCCGGGTCTGCCAGTTCTGCGGGACTGGGGCTGATGCCTGCGGCAATCAGCATCTCGGCGAGCTTGATGTCCCGGGCCAGGCCATTGCCCATGCCAAGGCCCGCGGCTGCCACGAGGCGCCCGTCATCGAGATAAAATTCGAGCTCGCCTTCCGCGGCCGAACGTTGGACGGTCCGATGGGAGGACTGCGGCAGTCCTGCCACCTGGAGGCCGAGATCGTACTGGTCGGACCAGAACCAGGGGAGGGCGGCGAAGGTCTCGGCTGTACCCGCCATGTTTCGCGCCGCGGTTTCGGCCTGCGTCCTGGCGTTCCGCCAGCTTTCATAGCGAACATGTCCGCCACCCGGCTCGGCCACCGCCGCGCAATCGCCTGAAGCGAAGACGTTCGGCGCGCTGGTGCGAAGACAGGCGTCCGTCAGGATGCCGTTGCCGGTGGCCAGTCCCGCTGCATCGGCCAAGGCGATGTCGGGCAGGACTCCGATGGCGCTGACGACGAGATCGGCATGCACCAGGCTGCCATCGGTCAGGGTGACGCCGTCGTCGCCGATCGCCGTCACGCCTCGATCGAGGTGAAAGCGCACACCTTCCGCAACATGTCTGGCGTGCAGCTTTTCGGCAAAGCGGGCAGGGACGGCGCGGCCCAAAGGTTTCGGGGCGGCTTCGATCACGTTGACCGCGACGTCCTTTCCGCGGAGAACCGCTGCAAGTTCCATCCCGATCAGACCGGCGCCGATGATCGCCACGCTCCGGCCCGGTGCAACACGGGAGAAGATCGCTTCGGCCTCAGTGTGGGTGCGGAAGTCGAATGCATGCGCTGCACCGGGGCAAGTGAGCCGCCTCGGCCGCGCGCCGGTCGCCAGAAGCAGCTTTTCGTAGCGCAGCACCCTTCCGTCGCTCAAGCGCACTGTTGCTGCGCCGGTATCCAGCTCGGCGGCCGACAGGCCCTTGAGATAGGCAATGCCGGCCGCTTCGAGCGCGTCTGCCGCGCAGATCAGCTTCATCTGCACCGCATCGTTCACGGTCTTCGACAGGGGAGGTCGTTCATAGGGCAGATGAGGCTCGGCTCCGACCAGCGTGACGGGCCCGGAATAACCGGCTTCACGCAGCGCAAAGGCTGCCCGGGTGCCGGCTTCGCCGGCGCCGATGATGACGATATCGTCCATGTTTTCTCCGTGGAAAGAGCGGCCGGCGCTCGTGAGGACATAAAAACCAACGCCTGAAGCGCTGCGCAGGTCCGGGCGACATGCATCAAGCCAGAGCCACGCGAACCTCTCCGTCGATCACTTCCGCCGGATAGGTTTTCAGATTTTCGCAGGCGGGAAGCCTGAGGGCCTCGCCGGTGCGATAGTCGAAGGCGCCGGAATGTTTTGGACATTCCACCTCGAAATCCATCACCAATCCGTCGGCGAGATGGATTGCCTCGTGGGTGCAGAGGCCGGCGGTGCAGTAGACGCTGTCGTCCGGGCCACGGTAGATCGCATAGGTGCGGCCGCCATGATCGAAGCGGATGGCGCCTTCCTGTTCGATATCGTCGAGTTTGCCAGCTGAAACCCAGGTCATTCGGCGGCTCCCCCGACTTCCAGGCTGGCCTTGCGGGCCGCGAGTTTTTCCTTGCGTCTGCGGTAGCGTTCCTGCATCTGCGCTTCGCCCTCGGGCGTGCCGTCGTGCCAGGTGCCGAACCATTTATCGAGCGGGATCAGCGCGTCGCCGTAGTTCACCTCGAAATATTTGTGGTGGAGGTAATGCGCATAGGCATGGCTATCGACCAGTTGCTCCTTACCGATCTCGACCTTGTCGAAGCCGACATGGCCGGGAATTGCCCCGAAACCGGCATAATGCAGCTGGTAGAGCATGAGGATCGGGTTGGAGGGTAGGAACAGATGGTAGAACGCCGTTCCGAAATAGAGCAGATGCTCGACCGGATGCATCGACAGCGACGACCAGGGGGAAGGGTTCACCGAATTGTGGTGGACCGAGTGCACCCATTTGTAGAGCAAAGGCGTGTGGATCAGCCGGTGTATGCAGAAAAAGTGGAACTCGTGAATGATCGGCACCACGAGCGCGACGAGCGCCAGCGTCCATGGATTGTCTGCAAACCGCAGCCACGGCGCGTAGCCATTGGCATGGGCCCAGAGCATGCCCACCTCGACGGCGGTCCAGATCGTCACGCCTGACAGGAAGGTGCGCAGCATATTGTCGAGGTTCTGGCGCTCGAACCAGAAGGCGTTGCTCTTCTGGTCGGCCGGGAACTTGCCATTGTACTTGAACCGGTTTTCCTGCCGCTTCAACACGTAGAGATGCAGTTCGAAGGCGCCGTAGAACAGGAAGACCGCGATGGCGTTCACCGCATAGAGCCAGGCGATCCAGCCAAGGCTGAGCGATGTCATCGTCTCCACGGGCGGAATGACCCAGGCCCAATAGGCGAGCGCAGAGACCGCGAAAATCAGGTTCCAGGGAAGGAAGTAATGCGGCAGCCATTTCAGGACCGCCATCAGCCGCGGCGGAAAGGCGAAAAGCGGGGCGGTTTCGGCCGGCTGGTTCGGCGCCCAATCGCCGCGCTTGTTGCGCTTGCCAAATTTCAGATCATCCATCGGCATCTCCTCCGCCCCGCATCTCTCTGCTGACTGGAAATTAGCAGGGACGCCGGTGAATGCCGAAACCTTCCTTGATCTGATTAGATCAAAGCCCTTCCTTGGTGATGGTAATAAAACGGATCGGTGCCTGGTCCGGTTTGATATCGGTCAAGCCAATCCGGCGCAGGATCAGATCGAGCGATCGCCTGGCCTGCGCCTCGGGCGCCTGGTCGAGGACCACATCCATGATACCGTCCTGCAAGGCGCTGCGCGTATAATCGGTGAGTTCATGCCCGACGAAGAAGATGCCGCGTTCGCGCGCATGCCGCCGCAGCACAGCGATCAGCGCCGAATTACCGCCGCCGGCATTATAGAGGCCGGCAAGGTCCGGATAGATCCGCAAGGCCGAGGACAGGAGTTCAGCGCCGAGATGCTCTTCGTCGAGACCGAAGCCCAGATACTGGAAGCTGGTGGCGCCGGGATGCTCGAGAAAATAGTCCGAAAAACCGCGGATGCGGTCGCGGTGCACCTGATAGATCGGATGGCAGATCGCGAAGACCGGACCGGTCCGGCGTGCCATTCGGCTGATGAAGAGCGCTGCCGTCCGGCCGGCGGCATAATTGTCGATACCGACGAATTCGCCTGTCCGTTCCGAGGCGCGGGTGACGACATGGACCACCGGCAAGCCTTGGGCGCTGACCTTCTCGACGGCCGCGCCGATCACCGGATGGTTGGGCACCGCCAGGATCAGGCCGGCGCGCCGCAGGCCGGCCGACAAGATGCGGCGCGCGATTTCTTCCGGCTTCATCTCTTCGGTAAAACTGCGATGCACGATGACCAGCGGGTCGAGGGTCGCCGCGATCCTCTCGAATGCCGCGGAGAGCCGCTGATAGAAGGTCGTTTCAGGACGCACCATCAACACCTCTATGCGCAGCAGGCCGCGATGGGTGTCCGGGAGCGTGCGGGGATAATCCAGCGCGCGCGCGGCAATGATCACCTTCTCGACCAGTTCCGGGCGCACGCCCCCGCGTCCGTTCAGGACCCGCTCGACCGTGGCCGTCCCGACGCCGGCATGGCGGGCGATATCCCGATAATTCGGCTTGTTCACTTTTCAGGTCCCTGGAATGGCCAACGCGATCGGATCGATCCTACGGGCAATCCGTCCCTCTTCATACACCGGAGCCTCAGAACTCACAGAAGCTGATTGGCCGATACCAATGGCGGAAGGGAGAGCTTGTATCGCGGGTGCAGTCGATCTATGATTTCTGCCAATTCAGCATGAGATTGCAGGCAGTATTTCACCGTTAAACCGGACGCGGGAGAGTTTGTCCTCCGGCCGGCCGAAGGAACTGAGCAATGAAAATTCTCATGGTTCTCACATCGCATGATCAGCTGGGAAATACCGGAAAGAAGACCGGATTCTGGCTAGAGGAGCTCGCCGCCCCTTATTTCGTCTTCCGTGATGCCGGGGCCGAGGTCGTGCTCGCTTCGCCCAAAGGAGGTCAGCCTCCGCTCGATCCGAAGAGCAACGAGCCGGCGTTTCAGACCGACGACACGCGCCGGTTTGAACGCGACCCGTCGGCAACGGCGGCGCTCGCCAACACGCTGAAACTGTCTGACATCGACCAGGCCGATTACGACACCGTGTTCTTTCCCGGCGGCCATGGCCCGCTCTGGGATCTGACGAACGACCGCAACGCCCACACGTTGATCGAGGAGACGCTTGCTGCGGGAAAACCGCTGGCGCTCGTCTGTCACGCGCCGGGGATCCTGACCAAGGTCAAGGCTCCGGACGGCGGGCCGATCGCAAAGGGTCGAACGGTGACCGGCTTTACCAATTCCGAGGAGGCCGCCGTGCAGCTTGTCGAGGTCGTGCCCTACCTGCTCGAAGACGTACTGAGAGAGCAGGGGGCGAAGTTTTCGACGACGGAAGACTGGGCGGTGCATGTCGTCCAGGATGATCAGCTGATTACCGGGCAGAACCCGGCCTCGTCGAAGCAGGCCGCACGCCTGTTGCTGCATGCGCTGGGCAAGCAGGATGCGGCCTGAGGCGTAGGGGCGAGCTCCGCCGCCGATCTTGAAACGGATGAAGGACCCCGGCATGGGTAGGAAATATACGGGAAAATGTGCTTGCGGCGCGGTGCAATTCGGCTTCGACACAGATCCGACCTTCGTCGCGGACTGCCATTGTCTGGATTGCAAGAAAGCCTCGGGCGGCGAGGCGGCCACCTTCTTTGCCGTGCCGCAGGATGATTTCACCCTGACTGCCGGCAAAGCCAAGGCGTTTCACTACATCGCCGATTCCGGCAAGGGGCTCGATCGCAACTTCTGCGCCGATTGCGGTGCACGGTTGTTCAGCAGCAACCTCGAAAGCTTTCCTGGTCTGGTCTTCGTCACCCTTGGCAGCCTGGATCGGCCTGAGCTGATACAGCCCGGCGTCGAGATGTTCACCAAACGGCGGCTGGCTTGGGCAACGCCCCTCCACCTTCCGCAGTTCGAAGGCATGCCGAGCTGACGGCTGCACGGCGCCAAGCGATTTTTCTTGAAGAAAAGATCGATCCCGTGTCGGATCGGCGAAGGCTTGTCCGTCCTTAGCGCGTTCATTCCACCACAAGGGATCATCACCATGCCGAACACCATACGCCTGCATCGCGTCTTCGCGACCAGCCCGGACAAGGTCTATCGCGCCTTCATCGAGGCGGATGCGCTTGCCAAGTGGCTGCCGCCGAACGGCTTTCTGTGCACCGTGCATCATTTGGAGCCGGTCGTCGGCGGCACGTTCAGAATGTCGTTCCGCAACTTCACCACCGGCAACAGCCATGCCTTCGGCGGCGAATTTCGCGAGCTCGTCCCCGGCGAACGCGTCCGCTACACCGACAAGTTCGACGATCCGAACCTGCCGGGCGAAATGGAAGTCACTGTGACGCTGAAAAAGGTCTCGGTCGGTACCGAGGTTGATATCACCCAAGCAGGCGTGCCCGACCTCATCCCGCCGGAGGCTTGTTATCTCGGCTGGCAGGAGTCTCTGAAAAACCTCGCCAGGGTGATCGAGCCCGATATCCAGGAATAGCGCGATTGCGCCAGGGCTGCCGGGGCTTTACGCCGGCGGCCCAAGAGAGCCCTCAGGTGGGCTGCTGGAGGATGCCGCGTTTGGCCAGCGCCGCACGCGCTGCGGTGGCTCCCCACTCTTCTGAAAGGTCATGCCCTTCGATCTCGGCTTCGGCGATCGGCGTCGCGCGGATCAGCGGCGCGGCGCCGAAAGGCAGGCCGTCGATCCGGTCGGGGTCGCGGCTGAGCATGATCCGAGTCATCGGGCGGTAGTCATCGGTCAGCCGGCAGAACAGGATGGCGCCGTGCTTGTCGACATCGCGGGCGACGCGATGCCCGTCGGCCACGAGGTCGCCGATGCTGATCAGCAAGTTGCCCCAATTGCCGATCTCCTCCGCATCCATTGTCGCAGCGTTGAATTCCATGAAAAGCTCGCATTCGACACCGTTCTCCTGATCGGATATGCCGGCCCATGGGGTCGACAGTCCGTCGGTGGCAAGCGTCAGCATTTCCGGCGCATGGATGGCGAGGATGCGGCGGTGCGGGCCGAACCATTTCGTCTGGTTATAGATATTGGCCGTCGCACGCTCGACGGCAAAACCCTCTTGCACTAGGCCGCGGCTCTGCCAGAAGGCGCGCCGCGCGGCGGCGGAAGCCTCGTAAATCGGATCGTCGGGACCACGCGGAACGATCGATTGGTCATAGGTGGTTTCGAGGGTCAGCTGCGCCCGCATCAAGGGAAATCTCGGCTTTTTCCAGCGGATCACCACCGTGTTGAACCGCTCCGTCGCGGCCGCATCGAGCTTTTCGACGACCTCCTCGATAATGCCGAGCGGTTGGGTGGAATCCTGCCTGATATGCTTGCCCTTGGCATCGACATAACCGCCGGTGCGGGAGGAATGGCCGGCCTGCAGCGTGGTGGCGGTCCATTCGGCCCTCACTGCACCCGCCGGCGCCTTGCCGAGAACCGGAGCAAGCTCCCGGATCGCATCGTCGATCGAATAGGATGCCACGTCGCCCCTCCACCTTCGCCCCCAGTTCGTATCCCTCGGCCGGCCGGCCGCGAGCAGAAGGTAGGGCAGAGGCGTTGCCGTTCAATGACGGGTGGGGATGGTGTGAGCACGGGCCAGGCGAATGCGCGGCTGGCGATATCCGCTGGCGTTGCGGCGTGTGCATGCCTGTAGAAGATTTTATAGAAAACTCTCACCCAGCACCCTCATCTCTGTCCTTGGGTCAAAGCCCGAGAACAGAAATGAGGGAACTGTGGGGCTTCCCGACAATAGTTGGTGGGGATATCGCCACCACGCAAGCGGGCGGCACGCGCCGCTCAATTGCTTCCGTCGTTCGGCCGCGCCTTGGCGCTGTCGTTGCTGCTGTCCGAGGCAGTTTTGCCGTCGGGCTGCTGACCGAAATATGTGCCGCCGAGGTGGCCGCCGGCGCTGGTGTTTTTGACCTGCTGTTCGGCGCGTTTCTGTAGTTCACGGACGTTGGTCTTGCTCATTTTCGGCTCCCTGTTTGAGGTTGCGACCTCGGGACAACCGATGGGGGACGACACTGTTCCATATTTTCTGCGGGACGATCCCGCCGATATGAATGAGGGGCGGATGCGGTAGGGCAGGGTCATCTCTGCAAGATCGGCGGCATCCCTACCATGGCGCGCCCGCCTCGTCCTTCGAGGCCCTTGCGGGGCACCTCAGGATGGGGCTCTCGGGGGGCGGGCGTCTTAACCACCGAAATAAGCCGGGTGGTCGATATCGGCGAGCAGGTCCGGTTGGGTGGGCTGCCAGTTGAGGAGCGTGCGGGTGCGCTCGCTCGATGTCGGCACGTCGAAGCCCGCAAACATCGAGAACCAGCCGAAATGCTCAGCCGCTTCCTCGCGCGACTTCGAGACCACCGGAACAGTGAGCCGCCACCCGATCACCTCGGCGATCTTCCGGAACGGCACGCCCTCCTCGGCGACCGCGAGGAAGGGGCCGCCGACTGCGCCGCGCTCCAGCGCCAGCCGATAGAGGCGGGCGGCATCGAGCCGGTGCACCGCCGGCCAGCGGTTCCGCCCTTCGCCGATATAGGCCGAAATACCCGTCCGTCGGGCGAAATCAATCAGGATCGGCACGAAGCCGTGATCGCCGTGGCCATGCACCGACGGCGGAAGGCGGACGGTGGAGGCGCGTACCGCGCGTGCCGCAAGTGATACCGCGGTGATTTCGGAGGCGCGGGGGTAGGTCTCTGTGGTGGGCATGGGCGGATCTTTCTCGGTGCCGACGCGGCCGGGCGCATGGCCGAGGCCTGCCGTGACCAGCAGGGGGCGGCTGGAGCCTTGAAGAGCTTCGCCGAGCGCCTCGATGGCGCGCCGGTCGAGGGCGCAGTTTTCGGCGAATTTCGAGAAATCATGGTTGAAGCCCGTGTGGATGACGCCATCGGCCTCGGCGGCGCCGCGCTTCAGGCTCTCCACATCCTCGAGCGTGCCGCGATGGACCGCAGCGCCGGCGGCCGCCAATTCCTCAGCTCCTTTTTCCGAGCGGGTTAATCCTAGCACTTGGTGTCCGCCAGCGATCAATTCACTGACGACAGCCGAGCCAACCCAGCCGGTTGCTCCGGTTACGAATACGCGCATGTCAACCTCTCCTGTTTTGCTGGAGACAGATATCGAGCGTCCTGCTATCATGGTAAAGTAGTGATATTATCATGGTATAATGATTAACAGGATGAGCGAGTTCGTCACCTCTGAAAACCGGCTAGGCGCCTATCTCAAGGATCGCCGTGCCAAGCTCGATCCGGCCGCGCTCGGCTTTGCCGGCGAGCGTCGCCGCACGCCGGGGCTGCGCCGTGAGGAGGTGGCAGGCCGCGCCAATATCAGCCCCACCTGGTACACGTGGCTGGAGCAGGGGCGCGGCGGCGCGCCGTCGGCCGACGTGCTCGATCGGATTTCGCGGGCGCTGATGCTGACCGATATCGAGCGCGAGCATCTTTTCCTCATCGGCCTCGGCCGCCCGCCCGAGGTGCGCTACCGCAGGCAAGACGGGGTGACGCCCAGGCTGCAGGGTGTGCTCGATGCACTGGACCCGAGCCCGGCGCTGATCCGCAACGCCATCTGGGACGTGATTGCCTGGAACCGGGCGGCAACCGTGCTGCTGACCGACTACGGCGCACTGCCGCCGGAAGAACGCAACGTGCTGCGCTTCATCTTCCTCGATCCGCGCGTCCGCGCCGCCCAGTACGACTGGGAAAGCGTCGCCCGCTTCGTCGTCGCAGCCTTCCGGGTGGACGCGGCCCGCGCGGGTGCTGCGGCCGAGGTCGAGCCCTTGGTCGACGAACTCTGCCGCAAGAGCCCGGAATTCCTGGCCATGTGGCGCGACAACGATGTGCGCACCCATGGCGAGGGCGTCAAACGCATCAAGCACCCGGTGCTGGGGTTGCTCGCCTTCGAATATTCGGCATTTCAGGTGGATGGCCGCCCGGATCTCAGCATGGTGGTGTATAATCCGGCGACGGTGGAGGATGCCGAGAAGATCAGGCGGGTGTTGGGGTGAGAACGCTAGTCGGCTTCTAAGTGCGGGGCCTGATGCGATGCACACCCGCCTCGTCCTTCGAGGCTCCGGCCTTCGGCCTGCGCACCTCTGGATGAGGCTCTCTTGGGCGTTGGCGTCCATCCTCCGACTGCTGTTGTTGCGGGCGCGGCATTCCCCAGCGCCCCTCATGCTGAGGCGCGCAGCCCGAGAGGGCGGAGCCTCGAAGCACGCGCCGAAACGTTGCTTCTTGCGGGCTTGGAGCGCCGGCGCACCCGCCTCGTCCTTCGAGGCTTCAGCCTTCGGCTTCCACACCTCAGGATGAGGCTCTCTTGATCTTCGGCCCGGCTGATGTGACGAAATTGTAAATCGCTAAATTGCCACTTCAGCTAGAAAATAGTTTGACCTTCTCCTGCAATGGCTGTTTTCTCCCAATCGACCAAGGCGAGTGGATCTTGAAGGAGATATCCATGACAGTGTTTGCAAAACCTGTGGCGGTCGATGATTCCCACACCGTCTACGAGAGCGACGTTATTTCAGGCAATCTGCTGGATAACGATATATCAGCGGCCAACGGCAATATGTTTCTCAACTTCTTCGACGGCGAAAGGGTTCTCGCCAAGAAGGATGGGCAGGTCACCGATATCGAGGGCGAGCACGGGACGTTCCACGTCAAGGCTGACGGCTCCTATACCTATACGTTGAGCGAGGCCGCCAAGGCGGGTTTCGTCGATGGCATGACGCTGACCGAGACGATCGGCTACAAGATCTCAGATGGCGCCGGCAATACAGATGTCGGCCATTTCACGCTTGATATTCACGGGGTTACCAGCCCGCCGGTCGCGGTCGACGACGCCTTCTCCTTCCGCGAAGGCGGTGAGATCACCGGCAACGTGCTTGCCAATGATCACGCCGGAGAGGCCGGCACACTCTTCCTGCGCTCGGTCGAGGGCACGAACGTCGGAACCGGCGAGCGGCAGACGACCGACGTCGCCGGTGAATTCGGCACCTTCCATTTCTCGGCGGACGGAAGCTTCACCTACAATCTCGATCCGGCCGTGAAGGCGGGTCTTAACGACGGCGAGCATGTCACGGAGAAGCTCCAATATTACAAGGTTTCCGACGGCGCCGGTCACGCGGACGCCGGCGTGATCTCGCTGACCGTCGACGGCGTGACGGACGGCAAGTCGTTGAACACCAATCATGTCGAGGCACAGGCGGATGTGGTGCGCCCCTTCCTGGACCACTACGAACTCCAGGGTGTCGCGGTCGATCCGCAAACGGGCAAGTTTTACGTCAGCTCCGGCCATGGTTTCCCGGATGATTCCATGGTGTATATTTATGACAACGCCGCCGCATTTGAAGCCGACAACGCCAGCGGCGCCATCTCTCTCGGCGAATATGACCGTGGCGAATATGACATCGGCGGAACCTATTTTGCAGTCCGCGGCGGCGAGATCATCGGAAGAACCAACGAGGCCAGAGGCGAAGGTCCTTTCCCCGATCAGACCTATCTCGCAAAATGGGATGCCGCAGACGGATCGCTCGATCAGCAGGGCGACCCGATCCCCGGCCTTATCGGCGATAATGGGGCGGGTACGTTCGACTGGGGTGGATTCACGGCCGTCAATACGATGCAGGATTCGACCGGCATCTACGTTGTCGGCCGCATCGATGATGCGACCTGGCAGGTCTCCAAAATCGATCCCGACACGCTGAACCCGATCGAATCCAAGACTTTCTCAGCCGGTGGGCTGGGATACGGCTTTGCCGTCGACGGCACGTTCTTCTTCGGCGATTCCTTCGGCAGCGAGCATATCGGCACGGCATTCGATTTCGAAACCGGGGTCAAGACAGCAATCGATGTCAACATCGCCATATCAGGAGACGACTCCATCACCAACGTGGCCTATGACGCGGCGGCGGATTCGATCTACATCACCAACTCTCAGACCGACGAAATCTCCGTGGTGCACAACATCTCGGACATATTGTTCGCCTGACGGGCCTTAACCGTATGACGTCGCCCCGTTCGTTTGTACCGGGCGACGTCTAGTCATCAGCGGCGGCCCTACTACTGCAGCGTGCGCGTCTGGATCTGCTCTGCGGCTGGCTGAGAGGCGGAGGCGGGCATTGCGCCGCCTTCCAGGCCGGTTGCCACGACCGAGACGCGGAACCTGCCGTCAAGGCTGCGGTCGAAGATGGCTCCGACGACGATGTCGGCGTCTTCCTGCACCTCGTCGCGAATGCGGCTTGCCGCTTCGTCGACTTCGAACAGCGTCATATCCGAACCGCCGGAGATCGAGATCAGCACGCCCCTGGCGCCCTTCATCGAGATATCGTCGAGCAGCGGGTTGGCAATTGCCGCTTCCGCCGCCTTCATCGCGCGGCTTTCACCGGAGGCTTCGCCAGTGCCCATCATGGCGCGGCCCATGCCGCGCATGACCGACTTCACGTCGGCAAAGTCGAGGTTGATCAGGCCTTCCTTGACGATGAGATCGGTGATGCAGCCAACGCCCGCATAGAGCACGCGGTCGGCCGTCATGAAGGCATCGGCGAACGTGGTTTTCGCATCGGCGATGCGGAAGAGGTTCTGGTTGGGGATGACGATGACCGTATCGGCTGCCTGGCGAAGCGCCTCGATGCCGATTTCCGCCATTCTCATGCGGCGGTTGCCTTCGAAGGTAAAGGGTTTGGTGACGACCCCGACCGTCAGGATGCCGGCCGCACGTGCTGCGCGGGCGATGACGGGTGCTGCACCTGTGCCCGTTCCGCCGCCCATGCCGGCGGTGACGAAGCACATGTGCGAGCCGGCCAGGTGATCCATGATCTCATCGATCGATTCCTCGGCCGCCGCATGGCCGACCTCCGGCAGAGAACCGGCGCCGAGACCCTCGGTCACATTGGCGCCGAGCTGGATGCGGCGCGTCGCCTTGGAGGTGGCGAGCACCTGAGCATCCGTGTTTGCGGCGACGAATTCGACGCCTGCCAGGTTTTCCGCGATCATATTGTTGATCGCATTGCCACCACCACCACCGACGCCGATCACAGTAATGTGCGGCCGCAGTCCCGAAATGCCGCCCTTGGCGTCCGTCATCGCGCTCTCCTTTGATGCTTCGTTCACGCCACGCCCTCGTCGCGGATAGCGAATCGGCGCTTAGGATAGCCGCCCAACAAGGCGGAGGCGAGGCGAAAGACGTCACAGCGGGAGAGATCAAGATCGGGACGGGGCTTGGTGCTGCTTTGAGGGAGAGCGCCGTGGCGGCCACTCCTTGAACTGGACGCGTGGAGCGGTTTCGGCCCATGAATTGGAACCAGGATCGCACCCGTGCTGTTTAACTGGAAGACGCGCGGAAGCGCCGATAACAGGGACGCCGATCGCGGGAGAGCCGGCCTATTTCGGCAAGGACGATCGGTCTTTTAGTTCCCCTATGGAGGAGCGCGACATGCAAACGACCCGATCGAAAGAACTGGCGAATGAATATCTGCGCCTGGGCGGTAAACGGCTGGCCAAGATCGATGATAATATCGTCAAGATCCGCCACTGGGAGGATGACACGCCGGAGGCCGAGGCTTTCTGGCAGAAGAACATTGAGCCGCTGGATGAGCGGCGCCGCGTAGAGGTCGAAACGCACCTTCCCACGATCAACGACAGGTGATCGCAGCGATTTCCCGCAAGCCACTATCGATCGCGCCGGCTGTCCAGTCGGCACTGGGGCGACAGGCGGATCGTGCATCCGTCCCTACGAGATCGCTGGGGAAACGCGTCAATGATGCTTTCATTCAAAATATAGAAGTGTTCGCCCATCCTGCTGACGCGAACGTCAGATATGTCGTCTGAACTGCGGACGCTGACAAAGCCGACCTCAGATTGTTCTGGAACAACGCCGATACGGCCAAGCCCGAAGGCTCCGCCGGCCAGGTCTCGAACTTCTACAAGACCGAACGGCGTATTCTCTATCGGTACGCGGGCGCTTCGATACTGCCGACCGATGAATTTCTGAAGCGTAAGCAGAGTGTCCGCTTCGCCACCCAGTCCGGCCCGATGCCTCTTTGCATGATTACCTCCGAACTCCCGCGTCGACCGTTCCCCCAGTGTCAACGGAATACGGCGGCGTCCGGTGGAATAACCTTTACTGACAGGTTGTTGCTGCTACCTAAAGTTATTTTCTTGAGGACATTCTCGGTTCTTCGTGGGTGGCTACTTCCGCCTTCTCGAGTCTTAGTCTAGCGTTTCATGATGGTCGATGAACTCATCGGAATCGCAGATGAAATGGAAGACCTGCTACCGCTGTTTGTTGGGGGTGGCAGCATGTCAGGTCTCATCCTTCCAACAAGTCATTCTGCGACGTTTAAAGCTCTCGCGATTGAAACAAAGTCGATACTTGATCAGGAACTTGGTCATGCGAACGATTATTCGCTTAACCTGTTGCATGCAGTAAATGCAGGCGCTGGCGGTTTTTCTGGTGGGCCTTCTTATGCTTCGGTAGAAGAGGCCTCGAAGATTGTCCGCGCCGCTGTTCGCGCAATCGAGCGTAAACGACGGACGCAAGCAGCGGCGCCACCTCTTGCTAAATCTTATGTTGATCCGACTCGGATTGTGGCGCTGCTGGCCATCGGGAAAGGCCCGTTGGACTTTGCCCGCTTGGGGGAACTTTGCCGTGAGATTAACGTAGCAGCATCGAATAGATGCCATCTCTCTACTGCGATGCTTCTCCGTACAATCATAAATCATGTGCCGCCAGTTTTCGGTTTCAGCACGTTTGCAGAGGTCGCCAATAGCTATGGCGGGGCTAAAGCCCAGAAATCATTCAAAGCCTCGATGCAACGGCTTGAGGGTTCTCTTCGCAACATCGCTGATATGCATCTCCATTCTCCGATCAGGCCACAGGAAGACGTGCCTACCGCGGTTCAAGTAGACTTCGCCGCGGACCTCGATGTTCTTCTCGGCGAGATTATCCGCGTGAGCGGTGCTGGAAATGGATAAAAATTGGCGAAGTCCGCTCTGAGAGGCCGGAGGCGTTCGCTTCTTGCTTCGTCGAATGCTGGTGTAATCCGAGCGAAAAATGAATCTAAACTTCGGCATTTCTATTAATCTAGGGACCGTATTGTATGCGAGTTAAACGCTTCCGACTTGAATCCTACGGACCGTTCTCTGATAGTTCATGGATCGAACTATCGCCAACCATGAATATCTTTGTTGGTGAGAACAACGCCGGCAAAAGCGCCGTCCTCCGATCCTTTCTCGGGTACTTGCCGGCCGTTCCACACCGTGATGCTGTTGAGTGGCGAAAGCAGTATCTCCGCGTGCCAAAGCACAGTGCAGAGATAGAGTTTTCAGGCACAGAGTTGGATTGGACGCTTCGGAAGATGCAAGAATCCGAGGGGCTTGGATGGCTCTCGGCGTCGCCGTTGTACACGACTCAAACGGAGTTTAAGCGCTTCGCTCACGGCAAACTGGAGGCAAGCCACCTTGAGCAATCGCTTGTCCGCTCGCCGGGCGGTAACTTTGAGGACCTCATTAAGTTTCCCTCGGGAACAGTAAATGCATATACCTTCATATTCCATCAAGGTGACTGGTTGATACAACCCCACGGTGGCGGACATGCGCCGAATTCAGGCCTACCCAATGTCTTGTCACGAACGTGGAGGGATAAGGTTTTTGTTTTCGAGGCGCTTCGGTCTAGCCCCGGAAAGATGGAGTATGCCGCTCCTAGCCGCCTTGATGCAAATGCTAATACCCTTGCGGTACAACTCAACGGTTTGCAGGGCGATAGTCCTGAACTCTTCGCCAAGTTGGTGTTTCACCTGACTTCTATCTTTCCCACAGTTGGGAACCTAAGCGTCAGCCCGGCCGATAATGCATTCGAGATCCGTGTCTGGGCAACGCGCGAACAGAGAACTCGTGAGTTAAGTTTCAGTCTTGATGACAGTGGTACAGGCCTGGCGCAGGCGATCGCTGTCCTCTACATCGCGATGACCATGAATGATGCTGTGTTGGTGATCGATGAGATCAGCAGCTATCTTCATCCCGCCGCGGCCAAAGCCCTATTGCGCATACTGCAGTCAAACTATCCCCAGCACCAATACATCATATCAACCCATTCTCCCGAGGTGCTCAGTGCCGGACGAGATGCTAAGGTATTCTGGGTTCGGAAACACGATTTCGAGTCAACTGTTGCTGAAGTAGATCTTGGGGATCTTCGGACACTCCGGGAGGTCACCGGGCAGTTGGGCGTTTCCATGACGGATGTGTTTGCTGCGGAACATATTGTCTGGGTAGAGGGTGAGACCGAGGAAGCCTGTTTCCCTATGCTGCTTGCCCAGTCGGGCGACAAGACCAGATCAGTGCTCTTCATCGCACTGCTTGCAACCGGCGACTTCCAGGACAAAAGAGTCAAGGCGGAGAAGGTTTTTCAGATCTACGAGCGGCTATGCAGTGCGACTGCCCCGGTTGTGAGTAAAGTTGCATTCAATTTCGACACTGAGGGCCTGACTGAGGAAAAGAAAACGGAACTAAATAAGCGATCGGGTGACCGCATCCATTTTCTTCCCCGTCGCAACCTCGAATCTTATTTACTTAAGCCCGGTGCAATTGCCCGAGTGATTGTTGAAGCCGTTAAAAGCGAGCAAGCGCTGGATGTCACGCAGATTGAAGCCACTGTAGCTGCCACTTTGCAGGAAGCGGCAGGAAATAGGCGCTACGGCGCTCCCGCTGATCCTCCCGCATTCACAGACGAGAAATGGCTTGCCCGGGTCGACGGTGCGAGCTTGCTCAAGGACTTGTTCTCAACGGTGACCGAGCAGACGCTCGAATATCGTAAAACTACTCACTCTGTAGCTTTGGTCAGAGACCTACTGGATCGACAGCCAGATATGCTCGCGGAGTTGGTCGCCTATGTTGGTGACTTAGTCCGCGTTGCGAAACAGCAACGCGCCATCGTGAGATGCTGGGTTTCGTGATTGCGGTTATCTCATTTCGTCATCAATTACGCAACGGATGGTGGCGTGCACTTGTCGGGCTTTCCGGCAACCTCTGGCCACGTGCAAGACGGTCATCCATCATTCTAAACCGATCTGTAGTCATGCTATGAATTGATTCGCATACGTGATGTCGATGGGGATTTCCATGAATTCATATCGTGTCGCAGTTTTGATTGCCGCCTCGGCTTTGCTGGCGCTGTCGGACACGCAAGCATCCGCCTGTAGTTGCAAAGAGATGTCCACGAAAGAAAGCTTCGCTAGTTCCGATTTGGTCGTAAGAGGCCGCATGAAGCTGGTGACTTACGGTGTCGAGGTGCCGGGTGGCGGATCGGACGGCGAAACAATACGGATGACGCGTGGCGAATTTGAGATCCAGAAAGTGCTGAAGGGAACCTTCAAGGGCAAAAACCTGTCGATGTATACGGGTTCCGGTATGGGAGATTGCGGTCGTTTAGGAGAGTTCCTCGCTTCAGCGATTAACTACAGCGACAAGAAATTCGTCGTCGAATTCGGCTTATCAAAAGCCGAACATGCCGGACAAACTCTCTATTTCACGTCAATCTGTGATTACATAAAGGGTCCGAAAGACGGCCAACAATAACACCGTCCTCAGGCGTCGTCCGGTTCATGAGAATTGCTGCCGGCTGGACGCCTACCGCCCCGACCCCACCGCCATCGGCAAACACAATACACTTCGCAACCCCACCGCCCCATTCGCCTCCAGCGCCAGTGACCCCCCATACAACCCCGCCAGCTCGCTTACGATACTCAGACCAAACCCGTTACCCGGCACATGTTCGTCTTCCCGCACACCAGGCAGCAGCACTGCATCTAGCCGATCCGGCGATATCCCCCGGCCGTCGTCTTCAATTATGATCCGGGCGGTCGGGCCGTCGCGGCGGGCGCGGACGATGACGCGCGAGGTGGCCCATTTGAAGGCGTTGTCGATCAGGTTCCCGAGCATTTCCTCGACATCGCTTTCGTCGCAGGCGACGCACAGGCGGTCGGCGATGTCGGTGTCGAAGGCAATGCTGCGCTCGGCGTAGATCTGACCAATCGCCCGATGCAGATCGGCGACTGAGGCCGCCAGATCGGTGCTGGCAACATTGTTCGACGAGGCCATCACCCGGCGGGCGGCGGCGAGGTGGTGCTTGATCCTGTTGTCGATCCGGGCGGCCAGGCCCCGCAATGCGCCCTTGGGATCGTTTTGCTCGTCGAGCGCCAGCAGCAGACTCGCCACCGGCGTCTTGAGGCCATGGGCGAGGTTTGCGAACTGCATGCGTGTTGCCGCGAGCCGCTCGTCGCTGGCGGCCAGCAGTGCATTGGTTTTCAACGACAGCGGCGCAAGCTCGGCGCTTGCTTCCTCCGGCAGGCGGGCGCGTTCTCCCCGGTTGATGGCGTCGATATTGGCCGCCATGGATGTCAGTGGCCGCAAGCCAAAGCGGATTTGCCAGAGGGTGCCCGCCATCAGCACAAGCCCCAGCAGCAGCATGCAGGGAACCAGCCAGAAGAGCGCGCGTAGCGCCGGGCCGACAAGGGCGATCATCGGCGCAGTCGCGGTGATCGTCAGCGTCATGCCGTCAATGCTGCGGACGGCTTGGCGAAGGTAAAGCGGCCCTCTTCCACGATCGCCGCCCGTGCCGGATGTCGGCATGCCCATCAGCATATGGCGCAGATCCTGCCGTGGCGGCGGCGCATCGATCGTGCCGTTCATCAGGGAGCGGGAGGTCAGGCGTTGCTCTCCATCGTCGATCTGCCAATACCAACCGGAGGAGGGGCGATCGAAGGGCGGTGCATCGAGCGGCGCGGAGAGAGCAATCCTTCCCGCCGCGTCGCGCGTCACGGCGCCGGCAAGGGCGCCGATCTGGGTGTCGAGACGCTGATCGACCTGCTCGCGCACCACAGTCTTCAGCGCCAGCCAGAGCACGATCGCGGCCACAACGAGAGCCAGCGTCACGAAGATGCCCGAGAACATCAGCAGCCGGCCGGCGATCGATCTCGGCTTGAACAACGGTGCCTTCATGGCGCCGCTGCCGCCGTCAGCATATAGCCTCGGCCTCGCACGGTCTCGATGCGGTCGCCCCCGAGCTTCTTGCGCAGCCGGGCGATGATCACTTCGATGGAATTGGAGTCGACCTCGGCATCGCCGTCATAGACGCGCTCGGTCAGCTCCCGCCGGTCGACGATTATCTCCTTGCGCAGCATCAGGCAGGAGAGCACCCGCCATTCCAGCGCCGTCAACTTCAGCGGCAGGCCGTCGAGTTCGAAGGTGCCGAGCTGGGCATCGAAGACCAGCGCACCGCAGGTCAGCCGCGCGGCGGCGTGGCCGGCCGCCCGGCGCACCAGGGCGCGCAGGCGCAACACCAGTTCTTCCACCTTGAAGGGCTTGGCGAGGAAATCATCGGCGCCGGCCTTGAAGCTTGCGACCTTGTCCGGCCAGCCGTCGCGCGCCGTCAGCACCAGAACCGGCAGGTTGCGGCTGCCCTCGCGCCACTCCTTCAGCACGCTGACGCCATCGATCTTCGGCAGTCCGAGGTCAAGGATCGCGACATCGAAGAGTTCTGTCAGGCCTGCATGGAGAGCGTCCTCGCCGTTGCGAGCGATATCGACCACGAAGTTTTCCGATCGCAGCACGGCGGCGATCCTGCCGCTGAGGTCTTCGTCATCTTCGACGAGCAATACGCGCATGGGGCAGGGCTTTCCTCAAGGCTGGGCATCTCCGGGGACGGGCCAAAACTATCGGGCCGAGCTTAACTCAATCTGAACGAAGAGGTTCAGGCGGGCGAGGGGATGGGGCGGCTAGAGTGCGGCAGCGACTGATGCAAGGAGCAGATATATGCCGAATGAAGACCATGACAACGTGCAGACCGAGGGCGCAGCCATGCCCGTCCCGCCAGGACAGCGCCGGCGTCGGCTGGCGCTTCCCATCATCGCCGCCGCCGTGGCGCTGGTCATCGGGGCTGCCGGGGGCGCCGGTGCTGTCAAGATGATGCGTCCCACGCCGGAAATGGCGCCGCTGACGCCGGTGGCGATTTCGGCCATGCCTGCATCGAGCCTCGTGACGATCAAGGGCAAGGTCGCCGAGATCTACGGCAATAAGTTCGTGCTGCAGGATGACAGCGGCAAGGCGCTTGTTGAAGCCGGCCGAGCCGGCGAGGGCGGCACTCTCGTTAGCCGTGACGAAGCCGTCACCGTCCAGGGACGCTTCGACGACGGCTTCGTGCAAGCGAGCTACCTCGTTCGCCAGGACGGACGAACCGAAGCGCTGCGGCCGCCGAAAGGTCCGCCGCATAGACGATTCGAGGATTTCGATCACAGGCCTTGACGGGCCATGAACCATAGCCGCGCTGCGGTGTTTACAGACGTGCTTCTCAATTCCGGCAAAGGAACAATTCCCATGCAAAGATTTCTCTTATCAGGCCTTGCTCTTGCCGCACTCGCCGGTGCCGCCTTCGCTCAACAACCGCCCACCCCGCCGCCCGCCGCGACCCCACCCGCTGCGGTCGACCCGGCCTCGCCACCGCCACCTCCTCCGCCACCGAATCCGTCTGCTTCGCCGATGACGAGCGGATGATGGGCGAGCCGGATGCGCGGCCGGGAGATCGCCCCGATGATCGGTGGCATCGTTCGAGAGACGACATGGGCTTCCGTGACGACAGAGGCTTTCGTGGTTTCCGTGGCCATCGCCCGCCACCACCCCCGCCGTCCAAGGCCGCCCATTTCCGGATCGAGGACGGCGATACCAGGATCGATCTGAAATGCGCCGAGGACGAACCGATGAAGGCCTGCGCCGACCTGCTGCTCCAGGTGATGGATCGCCTGCAGGGCCAGAACTAGACTTGAATATCCTGGCATAGCCGGGACGCCGCACGACATTGCAACCGTCCGCCGTTCTCTGGCGGGCGGTTTGTAGATTGCGGAAGGCCGCCGCCGCCTCCGCAAGCATTGACGGCGGCCCGATTTGGCTTTAGCTGTGACGCCATGAAGATCGCAATGGTTCTGGCAGTGGTGATCGGGCGCATGGGCAGGATGGTATAACCATCCGGCGAAAGCACCCATGCGCGGTAAGCAGGCTCCTGACGGGGCCTTTTTTTATGCCCTGAATCCGGGGCGCGCGCCTCGTCGGACTTTCCACACATCGTCATACTGATCAAGGAACGGAACCATGAGATCCCGTCATTCCATCGACACCCCGCGCGCCCAGATGACCGGCGCGGAAATCGTTCTCCAAGCGCTGAGAGACAACGGCGTCAAGCATATATTCGGCTATCCCGGCGCAGCCGTGCTGCCGATCTACGACGAGCTTTTCCAGCAGGAAGACATCAGACACATTCTGGTCCGCCATGAACAGGGAGCCGGCCATGCCGCCGAGGGCTACGCCCGCTCGACGGGCAAGGTCGGCGTCATGCTGGTGACCTCTGGACCCGGCGTTACCAACGCGATTACGCCGCTTCAGGATGCCTTGATGGATTCCGTGCCGCTCGTCTGCCTGTCCGGCCAGGTGCCGACGACGCTGATCGGGTCCGATGCGTTTCAGGAATGCGATACCGTCGGCATCACCCGGGCCTGCACGAAACACAATCGGCGGGTCAACGACGTCAATGAACTCGCGGCGGTCATCCACGAGGCCTTTCGCATCGCCGGGTCAGGCCGGCCCGGACCCGTTCTGGTCGACATGCCCAAAGACGTGCTGTTTGCAAGCGGCAGTTATGCACCGCCTGAGGCTGTCACCCCGAGACTAAGCTACCAGCCGGACAACCGCTGCGCCGGCAGGGAGAGCGAAGCTGCGATCGCTCTGATGGCAACGGCACGCAGGCCGGTTATCTGCGTGGGCGGCGGCGTCATCAATTCCGGCCCCGAAGCGGTAAATCGGCTGCGCGAGCTGGTCGATCTCACCGGCTTTCCCGTCACGTCGACGCTGATGGGGCTCGGCGCCTATCCGGCTTCCAGTCCGAACTGGCTGAAGATGGCCGGGCTTCACGGCTCCCATGAGGCCAATATGGCAATGCACGACTGCGACCTTATGCTCTGCATCGGGGCACGCTTCGACGGCGGGCTCGCCGCCGGCGTCGATGGCTTCTCACCGAATTCCCGGAAGATTCAGATCGATATCGACGCTGCCTCGCTCAACAAGGCCATGCGTGCAGATATCGGCATCCGGGGCGATGCGGGCGACGTGCTTGCCGAGCTCGTTCGTCTTTGGCGGGCGCTGCCGCGGGCGCCGGACCGGGCGAGATTGGCCGAGTGGTGGAGCATGATTGCGGGCTGGCGCGCACGGCGATCGTTTTCCTATGCGATGCGCGAGGACGTCATCATGCCGCAATATGCCATCGAGCGGCTTTACGAACTGACGAAGGAGCGGGATACCTACATCACGACGGAGGTCGGCCGGCATCAGATCTGGGCGGCGCAATATTACGGCTTCGAGCAGCCGAACCGCTGGATGATATCAGGCGGCCTGGGGACGATGGGATACGGGCTGCCTGCCGCGCTCGGCGTGCAGATCGCCAATCCCGGCAGCCTCGTCATCGACATAGCCGGGGATGCCTCCGTGCAGATGACCATGAAGGAAATGTCGGCCGCCGTGCAGCACAACGCGCCGATCAAGATCTTCATTCTCAATAATGGCGATCAGGGAGCGGTTCGGCAGCACGGAAATCCGGATTTCGTCAAACTGGCGGAAGCCTATGGCGGACACGGCATTCGCTGCGAGAGGCCGGCCGAACTCGACGATGCGATCCTGGAGATGATCGAGGTGAACATGCCTGTTCTGTTCGATTGCCGCGTCGCCGAACTCGCCGATCGCCTGCCGACGATCGGGGCGGGCGGGGCAACCGCCGGTGGCCACCCTCGTCCTTCGAGGCCCCTTCGGGGCACCTCAGGATGAGGGCGGAGAGAGGGCGCGGCGCGACTTACCGGAGAGCTGATCGGCAGGTTAGAACAGGATGATTTTAGGCCCGGTTGGCCTAAAATCTGAATCCTGTTCTAAATTAAAGAGTTAGAGCATGATGTCGCCCGAAAACCGCGCACACTTTTCGGCATCATGCTCTAGGAGTCGTGGACTCTTGGGATTCCCAAAGGTGAGCAAATCAGATTCAAGACTGTCTTTTGGAGGCAGTCATGGGTGTTTTAGATCGTCTCATTCTTCGCGATGACCAGTGGGAGCGGATGTCTCGCCATATCATTGGCGACGATCGCACGCGCGGTTCATCTGGACGTGACAATCGCATGTTTGTGGAAGCGGTCTTGTGGATCGTGCGGACGGGTTCGCCCTGGCGCGATCTGCCGGAGGTGTTCGGTGATTGGAACAGCGTGTTTCGCCGCTTCAGCCGCTGGAGCCAAAAGGGTGTCTGGTGGCGTGTCTTTGAGGCGATGTCGGAGGATACCGACTTCGAATATCTGATCGTCGACAGCACTATTATTCGCGCCCACCAGCACGCCTCCGGCGCAAAAAAGGGGCTGAAGATCAGGCCCTTGGCCGTTCCCGCGGCGGCTTGAGCACCAAAATCCATATGGCCGTGCGTGGCCTTGGATGTCCCGTTCGTTTCATTCTGACCGCCGGTCAGAAAGGCGATGCACCGCAAGCCGATCTCCTGATCGAAGACCTGCCAGCCGAGGTCGTCATGGCCGATACGGCCTACGACAGCGACCGGCTACGCAAACGCATTGCCGACAAGGGCGCGCAAGCGGTCATCCCGAACAACCCCTCGCGTGCCAAGAAGTATCCACTCGACAAGCAACTCTATGCTCAGCGTTATCTCGTCGAATGCTGCTTCTCGAAGCTCAAGCAGTTTCGACGCATCGCCACACGATATGAGAAAACCGTTCGAAACTACAAAGCCATGATCGCTCTGGCCGCAACAATCCTATGGCTCAGATAAGTGTCCACAGCTCCTAGAGCCCACTGGCATAGCATACATGGCACAGCGTCAACCTACCCCAGCGGCACGGCACACCGATCAGCCCTCATCCTGAGGTGCGCAGGCCAAAGGCCGAAGCCTCGAAGGACGGGGGCGGGTGGCTCGGCGCTTAAGACCACATCCATTACGAGGTGACGCCGGTGGCCGCCCTCGTCCTTCGAGGCCCCTTCGGGGCACCTCAGGATGAGGGCGGAGGGAGGTCGCGGCTCGTGTCACCGGAAGGTCCTGCGACGTACCAACGGCCAGACTCTGCGTGGCGCCGCTCAGCCCCAACTCATCGCAGCGGGAAATCTTTGCCGATTAGGTGAATGCCGTCGAATTGATGTCTTAACCCCTATTCCCGCGCCGTCGCCCGCCAGGCGGCCGGTGGGGTGGCGAAGGCGCGGGAGAAGGCGCGGTTGAAGGCGGCTTCGGTGGCGTAGCCGGCTTCGTCGGCGATCGCTGCGATCGGCCGGCTTGAGGTGGCGAGCGCGACGCTTGCGAGATAGAGCCGCCAATCCCTCATATAGCGGATCGGTAAGGTCGAGAGCATGGCCTGGAAGCGGTCGGCAAGGGCGCTGCGCGACAGGCCGGTAGCGGTGGCCAGATCCTCCGGCGACCAGTTGCGCCCGGGATCGTCGTGAATGAGAGAAAGACAGCGCGAAAGCGAGGGGTCGGCGAGTGCTGCCAGCCAGCCGACCGAGCGCGGCTCGGCCATCATGATCTGATGGCGCAGAATTTCGATGAAGATGATTTCCGTCAGCCGCGGCAGCATCGAGACGCCGCCGGCACGCGGCCCAGCAGCGCGGCGGCACGATCTGGGCCTGCCCGCCCTGCGTCACATCGCGCGGTTATACGCAGGAAGACATGCTCGACGGCGTCATCATCGTCGGCGCCAGCGCCATGCATGCCGAAATCAGACAAGGTGCGGCGACGCTGTCGTTTTGATCGTGACGAGCCGGGCCGGTAGGGGCGGCAGCGCCTCCGGCGGCATTGTCAGTCCGCGGGCTGGTTGCAGACGCAGGGGAACGATGCCAAGCGACTATTCTTGCGCTCGGCAATATACTTGTGAGATTGTACCGATATACATGCGATACTGCCGATGCAGGCAGCGCGGGGGCTTCGATGACATCCGTGAGGGTCAATGAGCTGATATCGGTGGCGGGGCAGCCCGATGCCGCCGGTTTTGCTGCTTTTGCGGCAGACGGTTTTGCCGGCGTCATCAATGCCCGGCCGGATGGCGAGGAGCCGGGGCAGCCGGGCGATGCGGCGGAAAAGGCTTCTGCCGCCGCCGCGGGGCTCGCCTACAGCTTCGTGCCGGTGAAAGGGGCCGAGATCACCGAGGCCGATATCCGCGCCTTCCAGAGGGCGATGATGCAAGCGAAGGGGCCGGTTGTCGCTCATTGCAAGAGCGGCACCCGGGCGCTGACGCTCTATGCGCTCGGAGAGGTGCTCGACGGGCGGATGCAACCCGGGGACGTCGAGGCCTTCGGTCAAAACCTCGGCTTCGATCTTGCCGTCGCACGCCGCTGGCTGGAAAAGCGGGCAGGGCAGGCGGCTGTCGTGAAGGCCTTCTTCGAACCCCGCACCTGCAGTGTGCAATATGTCGTTTCAGACCCGGTCACGAAACGCTGCGCCATCATCGACCCGGTGCTCGATTTCGACGAGATGTCGGGTGCGACGGGAACGACCAATGCCGACGCCATCCTCGCGCATATCGACAGCGAAGGGCTGACGGTCGAGTGGGTCCTCGACACGCATCCGCATGCCGATCATTTCTCCGCCGCGCACTATCTCAAGGGAAAGACCGGCGCGCCGACAGCGATCGGCGCCCATGTCACCGAGGTCCAGCTGCTCTGGAAGGAAATCTACAACTGGCCGGCACTCGAAACCGACGGCTCGCAATGGGACCGGCTGTTTGCCGAGGGCGACACTTTCGAGATCGGCGGGCTTGAAGCCCGTGTGATGTTCTCGCCCGGCCATACGCTTGCCTCGGTGACCTATGTGATCGGTGACGCCGCCTTCGTGCACGACACCGTATTCACCCCGGATTCCGGCACGGCGCGCACTGATTTTCCCGGCGGCAGCGCCAGCGCCCTCTGGCACTCGATCCAGGCCATCCTGTCGCTGCCCGAGGAGACCCGGCTCTTTTCCGGCCACGACTATCAGCCTGGCGGTCGCCATCCCCGCTGGGAAAGCACGGTGACCGCCCAGAGGGGCGCCAATCCGCATATATCGGGCATCGACGAGGCCGGCTTTGTGGCGCTGCGCCAGGCGCGCGACCGTACGCTGCCGAAGCCGAAGCTGATGCTGCACGCGCTGCAGGTCAACATCCGTGGCGGGCGGCTGCCCGAGCCCGAGGAGAACGGCCGGCGCTATCTGAAGATTCCGCTGGATGCGTTGTAGGAACGCAGGGAGCAGCGCTGCGGCGCGTGCTCCGAGGCTTCGCCCTTGCGGGCTGCGCGCCTCAGCATGAGGGAGGTCGGAGGGTGCCGCACCCACGCAGCGGGAACGGGAGATCTTGTGTCGACGCTCAAGAGAGCCTCATCTTGAGGTGCGGAAGCCGAAGGCTGAAGCCTCGAAAGACGAGGCGGGTGCTTCATTCGCAGAGCGGGATGTGTTTTTAGCAAGGAGCACCGTTGCGGCGTGCTTCGAGGCTTCGCCCTCTCGGGCTGCGCACCTCAGCATGAGGGAGGTTGCTGGATGCCGCGCCCACGACAGTGGGAACGGGAGGATGCTTAAGAGAGCCCTATCCTGGGGTGAGGATGCTGGCACTATACCGGCCGACAGCGCTCCGACGGTCCGTCTCCATTTTTCGCCCACCAGACCCAATCCTCCGCAATAATCATTGACGTCGCGCGGGCCGGCGACGTAACTGGGGGCGACGGTTCCCTGAAGATGACTCCAAGGGGATTAATAGGGAACACGGTGAGGACGACCCAGAAGGGACCGAGACCGTGGCTGCCCCCGCAACTGTATGCGGATTGTCGATCATCTCAGGTGTGGCCAGCGACCGGCCATCTCTGAAGGGCTGATAGCCTCGCCACTGCGATATATCGCGGGAAGGCGGATGAAAGACGGATATCCGCAAGCCAGGAGACCTGCCGTCAATCACGATCCAATCAACCGGGCGGGGATGCCCGGACAAGGAACAGACATGATTGACCTTCTGAACCTCCGCCGAATTTCGGCATGCATCCGTCTCGATTGGACCTCCTGCGGCTAGCGCGCGTCAGCGTGCCTTCGGCCGCGCGTGCGGCATAACCGTGCTTTTTTCCTTCAATCGAGGTTTTCATGCGCCAGATTCTCGCCACCATGACATTTGCCTTCGGGCTGATCGGCCTTGCGGTACCGAGCCTTGCCGCCACCCAATATCCTTTGACCATCACCAATTGCGGTGAGCAGGTGACGTTCCAGAAAGCGCCATCGAAGATCGTTTCGATCGGCCAGGGCATGACCGAAATTCTCTTCTCGCTCGGCCTTGCCGAGAAGATCGCCGGCACGGCCGTCTGGGTCGGTCCGGTCCTGCCGCAATATGCCGAGGCCAACAGCAAGATAAAGCGTCTCGCCGACAATGATCCGAGCTTCGAATCCGTCGTCGGACAGGAGCCCGACCTGGTGGCGGCCGAGTTCGAATGGCATGTCGGCGCACAGGGCTCCGTCGGCAAGCGGGAGCAGTTCCAGGATCTCGGGATCAATACCTATCTCGCGCCGGCCGATTGCGTCGCCAAGGTCAACACCGATGGCGGCGACGGTGTGCGCAAGGAGCTGTTCACGATGGAGCTGGTCTACCGTGAGATCGCCGAGCTCTCGGAGATCTTCGACGTGAAGGAGCGCGGCGATGCGCTGATTTCCAAGTTGAAGAAGCGCGAGGCGGATGCCGTCGCATCGATATCCGGCGCATCGGGCAAGAACCTGCCTATCGTCTTCTGGTTCTCCAGCAAGGAAGTCAACGGCGATGCCTTCATCGCCGGCAAGAACAGCGCGCCTGCCTATATCCTGAAGGCGATCGGCGCCAGGAATGTCCTCACGACCGAAGAGGAATGGCCGCTGGTCGGCTGGGAAACCATCGCCCAGGCGAACCCGGCCGTCATGGTGCTCGCCACCATGGACCGGCGCCGCTACGCCGCCGACGATCCGAAGGTCAAGATCGATTTTCTCGAGAACGACCCCGTGACCAAGGAACTCGATGCCGTCAGGAACAAGCACTTCGTGATGATGGACGCGCAATCGATGAACCCGACGATCCGCACGATCGACGGCATCGAGACCTTGGCGAACGGCATCAAATCCTTCGGCCTGTCGCAGTGAAGGCAGTGTCGGTCAGGCAACAAGGATGGTGGGCGCTTGCCGCGCTCACCATTTCAGCCCTTCTCCTTCTCGGACTGATGATCAGCCTTGCCGTTTCGATCGGCGAGATCGCGATCCCGCTAGCGACGACGGCGGAGGCGGTGTCGAACCGGCTTTTCGGAACGCAATTCGAGCTCAGCCGCATCCACCAGGGCATCGTCTGGGATTATCGTCTGAGCCGGGCGCTGGTTGCAGCCAGCGCCGGCGCGTCGCTCTCGCTCTGCGGTGCCGTCCTGCAGGCGCTGCTGCGCAATCCGCTGGCCGAACCCTATGTGCTCGGCATCTCCGCCGGCGCTTCGACGGGAGCCGTCTGCGTGATGATCCTCGGCCTCGGCTACGGTGTTCTCGGCCTGTCCAGCGGCGCCTTCATCGGCGCGGTCATTGCCTTTCTGCTGGTCGGCTTCCTTGCGACGGGTGCGGGGGGAACCGGCGAGCGCATCATCCTGTGCGGCGTTGCCGGTTCGCAGCTCTTCACTGCGCTGACCTCCTACATCGTGACGACATCGGCGAATGCCGAGCAGGCGCGCGGCATTCTGTTCTGGCTTCTGGGTTCGCTCAGCGGCGTGCGCTGGCCGGATGTCTATCTCTCGGTGCCGATCGCGTTTGCCGGTTTCCTCATCTGCATGGCCCATGTCCGGGCGCTCGATGCTTTCGCCTTCGGCACGGATGCGGCCGCCTCGCTCGGCATTGCCGTGCGCCGCGTCCAGATCCTGCTGTTCGGGCTGACGGCGGCGATGACGGCAAGCGTCGTCAGCATGGTCGGCTCGATCGGCTTCGTCGGCCTGGTCATTCCGCATGCGGCCCGCTTCCTCGTCGGACCGGGCCATCGGTGGCTGCTGCCGGCAACGGCGCTCGGCGGCGCGATCTATATGGTCGGCGCCGATATCGTCTCGCGCATCATCATCCCGCAGCAGGTTCTGCCGATCGGCGTCGTCACGGCGCTCTTCGGCGCGCCGGCCTTCGCCGTCATCCTCTATCGCGTGCGGAGAAGCGCATGAGCATTACCATCGACGCGGTGAGTTTCGCCGCCGGCGACACGGTCATCGTCAACGGCGTCAGCCTGACGGTGGCAAAGGGCAAGGTTCTCGGTCTGCTCGGGCCGAACGGGTCCGGCAAATCGAGCCTGCTGAGGCTGATCTGCCGGCTGCGCAAGGTCCGCAGCGGCGTCATCCGGCTGGGCGAAGACGATATCGCTTCGCTGTCGCGCGCAGCCCTTGCCCGGCGCATCGCTTTCGTCGAGCAGCAGTCGACGACCGATACCCAGCTGACCGTGCGCGACGTGGTTCGGCTCGGCCGCACGCCGCATCGCGGGCTGCTTGCGCCCTTCGGTGCGGAGGACGATGCCGCCGTCGACGAGGCCTTGTTGCGGGTCGACATGCGGGAGCGGGCGGGCCAGCTCTGGCAGACGCTGTCGGGCGGCGAGCGCCAGCGTGTCCATATTGCGCGTTCGCTGGCTCAGACGCCGAGCGAGCTGCTGCTCGACGAGCCGACCAATCATCTCGATATCCAGCACCAGCTCGACATTCTCCAGCTGATCTCGAAGCTAGGCATCACCTGCATCGTCGCGCTGCACGATCTCAACCTGGCGGCGATGTTTTGCGACAGCCTGGCGGTGCTTCAGAAGGGCGAGGTCGTCGCCTCGGGGGCGCCGGAGCACGTGCTGACGGAGGATATGATCGGCCGGGTTTTCGGCGTTCGCGCCCATGTCCAAAAATCGGCCGTGCATGGCCGGCATCATATCCAATACGTCATGGATTGAGGAACGGCCGGGATTTTCGAACTCAAGGAGGAGATATGACCTCACTGGCCTTTTTCATGGACTGGCGTATGATTTCTCGGGGCGCGCGCGTGCGCCCCGCCCGGTCGAACGGAGTTTCGAGATGCTCGAACGAAATCAGTTTCCCCTGCGCCCCGTCATCCCCGGCTTCGCCGTCGCCTGGGTCGTCATCATTTCAGGTGCAAGTGTCGCTCTCAGCCTGGTTTTTGCCTGCGTCACGCCCTTCGTGGCCCTGGCGGCGGTATCGGCGGTCATTCTTCCCCGGCGCATGGCGCTGACGACGGTTCTGCTGGGCTGGCTCGCCAACCAGATGGTCGGCTATCTCGTGCTCGGCTATCCCCAGACTTGGGACAGCTATGCCTGGGGTCTGGCGATCGGTATTGCCGCATTCGCATCCCTGGCCGCAGCGCTCGGCGTGCTTCGCCTTGCCGCCAGCCTCAGCGTCGCCGCGGCTGGCGCCTTCATGGCCGGCTTCGTTGCCTATGAAGGCGTGCTCTTTGCCGCGACGGCCGTGCTTCCGTCAGGCGAGGGAGCGTTTTCGGCGTCTGTGGTGGCGAATGTCCTGCTGATCAATTCTCTGGCCGCGATCGGCCTTATCTGCCTTCATGCCGGCGCGGCGGCCGGCCGTGCGCTTGTTGCAAGTCAGCCGGGACCGGCGCTGCCTTAAGCGGTTGACTTCATGCACGAAATCAAGGCGCCGGAAACCGCATTACCTCCCGCAATAACGTGATGACCTCTGAGACCGATGGCCCTCTGACCGGTGGCGGCACTGCGCGTTCACAGAACTCGCGCCAGACGAACAGCGTCAGTTCCGCGCCGTCCGTTGCGGTTTCTCCCGGTCCTTCTGCAAAATTCTCGAGCAGACGATACCGGCCGTCCTTCCAGAACAACTCCTCCACCCAGTCATATATCGGGATGACATGAAAATGGATCGGATAACCGGGCGAGTGCCCGTATCGGCCGATATAGACGCGCTGAGCATTCAGGTCCTGTTTCAGCGCCTTCTGCGTTCTTGCAAGCAATGGGCCGAATTCGCCCAACGCCTTTTCGGACAAATCCGAAAGGTCGGTCGTGTCGGTCTTGCAACTGATCATGAGATAGCCGGGAAGGGCGGAGTTCATCCGGTGGTTCACCAGCCATCCCGCGGTCTCGGCAACATGAAAGTGCTGAGGAATCTCCAAACGCCGCCTCTTTCGCTTTCGCAAATGAACATTTTCGACGCCGGAGAATAAGCAGTTTTGCGAGGGCTGCAACGGCGATCCTGGAGATCGACCGTGACTCGTTCTCGGCTTCGCGGTGGTCGCTCGCAAACTCAATGAGTACGAATGGGTGGCGAGCGGCAGGGCGGCGCTGAGGTGAAATGCGCCAAGCATGGGTTGAGATCGTCGCCGGCAACGGCTATCTGGTTCCGACCCGCAAGCGGACCCTCCGCGAACGACAAGGCGCAAAGCTCCCATGATCCCCGATTTCCTCGTCACCCATTCCGGTGGCTTCCATGCCGATGAATTGCTGTCGAGCGTCATCCTGACCCGGCTTTTCCCGCAGGCGCGTATCGTCCGCAGCCGGGCGCCGGAATGGATCACGCCGGGCGAAGGCCGCATCATCTATGATGTCGGCGGTGCCTATGATCCTGCTGCGGGGATATTCGATCACCACCAGCGCGGCGCGCCGACGCGCGAAGATGGCCAGCCCTACAGCTCGTTCGGCTTGATCTGGAAGCATTACGGCCGTGATTATCTCGCAGCCTCCGGCCTTCCCGAAGCGCATGTCGAGGCGGTGCATGGCACTTTCGATGCGGGCTTCGTGCTGCCGATCGATCTGACCGACAATGGCGCGCTCAGCCCCTCGGGGCCGTTGGCGGGCTTGACCTTGCCGGCGCTGCTGGAGACGCTGAAACCGGTTTTCGACGAAGCAGAACCCGAGGCCGACGATCGCGCCTTCCACGCGGCGCTTGCCATTGCCCGCAGTTTCGTCGAGGCGAGGATAGCCCAGAGTGCCGCAAAATTGCGGGCCGAGGCGATGGTGCATCGGGCAATCGAGGCTGCGGGGCAGGGGCGTGTTCTGGAGCTGCCGAGGGGAATGCCGTTCCGTCCGGCCATCGTCAAGGCAGGCGCCGATCACCTGCTGTTCGTCGTCCATCCGCGCGAAAAGGATTGGTGCGTGACCGGCATCCGCCGGGCCGAGGAGGGTTTCGAGCTCAGGGCCGATCTGCCGGCAGCCTGGGCCGGTCTCGCCAATGGAGAGCTGGAGGCGGTTTGCGGCATAGAGGGCGCGAGCTTCTGCCACAACGGCCGCTTCATCGCCGCCGCGAGGACCCGCGAGGCAGCACTTGCCATGGCGGATTTGGCGGTGACGGAGGCGCTTTCGATCGAGGTGTAGTGGCCGTTATCCGCGCCGGGTTCACCTGATCTCATATGCGTTCAGGCGACCCCAACTGTGAGGCGATTGACTTGCATCCGCGAAGGATTAAGCTTCGAGCCATAACAACCACCACCCACACGCGAGAGATAATGGAGGGTGTGAGTGGCCGGCGACCTTGAGGAGGATGAGGTTTGCCATGGATTACCGTGTTGTTCTGCTGATTGGTGCAACTGCGATTGCCCTTTTCCCCGGTCATGCCGGGGCGCAGGAGGGTGATGCGACGGCTGGGGCCACTGTTTTCAAGAAATGCGCGACCTGTCATGTCGTCGAGTCCGATACCAACAAGGTCGGTCCGTCGCTGAACAAGCTGTTCGGCAGGAAGGCCGGGACGCATCCCGATTTCGCCTATTCGGCCGCAATGAAGGCGGCCGGTGAAGGCGGCCTCGTCTGGGACGAGACCGTGCTGCGCGACTATCTCCATAATCCGAAGGCAAAGGTGAAAGGCACGAAGATGGCCTTTGTCGGCGTGAAGGACGACCAGGAGATCACCGATCTCATCGCCTATCTCAAACAATATTCGCAGTGATGGGCATATTCGCAGTGACGGGCAATACCCCAAATGACGGGCCGCGGCCGGGCGGCGCATGGCTAAATTGCCGTAATTGCCGATATTTTCTATCTGTGCGATAATAAAGACGGACTTTTTGCGGAATGCGGTTTCACGGGTCAACCTGCTCGAGGAGGAGCGGAAATGGCTGTCGTGCTGATCCTCGTCCTGATTGTCGTCGGCTCCGTGCTGTTTCATGTGCTGAGCCCGTGGTGGTGGACGCCGATCGCGTCCAACTGGACCTATATCGACAGTACCCTCGTCATCACCTTCTGGATCACCGGTATCGTCTTCGTGGCGGTGGTGTCGTTCATGGCCTACTGCGTCTTCCGCTTCCGGCATAAGCCCGGAAACCGGGCGCATTATGAGCCCGAGAACCGCCGGCTGGAATTGCTGCTGGGAGGGGGAACGGCGGTCGGTGTCGCGGCGATGCTGGCGCCCGGCCTCATCGTGTGGAACCAGTTCATCACGGTGCCTGCCGATGCCGCATCGGTCGAGGTCGTCAGCCAGCAATGGCTGTGGAGCTTCCGCCTGCCGGGTGCCGACGGAAAGCTCGGCCGCGCGGAGACGCGCGACGTCAGCCCCGAGAACCCGCTCGGCCTCGATAAGAACGACGCAAGCGGCCTCGACGACATCATCATCGAGGGCGGCGAGCTGCATCTGCCGATCGGCAAGCCGGTGCACATCCTGCTGCGCTCCGTCGATGTGCTCCATGATTTCTATGTGCCGGAATTCCGCGCCAAAATGGACATGATCCCCGGCATGATCACCTATTTCTGGCTCACGCCGACGCGGACAGGGACTTTCGAGATCCTCTGCGCCGAACTCTGCGGCGTCGGCCATCCGCAAATGCGCGGTACCGTCGTCGTCGACAACGACGCAGACTACCAGACCTGGCTCGGGCAGCAGCAGACATTCACCCAGCTGACGGCGTCATCGGGAGAGCCGCCGCCGGCAAACTGACTTCGGCGCAGCCGCCGGAGCCGCTTGCCGGTTCAGTTGACCCCGCAGCGGTCGTAGACCGCTGGAGGAAAGGGAAGAGAGATCATGGTCGAGATTCCATCCGGCAGCATCCCCTCCGCCGAAGTCGAGGATGTCGAGCTTTATCATCCGCACAGCTGGTGGACCAAATATGTGTTCAGCCAGGATGCCAAGATCATCGCCGTGCAATATTCGATCACTGCGATCTCGATCGGCCTGGTGGCGCTGGTGCTTTCCTGGCTGATGCGGATTCAGCTGGCATTTCCAGGCTATTTCGCCTTCATCGATGCCGATCACTATTACCAGTTCATCACCATGCACGGCATGATCATGGTGATCTATCTGCTGACGGCACTCTTCCTCGGCGGCTTCGGCAATTACCTCATTCCGCTGATGGTCGGCGCCCGCGACATGGTATTCCCATATGCGAACATGCTGAGCTACTGGATCTATCTGCTCGCGGTTCTGATCCTCGCCGCAGGCTTCTTCGCCCCCGGCGGCCCGACGGGGGCCGGATGGACGCTTTATCCGCCGCAATCCGTGCTCTCCGGCACGCCCGGCGGCAAGGACTGGGGCATCCTGCTGATGCTTTCGTCGCTGATCGTCTTCATCATCGGCTTCACCATGGGCGGCCTGAACTATGTGGTGACCGTGCTGCAGGGACGCGCACGCGGCATGACGCTGATGCGGATGCCGCTCACCGTCTGGGGCATCTTCACCGCGACCGTGATGGCGCTGCTCGCCTTTCCCGCCCTCTTCGTCGCCTGCGTCATGATGATGTTCGACCGCGTGCTCGGCACCAGCTTTTTCATGCCGGCCATCGTCGAAATGGGCACGCAGCTGCAACATGGCGGCGGCAGCCCGATCCTGTTCCAGCACCTGTTCTGGTTCTTCGGGCATCCCGAGGTCTATATCGTCGCGCTGCCGGCCTTCGGCATCGTCTCCGACCTGATCAGCACGCATGCGCGCAAGAACATCTTCGGCTATCGGATGATGGTC